>NZ_CP177286.1:3271785-3914642 GCF_046837775.1 Hoeflea sp. Naph1 | reverse complement strand
GCGGTGGTGCTGGCCTGGGCCAACGGGTCGCTGTCGTGGAATATGTTGCGGGAAAGCCTGATGGGCGCCACTGTCACCTCCTGCATGATTGCCTTCATTCTGGTTGGTGCGGCATTCCTGTCGGTCTCGATGGGGTTTACCGGTATCCCGCGGCATCTGGCGGAGTGGATTGCCGGGATGGGGCTCTCGCCCTACGCGCTGCTGGCGGCACTGACCGTGATGTTCGTCATCTTGGGCTGTTTTCTTGACGGCATTTCCGTGGTGGTGCTGACCACGTCGATCATCATGCCGATGATCCTGGAAGCGGGCATCGATCCGCTGTGGTTCGGGATCTATCTGGTGATTGTGGTCGAGATGTCGCAGATCACGCCGCCGGTCGGCTTCAACCTGTTTGTCATTCAGGGCCTGACCGGTTTCGATATCCTGCGCATCGCCAAGGCGGCGCTGCCGTTTTTCCTGCTGCTGCTGCTGGCAGTTGCGCTGATCACAATATTTCCGGGCATCGCCACCTATCTGCCGTCACTGATGGGCAACTGACGTGCGTGAGCGTCGAGCGCCTACAGCGAACTTGCGGCGCGGGAGGCCTGATCATAAAGACCTGACAGGGTACGCAGCACGGTAGCTGTCTCGCTTAAGTCCTTGGGCAGGTTTTCAATGTGCTTGAGGTTTTCCACCAGGCACTGTTCCCGCACTTCGCGGTACTTACTGCACAGTGCTTCGCCTTCCTTGGTGACGTTGTAAAACAGTTCCTTGCCGACCTTTTCGCCGCTTATGAGTTTTGCTTTCTGCAGTTTCTTCAGCGCGTAATTGACCGTGTGCGTGTCCTCGATGTTGAGCTGAAAACAGATGTCGGAGAGCCGCTTCTTGCGGCTGCGGTGCTGGATGTGATGCAGCACCAGAATTTCCAGCGTGGTCAACCCGCTGTAGCCTGCAGCAACGGTGCAGCGCCCGATCCAGCGCGCAAACCCGTTATAGGCGAGGATCAGGCCGTATTCGAACTCGGACGAGCGCCAGCCTTCCTCGGTTGCCAGATGATGGGAGGAGACAATCATGCCACCAGGTATTGCCGGAGAGTCCTGAGAGGGTTTCTGTTCCGTCATGACTGCTTCCTTTTCATTTCGTCGTAATCTCATAGGCAAAATATAAGCGAAAACCAGCCAGTTTGCGACAACATATATTCGTGGCGATTTGTAAGGTCTTGCGATGCAAGGCAGCCTTCAGGAAGGCCCCGGATGCTCGATATCAACCTCGACGTGGCACAGACGGCGGTTGGCGGTCGGCAACCAGCGTCGCCGATCCCACCTTGGCGTTGCGGCCGATCCAGACGACCAGTGCCACGGCGGTGGCGAAGCCGAGCATCACCGGGGTGATGGTTTCGCCCAGTAGCAGTGCGGACAGGCCGAGCGTGACGAAGCTCTGCATCAGCAGTACCTGACCGACGCGGGCAATGCCGCCAATCGCCATGCCCCAGTTCCAGAATATGAAACCGGCAAACATCGAACCCAGCGCCAGATAGGCGAGCGCCATCAGCGCATGATTGTCGGGCTGGATGATGCCGGATTCCCAGGTGAAGATGGTGCCAACCACAGAAATTGGCGCGGTGACCACCAGCGCCCAACTGATGACTTCCCAGCCCGGCAGGGTGCGGGCAAGCTTTCCGGAGATGACGTAGCCGCAGGCAGCGGATAGCGCGGCGCAGCCCAGCCACAGATCGCCGATGCCGGGCGCGATGTCGGCGCCGGAGAGCGAGAAGATGATCACCAGGGCAGCGCCAGCAATGCTCCAGGCCCAGAACGCCCGGCCTGGACGTTCGCCACCGAACAGGGCGGCAAAGGTTGCCGTCATCAGCGGTAGAACACCGAGCACGACGCCGCCATGGGAGGCGGGAACGGTCTGCATGGCGACGCTGGAAAATCCCGGAAAACCGTAGACCAGCATCACCCCGGCGATAAACAGCGAAAGCGCGTGCTGCCGCGGGAAGGGTTTTTTCAGCACCAGCAACGTGATGGCGGCGACCACTGCGGCAATCACAGCGCGCGCGCAGGTTATGAAGGCGGGCGAGAAACCTTCAAGCGCAATATGAGTGACTGGCAGGGTCGCGCCAAAAATGACAACGCCAACGAGCCCGAGCGCCATGCCCGCCAGCGGACGAGCGGAATGGGCCGGCGGTTCAGCAAGTTCGGGCGAGACGTCTATGGCAGAGGGGCGGTTTTCGGACATGGGTACGCCTTAACGGTGCAACCGGGTTCGGGTCCAGCGAATTTCGGGAATGAATGCAATCGCCAAAGTGATGGATAGTTGATAATTTGTGCAGTGCATTATACTCGATTTTTATATTCAAATCGCCTAAAGACAAAGCATGTCCTTGTTTCACCGCCTGTTCGACGCCATCGGCGAGACTGCTTCCACCGCCTTTTCAAGCGTTGTCGAAGCTGTGTTGACCGTTTTTGCCGGTGATCCGGAGACGCGCCGCAGGGTGGCGTTTTCGGTGGCGGTGATCGCGTTGTCGGCGAAAATGGCCAAGGCCGACGGCATTGTCGCGCCCGAGGAAGTGCGGGCTTTCCAGGAAATTTTTGCGGTGCCGCAGTCCGAGGCCAGGAACGTCGCTCGGCTTTACAATCTGGCCAAGCAGGATGTCGCCGGTTATCAGGCCTATGCGGCGCGGGTAGCGGGTATGTGCGGCTCCGGCGAGACCAATTGCGCGATGCTGGAAGACGTGCTCGACGGGCTATTCCACATTGCCAAGGCGGATGGGCTGATCCACGAAAAGGAACTCGAGTTCATCGCCGACGTGGCCGACATCTTCCATATCGACGAGCCGCATTTCGACCGGATCATGGCGCGGCATGTGCACCCCGACGGTATCGATCCCTATGCGGTGCTGGGGCTGCCGGACACGGCATCATTTGCCGAGGTCAAGAAGCGCTACCGGGCACTGGCCGCCGAAAGCCACCCCGACCGGCTGCGCGGTCGCGGCGTGCCCGAAGAGTTTTTAGGCATTGCCAATGACCGGATGGCGGCGCTCAACGACGCCTTCGCCATCATCGAGAAAGAGCGCGCAGCAGCATGAGCGATTTCCAGCCCGATATCGACGGCACCGCAACCCGGGCATCGCCCAATCACGGCCCGCGCCGCAACGAGCGAAATCCCGACATGCTGGTGCTGCATTATACCGGCATGGCCACCGCACAGGCGGCGCTAGACTGGCTGTGCACCGAGGAAAGCCAGGTCTCGTGTCATTATTTCGTCGACGAGGCCGGGCTGGTCACCCAGCTGGTGCCCGAAGCCGCGCGCGCCTGGCATGCCGGACAGGGCATCTGGAAAGGCGAAACCGACATCAATTCGGCCTCGATCGGCATCGAGATCGCCAACCCCGGTCATGAAGCTGGATCGCCGGATTTTCCCGAGGCGCAGATCGCAGCAGTGATCGGGTTGTGCGCCGATATCATCGATCGCCACGGGATTGCCGCCGAGCGGGTGGTGGGCCATTCCGACATCGCGCCGCTGCGCAAGCAGGATCCGGGCGAGAAATTTCCCTGGCAACAGTTGCACCGCGCGGGAATCGGCCACTGGGTGGAGCCGCTGCCTGTTGGCGGGGGGCGGTTTTTCCAGCAGGGCGACGCTGGCCAACCGGTGGAGGCGCTGCAGACCATGTTGGCGCTTTACGGCTACGGATTGCAGGTCGATGGCCGCTTCAATGAGGAGACTGCCGCCGCGGTGCGCGCATTCCAGCGGCATTTCCGTCCGGCACAGGTCGATGGCATTGCCGACGCGTCGACCATCGGCACGCTGCACAAGTTGCTGAGTGAATTGCCGACAGTAGCCTGAGCAATAGGCTTGGGCCTGCATCAAGGTTTTTGATAGGAATGTTACAGTCTGCAACGCAAGTTTATTGCGATGCAGCATTTTTAGGTTGCCCGGCCATAAATATGCCGCTTCGCGCCTTGATTGAGATGGCTTCAACGCACGGATGACGCATCGGCAACTGGCTGCATGTGCTTCCGCGCTGACAAGCAACGCGCCTGCAGCATGCCGTTCCCGTCCACTGATGGGGGGCTAGGCGCACTCGGAGTAATACCAACAATGCGTTCAATTTTGACGGCTGCTTCGGCGGTCCTGCTTACCCTTGTGCTCGCTGGCTGCACCACCAGCTCCGCTGAATCGAAAGGCGAGCTCAAGGAAAGCAGCCTGAGTTTCGGTTATTCGGGGAGGCCTTACAACGCGCTGATCTCGAGTTATGCCAAGAGTTACGGCGTGCCGCTTTCGCTGGCGCATGCAGTGATTTCGGTGGAAAGCAATTATCGGCCAAAGGCGCGCGGCGCGGCTGGTGAGATCGGGCTGATGCAGATTAAGCCTGCGACGGCGCGGATGATGGGATACAGCGGCTCGGCCAAGGGTCTCTACAAGCCGGAAAACAACATCAAATACGGCATGAAATATCTCGCCAAGGCGCATCAGCTTGGCGGCGGCACCACCTGCGGCACCATTCTCAAATACAATGCCGGTCACGGCGCAAAACGGATGAACCCGGTTTCCAAGCGCTATTGCGGCAAAGTCCAACGGTTGATGAAATAAGCTCGGAGAGGCCTGTTTCATCGCGTCCGTCACCTCATAACGCGGCGGACGGCAAAAGGTTCCCGATGTTTCCAAGATAATCCGGGCGTGATGGCCAGTATGGCATACCGAGCAACCGGGCCGTCAGATCGGGATTTCATCGCCTGCAGCGACGTGGTGGATCAGGCGGTTGATTTCGCCAGGACTCGCCTTCCGGCTTGCTGGCATTGCGATGGCAATCAAGGCCGCGGCCTGCTTGCGCGCCGCCGCTATTGGTCTGGTCATCCGCTTCCCGGTGGTTTATGGAGAGCGCGCCAGTCGGCCGGGCAGCCGCGTCTTGCAACGTCGAAAGACAGCAGGGTGAGGAAAGTCCGGGCTCCACGGATAAACGGTGCCGGATAACATCCGGCGGGGGCGACCCTAGGGAAAGTGCCACAGAAAGTATACCGCCCCGCCTTCTTATCGCCGGCTTGTCCGGTCATTTGATGGGTAGGGTAAGGGTGAAAGGGTGGGGTAAGAGCCCACCGCGCGACCGGCAACGGAAGCGGCACGGTAAACCCCACCGGGAGCAAGACCGAATAGGGATGACGCAGGGCGCAAGTCCGGCCCTTTTTCCGGGGTTGATCATCCGGGTAGGTTGCTTGAGGTGCGCAGTAATGCGTATCCCAGAGGAATGGCTGCCACGTTTTCGTCCTCGGGCGGAGGCCATACAAAACCCGGCTTACAGGCCGACTGGCACTTTCACTTTTGAGCAGATGCGGCGCCTCAGCGCGCCTTGAGTTGCGGCCCGTCATTGCCGGCCGCACCGCGCTGAATTGCGCTCACTCAGCGGAACCAAATATCATTTGCGCCGTTATGCGCCAGACGGGATGCGGCAGTCCTGTTTCCGCCAGGATCAGGTCAATCCCGACGCCTGTAACCATGCCCGCAACGCTCATGTGACCCCATCATTTGAAAGGAAATTCGCCATGAAGACCCTGTCCGATGCCTTTGAACACACGCTGCAAGATATCTACTATGCCGAAAATGCCCTGACCCGGGCGCTTCCGAAAGTCCAGGAAGCAGCCAATGGCAAAAAGCTCAAGGATGCTATTGGCGAGCATCTGGAGGAAACCAAGGGCCAGATCAAGATCCTCGAGAAAGTCTTCAAATCCATCGGCAAGAAGGCTTCCGGCGAAAAATGCGACGCCATCGAAGGGCTGATCAAGGAAACCGACGGCATCATCAAGGAAGCCAGCGGCGTTGCCAAGAACGCTGCGCTGATTGCCGCAGCCCAGGCAGTCGAGCACTATGAAATCGCCCGTTACGGCACCCTGCGCGAATGGGCCAAGGTGCTGGGACACAAGGAAGCTCATGACTTGCTGTCGGACATTCTCGACCAGGAAAAAGCAGCCAACAGCAAGTTGACCAATCTGGCGGTTTCCTCGGTCAACGAAGAATAGGGCGCGACCACAGCGTCACAACCAACACATGCATTGCGCGGGAGGGGCGGTTTATGGTCGCCCTTCCTGTTTGTGCACGTCGTGCTGACGCGTGCATCGTCCCTTTGCGTGCGGACCAGATTTACCGGCTTGGCATATGCGCGGCGTGACTGTGCTGCAAGTCAATCGCCTTCGGTGATCCTGACCTTGTCCGGCCAGAACGCGAAATGCCCGGCCAATTGCTTTGAAACGACCAAAGGCCTGTCGTAGCTCCAGGCTATTTCTTCGTCATTGAGGGCGACGTAGCTGGCATCGCCTTTCAGGGGGCAATGGCTCGTCTTGTCGAGCGGCTTCAGTGTGACGAGGATGTCGGTTGCGGGAATGTAGATCGCCGGATCATAAAGCGATTTGCCCATCTCCATCACCCGCAGCGCGTTTTTTGTCTCTGCGACCAGGGCGTCTCCAACATACACCCGAACCGTTCGCTTGATTGGCCTGATGACCATGAGGTGATTGGGGTTGGCCGGGTTTCGAAGGGCGCCTTCCAGCAATGGAACGTTACTGTTTGCTGAACCTGATGTGTGCATTTTTTCACCCGTTTCTCACGCTGTTTGCCACCGATGGGCATCTGCAGGTTTTACCATCAACTCCATGGATTTGATATGGAGAGAAGCGGAGACCAATCTTTCGTGCCAACTTATGCGTGAGACGGAACATGACGCAATCAGGCAAGTGGACCCGTCTGGTCAGGGTGTTAGATTGCGTCCATGAGAGATGATGATTTCGACGACAGCGGTTCGGAGCCCTGTTTTGCGCATATGCTGGTGGACGGCCATGTGGTCGATCCGCAGACATGGAAAGACGTTTCGGTCTTCCGCAAATCCCGCCGCCAGCAATTGTACCAGCTTCGCAAGGAGTTGCCGCTTGATGTGCGCAAGGCCATGGCTGAGCGGATAAGCGCGCAACTTGATGAGATGCTTGGCGATGTCTCGGGGCGGACGATAGCTGCCTATTGGCCGATCCGCGGCGAACTCAATTTGCGCGACTGGATGATTGCCGCTTCCGAGCGCGGCGCGCAAATCTGCCTGCCGGTGGTGGTTGAGAAAAACCAGCCGGTGGAGTTCCACCACTGGACGCCGGAAAGCAGGATGACCCGAGGAGTCTGGAATATTCCGGTACCCGCCGACCCGGTGCCGATTGTTCCAGAAATAGTGATCGTGCCGTTGCTCGGCGTCGACGAGGAAGGGTATCGGCTCGGCAATGGCGGTGGTTATTACGACCGGACGCTGGCGCGGCTTTCCGACGACACGCTGATCATCGGCGTGGGGCAGGATTTTGCCCGGATGAAGACGATCTTCCCGATGCCCTGGGATATTCCGATGACCAAGGTGGTGCTCGGTGACGGCAGCGTGACCACGCGGTCGTAAGGCTGGCCGGCTGCCGCGGTTGTGGACCAGCGGTTGTTTGCGGCGGCGGTTTCGCCGTCAGGTTTCCAAGGATGGAAAATCGGCAGTCCGCCATGCTCCAGCATGAATTGCGGTCGCGGCGCAATCGTGCAAAACATGCCCCAACAGGGCGGTTCCCGAACGGCCCCCGAGCATCTGCAGATAAACGGGAGAAGACACGTGAAAAACAAGACCGCGATTATCGCGCTGGGCCTGTGTGCCGCACTGGTTTCCTCGGCCGCACTGGCTGAAACGCGCATCACCTACAAATCGGCCAAATCATCCTCGTCGTACTACCAAATGGGAGTGCAAATCGCCGAGGCGATGAAAGCCGGCACCAACGGCGACATCATCGTCACTGTTGAAGAGAGCCAGGGCTCGGTGCAGAACGTGATGGAAGCCAAATCCCGCGGCGGCGATTACGTGTTCACTACGCCGCCGGCGTTGGTCGGTCTGGCGCAGGCCGGCAAGGCGATGTTTGAAGGCAAGGGTGATCCGAAATTCGACGAGATCCGGGCGCTGTTTCCGATCCCGTCGCTGACCATGCATTTTGTCATGTCGGTTGATAGCGGTGTGACTGATTTTGCCGGTATGGAAGACAAGACCATCCTGCTTGGCAAGGGTTCGTTTGGCGCCAGCGAAGGCGAGAAATACCTCAAGCTGTTCGGGCTTGAAGGCAAGGTCAATTTGGCCGAGGTGGAATTGTCGAATGCGGTTCCGGCGCTCAAGAACGGCCAGATCGACGGTTTCGTCACCGCCGGCTCATGGCCTGCGCCCAACGTGATTGAAGCTGCCGCGTCGACCGATGTGGTGGTGTTGTCGCTCAGCGACGATCAGATTGCCCAGTCGAAGCGCTCGAAACTGGTGATCCCGGCCGGTACCTATAATGGCCAGGACAGCGATATCACCACCACGTCGCTGCCGGTTGCAGCCTTTGCCACCACAGCGATGGACGAGGAAGCCGCCTACCAGCTGACCAAGACCTTCTGGGAAGGCAAGGCAACGATGAGCGAGGGCGCGCCCTGGTGGAACGGCGTCGACAAGGCGCTGATGGCCAACATCACCACCAAGCTGCATCCCGGCGCGATCCGCTATTATCAGGAAGCCGGCTTCGAGCTGACCGCAGACCAGCAGTAACAGGTTTCGCCCTGCCTGGCCTTTTGCTCGGGCAGGGCGGTTTTCTTCTGACTTCCCCCTACAAAACGACAGGACCCCGACAATGATGCGGATGACCATGATCGTCTGTGCGGTCTGTCTGGTGGCGTTTCACCTGGCGCTGATCTTCTGGGGGCTGGTTCCCAATCTGGTCAGCCGGCCGCTGCACCTGGCGCTGGCGCTGCCATGGATCTTCCTGTTCACAAAAGATGGCAGCCGCGCCCGCGCGAGTGGCGTCGTGTTGTGCGTGGCCGGGGTCGCGGCAAGCCTCTGGGTCGCCTGGCAGCACAGCGCGCTGGGTGATCAGTACGGTATCCTTGAGGGTGATTTTCAGGTTGTCATCGCCGCGGTGCTGCTGATCGTGGTGCTGGAAGCGGCGCGGCGCTCGATCGGCTGGCCGTTGCCGATGGTGGCGCTGCTGGCGCTGCTCTATGGTCTGTTCGGTCAGTATATTCCCGGCGAATTCGGTCATTCCGGCACGCCGCTGGCGAGCTATCTCGGCACGCTGACGATCGCCGAGGGCGGTATCTGGGGCAGTCTGACCGGGGTTTCGGTGAGCGTCGTGGCGATCTTCGTAATCTTTGGCGCAGTGCTCAATGCCGGCGAGGCGGGTCAAGGCTTCATGAACATCGCCTCCGCCGCCGCCGGCCGTCTGAAGGGCGGGGCCGGCAAGGTCTCGGTGATTTCCTCGGCGCTGTTCGGCTCGATCTCGGGCTCGGCCTCGGCCAATGTGGCCTCCACCGGGGCGATCACGCTGCCGGCAATGACCAGGCTCGGCTACCCCAACCGGCTGGCCGCGGCGATCGAGGCGGTGGCGTCCTCGGGCGGGCAGATCATGCCGCCACTGATGGGGGCCGGCGCCTTCGTCATGGTTGAACTGACCGGTGTGCCCTACACGGCGATCATGGCGGCGGCGCTGTTGCCGGCACTGTTGTATTTCTTCGCCGTCTGGATCGGCATCAATGCCTATGCGGGTCGTTACGAATTGGCCGGGCTGGCTGTCGAAGATCGGCCAAACCTGCGGCTGGTGCTGATCACCTCGGCGTTTTTTGCAATTCCGTTTGCAGCGCTGATCTGGGGCATGTTCGTCGCCAATCTGACGCCGCAATATGCAGCCAGCCTGGCGATCCTGGTCGGCTTCGTGATGCTGTTCTTCCATGCCGACGGCCGGTTCGATCTCGCACGCACGGTGGTGCGACTGGAGAATGCGGTGGTCAACGCCGCGCGGCAGGTGTCGATGATTGCCGCCATCATCATCTGCGCCTCGATCATCATCGGTGTGCTGTCGATCACCGGGCTGGGGGTCAAGATCACCTCGCTGATCCTGTCGGCCTCGGGCGGATTGCTGTGGCCGTCGCTGTTTCTGACTGCACTTGCCTGCCTGGTGCTGGGCATGGAAGTGCCGACCACGGCGGCTTACGTGATCTGTGTTTCGGTGGCCGGGCCGGCGCTGTCGAAACTCGGGCTGGAGCCGCTGCAGGCGCATCTGTTCGTGTTCTGGTTTGCGCTGTTGTCAACCATCACCCCGCCGGTCTGCGGCGCCGTGTTCATTGCTGCCGGCATGATTGGCGAGAACTGGCTGAAAGTGGCGTTGACGGCGATGAGCCTTGGCGTCGGGCTCTACATCATCCCGCTGACGATGATCGCCAACCCATCGATCATGGTAATCGCCACCGATCCGGCCTATGCGTTGCTGGCACTGATCCAGATCGGGCTCGGGCTGGCACTGATCTCGTATGCCCTGATCGGCGCCTACAGTCATTTACTGCGACTGGGGCTCGGCCTTTCGGGCCTGCTGGTGCTGTTCGGGCCGGTGTTGCTTGGCGCTTTGTCCTATTAGGGGCTGTTGACGTTTACCGTGTGTGAATGAGCGTTGCGGCAATTGAGATGAAGGCTTTGAAACTCTGGTCGGTTTTGCAAGAGCGCATTGCTATCCCTCTGTTTTCCTTCAGTTTGCCAAAGTAGTTTTCGATCAAATGCCGCCATTTGTAGGTTTCCTTGTCGAACTCTGCCGGGAACCTCCGGTTGGATTTTGGCGGTATGACCGGGGTTATGCCGCGATCCAGCAGGCCATTGCGCAGCCAATCCGCGTCAAAGGCCCTGTCCGCCAGCAAATATCCGGCGGACAAGCCGCTGATCAACGCATCGGTCTCGCGCAGATCATGAGCTTGCCCTGGCATCAGACAGAAATCGACGAGATTACCGAGCGCATCCGTCAGAGCCAGTATCTTTGTCGTTATGCCGCCGCGTGAGCGTCCAATGGCCTGGCAGAGAGTCCCCCTTTTGCGCCCTGACCCGAGCGATGAACCTTGACGATAGTACCGTCGATCATTGCGTATTCCAGATCGGCGTCTGAGGCTAATGCTTTGAACATACAATAGAAAGCATCCGCTTTGACCCATCTGCGGAACCGCTTGAATACAGAATTCCATTTGCCAAACTCACCCGGCAATTCGCGCCATTGCGCGCCCGTGCGGACGATCCAGAGGACTGCCTCCATGAAAAGTCGTGGGTCACGTCCGGTTTGTCCGGGATCGGTGGTTTTACCCAGGCAGTATGGTTCGATGATCGCCCATTGCGAATTGGATAGGACTCTTCGGGTCAAGGTTGCTCTCCTCCGTTTGCAACCTTGAATCAGAAGTCAGGTGATTTGGGAATCCCGAACGTCAACAGCCCCTAGTCCAATGCGGCAAGACGGGTGTTATCCGCCATGGCGGTGGCATTATCCCGTTCGATAGAACGCGCCACGTGGCTACTATCGCTGTTATCGCCTTGCAAGCTCGATGAGGGCGATGGCGATGTCCGCTTTCGAGTAGGGCTTCTGGACTACCGGTGCATCCGGAAATTTCGCAGTCAGGCTGGCCTGGTCACCGTAGCCTGTGGCAAAAGCGAACGGGATCGACCGGTTATTCAGGTCTGCGGCGATCCGTTCGCTGGTCTCCAGGCCCAGATTGACATCCAGCAGCGCAAAACTCAGCATCGCATTGGCAGCGATTGCCAACGCATCCTCGATCCGGGCCACCACGTGGACCGCCCGGGCTCCGAGTTCCTTGACGAACTCCTCGGCATCAAGCGCGATAATCATGTTGTCCTCGACGATCAGGACATCGCCGTCGAGATGCAATTTCGCATCCGGGCTCTGTTTCGGGGCGGCTAGGGCAGGCTCCCTGGTACGGGGCTCGATGCGGGAAACATAGACCGCCGGGATCATGAAATCGGCGTTCAAACCGGCGGGGTCGAAACGCACGTCAGCCGTCCCCTTGAGCTCGAACGGGATTGATTTTTGGATAAGCGTGGTGCCGAAGCCGCGGCGTGATGGCGGGTTGCTGATCGGCGGGCCGTCGGTTTCGCTCCAGTGCAGGCGGAAGCTTCCGTCGGCTTCCAGTGCCGTCGTGATCGTCAGCACGCCGCGTTGATCGCTGAGGGCGCCGTACTTGACGGAATTGGTGATCAGTTCATGGGTGACCAGCGCAAAGGTAGTAAATGCGCCCGGATCGAGCAGCACATCGGCGCCCTCGATCCGCACCCGGTCGATCTTTTCTCCGAGATAGGCTTCGACCTCAAGCGCGATCAAGTCATGCACCGACGCCGGGTTCCAGTTCTTGCGGGTGATCTGGTCGTGGGCGCGCGCCAGCGCATGAATTCGGCCGCCGATCACCTCGGTGAAATCGGTAATGCTTGATACGTGGGACTTGCTCTGATTGATCAGGCCGCGGATCAGATTGAGAATGTTGCGAACGCGGTGGTTGAGCTCGGAAATCAGCAGTTCCTGGCGTTCCTGTGCCTGCGCGCGCTCCTTGAGGCTGGCGTCGCTTATCCGCAGCACCACTTCCAAAAGTGTCTCGCGCAGAATGCCTGCCGCGTAGATTTCCGACAATGTCCAAGGAGCGCTGTGGCCGCGAACGATTTCACGCCAGGTTTCAAAGCTTTTGCGGGGCGTAAGCCTGCCACCCTCGGATGCCAGGGTTACCGGCTTTTCAGGATTGCCCGCCCACGACACGCTTTTGGCGACTTCACCACGAAACAACACGATATAATCACGTGGCGCGCGCGACATCGGCAAAACCAGCATCCCGGCAGATTGGTGTATGAAATCGGCAGCCGGCTCATAGACCTTGGACAGATTTTCGGTGCTGAAGACAGCTCCCGCAGCGGTGGTGTTGAGAAAACGCGCCAGTCCGGGAAACTCGTCGGCGGTCGGCGTCGATCCCTGGCTGTAATACTTGCCGCCGATCCAGCCTGCCGCCCCATCGAACGCAATGACGTCCTTGATCGACGAGGCGATCATGTCAAAATTGTTCTCGATGCTGGCGCCGTCCGCCAATCGCATCATCAGTTGGTCGTGTAACGCCCGGCCCTTTTGCCTCTCCGCGCGTTCGATGTCGCCCTGCATCTGGTCGAGCACAAAGGAGAACATCTGGCCAAACAATTCGGCGGCGGTGCGTTTGTCATAGGGCAGGGTGTGCGGTGTGGTGTGATGGCAGGCGAACAAGCCCCACAATTCGCCGCGTTTGAGAATCGAGATGGACATCGACGCGGCAACGCCCATGTTGCGCAAATATTCGAGATGGATCGGCGAGACTGCGCGTGTGGTGCTGAGCGAAAGGTCGAGCGGTTCTCCTGACGGGCTGACTGCCGGGTGGATTTCCCATCCCTCGTCATCGACCGCGCTGATAATGCGCAGCAGGTTGCGCTTGTAGAGCGTTCGGGCCTGTTTGGGGATATCGGAAGCCGGATAGTGCAGCCCCTTGAAGGAATCCATTCCCGGTTTGAGCGCTTCGGCAATAACCAGGCCACTGTCATCGGGCTGGAACTGGTAGACCATCACCCGGTCGAAACCGGTCAGCGCCCTGACCTGCCTCGCGGCGACATGACATAGCTGTTCGACTGATTCAGACTTGCCGATACGGTCGATCATCGTGCGGACATAGGAAGCGTAATCGTTCCTGTCCTGCTGCACATGGTGTTCGATTTCGATGATGACCGAGCGGCCCGAGATGTGCAGCGCCAGGTCAAACAGTTTGCCGCTCTTGGTCAAGCGGAATGCAAACAGGCGCTGGACCGCGTCGGGGCTACCGAGCAGTTGCAATTGCGTGCGGATTTCATGAATGGCTTCGCCATCGATAAAATCGACCAGTGGTCGACCAATCAGGTCCTGAGCGCTGACGCCGTCGAGAAATACGCCGATGTTGGTGGAAACGTGGTTGACGAACCAGTCGGAGGATACCGAAATCAGCGCGCCGAACGATTGTACCTTGCCGAGTATGTGGATCGGTTCGCGATCGCAATTGGTCAGATCTGCGGCTTGGTCTTGCTGGCGCGGGTTCGCGGTCCGGTCAGTCATTAATCAGTAGCCCCGTTTTTGCCGCTGCACCATAACACCGAAAACAGGCCAGCGCGCCGTCGATGATGTCGTCCTGCTGCGGTCCGGCGGCGCTGAAGTCTTCAAGCCGGATTTTCACCATGTTCCATATGTCACTGGCTATGGTATCGCGCAAAAAAGCGTCGGCGCGCACAACTTTTTCGTTGCTGGTGAGAAGACGACGCCGGTTGAGAATTTTCGCACCCATCTGAGAGCCGGCGAGCACGTAGGCATAGCCCAGCGGATCCCCCGGAAGGGGGCCAAAACTTGCCATACTGGCAGGGCTGGATGGGCGGCCCAGAATCTCAAGGTCACGCTCGATCAAGGCAGGCAAATGACTGAACTCATAGCCACTTTCAACAAGACGGGGCATGATTGATTGAAGTGCGCTCAGGTGAATTTCCAGGAACGAGCCGTAGTCGGCGGCGTCCGCCATATCCAGCCGGGACATGGTGCTGTCGAGCCGGGCATGAACTTCAGCAGTTTCAGATCGGAGACGGGTGCGCAAGGTCAGGTGGGCAGGATGGGTCATTGCCATCTTATACAGTTTAATGGCGCCGCCGCATTAACTCAAGTTAGGTGTGCCGGCGGATCAGCTGGAGTCATTTTGGTCGGTCATGCCGGTTTGCTAAGCGCGAAAATGGTCAGGGTTTGAAGGGCATTGTTGAGGCGCGGCGTTGCACATAGATGGCGATGCCGATCCAGACAGCCGAGCGCAGGAGCATCGCGCCCACGGTGCGGGGCTCATAGGCGCCTCCGGTGAAGACGTGCCAGCCGAAAACGGCAAAAACGGCGACGATGGCAATGGCCAGACCCATTGCGAGTTTGGAGCCCCAATCCTTGTGCAGCGCAATCCCCGCGCCGGCAGCGACATAGACAAAGCCTGACAGGAAATTGAACCACAGCACGAAGGGAACGACATTTCCTGCGGCCGCCTTTGTTGCCTCGCCCCCGAACAGCACCCATCCACCGGAGACGACGGTCAGAACGCCGAACAGGATCGCAAGACCGGCCACGATATAAAGCACGCTATTGTTCTGTTTTTCCGATGCCATTTTCGATCTCCCTTGCCTCACCCAGCCGACCGGTGCTTGTGCGCATGAACTGCTGTCGCTCGCGTCAGGTGTTGTCCCAACTTCGCCGGAGCTATCCAGAGTGGAGGAGCTCGACCGCAAGCTGTGTGGATATTCTCGCCAGCCAACAATCCACGGGCATGCCTGCTACAACACATGCAGCATGCCATGCATGCCAACAAGTTGCGATTGATCACGGTGTGGCTGCGGCGGGGCAAATCGCCTCATGGGGTGTTCTTCCCAGTTCCTTCGATCATGCCTAACGGTTCGTTAATCTTGACGAGGTATTAACGGGTGAAACTTGAGGGCTTCAAGGGGAGTGGTTCCCATTGACGCCCATGGTGGCCCATGGTATCCCAAATACCCAAGATCAGCTGGCGGTTATCCGCCGATTTTTCCCCCTTCGGACCGCGGTTCTGCACAGGAGCCGTTCGGGCGGCTTGCGCCGCCAGTGGGTACGCATGGGTGGAAAATCCGGGACAAGGCGGGGGGGCGATGGCGTGGGGCCAGAAGGCGGAAGCGGCGGTACAGAGTCATGAACCGGTTCCTGTCGCATGCGACAAACAGGATCGACGCGAAGGGCCGGGTTTCGGTGCCCTCGATGTTTCGTGCCGTTTTGGCCAGATCCGCTGTCGAGGAACTCTACGTCTGGCAGGATTTCGTGTTTCCGGCGGTCTCGATGGCCGGGCCGGAAGTACTGGAGCGCTTCGAGCGGATGATCGGGTCGCAGGACCCGTTCTCGGCCGAGGCCAACAAGATGTCGCTGCTGATTCACGGCGGCGGGGTGTTCATGAAGCTCGACGGCGAGGGACGGCTTCTGGTGACGGATTTCATTCGCGATTTCACGGGCATCACCGACAAGGTGACGTTTGCGGGGCGCGGGGACCACTTTCAGCTCTGGGAACCGGCGGCATTCGAGGCAATGCAGTCGCAAGCCCGGAAAGAACGGACGGCCAGATCCTGACCGTCCGCAACGGATGGAGAAACGGAATGGTGGCGGATATGGGCGATGGTGATGCTGACGCCCAAGGCGGACCTGTCCGTCACATTCCGGTTCTTCTCCGCGGGGTTCTGGATGCACTGGCGCCTGCATCGGGCGAACTGATTGTCGACGGAACCTTCGGCGCCGGCGGCTACTCTGCCGCGATCCTGCAAGCAGGCGCCGATGTCATTGCCTTTGACCGCGACCCGGACGCGATTGCCGCGGGGGCTAAAATGGTTGAGGCTGCCGATGGCAAGCTCAAACTCATTCAGGCCCAATTTTCCGATCTTCTTGACCATGTTGAAGAGGCCAGTCTCGACGGGCTGGTTCTCGACATCGGCGTTTCCTCGATGCAGATCGACGAGGCCGAGCGCGGGTTTTCGTTCATGCGCGACGGACCGCTCGACATGCGCATGGGCCAGGCCGGTGTCAGCGCCGCCGATGTGGTCAACCGCGCCAAGGTTTCCGATCTGACCCGGATTTTCGGCATTCTCGGCGAAGAACGCCACGCGGGACGGATCGCCCGGGCGATTGAAACCGAGCGCGCCAAGCAGCCGTTTGCAACCACACGGCAACTGGCCGGTCTGATCGAGCGGGTTTCACCACGCCGCCCGCAGGACAAGATCCATCCCGCAACCCGGGTGTTCCAGGCGCTCAGAACCTATGTCAACGATGAGCTTGGCGAACTGGCGCAGACACTGTTTGCCGCCGAAAAGGCGCTCAAGCCGGGCGGCCGGCTGGTGGTGGTGAGCTTTCATTCGCTCGAGGACCGGATCGTCAAGCGCTTCTTCCAGGACCGGTCCGGCAAGGCGTCAGGCTCGCGGCACATGCCGCTGGTAGCCGTGCGCCAGGCGACATTCACGCCGATCGGCAAGCAGCCGGTTACCGCCAACGAGGCCGAATGCGCGGAAAACCCGCGCGCCCGCTCGGCCAAATTGCGATCCGGTCTGCGCACCAGTGCACCGGCGGAAAATACCGGCACCGACATTCTTCCCGTCCCCAACCTCGCCGCGCTCGCGGCACTCGGAGGCTGAGCCATGTTGCGAACTCTCGACCTGGTGCTGGTTGGCGCGATGATCGCGGCTGCGACCATTACCTATCAGATCAAGCACGACGCCGAGGTGAAGCTCGAAGAGGTGCGGGGATTGCAGGCCGAAATCAAGCTGCAGAAGGAAACCATCGACCTGCTGGAGGCCGACTGGAGTCTGCTCAACCAGCCTTCGCGGCTGCAGCGACTGTCGACGGCGTTCGAGGCTGAGCTGGGGCTCAGGCCGATCGAAGCCGAGCAAATGGCCCAACCCGACGAATTGCCCGGACGGGCCAGCGACTTCGAACCGAAACTGGCCGAAAACGGTGCCGACGCGGCGCTGACGACAGGGTCGGTGCAGCAATGAGATCTTTGAGAACATTCTTCAGCCGGCGCGCTGCGCACGCCAATCCGGTCAGCGGGCGGGGACAATCGATGTTCGAATTCGAAGGGGTGCGCAAGGCGCAAGGGGCGCAGGCCAAGAACCGCATCATCATCGCCATCGCCTGTTTTGGCGTCATCTATGCGGTGATTGGCGGGCGGCTGGTGCAATACGGCATGCGCTCGCCCGAAACCGTGTCGTCGATCAACCGCACCAACGAGTTGCTGGCTTCGCGACCGGATCTGCTGGATCGCAACGGTGAGGTACTGGCCACAGACATCCGCACCGTTTCGCTGTTTGCCGAACCCAACAAGATCGTCGATCCGGACGAAGCAGTGGAACTGCTGGCCACCGTGCTGCCCGATCTCGATCAGCGCGGCATCTACCGCAAACTGTCATCGAATTCGCGGTTTCAGTGGCTTCGGCGCCAGTTGACGCCGAAACAGCAGAGCCAGATCCTGTCGCTGGGCATTCCCGGCATCGGCTTTCGCCCGGAAACGCGCCGCTTCTATCCGGGCGGGCCGACCGCCTCGCATGTGATTGGGCTGACCAATATCGACAACAAGGGCATCTCCGGCATGGAGAAATATGTCGACGGGCAGGGACTTGGCGCGCTTGCGGACGCCGGCATGACCGTTGACGAAGACCTCAAGCCGGTACGGCTGTCGCTTGATCTGAGGGTTCAGCATGTGTTGCGCGACGAACTGGCCGCAGCGATGGAGCGTTACCAGGCGATTGCCGCCGGCGGTGTCGTGCTCAACATTCACACCGGCGAAGTGATCGGCATGGCCTCGCTGCCTGATTACGATCCGAACAATCCGGTCGACGCCCAGAAGAAAGACCGGCTCAACCGGATGTCAGCCGGCACGTTCGAGATGGGCTCGACGTTCAAGGTATTTACCACGGCGATGGGCCTCGATTCGGGCAAGGTCAAGCTGACCGACGAGATTGATGCCCGCGGCTCCATCCGCATCGGCGGTTTCACCATCCGGGATTTCCATGGCAAAAACCGGATGCTGACGGTGCCGGAGGTGTTCATCTACTCCTCCAATATCGGCTCTGCGCGAATTGCCGACATGATCGGCATCGAAGGTCATCAGGAGTTTCTCACCCGGCTCGGACTGCTGTCGCGGATGCAGACGGAATTGCCGGAAGTGGCGACCCCGACCCAACCCTCGGCCTGGAAGAAAATCAACTCGGTGACCATTTCGTTCGGCCACGGTGTCGCCACTACGCCGCTGCAGACGGCGGTGGCGGCGGCGGCGCTGATGAATGGCGGTAAGCTGATCGAGCCGACCTTCCTGCCGCGCACCCGCGAAGAGGCCGACAAGGTCGCTGTCCAGGTGGTCAACCCGAAAACCAGCGCCGATATGCGCTACCTGATGGCGCTCAATGTCGCCAAGGGCTCGGGGCGGCGCGCCGAAGTTGAAGGCTTCCGGGTTGGCGGCAAGACCGGCACGGCGGAAAAAGTGATCAACGGCCGCTATAATTCGGATGTACGTTTCAACGCGTTCCTGTCGGCATTCCCGATTGATGATCCAGATTACGTGGTGTTGGTGATTATCGACGAACCGAAACCCGAAGAAGGAAAGAGATCGGCCACCGCAGGCTTGAATGCCGCGCCGATGGTCAGCGGCATTATTCGCCGGTCAGCGGCGTTTCTTGATGTAGAGCCAAAATTCGGTGACGGCGGGCAAATGCTGTCATTGTCATATTGATACCATAAGTGGCGAGCAGGGCATGGCCCGCCATGATTCGATAAAGAAAGATCCGAGCGCTCCATGAAACTGTCTGCCTTGATTTCAGCCCTGCCGTCAGGATCCGTAACGGTCCCGCAAGCGGCAGATCTCGACCTGCCGGTCACCGGTCTGACCGCTGACAGCCGGACTGTGGAGCCGGGCAACCTGTTTTTTGCGATGGCCGGGGCGAAAACCGATGGCGCACGCTTTGTCGGGCAAGCGGCTGCAAAGGGCGCCGTGGCAATTGTCGTGGCCGATGACGCCGAGCTTCCCGCCGATGTCGGGCTGGTGCTCAGAAGCAACGATCCACGGCTGGCGCTGGCGCGGATGTCGGCGGCCTATTTCGGCCCGCAGCCGCGGGTGATGGCAGCCGTCACCGGCACCGCAGGCAAGACCTCGGTCGCCTCGTTCCTGCGGCAGATCTGGGCCCATGCGGGCGAGAGGGCGGCGATGCTGGGCACCACCGGTGTGACCGCGCCGGGTCGCAGCGAATACGGATCCCTGACCACTCCCGACCCGGTGGCGTTGCATCGGCTCTTGGCCGAACTTGCCAGCGACGGTGTTACCCATGCGGCGATGGAGGCCTCGAGCCACGGGCTCGATCAGCGCCGGCTCGATGGCGTTTCGCTGAGCGTGGCGGGCTTTACCAATCTGGGCCGCGATCACATGGATTATCATCCGACCATGGAAGATTACATGGCCGCCAAGATGCGGCTGTTCGATTGCCTTCTGCCGAAGGGGGCGCCGGCGGTGATCTTTGCCGATGATCCCTGGTCGGAGCGGGCTGTCGAGGTTGCCGAACGTGCAGGCGCCCGGGTGCTCACGGTTGGGCGCAAGGGCGGCTTCCTGAGCCTCAAACGTGTGGAACATCTGCGTCACAAGCAGGTCGGCGAAATCCATCTCGAGGGCCGCATCTTCGAGGTCGAACTGCCATTGGCAGGCGACTTCCAGTTCTCCAATGCGCTGGTTGCTGCGGGGATGGCAATTGCCAGCGGCACCTCTGCGGATCTGGCAATGGCAGCGCTTGAGGATCTTACCGGCGCTGCCGGCCGGCTCGAACTGGTTGGCTCGACCGCCAATGGGGCGCCGGTCTATGTCGACTACGCCCACAAGCCCGAAGCGCTTGAAAATGTGCTAGACGCGGTGCGTCCGTTTACCACCGGAAGGGTTGTGGTGGTGTTTGGCTGTGGCGGCGACCGGGATCGCGGCAAGCGGCCGATCATGGGTGGCATCGCCACAAAGCTGGCAGACGTGACGATCGTCACTGATGATAATCCGCGCTCGGAAGATCCGGCAGCGGTGCGCGCGGAAATCATGATCGCAGCCCCAGGCGCCACCGAAATCAGCGACCGCGCCGAGGCGATCCGCACTGCTATAACCATGCTGAAAGGCGGCGACACGCTGATCGTTGCCGGCAAGGGCCATGAGCAGGGTCAGACCGTGGGCGACAAGGTGTTGCCGTTTTCCGACCACGCAGAAATTCGCAAAGTTCTGGAGGCACTGTCGGCATGAGCCTGTTGTGGACCGCACAAGCCATGATCGAGGCAATGGACGGGCGTCCCGTCGGCGCCCTGCCGGAAGGTGTTACCGGGATCTCGATCGACAGCCGCACTGCGCATGCGGGCGATGCGTTCTTTGCCATCAAGGGCGACCGCTTCGACGGTCATGATTTTGCCAGTGTCGCCATCGCCAATGGCGCGGGTCTGCTGGTGGTGTCGGAAGACAAATTGCCTGCGCTTGGCCGGGTCACCGCGCCGATGATCGTGGTCAATGACGTGCTGATGGCGCTCGGCGCTCTCGCCCGGGCGTCGCGGGCGCGATCGCAGGCAAAAATCATCGCCATCACCGGCTCGGTCGGCAAGACCTCGAGCAAGGAGATGCTGCGCCACGCGCTGGAGCCCTCGGGCGAGGTGCACGCGTCTGCGGCCTCCTACAACAATCACTGGGGCGTGCCGCTGACGCTGGCGCGGATGCCTGAAAGCGCTGCCTTTGGCATTTTCGAGATCGGCATGAACCATCCCGGCGAAATCCGGCCGCTGGTCGACATGGTCAGGCCGGATGTGGCGGTGATCACCACCATCGCTGCGGCGCATATGGGCAATTTCAAGAATCTGAGCGAGATCGCCGCGGCCAAGGCCGAGATCATGGAAGGCATGGCCGAAGATGGTCACCTTCTGCTCAACCACGACAATGAAAAATATGCCTGGTTGAAAAAGCAGGCAACCGCGATGGGCGTGGCCCATGTCCACTCCTTCGGCGAAAACGCCAAGGCCGATTACCGGCTGCTCAAGGCCAAGTTGCTGCCCGATTGTTCGACCATCACAGCCCGGATCGGTGAAGATGAAGTGGCCGCCAAGATCGGCGCGCCGGGCCGTCATCTGGTGCAGAACGCGCTGGCGGTGCTGGGCGTGGTGCAACTGGCCGGCGCCGATCTGGCAAGGGCGGTGCATGCACTGGCGGGCTTCTCGGCCGAGAAGGGCCGCGGCGCACGCCATGAACTTGCCATTGATGGCGGTTCCTTCCTGCTGATCGACGAAAGCTACAATGCCAATCCGGCCTCGATGCGTGCCGCGCTCGACTTGCTCCGCGATACGCCGGTGCGGTTGCGTGGCCGCCGCATCGCGGTGCTGGGTGACATGCTGGAAATGGGGCGTTTTTCCGAACGGGTACACCGCGAACTGGCAGCGCCGATGCGCGAAGCCAGTGTCGACATGGCCTGTCTCGCCGGGCCGGAAATGAAGACCTTGCGCGATGAACTCGGCACCGACATCGAGACCGTATACCGCGATGACGCGGACGGGCTCAGCACGCATCTGATATCTGTTCTCCGGGACGGTGACGTGGTGATGATCAAATCGTCGCTCGGCATCGGCTTTGGACGTATTGTCAAGGCGTTGCTTGACAAGTATCCGCTGCTGACAGACAGCAGCGCCAACACCTAAAGCAACTCGGGGGACGGGAACTTATGCTCATCTGGCTGGTGGATCTGGCGGACCAAGTCCAGTTCTTCAATCTTTTCAGATATATCACATTCAGAACCGGGGCGGCGATGTTCACCTCGGCATTGATCGTATTTCTGTTTGGACCCCGAATCATTGCTTCCCTGCGAGTACGTCAGGGGCGCGGGCAGCCGATCCGGGCGGATGGGCCGCAAACCCATTTCCTCAAGGCCGGTACGCCGACCATGGGTGGATTGATGATTCTGGCGGGAATCATCGGCTCGTCGGTCCTGTGGGCCGATCTGTCGAGCGTCTATGTGGTGACCACATTGCTGGTGACGCTGGGTTTCGGCGCCATCGGCTTTTACGATGATTATCTCAAGGTCACCAAGCAGTCCGACAAGGGCTTCTCCGGCAAGGCCCGCCTGGCGCTTGAATTCCTGATTGCCGGGCTGGCGGTGTATTTCATCATGCAGGCATCGATGGCCGCGTCGACGGTCAAGGGCGCGACGTTCAGTTCCTCCATCGCGTTTCCGTTCTTCAAGGATCTGCTGCTTGATCTTGGCTGGTTCTTTATCGCCTTCGGCGCCTTCGTCATCGTCTCGGCAGGCAACGCGGTCAATCTGACCGATGGCCTCGATGGCCTTGCCATTGTGCCGGTGATGATCGCGGCAGCGTCGTTCGGGGCGATTGCCTATCTCGCCGGCAACGCGGTGTTTGCCAATTATCTGCAGATCAACTTCGTACCTGGCACCGGTGAACTGGCGGTGATCCTTGGTGCTGTGATCGGCGCCGGTCTTGGCTTCCTGTGGTTCAATGCGCCCCCGGCGGCGATCTTCATGGGCGATACCGGATCGCTGGCGCTGGGCGGACTGATCGGTACCGTGGCCGTTGCCACCAAGCACGAGATCGTCATGGCGATCATCGGTGGCCTGTTTGTGATCGAAGCCCTGTCGGTCATCATCCAGGTCGCATGGTTCAAGCTGACCGGCAACCGGGTGTTCCTGATGGCGCCAATTCACCATCATTTCGAAAAGCTCGGATGGACCGAAAGCCAGGTCGTGGTGCGATTCTGGATCATTTCCGTGGCCCTTGCGATGATCGGGCTCGCCACCCTCAAGTTGAGATAGACGATGATCGCGGCGTCCACATTTTCCGGCAATAATGTGGCGTTGTTCGGCCTTGGCGGGTCGGGCATGGCAACAGCAAAATCACTGGTTGCCGGCGGCGCCCAATTGACCGCCTGGGATGACAATCCGGCACAGGTCGAGGCGGCGCGCGCGGCGGGCATTCCGGCCGGTGATCTGCGCGAGATCGACTGGTCCGGCCTGCATGCGCTGGTGCTTGCCCCCGGCGTGCCTCTGACCCACCCGAAGCCGCACTGGACGGTGGATCTGGCCAATAGGCATGCGGTCGAGATCATCGGCGATATCGAAATCTTTGTGCGCGAGCGCCGCGCCCATGCGCCTGGGAGTCCGTTCATCGCCATCACCGGCACCAACGGCAAATCCACCACCACGGCGCTGATTGCGCATCTGATTTCCCACAGCGGCCGCGACGCCCAGCTTGGCGGCAATATCGGCACCGCGGTGTTGACGCTGGATCCGCCGGCGCCTGGCCGGGTTCACGTGGTCGAATGCTCGTCCTATCAGATCGATCTGGCGCCGTCGCTCGATCCAAGCGCCGGGCTGTTGCTTAATCTGACGCCAGACCATCTCGACCGCCACGGCTCGATGCAGCACTATGCTGAAATCAAGGCGCGGCTGGTGGCACACAGCGACCGGGCGATCATCGGTGTGGACGATGACTGGTGTCGCGACATCGCGGCCAGGCTTGAGGCGGAAGGCCGTGCGGTGGAACGGATCTCCAAGACGCTGCCACTGATGCGGGGCCTTTATGCCGATGGAACCAGGATCCATCTTGCCGACAGCGGAACGGTCAGCCTCTATGTAGATCTGGCCGGCATTCCCACCTTGCGCGGCGCGCACAATGCCCAGAACGCCGCGGCCGCCATTGCCGCCTGCCGCTCGGTCGGGCTCAGTGATGATGAAATCCGCGCCGGCCTTGCCACCTTCCCGGGGCTCAAACACCGGATGCAGCCGGTGGCGCGGCGTGGGCGCGTGGTCTTCGTCAATGATTCCAAGGCCACCAATGCGGAAGCCGCGGCGCCGGCGCTGCAAAGTTTCGAACCGATCTACTGGATTGCCGGCGGTCTGGCCAAGGAAGGCGGCATTGCCGCCCTCGAGCCATATTTCCCGCGTATCGCCAAGGCCTATCTGATCGGCGAGGCGGCGGCAGGCTTTGCCGCAACGATTGGCGCTCAGGCGCCGTTTGAAATTTCCGGTACGCTCGACAATGCGATCGCGGCCGCAGCGCGCGATGCGGCAGCGGACGGGGCGGAAATGCCTGCGGTGCTGTTGTCGCCCGCCTGCGCCAGTTTTGACCAGTACCGCAATTTCGAGGTGCGCGGAGATGCCTACGTAAGCCTGGTGGCGGCTCTGGATGATATCGAGATGCTCGTCGATGCCGGGCGCAAAGGAGAAACTGATGGTTAGCCGTGTTGAACGCGGACCGGTCGCCGATTGGTTCTGGACCATTGACCGACTCTTCCTGGCGGCCTTCGTGGCGCTGATGGGCGTCGGTCTGATGCTGTCTTTTGCGGCGAGCCCGGCGGTGGCCGAACGGCTCGGGCTCGACAGTTTTCATTTTGTCGAGCGTCACGGCGTGTTCCTGATCCCGGCGCTGGCGGTGATGATTGGCGTTTCCTTCCTCACCCCGCGTCAGGTGCGCCGCGCCGCACTGGCGTTGTTGGCCATGTCGATCGCGATGATGGTGCTGGCGCTGTTCTTCGGTGTCGAGGTCAAGGGATCGCGGCGCTGGGTATCGGTGTTTGGGCTTTCGGTACAACCGTCGGAATTCATGAAGCCTGCCTTCGTGGTGATCTGCGCCTGGCTGTTTTCCGAACGGTCGCGCCATCCTGAAATTCCCGGCAATCTGTTTGCCATCATCCTGTTCGGCATTGTTGCGGCGTTGCTGGTGGCGCAACCGGATCTGGGCCAGACCATGCTGACGGCGGCGGTCTGGGGCGGCATGTTCTTCATGGCCGGCATGTCGTGGTTCTGGATCATGCTGCTGGGGGGCATGGCCGTTTCGGGCTTCGTCGCCGCATATCTGGTGTTTCCGCATGTCGCCGACCGGATCAACGGCTTTCTGTTTGGCGAGGGCGACAGTTTTCAGGTCGACACCGCGCGCGAGGCGATCATTCGTGGCGATTGGCTGGGTCAGGGGCCGGGCGAGGGCACCATCAAGCGGATCCTTCCCGACAGCCACACCGATTTCGTGTTTTCTGTTGCGGCTGAAGAATTCGGCATCCTGTTCTGCATGGTTCTGGTGGCGCTGTTTGGCTTCGTGGTCATTCGCGGGTTGATCCGCGCCGGCCGCGAGCAGGATGATTTCACCCGGCTTGCCGTGGCGGGGCTGGCGCTGCTGATCGGCTTCCAGTCGTTCATCAATATCGGCGTCAATCTCGAACTGCTGCCGGCCAAGGGAATGACACTGCCGTTCATCTCCTACGGCGGCTCGTCGATGATCGCGGTTGCCATTACCGCCGGCTTCCTGCTGGCACTGACCCGGCACCGGCCCGAGAGCAGGGCGCAACCCCGTGCCATCTACCGCCCCACCGCAGCCGTGGCGGCGGAGTAGCGGCATGGAAAATGGCAAATTGTTCTTGCTGTCTGCGGGCGGCACCGGTGGGCACCTGTTTCCGGCCGAAGCGCTGGCACATGAGCTGACCGCGCGTGGACACACCGTGCATCTGGTCACCGACAGCCGGGCCGAGCGATTTGCCGGCAAGTTTCCGGCATCGGAAATCCACATTGTCCGCTCCGCCACCATCGGCTCGAAAAACCCTTTCAAGGTCGTCCGTGCGTTGTGGACGCTGTTTCAGGGCGTGCGCGAGGCCGGTGCGCTGGTCCGGCGTATCCGACCTGATGCGGTAATCGGTTTTGGCGGCTACCCGACGATCCCGCCGCTGCTGGCGGCGTCAAATGCCGGCCTGCCGACGATGATCCACGAACAGAATGCGGTGATGGGACGGGCCAACAAGGCGCTGGCCGGCCGGGTCAAGGCGATCGCCGGCGGGTTTTTGCCCGAGGGCGAGGGCAAATATGCAGGCAAGACCGTGATAACCGGCAATCCGGTGCGGCCCGAGGTGCTGGCTGCGGCGGCAATTCCCTATGTGCCGTCGATGGAGGGCGAAACCTTCCGTCTGGTGGTCTTCGGCGGAAGCCAGGGGGCGCAATTCTTTTCCGATGCTATTCCGGCGGCAATCGCATTGCTTCCAGATCCGCTCCGCGCACGGCTGGAACTGACCCAGCAGGCACGGGCCGAGGACGAAGATCATGTTCGGGCGCGGCTTGAGGAACTTGGCATCAAGGCGGAGGTCTCGCCGTTTTTCAACGACATGGCCGCGCGCCTGGGGGCTGCGCATCTGGTGATTTCGCGGTCCGGCGCATCCACGGTATCGGAGATTGCCGTGATTGGCCGCTCGGCCATCCTGGTGCCCTATCCGTTCGCACTTGACCATGACCAGGCTGCCAACGCCGCGGCGCTGATGGCCAAGGGCGGGGCCAGCGTGATCAAGCAATCAGAGCTTTCGCCGCAGCTACTTTCTGACATGATCGGCGATCGCATGCAGGACCCCGCCGGCCTCGCGGCCACCGCGGCTGCGGCACAGGCGACCGGAAAACCCGACGCCGCGCGCTTGCTTGCCAATCTGGCGGAGGCTATTGCGGAGGGGATCACACCAGAGCAATTCAGGAGCACACCCGCATGAAAATGCCGCAAACCATCGGCCTCGTTCATTTCATCGGCATCGGCGGCATCGGCATGAGCGGCATCGCCGAGGTGCTGCACAATCTGGGCTACAAGGTTCAGGGCTCCGACCAGAGCGAAAGCGCCAATGTGCAGCGGCTGCGTGACAAGGGCATCGAGGTGTTTATCGGCCATGCGGCGGAAAATCTCGGTGAAGCGGAAGTCGTGGTGGTGTCTACCGCGATCAAGAAATCCAATCCGGAACTGATGGCCGCGCGCGAAAAGCTGCTGCCGGTGGTTCGCCGCGCCGAAATGCTGGCCGAACTGATGCGCTTCCGCAACGCGATTGCGATTGGCGGCACCCATGGCAAGACCACCACCACCTCGATGGTGGCGACGCTCCTGGAAGCAGGTGGGCTTGATCCCACGGTGATCAATGGCGGCATCATCAATGCCTATGGCACCAATGCGCGGATGGGCGAAGGCGAATGGATGGTGGTGGAAGCCGACGAGAGCGACGGCACCTTCCTCAAGCTGCCTGCCGATATCGCCGTCGTCACCAATATCGACCCCGAGCATCTTGACCATTACGGCAGCTTCGACGCCGTGCGCGCGGCGTTCAAGCAGTTCGTCGAGAACGTGCCGTTTTATGGTTTCGGGGTGATGTGTCTCGACCACCCGGAAGTGCAGTCGCTGGTTTCGAGGATCGAGGACCGCCGGGTGATTACCTATGGCGAGAACCCTCAGTCGGACGTGCGGCATTTCAATCACCGCATGGACGGCGCCACCTCGGTGTTCGATGTGGAAATCCGTCGCCGCAAGACTGGCGAGACGGTTCTGCTTTCCGATCTGCGGCTGCCGATGCCGGGCCGGCACAATGTCGCCAATGCGGTGGCGGCGATCGCCGTGGTGTTTGAACTGGGAATGACGCCCGAACAGATCGCCAAGGGGCTCGGGCAGTTTGGCGGGGTCAAGCGCCGCTTCACCCATACCGGAAGCTGGAACGGGGTCGAGATCTTTGACGATTACGGCCACCATCCGGTGGAGATCAAGGCGGTGCTTGGCGCTGCACGCGACGCCTGTGCGGGGCGTGTGATCGCGGTTGCACAGCCGCACCGCTACACAAGGCTTGAAAGCCTGTTTGATGATTTTGCCGCCTGTTTCAACCAGGCGGACACGGCAATTCTGGCGCCGGTCTATGCGGCCGGCGAAGATCCGATCGAGGGCATCAACTCGGCAAGTCTGGTTTCCAGCATGAAGGCCGGCGGCCACCGCGATGCGCGGCTGATCGATGGGCCCGAAGCACTGGCGCCGCTGATCGCCGAGATCGCCAGGCCGGGCGATTACGTTGTCTGCCTCGGGGCTGGCACCATCACCTACTGGGCCAACAAATTGCCCGCTGAACTGGCGGCCCTTTCGCCGGATGCGGCGGCCGGGGGGAGCGCATGAAGCAACAGCAAGTCGATGGTGAAAAGCTGCTGGCCTCGCTTGGCGGCAAGCTGGACGCAGTGCGTGGGCGGCTGACGCCGAACGCCGAGATGTCGAAAATCACCTGGTTCCGTACCGGCGGTCCGGCGGAGCTCATGTTCCAGCCAGCCGATGAGGACGATCTCAGCACATTTCTGGCGGCGCTGCCCGAAGAGATCCCGGTGTTGCCGGTGGGCATCGGCTCCAATCTGCTGGTGCGTGACGGTGGTATTCCCGGCGTGGTGATCCGGCTTTCGGCCAAGGGATTTGGCCAGGCCGAGCAGATTTCCGAGACGCGTCTCGAGGCTGGTGCGGCCTGCCCGGACAAGCATCTGGCCGCCAAGGCGCTCGAAGCCGGGCTTGCAGGGTTTCATTTCTATCACGGCATTCCCGGCGCCATCGGCGGTGCGCTGCGGATGAACGCCGGCGCCAATGGCGTGGAGACCCGCGACCGGGTCGTCGAGGTGCATGCCGTCGACCGAGCGGGCCAACGTCACGTGTTTTCAAATGCCGGGATGGGCTACGGCTACAGGCATTCCTCAGCACCCAAGGATCTGATTTTTACCCGCGCGCTGTTTGAGGGCGCACCCGGCGAGCGCGACGAAATCCGCGAAGCCATGGACGCTGTCCAGCATCATCGCGAGACGGTGCAGCCGATCCGCGAGAAGACCGGCGGCTCGACCTTCAAGAACCCCGAAGGCACATCCGCCTGGAAGGAAATCGACAAGGCCGGCGGTCGCGGCCTGACCGTAGGTGGCGCGCAGATGTCGCCGATGCATTGCAATTTCATGATCAACACCGGCACGGCCTCGGCCTATGAGTTGGAAAATCTTGGCGAGACCATCCGTGCGCGCGTGCTCGAAACCTCCGGCATCCGGCTGGAATGGGAAATCAAGCGGCTTGGACTGTTTGAGCCTGATCAGCTGGTGCAGGAATTTCTGGGTGTGATGGTTTAAAAAAGATTGTATTGAATTCTGGAGGAATTCGCACAGGTTGTGTCGAAACATGACAAGCAGGCAGCGACGACATGGGCAGCAGCGGGCTGCACCGGAAGCACTAATTTAACTCGTCAAGTTTAAGGTCGCGGCGCTAATCGGGGGATGTAGATATGTTTCGACTGACCCGTGACTGGGTTATCAGGCAGCTTTTGTTTGAGGAATTCGGGTCATATAGTGAGGTCGTCCGCAAGGCTTTATGGGTCGGCATCAAGGTCTCCCTGTTTGCTTATGGCCTCAATATTTGCGCCCATCTCCTGCTCTACTGGTTCGATCTGCTGCCCTATTCGCTGTCTTCCGCGTTGGTCATCGCCTCGATGCTGACGCCGCCGATAACCTTCATTCTGGCGACCACCGCCTATGTGGCGGTGGGTTTTTCCATCCATGAATTGGGGGTGTCGCGGGCCGAGTTCGAATGGCTGAGCCGCACCGACATGCTGTCGGGATTGCCAAACCGCCGCGCATTTCTCGAATTGTTCGATCAGTGCAACAAGGAAAAGTCGATGCTGGTTTTCGACATCGACCATTTCAAGAAGGTCAATGACAGTTACGGACACCAGGCCGGCGATGCGGTGATTGCCGAGGTGGCGCGGATACTGTCTGCGGTTTTCGGGGAAGGTTGCGTTTGCGCCCGGATCGGCGGCGAGGAATTTGCCGTCTTCAGCGGCAGCATACCCTTTGCAGAGTTTGTCGTATTGGGTGAAGCCGCCCGCAGAAAGATTGCCGATATGCGCGTGAGCGTGGACGAGCGGGAAATCTCTATCACCATGTCGGGCGGGGCTGCCAGGGCGCTGCCGGATCAGGCGTTTGATGAAACCTTTTCGCGTGCCGACAAGGCGCTGTATGCAGCCAAGGCCGGCGGGCGAAACCGGATCGTGTTGTCCTACAGCACCGAACCGGTTAGCGCCAACTGGACCAGATGCGCCGCGGCTTGACGAGAGCGCCGGCCGGGCATGTTATGCGATTGGGTCGCGCGACGGGGAAGTTCCTTTTACAGACGTCTCATTGCCCGCCTTGCCAATAATTTCGAATGGCAGCAGGATCGAACTGTGACGCGTAGGAAAACCGCGTGCCGCAGCAAACATCTCAAGTTCGCGCCAGGGCTCGGGAAAGATGATATCCTCGCCGCTCAGAAGGCGACGGAGCAAGTGTCCGATTTCTACTATACCGGAGAATTCCCGACCGGTCGCCTGTTGTACCACGATCGCGGTCGCGGCCATGCCCAGCGTGCAGGCGCGCGTCCGCCAGCCGAGCGCAGTGATCTTGTCCGCCTCTCTGCGTATGTCCAGCGTGACGATGCTGCCGCAAGTGCGGCTCGTCCGGGTGACGGAAATATCCGCCGGGACGAGCCGCTTGTCGCTTCGAACCTTTGCGGCGAGATCCCGCAAACCGCGCTGGTAAAGCGCGGCAAGGTCCGGGTTTGTGGTCATTCGACGCCGTCATCCTTCATCTGCCGACCCAGCACCGATAGGAAGGTCAAGCCAAAATACAGACCTCGGCGGACGTCTTCGTTGCGGGCCACGCGCAGCAGGCCGAGAAGCGAAGGCACCTGTGCGGTCGCGGTCTGGTTGGCGGCAAACCGTGCCGCATTGCTCATCGACCAGGCCGCGCCGACTCCTTCTTCATAGGCCTTCATCAGCTTCTGGACCATGGCGTCGTCGAACATGTCGACGCCGTCCGAGGCCAGCGAGGCGAGATCGACCAGATTGTGGAAGCGCCGACCTTGCAACAGTGGTGCCATCTTTTCCAGCAGCTCCATCAAGCCGCGCTGGGTGGCTTCATCCATGGCAGCAAGAGGCGTGGCGGCCTCTACGGTAGTTTTTTCGGTCATGTCCGTGACAGATTCGTTCATATCGTTTTTCTCCCGGTGCCGATGTCAGATGATGCCGCGCGCGACGGACCAGTAGATCCCGCGATTGAAGGCCTTGCGGAGCAGCCCGCCGACTTTTGTCGGAGGCGTTGGATGGACGTCTTCATCATAGTCGTACCAAAGCGGCATTCCTGCATCGAGACCCATCTGTGCCACTGCCTGAACCTTGCCGTCATACTCGGCGACGGTGTGGCCGAGACGGATATCGCCGGCGATGTTGTTGGCAATGACCGGGCTTTGGTTGTGACATGAGCCACCGGCTTTCGAGATCGGCAGATCGACGGTGTCGCCCATGATATAGGCGTTGGGGTGACCCTCGAGTTGGAGTGACTTGCGATCAGTCGGTAGCCAGCCTTCATTGTTTGGTGCCTGAGAAATGCCGCTATCGAGAACTGCGTCCACCGCCCGGATCGGAGGCGTACACATCAGAAGATCGAACTCTTCCTCTTTACCTTCTTCGGAGCGGGCGATCTTCTTCTCCGCGTCTACTGATTCCAGTGTGAAGCCACGCTGATGCAGGATGCCCTTGGATTCGAACACCGGCGGAAGCACTTCGCAAACTTCCTGCTGCAAAAACAGGCAATTACGCAGCAGTTGCGAGATGGTTGGATAAGTATAGACGATCTCGCACTGGTCGCGGACACCCTTGCGACGAAGGTATTCGTCGACCATCAGCGTGGTTTCCATCGGAGCGATGCCACATTGATGGGGCACGTTCGGCGTCTTGGGGAAGTTGACGGTTATGAAGATCCGCCCCTTCTCAAAATTGCGCAGTTTCTCTGCGAGCTGGCGCGCGGGAGCATATTGATAGAAATAGTCGCCGCCTTCCTTGAGCCCGGGAATTCGTTCCGGGGCGGGAATGCAGCCTGTTGACACGACGATATAATCATAGCCGATGGATTTGCCGGACGCGGTCTTCACCTTTGAGCCGGCGAAATCGAAGTTGACGACCTTGTCCACCTGGAAATCGATCTCGGGTCGCAGCAAACTGCTCTGCTTGCGTCGCAGTTCGCCTTCAAAAAACATGTCAAAGGCCACATACATGAACGCCGGTTTGTAATAATGCCATGGTGAATCGGAAAGCAGTGTCACCTTGACCTTCCCGCGTGCAATTTCGGGATACATTTTGGTGACGATGCTGTTAGCAGTCATCGTTCCGCCGATGCCGCCGCCCACGATAAGGATGTGTTTAGTCAATGTTGGCCTCCTCAATTGCCGCCTGAGCGGAGTCTTGATCCTTCACTCCGGAGCCTTAGCATGGGCGACCAAGACCATTGCCTGCGGATGTTTCCGGATTGGAAAGGTTGGTTGGCGACAAAAGGAAACCCGAGATGCAAGAAGCTGAAATCCGCCAAATCGTTCAGGCCCAGATCATCGAGTGCCTGAACCGCTTCTATGCAATCGAAACCGGGATGTGGGGCGGGCCACTTGATGCATTGATGGTGCGAACCATCATCACCGGAAAGGTTCAGGGCCGTTATTACGACCTGTCCTCCCTGTCGATGACGCTGGGACTGCCAATCTCAACCACGCACCGAAAGGTCAGGGAGTTGGAGGCTGCAGGTTTGGTGGAAAGCAGGAAATGTGGTCGTTCGCTGCGTCTCGAGCCGACAAGCCGCGCGTGTGTTGATCTTGATATGAAATTCGAGGAAATGGTGTCGACATTGCAGCGGCTCTATCGTGGACCGCCGATCCTGTCCGGCAATACGCCGGCGGCATCTGAAAAGGGACCCGCTAGGACTGTTCCGTAAGTGCAACGAACCATCGGCTGGTCGCGAGGCGACAACACATCATTTCACCATCGCTATAGACGGCTTGCTGAGTGCGCGGGGTATGCCTGCAGATCACGAGATGCATCGTCTGGCGTGCATCATTTCATGCTGCCTTGGCGAATTGTTTCGAAGGGCTCACGCTGAAAGGGCGGCGCTTCCGGTTTCCACGGAAACAGGGTTGTCCTGGGCGTTGATCATCTGCATGGCCGCCGCCGATGTCATCGGCCGGCCGAACAGGTAGCCCTGGATCAGGTCGGGTTCCATCTCGCTCAGCACTGTCATCTCATCGTGGGTTTCGACGCCCTCGAGCACGCAACGCAGTTCAAGTCTCGCGCACAGTTGCATGACACTGGTGACGATCTCGCGCGAGGTCACGCTCTGGCTGACCTTGGAGACAAAACTTCTGTCGAGCTTGACCTTGTCGAGCGGCAGTTGGTCGAGATATTCGTAGCTTGAATAGCCCGATCCGAAATCATCGAGCGCAATCTTGCATCCGCTCGCTCGCAGCTCTGTCAGCAGGGATCGGGAGAGATCAAGAGTGGTCATGACCGCAGTTTCGGTAATCTCGAACTCGATGCGGCTTGGCGATATTCCTGATCTCATGATCTGGCCGAGCAGCGACATGATGAAGGCCCGGTTGGACAGATCCTGGCCGGAGAGGTTGAAGGACAGGGAAATGTTCTCTGGCCAACCCGCCAGGGTTTCGAGTCCCTTCTTGAAGAGAATGCCGGTTACCTTGCTGATGTGGCCCGATCGTTCCGCCGCGCAAATGAATTGGTCCGGGCGGACAAGGCCGAGTTTTGGGCTTTGCCAGCGTGCAAGCGCTTCAAAGCCGACAACCCGCTGCAGCTTGGGCGAGTATTGCGGCTGGAACAGGAGAAAGAGTTCCCGCGTCAGGTCGCCTTCACGCAGTTCGCGCTCGATGGCAGTTGCCTGTTCCATTTCCTTGTCTTCGGCGACGTCGAACATGAAGCATCGCCCACGTTGCTTTGCCTTGGCCTTGTAGAGCGCGTAATCGGCCTTGTCGTACAGTGTGGCGCTGGAATCGCCCATGCTGGGGAAATGTGAAAAGCCCGCCGAGGCGCCGACAGTAAGGTTGAGGAGCGCGAACGGGTAGGGTTGGCTGATCGCCTCGATTACCCTGGCCCCCAACTCCGCCGCAGATTCCTCCGATAAATTTCCCGGAAACAGGGCGATGAATTCATCACCGCCGACCCGGCCAAATGTAAGAGTCTGACTCAAAATGTTTCCGTTTAATATCATTTGGTTGCAATTCGCCTGGCAAGTTGCTGGACGGAAGCCATGAAGAGCCAAGCGGTGGCGCTGGCGATTGTTCGCTCAAAGTCCTTGGCGAGGCGGCGGTTTCTGTTCAGCCATGCAAAAGTGCGTTCGACGACCCAACGCCGCGGTACGACCTCGAAGCCTTTCGCCGTGTCCGAACGCTTGACGATTTCTAATGTCCACTTGCCGATTTTTGTCAGTGCGGCTTCAAGTTTCGGCCCGGCATAGCCGCCGTCGGCGAAGACATGACGCAGCCAAGGGAAGGCATGGCGGATTACCTTGAGGACGGACGGAGCGCCATCACGATCCTGGATGTCGGCCGCATGAACGATGGCCCCGACGAGGAAGCCGCTGGTGTCGGTTAGGATGTGGCGCTTGCGTCCCTTGATCTTTTTGCCCGCGTCATAGCCGGAAACTCCACCACTTTCCGTGGTCTTGACCGATTGGCTGTCAAGCACGCCGGCCGTGGGCGAGGCTTGGCGACCCTCAGCCTCGCGCGCCGCCATCAACAAGGTGTGGTTGATCGTCTGCCAAAGCCCGCTGTCACGCCAAGCGTAGAAATAATGCTGCACGGTGGTCATCGGTGGGAACAGGCTTGGTGGCAGCATCCGCCAGGCAATCCCGCCGCGTAGAACATAGAGCATCGCCTCGACGATCTGCCGGTAGCCCCACTTCGCAGGACGTCCGCGTGCTTTGCGTGGCGGCAATAGAGGTTCGATCAGCGCCCATTCAGCATCTGTCAAATCGCTTGGCAGTCGGCAATGCTTTCGGGCATGTTGTGCCCGGGTGATATCAGTCCACATCGTTGTATCCATGGTTGGCTTCGCAACCTCATGAATCACAACCAACTGATATCACTCAACTTCTTTTTCGGTCAGGCTCTAACGCCGGGAATTTCCATACTGCTGGCCCGCTCGATGATAGCGCATAAGAGCTTGTCGCCGACGATGTGGCCATAGATATCGTTGATCGACTTGAAGCCGTCGAGATCGAAGATCCCCATCCAGAATGGCCTGCGCTGGGAAATCAGATAATCGATTTTCTGGAATACAGCGCGCCGGTTGGGGATGCCCGTCAGCATGTCGGTGTCGGCAAGACGCTGGGCCTTGGCCGCCAGTTCATCGGCAAGCATTCGGGCGTCGATCTGCTTGAGAATGGCTTTTCGCAGCAGCATTGCCATGCCGAATGCCGCAAAAGTGGTGGCGACGCCGATCGAGACGTACTGGGCCAGGAGTTCCGGCGGGAGGCCGGAGGCGAACCAGTAGAGCGTCGCCAGTGACAGGCCAACGCTGAGCAAGGTGGTCCTGAAGGTTACCCCTGTTGTGGAGAAAACCACCGCCATCAGGGCGAAATATATCAGCTTGCTCTGTTCAAAATGAATCGCCAGATAGCTCACGACATTGAGGTACATCAGCAGATTGGCGATCAAGCCATTCAGCTCGAGTTCCTCCAAGGTAAGCTTTTCGCTGACGAGTACGTGCTGCCTCATCAGGTAGTAGCACACAGCGGTAGTGAAGCTGATCGAGGCAAACATGACCAGCGTGAGCCCGGTTTCGTCCTGCCAGTGGCTGTAAGTGACATAAAGATAATAGAAAATGCCGGGGAGCAGAAATCCGCGCAGGATCGGAGAGTAGGCGGTTGCCATCGCCTGACGCCGCACAGGGTTGACCCAGTAATTGTAGGCGGCAATCGGGTTTGCCATTTTCATGGGGGCCGCTTTCAGCTCAAGGGCACGGTGTTGACTGATGCGGGCCTGCGCTGGCCGATCAGGAGTTGAAGGGGCAAGTAAGTATTCCGACGGCAACTGGGGGATGGATGAAAATAGACAGTTTTACCCGTCATAACTTGCATCAATCGCGCACGCATTGCTGTCCCTCGCTTGGTTCAAGTGAGACGAATAAAGCAAAAGCATTAACGTGAGGTTCCGCAGGCTGCCGCCCGTTATGCGTGAATACTCATGCTGCTGTTGAGAGGGATTATTCAGCTGCGGGTTGCGTTTGTGGCCGCATGCCTGATGGCAAAAGCGCGGCATGTCGGCTGCCGCCCCTTGCGCTTGCCCAAAAGCTCTGATTCCTAAGGATTCCTGTCGGGCAGCATGAGTCGCGCGCTGCCCGCAACGTCGATCTTGGGTTATGCCGCGCCGGCCGGAACGGGTTGGCGCAATGTTCAGCCCCTATACTGCGCGGCAGCGTGTCTGCCTGAGGGGCTGAAATTGGCCTTGAAAGGCGCGATCATGCGGCCTGCCTGGCTCCCCCGCCTGAGGGGCGCGCACCAGAACGAGGGAAGTGGATGACCGCCGAGGTTTTGACAAAGAGCAAACACGTTGCCGTTCTGATGGGCGGGTTCTCCTCCGAGCGGCCGGTTAGCCTGGCTTCGGGCGTGCCCTGTGCCGATGCGCTTGAGCGCGCCGGTTACCAGGTCACCCGCGTTGATGTCGGTCCCGATATTGCCTCGGTACTTGCCGAGCTCAAGCCCGATGTTGCCTTCAACGCGCTGCACGGACCTTATGGCGAGGACGGCACAATTCAGGGCGTGCTTGAGTATCTTGGGATTCCCTACACCCATTCGGGTGTTACCGCTTCGGCGTTGGCGATGGACAAGCGGCTGTCGAAGATTGTTGCCAAGGCGGTCGGAATTCCGGTGGCGGAATCGAAGGTGATGAACCGCTTCGAATTTACTTCCGCGCACCCGATGGCGCCACCCTACGTGGTCAAGCCGGTCAATGAGGGTTCGAGCTTCGGCGTCGTTATCGTCGGCGAGGGACAGTCGCACCCGCCGCAGGTGATTACCTCGAAAGAATGGAAGTACGGCGACGAGGTGATGGTCGAGCGCTACATCGCCGGCCGCGAACTGACTTGCACCGTGATGGGCAACGTGGCGCTGGCGGTCACCGAGATCGTGCCACAGGGACACACCTTCTATGATTATGATTCAAAATACGTTGCCGGAGGCTCCAAACACGTTTGTCCGGCAGAAATTTCACCATTTGTTTACCAAAAAATACGTAGGTTGAGTTTGAAGGCGCATCAAGCGATCGGCTGTCGCGGCGTGAGCAGGTCTGACTTTCGGTATGATGACCGATTCTCCGAAAACGGGGAGGTTGTCTGGCTCGAAATCAATACCCAGCCCGGCATGACACCGACATCACTGGCGCCAGAGATGGCCCTGCAGGCCGGGCATTCGTTTGAAGAATTTGTCAGTTGGATGGTGGAGGACGCTTCGTGTCGTCGATGACGGGAAACAAGGGCAGGGCCGCTGGGGCCAACGGGACGGGCAGGCGCCATGCGTTTGCCGGTGCTTTCGTGCTGCCGCGTTTTCTGCGCCGTCAAGTGCGGTTCTACAGTGCGCTGGCCACCGGCCGGGTGGATATCCATCCGCATGTCGGGTCAGTTGCTGCTCTTGCCTTTCTTGCTGCCACCGGTTTTTACGGCATGCAGCTTGGTGGTCACACCGAAGCGGTAACCCAGGCGTTGACCACCAGCGCAGGCTTTGCGCTCGAAGACGTGCAGATCAGCGGCAATGCCGAAACCTCCGATATCGATATTCTCGGCCAGCTCGGGCTTGACGGCTCCACATCCGTGGTGGCGATCGATGCGCATCTGGCCCGCACCCGGCTGATGCAACTGCCTTGGGTCACCGACGCGCAGGTGCAGAAGATTTATCCGCGCGGCCTGTCGGTCAAAATCACCGAGCGGCAGCCGGTGGGCATCTGGCAGCATGGCGACCGGCTGGCGCTGATTGATGCGCGCGGCGACGTGATCGCTCCCTTGACCGGTGCCCGTCATGCCGACCTGCCGCTCTATGTCGGCATTGGTGCCGACCATCACGCCGATGAACTGGAAGCGCGGCTGCTGATGCATCCGAACCTGCGCGCCCGCGTCAAGGCTGCGATCCGTATCGCCGACCGGCGCTGGGATCTGCGGCTCGACAATGGCGTAACGCTGAGCCTTCCCGAGCAGGATGTTGACGCTGCGCTGCGGCGTCTGGCGGAATTCGATGCCGGTCGCGATGTGCTGTCGCGCGATATCACCGTGGTCGATCTGCGGCTTCCCGACCGTGTCACGCTACGGCTCAGCGAAGCTTCGTTCGAGCGCCGCAAGAAAGCTCTGGCGGCCCGCGCCAAGGCAATCAAGGCGGCGGAGAAGAACACATGAACCTGTTCCGCCCCTCCTCGATGCTGCCGCGGCTTTCGCCGCTGTCGGGCAAGCGCGCCAGTATTGTGACAGTGCTCGATATCGGTTCCTCCAAGGTGGTCTGCATGATCGGTCGGCTGACCCCGGTCGAGGCGGCGGAGATACTGGCGGGTCGAACCCACAAGATCGAAATTCTCGGCATCGGCCATCAGAAGTCGCGTGGCCTCAAGGCTGGCGTTATTTCCGACATGGATGCGGTCGAAAGTTCGGTGCGGCTCGCGGTCGACGCCGCCGAACGGATGGCTGGCGTCACCGCCGAAAGCTTGATCGTCAATGTCACAGCCGGGCGGCTGGGCAGTGAAACCCATTCCGCCGCAGTCAATCTGGGCGGTCACGAGATTGCCAATGGCGACCTCGTCAAGGTGGTCAATGCCGCCACCCGTCAGAGCCAGTTGCATGAGCGCGCCATCCTGCATTCGCTGCCGTCGAGCTACACGCTTGATGGCGAGCGCGGCATCCGCGATCCGGCCGGAATGTATGGCGATGTGCTCGGGGTCGACATGCATCTGCTCACAGCTGACCGTGCGCCACTGAAAAACCTCGAACTGGTGGTCAACCGTGCGCACCTCACCGTCGAGGCGATGGTGGCCACTCCCTATGCGTCGGGTCTTGCAGCGCTGGTCTCCGATGAGGCTGAAATGGGCTGCGCGGCGATCGACATGGGCGGCGGCACGACGACGATTTCGGTATTTGCCGATGGCAAGCTGGTGCATGCCGATGCGATCGCGCTCGGCGGCCAGCACGTAACCATGGATCTGGCGCGCGGGCTTTCGACTCGGCTTGACGACGCCGAACGCATCAAGGTGGTGCACGGTTCGGCGCTGCCGCAGGCGGGTGAAGACCGCGACGTGATTTCGATTCCGCCGATCGGCGAGGATGAGCGCGACCAGCCTACCCATGTGCCGCGCGGACTGGTTTCACGGATTGTTCGTGCCCGGGTCGAGGAGACCCTCGAAATGCTTCGCGACCGGATCCACCAATCTGGATATGGCTCGCTTGTCGGCAAGCGCATCGTGCTTACCGGCGGCGCCAGCCAGATGACTGGCCTGACCGAAGCGGCGCGACGGATCCTGGCACGCAATGTGCGGATCGGACGTCCCTTGGGAATTTCCGGTCTGCCGGCGGCGGCCAAGGGGCCGGCATTTTCTACTGCGGTCGGCCTGATGATCTATCCTCAGGTCGCCCATTTCGAATCCCACGGTGCAGGCGAGGGCGGCTTTGTCGCCATCTCCGGCGCGGGTGGCCGTCTGTCCCGCATGGGGCAATGGCTCAAAGAGAGTTTTTGATTTCACCGAATTGGTCCACGCGGCGGTGCGACCATGCCAAAGGAAGGAACGGTTGCCATGACCATCAAATTGCAGAAGCCGGACATCACCGAGCTGAAGCCCCGGATCACCGTGTTCGGTGTCGGCGGCGGCGGCGGCAATGCTGTCAACAACATGATCAACGCGGGTATGCAGGGCGTCGATTTCGTCGTCGCCAACACTGACGCCCAGGCGCTGACGACTTCAAAGGCCGAACGGCTGATCCAGCTCGGTGTCGCGGTTACCGAAGGTCTGGGCGCAGGTTCGCAGCCCGAAGTCGGCCGCGCGGCAGCGGAAGAATGTATCGATGAGATCATCGATCACCTCAACGGCACCCACATGTGCTTTGTCACCGCCGGGATGGGCGGCGGTACCGGCACCGGTGCGGCTCCCGTGGTCGCAGAGGCTGCCCGCAACAAGGGTATCCTGACCGTCGGTGTGGTCACCAAGCCGTTCCATTTTGAAGGCCAGCGCCGCATGCGGCTTGCCGAAGCGGGTATCGAAGAGTTGCAGAAATGCGTCGATACGCTGATCGTCATCCCCAACCAGAACCTTTTCCGCATCGCCAATGACAAGACCACTTTCGCTGACGCCTTTGCGATGGCCGACCAGGTGCTGTATTCGGGCGTTGCCTGCATCACCGACCTGATGGTCAAGGAAGGCCTGATCAACCTCGACTTCGCCGACGTCCGTTCGGTGATGCGCGAGATGGGCCGGGCGATGATGGGCACCGGCGAAGCTTCAGGCGAAGGTCGTGCGATGGCCGCTGCGGAAGCCGCGATTGCCAATCCGTTGCTCGACGAGACCACAATGAAGGGCGCACAAGGCCTGCTGATCTCGATCACTGGCGGCCGTGACATGACCTTGTTCGAAGTCGACGAGGCTGCCACCCGCATCCGCGAGGAAGTCGACGCCGATGCCAACATCATCCTTGGCGCCACCTTCGATGAATCGATCGAAGGCCTGATCCGCGTGTCGGTGGTTGCCACCGGCATCGATCGCATCGAAGGCTCGGACGATCAGCGCCCGACCCTGTCGGCCCCGCGCCCTGCTGCAGCCCGTCCGGCTGCTGCCCAACCGCAGGCCAGCCGTCCCGTCTCCGCTGCGCCGACGCCGCAGCCAACTCAGGCCAGTACCGATTCGGTGGCTGAGACGATCCTGTCGGCTGAGGCCGAACTTGAGCGCGAACTCGACATCGCCAGCCAGATTGACCTGCCGACACGGGCGCAGCCTGCTTCGGACCCGGCCCAATCGGGGTCACAGCCGCACAATCGGTTGTTTACCAGTGCACCCGAGGCCGCCGCACCGGCCGCGCCGCAGCGGCCTGTCATGACCGTGCCGCCCGTGGCGCAGGCTCCGGTTCAGCAGACTGCTGCGCCGGTCCGGACGGAAGCCCAGCCAACGCGGATGCCGCGGGTTGAGGATTTCCCGCCGGTGGTTCAGGCCGAGATCGAGCATCGCAACGCCCCGCAGGGACATGCCGACGAACGCGGCCCGATGGGTCTGCTCAAGCGGTTGTCAAGCTCGCTGGGCCGTCGGGACGAGGAGGATGCCGCGCATGCTGCAGCTCCCAGCCAGGCGCCGCAGGCACGTCGCCCGCTGTCGCCGGAGGCCAGCGTGTATGCGCCGCGCCGTGGCCAGCTTGACGATCAGGGTCGCATGACCCCGCAGGCGCGGGCGACTCATGATGACGAGCAGCTGGAAATTCCCGCGTTCTTGCGCCGTCAGGCCAAGTGAAGCGGGTGTAACAAACTGTAAGATAACTCGCATGGCAGCTTTAAGGTTGCCATGCGAATTCGTTAACCCTTTGTTAACGATTGCGTTTTTCAATTCGCGTCGTGTTACCATATCGTAACAGAACGATAAAAAGCGTGATTTGGAAACTCTCTGTCGCGGCCTTATCTTGCAGCGCATGTAATAAGGAATGAAGTGATCAACCACGCGGGGGGACGTGTGGAATTGCTTCAACGGACTGGGGACGGCATGGCCTTTGGGAGGTCATGACCAATCAAGCGGGAAACGGCGGACCTTATGGGTATCGATGTAGTAGGCTTTCAGACCACGATTTCGCGGTCGATCTCCCTGTCGGGCATTGGCGTGCACTCAGGTGAGAATGTCTCCATTACCTTTCATCCGGCCGATCCCGATACCGGTGTCGTTTTCCATCGTCATTTGCCATGTGGTGATGTGATCAGCGTTCGCGCTGTGTCCTCGCAGGTTGGCTCGACCGATCTCTGCACCCTGCTCGGCAAGGCTCCTGACCGTTCGGTCGCAACCGTTGAACACCTGATGGCGGCGCTCTATGCGCTTGGCGTTGACAATATCAGCATCGACCTCGACGGCAGCGAAGTGCCGGTCATGGATGGCAGTGCTGCGGTGTTCATCGAGGCCTTCGACAATGCCGGCCTGATCAACCACCCAGTCAAGCGTCGCTACATTCGCGTCGTCAAGCCGGTTCGCATCGAGATGGGCGGTTCCTGGGCCGAGTTCTCCGAACATAACGGCACCCGGTTCGAAATCGACATCGATTTTGATTCACCGCTGATCGGTCGCCAGTCCTGGAAGGGCGAAGTTACCGCCGACACTTTCCGCCGTGAACTGGCCCGCGCCCGTACATTCGGCTTCATGCGCGATGTCGAGCGGCTGTGGGCTTCGGGCCACGCGCTGGGCTCATCGCTGGAAAATTCCGTGGTGATCGGCGACGACGACAAGGTGATCAATGTCGAGGGGCTTCGGTTCCGCGATGAATTCGCCCGTCACAAGACACTGGATGCCGTGGGTGATCTGGCGCTGGCCGGTGCGCAGTTTATCGGTTGTTATCGCAGCTATCGTGGTGGTCATAAGCTCAATGCCATGGCACTCAGGGCGCTTTTGGCGGATCAAACTGCTTATGAGATCGTCGAGGCACCGGCGCGTCGCGACACAGTGCGTCACGGCGAACTGGTGGCCATCAACGCGGCGGCGTTTGCGCCGTGGGCGCTCTGATCAGCCGATCCTGTCTTCAAATTCCTGCTTTCTTGCCTATACTCCTGTTTTTGAAGGGACGCCTTGCCACAAAAATGCGGCAAAGCGTCTTCATGACGTTGCGAAGTTCGGTCATTTCCGGATAGAAACGCGGGTCTGGTTCTGCGGATGAATTGCATCCGCGGCTGTTGAGAGGTTTTGCAGAATGGATACTTCGGGCAAGGGTAGGCGCGGGCGCGCGATTCGAGTTGCGCTCATGGTCGCCGGATTGGCCGGCGTTTCAGCGCTTGTCAGCGGATGTCAGTCCGATCCGGACATCGACATCACCGCCTATGCGCAATCCATCGAACCGGCGGATCTGCTCTACAATCAGGGCCTTGCCAATCTGGAAGCCGGTGAGTTGACCGAAGCCAGCCGCAAGTTCGACGCGATCGACAAGCAGCATCCCTATTCCGAGTATGCACGCAAGGCGATGGTGATGAGTGCTTTCACCAATTACCGCCAAGGCCAGTATTCCGAAGCGATCAACACCGCCTCGCGTTATCTCAGCCTCTATCCCAATGATGAGGATGCGGCTTACGCGCAGTACATTGTCGGGCTCGCTTACTATCGGCAGATCCCCGAGGTGACCCGCGACCAGCGGACCTCGGCGCGCGCCATCGCAGCCTTCACCGAGGTGATCGAGCGGTATCCTGATTCCGAATATGTCGAGGACAGCCAGGCCAAGCTGCGCTATGCGCGAGACCAGCTCGCCGGCAAGGAAATGCAGGTCGGCCGCTACTACCTCGAGCGCAAGGAATATGTTGCCGCCGCCAACCGGTTCCGGCTGGTGATCGAGCAATATCCAAATACCAGACAGATCGAGGAGGCGCTGGCGCGTCTGGTCGAGACCTATTACGCGATGGGGCTCGAAAGCGAGGCGCAGACTGCCGCCGCCGTGCTTGGCCACAACTATCCCGACAGCCAGTGGTATGCCGATTCCTACAAGCTCCTGCGCACGGGCGGACTTGAGCCGCGCGAGAACAAGGGCTCCTGGATTTCGCGCGCCGGGTCCCGCCTCGTCGGCGCCTGAAGCAGGGCGCGATGCTGGTACAGCTGTCGATCCGCGATATAGTCCTGATCGAGAAGCTTGATCTCGAGTTTGACGCCGGGCTCTCGGTCCTGACCGGTGAGACCGGGGCCGGCAAATCCATTCTGCTTGACAGCCTGTCGCTGGCGCTCGGTGGCCGCGGCGATGGTTCGCTTGTGCGCCATGGCGCTGACAAGGGCCAGGTTACCGCCGTGTTCGATGTCGGCGCGGATCATCCGGCGCGGCTGCTTTTGCGCGAAAATGGCATTGATGATGACGGTGATCTGGTGTTTCGCCGGGTGCAGTCGGGCGATGGCCGCACGCGGGTGTTCATCAACGACCAGCCAGCCAGTGTGGCGCTGATGCGCGAAGCCGGGCAACGGCTGGTGGAAATTCACGGCCAGCATGACGACCGCGCCCTGATCGACATGGATGCCCACCGGGCGCTGCTTGATGCCTTTGGTGGCCTGAGCGAGCGCGCGGCCGAAGTCGGCGCGCTGCATGAGAGCTGGCGCGAAGCGGAACGGGCGCTCAAAACCCACCGGGCGCGGGTCGAGGCGGCGCGGCGCGAGGCCGACTGGCTGCGCTCATCAGTCGACGAGCTGGAAAAGCTGGTGCCGGTGGAAGGCGAAGAGGAACAGCTCGCCGAAAGCCGTTCGCGGATGATGAAGGCCGAGAAGATGGCCAGCGACATCAACGAGGCTGATGAGGTGCTAAGCGGCCAGGCATCGCCGATCCCGGTGATCAGTGGCTTGCTCAGGCGGCTTGAGCGCAAGGCCGAACAGGCGCCGGAACTGCTCAACGACACGGTGGCGGCACTGGATGCGGCACTCAATGCGCTGGCTGAAGCCCAGACCGCCGTCGAGGCGGCGCAGCGGGCCGCGGATTTCAACCCGCGCGAGTTGGAGGAGACCGAGGAGCGGCTGTTTGCATTGAGGGCGGCTGCGCGCAAATACAATGTGCCGGTCGACGCGCTGGCCGAATTGGCGGCGCGGATGATGGCCGATCTGGCTGATCTAGATGCCGGTGAAGAACGGCTGTCGGCGCTTGAAGCCCGGGTGGGGCAGACCGAGGCCGTGTTCCTGCAGTCGGCCAAAGTCTTGTCGGAACGCCGTCACACTGCGGGTGCTGCGCTGACTGCTGCAGTGATGGCCGAACTGCCGGCGCTGAAGCTGGAGCGGGCTGAATTCATTGTCGAGATCAGCAGTGATGCTGCCAATGCCGGGCCGACCGGCATCGATACCGTGGCCTTCCACGTGCGCACCAACCCCGGCTCGCGGCCTGGCCCGATCATGAAGGTTGCCTCGGGCGGCGAACTTTCGCGGTTCCTGCTGGCGCTGAAAGTGGCGCTGGCCGATCGCGGCTCTGCGCCGACGCTGGTTTTTGACGAAATCGACACCGGTGTCGGCGGCGCGGTGGCCGATGCCATTGGCAAGCGGCTCAAGCGGCTGGCTGATGGCGTTCAGGTGCTTTCGGTCACCCATGCGCCGCAGGTGGCGGCACGGGCTACCACGCATCTGCTGATTGCCAAGGGGCCAACCGAGGAAGGTTCGAGAACCGTGACCACCCGGGTGCGCAGCATGGGCCTTGATGACCGGCGCGAGGAAATTGCCCGGATGCTGGCCGGCGAGCACGTTACCGCCGAAGCGCGGGCTGCAGCCGCACGGCTGCTGGATGTGGCGGACTGAGGAGATCTGGCCCGGTCCGGGGCAGGGAACCGGCATGCGTGGCTGTTGATCTGCCTACCAGAAAGTCTTGTTGAAAACCGATGGCCCTTCGAGCCGCGCCATGATGGTCATGACGTGGTCGGTGGTATTGCGGGTGCTGTCCGCGCTCCGCCGCACATTGGCGCTGTCGCGGGCATCATCCGAGATCAATTCGACCACGCCCCGGAGATGATAGGCGGTGTTCATGAAGCTTGCCGCAGTCTCCGCGTCTTCAGGGCTCATTCTGGCGCTGAAAGGGGCGTCATCGGCCATCACGTCGAGATAGGCCGTGAGCACGGCGTCGTCCGTAGCTGTGCCCAGATTGGCGGGCTGCTCCAGCCCGGCAAGCGTCTTGAACGCGGAAGCAAAATCGGTGGCTGCGGATTCAAGTTCTTTCGCCATCCGTGCCGTGTGGCCGGCCAGAAAGCCCGGGGCGAGATTGAACAGCGACAGCGTGTTCATCTGCTCCTTGAGGTGCTTGAGCCGGTCCTCGGCAAAAGCCTTGCGGCTGAGCGCCGCTGACTCGACAAAATTATCAAGCCGCGACAGCGCGTTCGAATCTTCGTCACCGGTTTCGACAGTTTCGGACGTCGCTGTTGCTGGCGCGGTAGCGAGTGTCGTCCGCTCTGTGGCCAGCTTGGGGGCGGTGAAAATATGTGCGTCGACGATCATCTGTCCGTCATTCCTTGTTTGCGGCGTCAAAACCCGCATGCCATGCCAGCATAGGCCGCAAATCCTAATTGCTGATTGATCTGCGGGCACCCGACATTGGTCTTTTCATTTGTCCGGATTTCTCTAAAACGGTGCTGATCGTCGGAGCCCCATCATGACCCATCAGCCAAAGCCGGTAGCCGAGTTGTCGGAAGCGGAAGCGAAGACCGAACTGGAACGGCTGGCGGCTGAAATTGCCCGTCATGACGAGGCCTATCACGGCCATGACGCGCCGTTGGTTTCGGATGCCGAGTATGACGCGCTGAAGCAGCGCAACCTTGCCATCGAGGAACGATTTCCGCATCTCAAGCTCGCCGATTCCCCGTCCGAGAAAGTCGGCGGCGCGATAGCCGAAGGCTTTGGCAAGATCACCCACAAGGTGCCGATGCTATCGCTGGACAATGCGTTTAACGATGAAGATGTGCGCGACTTCGTCAATTCGATCTACCGGTTCCTGGGGCAGCTTCCGGACAATTCCATTGCGCTGACCGCCGAGCCGAAGATCGACGGACTGTCGATGTCGATCCGCTATGAGGACGGCAAGCTGGTTACCGCCGCCACCCGCGGCGACGGCACCACCGGTGAAAATGTCACCGCCAATGTCAGGACCATCTCCGAGATCCCGAATGCGCTGCCCGCGGGTGCGCCGTCAGTGGTGGAAGTGCGCGGCGAAGTGTACATGGCCAAGGCTGATTTCCTGGCGCTGAATGAGCGCATGGCTGCCGAGGGCAAGCCGACCTACGTCAATCCGCGCAACACGGCGGCGGGCTCATTGCGTCAGCTCGACGCGAAGATCACGGCCAGCCGCAAGCTCAGGTTCTTCGCTTATGCCTGGGGCGACATGTCGGCGATGCCTTCCGACACCCAGCACGGCATGATCGAGGTGTTTTCAGCCTGGGGATTCCCGGTCAATCCGCTGACCAAACGGTTGCACAGCGTCGAGGAACTGATTGGCCATTACAACGAAATAGGACTGGCTCGCGCCGATCTGCCCTATGACATTGACGGGGTGGTCTACAAGGTCGACCGGCTGGACCTGCAGGCTCGGCTTGGCTTCCGCTCGCGCAGTCCGCGCTGGGCGATTGCGCATAAATTTCCGGCCGAAAAGGCCGTGACCAAACTCACCGCCATCGACATCCAGGTTGGCCGTACCGGCGCGCTGACCCCGGTGGCGCGGCTCGAGCCGATCACGGTCGGCGGCGTGGTGGTGACCAATGCGACGCTGCACAATGCCGAGGAGATCGAGCGGCTCGGCGTTCGCATCCATGACACGGTTGAGATTCAGCGCGCCGGCGATGTCATTCCGCAGATCTTGCGGGTGGTCGATTCACCGGCCAATGCAGTTTCATTCGAGTTCCCGAAAATCTGTCCCTGCCATCTTAAAACGCCGGTAATCCGCGAGGAAACGGCGGGCGGTGTTGAAGGCGTCATCCGCCGTTGTTCGGGCGAATTTGCCTGCCCGTTCCAGCGCAAGGAACATCTCAAGCATTTCGTCTCACGCAAGGCATTCGACATCGACGGTCTGGGCGAAAAGCAGATCGAATTTTTCTATGACGACACCACGCTGCCGATCCGCCAGCCTGCCGACATCTTCACGCTGAAGACGCGTGACGAGGCCAATGGCTTGCAACGGTTGAAGAATCGCGATGGCTATGGCGACACCTCGGCGCAAAAGCTGTTCGACGCCATCGAAGCGCGCCGCACCATTGCGCTCGACCGGCTGATCTTCGGCCTCGGCATCCGCCATGTCGGCGAGCAGACGGCCAAGACGCTGGCGCGCGCCTACGGGACCTGGGAGGCGTTGCACGAGGCGGCATTGGCCATTGCCGAGGGTGACAAAGCGGCGATCGAGGAGATGGATGCGCTCGACGATATCGGTCCCGCAGTGGTTGAGGCCATCGGCCGCTTCTTCGGCGAGCCGCACAATATCGACATGGTCGAAAGACTGGTGGAGCAGCTCACCATTCTGGAAGCTGAAAAGCCGGCGCAGGATTCCCCCGTCGCCGGTCTCACCGTGGTGTTTACCGGCAGTCTCGAAAAAATGACCCGGGATGAAGCCAAGGCGATGGCCGAGCGACTGGGTGCCAAGGTGGCGGGTTCGGTGTCGAAGAAGACCGACATCCTGGTTGCCGGCCCCGGCGCAGGCTCCAAACTCACCAAGGCGCAAGGTCTGGGTGTGCGCACCATGACCGAGGACGAATGGTTCGAGCTAGTGGGCTGACATAGGTCGCTTCAAGCTGGATCCAGGTGACGGGCATCAGCTCATTGTTTTGAATGTCGGTATCGGAAATCTGCTGCACATTTTTGCGCGAAATGCCTTAGGCAACATCGCGTGCCGTCGACACATGAACCCGCTCGGTGTGCGTGCCATTATCCTGCGGTGGCGGAGCGACCACCGTTTGGTTCTTGCCGCTGCGCTTGGCATCATACAGCGCCTCGTCGGCGCGCTTGATCAGCATTTCCGGGGTTTCGTCGCCCTCCCACAGGGCCAAACCGATGCTGATGGTTACCTGTCTTGCCGCGGCGTCTCCCGAGGTGTTCAACCGGAACGATTCAACGGATTTGCGAATCCGCTCGGCCACGGCGGAAGCTTCGCTTGCGGTGGTGCCGGTCAGCACCACGAGGAATTCCTCGCCACCGTAGCGTGAGACGATGTCGCCGTCGCGCAGGGCGAGGCTGATCTTGTTGGCCACCCCCTTTATGCACTCATCACCGGCGGCGTGGCCGAAGGTATCATTGAGCTGTTTGAAATTATCGATGTCGAGCATCAGGAAGGCTATAGCCCGCTTGGCGTAAGTGGTGTCGCTCCAGATCCGATCGATATCTTCCTGGGTTGAACGCCGGTTCTGAATTCCGGTCAGCGGGTCGAGATTGGCGATCACCTGCAATTCGGCATTGAGGCTCGCCAGCGCCTCCTGGTCGCGCAGTTCGCGGATTTTCGATTTGAAGCCTTTCCACTGGCTCCTCAGTGCCGCCTTTCGCGTTGTGGCGAAAGCGATGATGGCGCCGCTGTAAAAACAGCTGGTGCTCAGCGCCAGCAAAGGATCGGGGATCGGCCCGGTGATGACCATGCCGGCATGGAGAATGATTGCTGCGATAACCCCGGCGACCGTCCAGCGAAACTCGATGGGGAAGAACAGGATTGCGGTGGCCACCGTGAACAGCGCTCCGGTGAGATACCGTTCGAACAGCGAAACCCCGCCCAGCGCACCCAGCGCACCGGACCCGATCATGATGGTCGCCGAGACCATAACCAATGTCGCGCCCTGGACCCAACTTGCCCGCTGCCGTCCCCAGAGCAGGTAGAGGCCCAGCAGAATGGTTGAGACAATAAGGCCGCGGATGATCAACGTCGGCATCAACAGTGAGGGGCTGACAAGGTAATCGAAAGACATAAGGAGAAAATTGAAGACGAAAGCTGCCTGCAGCCAGGCGCGTGCCTTGAGCGAATGCGCCGCCCAGGAATAGCTGTCGTAGAGTGCACTGAGCGCAGGCGACGCATCGGGCGTGCAGCTATCCTGCGTCAGCACCCGGTCAGGAAGCATGACGCGATCAGTCATCGCAGTTTTAAGCGCATCATTATAGACGCGCTGGCTGTGTGCCCGGTGATTGTCTTTCACGGTGTTCCTCATTGCGGCCGGAGCGTAGCACCGGTTTGTTAAGAAGGGCTTTCCGGTTGGTTACACTTTGTGGCATCAAACAGCGGTGTCGCGGCGGGCGGAATTATGCGCATCAGGGCGATGATCGGCAGACAAGGCGGGCGCGCACCCGCTTGCGCAGACCAGTGTGAACCTGTCGGGCAGCGTTTCGTTGCACCGAGCCGGTCGAGGTCAAGTATCGGGGCCGCATATCACCCGTTCGGGTGATTGATTGCGACAGGTTCAGCCTGCTTACTCCTATTAACCGAACATTAAACAAGAGACGCCGTTCAGGGGTGGCGTGGCATTTTTTACTCGGGCGACATCGGGTGGAGCCATGCATTTTCCTGGACGTTAAAAGGCAATGGGGAATGTACATGAAACTGAAAACGACTGGCATTGTTAGTCTTGCAATCCTGCTTTCAGCCTGCCAGACGCCTTCCTCCTCATCCAAGTCGGAAGCAGCCAGCACTGAAACAGCCGAGTCAGAAACCTTCGATACCGCCGCCGCGGCTTCGACCGCCACTGCTTTTGCCGCGACGCAGGCTGCTCCGGCGGTGTGTTCAATCGCGCTTCAGGGCGGGCCGCCGCCAAAACCGGCAAAAGGCGCTGATTTTGCGAAGAATGCGGTCGGCAAAAACCTGGCACGCAACGTCGGGCGCAATGTGCTCGGCAACATGATCGGTGGCGGAGTCATCGGCGCGACCGTGGCAAGCCAGGTGGTGCGCACGGAGCAGGATCTTGGCGGCAAGTGGATGGTGACCGACGGACATTCCAACTGCGGCTGCGAGGTTCAGATCAGAACCGGTGCCGGCGTCATCGCGCAAGGGTTCGGGAGCCGCAGCGGCTACAAGCTGAAAGATGCAAAGGGCGGAAACATGAAAAACCTGTCCTGCTCCAATCCGCACCTCGCCAATGTCGGCAGATTTGCGCTTGGGTACAGTTTCACCGGCTACGATGCCACGCTGGCGATCGAAAGCCGCAACGGCCAGCCGGTGGCCGAGATGAAGCGCGATGGCATCAACTATTTCTCCGGCAGTCTGGCCGATGGAACCGCGGTTACCATGTGGCGGCGCGGCGGTTAGCGCCTCGTTTACACCAGCGCGAAGCGCAGGATCACGAACAGAACCCCCGACAGCACAGCGGCGGCGGGGACGGTGATCACCCAGGCAGCGATGATCGACAGGAAATGCGAGCGCCGCACCAGTTTGCGGCGGCGCTGCTCGTCGGGCCTGCCATTGCCGTTACCATTGCTGGTGTCGCTGGTCTCGTCATCGTCCTTGTTGATGTGATGGCGGGAGACATATTCGGCGCGGCGGGTGGAATTCTCGGTGTACCATTCGCGAAAGAACCCGACCCCGAACACGGCACCCACGGCAATATGGGTGGAACTGACCGGCAGGCCCAGCCAGGAGGCGAGGATCACGGTGATTGCCGCCGACAGCGCCACGCAATAGGCGCGCATCGGGTTGAGCTTGGTGATCTGGTTGCCGACCATGCGGATCAGTTTCGGGCCAAACAGCAGCAACCCGAGCGAAATGCCCGCCGCGCCGACTGCCATCACCCACAGCGGAATTACCACCCTGGACGCGACTTCGCCGGCTTCGGCGGTATGGACGATGGCTGCAAGCGGTCCGACCGCGTTGGCCACGTCATTGGCGCCATGGGCAAATGACAGCAGTGCCGCGGAGAAAATCAGCGGCAGACCGAACAGTTTTCTCAGCGACTGGTTGCGGTTTTCAAGCCCGCGCGATTGCCTTGCAATCACCGGCCGGGCGACAATCCAGCTCAGGATTGCTACGCTCAAGCCGATCAGCAGCGCCGTGCCCAGGGGAATCGTGACGATGGCTTTCACACCCTTGAGCGCCAGATAGGCCGAGAAAGTGCCGGTCATGATGGCAATCAACACAGGAACCCAGCGTCGGGCAGCGGCAATCTTGTCATCCTGGTAGATGATAGCGGTCTTGATGAAGGCCAGAAAAGCCGCGGCGATCAGCCCGCCGAGAAATGGCGAAATCACCCAGCTTGCGGCAATCGAGCCCATGGTTGGCCAGTTGACGGCGTCGACGCCGGCTGCGGCAATGCCCGCGCCCATCACGCCGCCGACAATCGAATGGGTGGTCGATACCGGTGCGCTCAGCCAGGTGGCGAGATGGATCCACATCGCCGCCGAAACCAGCGCCGCCATCATAGCCGCAATAAAGACATTGGGATCGGAGACGGCAACCGGATCGATAATGCCCTTGGAAATGGTGGAGACCACGTCGCCGCCGGCAATCAGCGCGCCGGCGCTCTCAAACACGGCGGCAATCGCCAGCGCGACGCCGAGCGTCATGGCCTGCGAGCCGACCGCCGGGCCGACATTATTGGCAACATCATTGGCGCCGATATTGAGCGCCATATAGGCGCCGATCGTGGCTGCGGCGACGATTACCACTGCGCCGGGATGACCGGTGACGAAAACGGCGGAAATGACGGCGCACAGAAAGATGAACACCAGCGCCAGGCCGGGCGTGACAAAGCTGCGGTTGAGCAGGCCGGTGGCCTCCTCCATCACCGCAATCTTGTCGAGATCCTTGTCGAGCGTTGGTTTGCGGTAGGTATCGGGCATTGGAGGTTGTGTTTCCCGTGTTCCGGTCCAGTCCGGCTTGCCGGTTCTTTCCGGCTGAAGCCCGATCCGGCAGCCTTGAGGTCACCGATGTGGTGTCGATGAACGCCCGCCGCGGTTCCGTCAAGCCGAAGCCCGGCTGTATCAACGTATTTTCCCGGTTCCAGGCGGTTTTGAGGTAGATGTGACGCCAAAGGCGCAGGTCAAGGCCCTTCGCCTGCTCACGGCGCCGCTTGTCAGTATAGATCAAAGCGTCGATAACGACGAAAGCCCTGCCGCCGGATCAGTCAGGGCAGAGCACTGGAGCGGAGCGCAATACGCATGAGCAGATTGTTCGAAGAACTCGATTACCGACCGACACCGATTGGGCCGCTGGTGCTCAGGCGGCGGCGCGAGGCCCGGCTCGGGGTCGATATTCTCGAGATCAAGCTCGGTGAAGAGCATCTGATGTCGGATCTGTTCACGGCATCGGAAATTGCTCTTGCCACGCTGGGCTTGGCAGCCAGGCCGGGCGAGGGGCTGGACGTGGTGGTCGGCGGGCTCGGGCTCGGCTTTACCGCCAAGGCCGCGCTTGATGAACCGCGTACCGGTTCGCTGATCGTCATTGAATATCTCGAAGCAGTCATCGACTGGCACCGCACCGGCTTGTTGCCGCTGGGCCCGGAACTGACCGGCGACCGCCGCTGCAAACTGGTGGAGGGCGATTTTTTCGCTATGGCCCGCGGCGAGGGCGGTTTCGATCCGGACGCGCCGGGGCGCTTGTTCGATGCGATCCTGCTCGACATCGATCATTCGCCCGATGCGCTGCTCGATCAGCGCAGCGAGAGTTTCTACCAGCCGGAAGGCCTTGCGGCGCTGGCAGCCCACCTCAAGCCGGGCGGGGTGTTCGGGCTCTGGTCGGATGAAGGCACCGACGACAGTTTTACCAACCGGCTGGCGCAGGCGTTTGCCGAAGCCTGGGCCGAACCGGTGACGTTTCACAATCCGTTGCAGGACAAGCCGTTCACCCAGACTGTGTATCTGGCGCGCAAGGCGGAGGTTGCTGAGCGTGTGCACACTTGAGGCGTGAACCAGCGTATCAGTGCGCTTCATCTCAACATCAATGCTATTGAATTGACAGGTCAGTAATGCTGACCTACCGATCGGGCCTGCATTTGGAGCCCTGATGACCACTTCCCGACGACACTTCTGGCACGGTGCGCGTGACAGCCTGCCGATCGTTGCTTCCGCGGCCCCCTTCGGCCTGCTGTTTGGCGCGCTCGCCGTGGATAACGGCCTGAGCATTGGCGAAGCGGTGCTGATGAGCGCCATGCTCTATGCGGGCGCCAGCCAGATGGTCGGCATAGAGCTATTCGGCGCCCATGTGGCGCCCTGGCTGGTCGTTTTTTCGGTGTTTGCTGTCAATTTCCGCCATGTACTCTATTCGGCAGCGCTCGGTCGCAAGATGGATTTGATCCCGGGTTGGCGCAAGGCTGTGGCGTTCTTCTTCCTGGTCGACCCGCAATATGCGGCTGCCGAAGCGCGTTATGAGACAGGCAAGCCGCTGACCTTCGCCTGGTATATGGGGTTGGCTGTGCCGATCTACATCTTCTGGGTGCTGGAGGCGTGGGCCGGCGCGCTGTTTGGCAATCTGATCGCTCATCCCGAAGCAATTGGCCTGGATTTCGTGCTGTCGATCTATTTCCTCGGCCTGGTGCTGGGATTCCGCAAGCGCGCCAACTGGCTGCCGGTGGTCATCGCCTCGGGTCTCGGATCGATACTGGCCTACTGGCTGGTCGGCTCGCCCTGGCATGTCAGCCTCGGTGCGCTGGTCGGCGTCTGCGTGGCCGTGCTGCTGCCGCTCAAGCCCGACGATCCGGTGGCTGACGCGGCGGAGGCGCCGTTATGAGCAACGATTTTCTCGGGGTTTCCGTCAATATCTGGATCATCATCGCCGGTGCGCTGGTCACCTATGCGACGCGGGTGGGCGGGCATCTGGTGCTGTCGCGGGTCAAGCGGGTTCCGCCGCGGGTCGAGGCCGCGCTGAACGCCGTTCCCGCCGCGGTGTTGACCACCTTGGTGGCGCCGGCGGCCGTATTCAACGGCCCGGCCGAAGCACTGACGCTGGCAATCTGCCTGGTGATAGGCCTGCGTATCCCGATGATGGCGATGTTCGGCATCGGCTGGGCGCTGATCGTGGCGCTCAGGGCCGCGGGGTTGTAAGGGTCAAAGGCGACCGGCTGTTTTTCGCCGGTCTCCTTTGTTTCCGCGATCTCCCGTAGTTTACAGCGGCGTTGTTGCTGCTTCCAGCCAGCCAAGCGCCGAATCGCCCGAGAGCAATGGCGAGAGTTCTTCGCGCACCCGGGCGTGATAGGCATCGAGCCACTCCCGCTCGACCTGATCCAGCAAGTCCTTGAGGATCAGCCGCTTTTCGATCGGGCACAGCGTCAGCGTGTCAAACCCGAGCATCGGCTTGTCGCCGCCGGGAATGTCGCGCGGCGGATGCACGGTGACCAGGTTCTCGATGCGGATGCCGAACCCGCCGTCACGATAGTAGCCCGGTTCGTTGGAAACGATCATGCCGGGCAGCAGTTCCTGCACGCCGCGCCGTGAAATCGTCTGCGGGCCCTCGTGAACCGAGAGATAGCTGCCGACGCCATGGCCGGTGCCATGGGCGAAATCGGCGCCGGCCTTCCACAGCGCAATCCGGGCAAAGGCGTCGATGTCCAGGCCGCGGGTGCCTTGCGGGAAGCGCAGCAGGCTGATGGCGATCATGCCCTTGAGCACCAGCGTGAAGAACCGCTTCTGCTCCTCGGGCACGTCGCCCACGGCAATGGTGCGGGTGATGTCGGTGGTGCCGCCAACATATTGTCCGCCCGAATCAATCAGCAGCATTTCTCCGGATTCAACCCGGCGGTTGGTCTGGGTGTTAACCCGGTAGTGCATGATCGCCGCATTTGGCCCGGCGCCGGAAATGGTGTCGAAGGACAGCGCCTTGAGCGGCATCTGCATGGCTTCACCGGTGTCGCGGCGGAATTGTTCGAGCTGACGAGCCGCGCCGATCTCGTCGAGACTGCCCGGCTGCTGATCGTCAAGCCAGGCCAGAAACCGGACCATCGCGGCACCGTCCTGACGGTGTACGGCAGCGCTGCCGGCAATTTCGGCGGCATTCTTGGTGGCGCGCGGCAGGCGGGCAGGATCGGTCGCCGTCAGCACGGTTCCGCCTGCGGCCTTGATCAGCATCGGGATGGCATGCGAGGCCACGGCCGGGTCGACCATGATCTTGCCACCGCTAAGACCCAGCGCCGTCAGCGCCTCGTCAAAGCTTGACGGTGGATTGAGATCGGCGAGCTGGGTCAGATAGGCTTCGGCCTCGATGCCGGTCTTGCGCTTGTCGATGAACAATTGCGGCCGGCCATTGGCCGGGATGATGGCGCGCGACAGCGGGTGCGGTGTCGAGGGCAGGTCTTCGCCGCGAATGTTGAAGCTCCAGGCAACCGAGGACGGATCGGCCAGGATCACCGCGTCAGCGCCGCCATCGCTTGCGGCTTCGGCGATCATCGCCAGCTTGTCGCGCGCAGGCCTGCCGGCATAGTCGAGCGGCTGGATCGTCACCGTGCCAAGCGGCGGCTGTGGCCGGTCCTGCCAGATCGCATCCACCGGGTTGCGTTCAAGCAGCACCAGCTTGCCACCGAGACTTTCGAGCGCGGTCTCAAGCCTCTCGACGTCTGCTGTCGGCCAGGTCCAGGGATCGATGCCGAGCCTGAGCCCCTTGAGGCCCGATTTGGCGAGATGCTGCGCCAGCGGCGTGGCAATCAGGTCCTGGTAGGTGAAAATCGCCGGGTCGGTCTGGGCGCGCACCTGGGCGGCGTAGCGGCCATCGACAAAGATGTGCGCCTGGTCCTTGAGCACCAGCACCAGACCGGCGGAACCGGTAAAGCCGGTCAGCCAGGCCAGCCGTTCGGCGCAAGCCGGCACATATTCGCCCAGATACTCGTCCGAGCGCGGCACCGCCACGGCATCGACGCCGGTAGCCTCCATATCGGCGCGCAGGCTGGCAATGCGGCTTGCCGCCTGATCGGGCGAGGAGAGCACGTCAAATTTCTGAAACATCATGGATTTCCCGAGAGGCTGTTGGTGACGCCGTTATAGCAAGACGCGTGGCGTTTGGCAGAGCCCCGCATGCAATTTCTCTTGGCCGGTTGGCTAAAAAACGAGGCAGCAGGCAAAAACGCCTAATTCGTGCGCATCTTGCATTGGTCGCAAGCAATTCATGCGGCAGGCGCATAGCTCCCCTGCAATCTCTGGTCTGCACATTCGCGCAGGAATCCTTATCTTCAAAACACAGGAGTAGTGAAGTTTCACTCGACCAAAAGGAACATGCAAATGTCCAGCAAATTTTTCCAGAATGCCTTCAACCGTCTTGTCGCCGCCCGCGAACTTCAGGTTCGCCGCTACGTCAATGGTTCGCTGTTGACGATGGATGACGCCCAGCTCGCAGCGCTCGGTCGCACTCGCGAAGAAATCCGCCGCGAAGGCTCGCAGGCCTACCTGTTCTAGGCTTCATGCAGGCTGAACCAACACAGCCACAGTAGACAGCAACGGCTCCTTCGGGGGCCGTTTTTTGTTGCCCGCATTTGCGCGCTGGTGTGTTGACGCCAACTCCGCCGCCTATTTCAGGTGGATCGTTACCCAGCCATTGCGCCACAGGGTCTCGACATGGTGCAGGCCCTGGCCGTTATAGGCGGCGAGCACCTGCCAGCGCTGGCGTGCCAGGATCCCTGACAGGATCACCGAGCCGCCGGGCGCCAGGTGCCGCTTGATGTCGGGTGCCATGCGCATCAGCGGCCGGGCCAGAATGTTGGCGATGATCAGCCGGAACGGGCGGGCCTGGGCAAAGGCGGTGGCATGAAAGCCGGGTGCGGTGAGGCAGTCGATTTGCGCGGTGCGGTGGTTGTGGAGGACATTGGCCTTGGCCACGCGGGTGGCTACCGGATCGATGTCGGTGGCCAGCACCCGCACCGGGCCGAGCTGGGCGGCGGCAATGGCCAGCACACCCGAGCCGGTGCCCAGATCAAGCACTGGATCGAACCAGGCGGGCCCGCCGGGGCCGGCACGCATCACCTTTTCGATCATTTCCAGGCAGCCCGCAGTAGTGCCGTGGTGGCCGGTGCCAAAAGCCTGACCGGCTTCCAGCTCGATCGCCAGATCGTGCGGGTGGACCATGTCTCGGTCGTGCGCACCATGGACCAGGAATCGTCCGGCACGCACCGGCTTGAGCCCTTCGAGTGATTTGGCGATCCAGTCGACATCACCAAACTCTTCGGTCTGAACCGCAATGCCAGGGAAATCGGCAGCGAGGCAGGCGGCAATCTGCGCCTTGAACTCCTGGTCGGGCTCACCGGCTGGATAGACCGAAGCCTCCCATATCCCGTTTGCTTCGTCGACTTCCATGGTGGCGATCGGCAGGCCGTCGTCTTCGAACATATAGCTTAGCAGATCAAGCGCGCGGGCGGCGCCGGCCTCATCGGTGACGATATAAAAACGATGGTCGCTCACGAACGGTTGTTTCCTTCGTCACTGGAGGTCTTGGCGGCGGCGGTCACTTCGGCCTTGCGCGCAGTCTTGCTTGCGGCCTCGGCCTTGGAGCCGTCACGCGGCAGCGCGAAGCTCAAGATCCGGTCATTGGCGCTGGGTGAGTTCTTTGTCGTCGAGGCAAATACCAGCGAGCCCGAAGGTTTGATCCACAACAGAACCATGGCGCCTTCGGTGCGGGCGGCCTGGTAGGCTTCCCAGCCAAACTCGTCGGTCAGACGGGTGAGCTGAAAGGTCCAGCCCTTGAGCAGCTTTTCACGCAGGTCGAGGAAGGTGACCGGCTCCTTGGTCAGCGAGCGGCCGCCCAGTGTGAAGCTCAGGGCCTGGCGCGCCTTGTCGTCGATACGGCCGATCTGAAACACCCGGTCACGACCGAGTTCCGGCCCGAAATCGGTGCAGACCAGCGCATTGTAGGCATCGTTGTCGCCCGCCGCGATCAGTGTCGAGAAGCGTTTCGGGTCAATCGCGTGGTGGGCCGATTCCGACAGTACCTCGCCGAAATAGACCGGAATGTTGGCAAGCCGCGCCTCGGCCAGATGGTTCCAGTTCTGGTCGGCCAGCATCACCGGCACCTCTGCCTCGTTGAGCTTGGCGGCAAGGGCTGTCGACCAGCGCGAACCGCCGACAATCAGGATGCCGGGCTGGGATGTCTTCTTGAGCTTCAGGAATGCGGCCAGTGGCGCCAGGGTGAAGCCGTGCAACACGATGGTGGTGACGACAACGGCAAAGGTGAAGGCCACCATCCGTCCGGCATCCTCGACGCCGACATCGGCCAGCAGCGTGCCGAACAGGCCGGACACGGCCACGGCGACAACACCGCGCGGGGCAATCCAGGAGGTCAGGATGCGTTCCTGGATGGTGGCGCCGGAGCGGATCGTGGCGATCATGATCGCCACAGGGCGGATGATGAACAGCAAGGTTGCCACAAACAGCGCCGCGCTCCAGTCGAGCGACTTGATGTCGGCGATGCTCAGCGAGGCGGTGAGGATGATGAACACGCCCGACACCAGCAGGGTTGTGATGGTTTCCTTGAAGCGGCGCATGTCGGTGAGCGAGGCGATGCGGCTGTTGGCCATGACCACACCCATGACGGTAACGGTCAGAAGCCCTGCTTCCTCGAGCACCATGTTGGTCAGCGCATAGGCCAAGATGACAGCGGCCAACAGCACCGGGGCCTTGAGATATTCAGGCACATGGCCGCGGATGAAGGACCAGACCACCGCCTTGGCGGCAAGCCAGCCGCCGCCAAGAGACACCGTGAAGCCGACAATCACCAGCATCACCAGGTTGTCGATCTGGTGCAGCCCGATGGAGACCAGGATCGCTTCAAAGGCGACCACGGCGAACAGCGCGCCGATCGGGTCGTTGACGATCGCTTCCCAGCGCAACAACGAGGCGGGGCGGGCGTCGAGCTGGGCCTGGCGCAACAGCGGCATGATCACCGTTGGACCGGTGACCACCAGAATGGCGCCAAGCACGATCGCCGTCGGCCAGCTGAGCCCGCCAATGTAATGCGCAGCCAGCGCCGCCATCGCCCAGGTCAGCGGCCCGGCATACATGACGATGCGCCGCACCGCTGTCGAGGTCTCGCGGATTTCCTTGAAGTTGAGTGTCAGCCCGCCTTCAAACAGGATGATCGCCACGGCGATCGATACCATCGGCCGGTAAATATCGCCGAAATCGGTGGCCGGGTTGAGAAAGCCCGTGGCCGGGCCGGCGATGAAGCCGGCGGCAAGCAGCAGCACGATGGCCGGCAACTGCAGCCGCCAGGCGCACCACTGTGCGGCGATGCCGGCGGCGCCGATCACGGCGAGTTTGAGAACGATATCGTCCATGCCGGCTCCTGTCGTGGCGTGCCGGATTATCCGGCTGCACTGCGATTATGTTGCTTCTAATGCATGTCGCGTTCAAATGGTAAGATTAAAACGACAACCGACATGCATAATTCAAGCAGTTACAGCGCCGCGCACCCGGTGGGATGAACAACGCTGTTGTCTGCTACGGCGAAACCGCCGAGATGGTTGCCTTTATAGAAGGTTTTTGAGCTTGGCCACAGCATTGTCGGGATTTTCACCCCAGGCAATGGTGCTCTTGAAGCGGCCCTGGGCATCAAGCAGGAACACCGAGGCGGTGTGATCCATGGTGTAATCGCCATCGGGATCGGCTGCATCCACAGGCACCTTCTTGGCATAAATGTTGAAACCCCTGATCACCTCGGCGATCTCTTCGGGGGAGCCGGAAATGCCGATCACCCGGTCAGTCACGCTCGACACATAGTCGCCAAGCAGTTCCGGCGGGTCGCGTTCCGGGTCGACGGTGATGAAATAGGCGCCGATCTTGTCCCCGTCGGGGTCAACCTGCTTGAGCCAGCCATCCAGTTCGAACAGCGTCGTGGGGCAGACTTCCGGGCAATGGGTAAAGCCGAAGAACAGCGCCGTGGGCCGGCCCTGGAACGCGGCTTCGGTGATCGGCGCGCCATTCTGGTCGACGAGCTTGAAAGGAACGCCGTAGGGATTGGCGGCGGTTTCGCTCTGGCTGCGCTGCCATTCATAGGTGAGCCAGCCCAAAGTGATCGCCACGGCGGCGACCAGGACCCATATTACGACGCGGAAGGTTTTCATGTCTCGGCTCTCATTCTAGGGCTTGATTGCCCGGCAGATGCAGTCCCGCGCAGCGCGGGGCGGGCAGCTTTCAGGTGTTCGGGTTGATCAGAGGCACCAGGCCAGTCCGTTGGCGCTGAGCGCGTGATAGAGCGCCGCCCCGTTGGTGGTCCAGGCGGCAAAGGCAAATCCGGTCAGCACCGCAGCGACCAACAGGACCAGCGCGCCGACGAGCAGGCGTCGGGGCGGGAGAGCTCTGTGCGGATGTGCGGGTGCAGTGATCATGGTTCCTGTCTAGCGCGCGTCCCCCCTGATGCCAAGCGGCAACCCCTTTCAATTGTCCGTGACAGGCTCCATATCAGCACCAGTAAAATCATGACGCGCGGAACCGGAACTGGAAGAGATTTCGCGCGTTTGCCCTGCAAGGAGACTGTTAATGCCCCTCATCCAACGCCCCCTCACAGCCCTGTCGGTGGGTCTATTTGCCGCGCTGTCGCTGGCGGCTCCCGCTGCGGCCGAGCAGGTCGGCGAAGTCGGCGTTGACTGGCTCGGCAATGATATCCTGATTGATGCGGTGAGCGATCCGCAAGTTGCCGGCGTCACCTGCCATGTCGCCTATTTCGACCGTGGCGTCATCGACCGGCTGCAGAAGGGCAACTGGTTCGAGGATCCGTCCAACGCCTCGATCTCCTGCCGCCAGACCGGCCCGATCACCATCAAGGACATCGATCTCGACGAGGACGGCGACGTGGTGTTCAAGGAATCACGCTCGCTGATCTGGAAATCGCTGGTGGTGCGCCGGATCTACGACAAGGCCAACGACACGCTGATCTACCTGGTCAATTCGCAGCAGGTGCAGGACGGCTCGGCCAAGATGAACATCTCCACCGTGCCGCTCTACGGTCAGGACGTGACCTGGGAAAACGGCAAGCCGTAAGGGGCATCCCTAAGCCTTGAAGATCACTGCGGCACCGATAGCGATTAGGGTGAAGCCGGCCAGATGGTTCCAGCCAAGCGGCTCCTTTAAAACGACGACGGAGAAGCCGGCGAAAACGATCAGGGTGATCACTTCCTGCATGGTCTTGAGTTCGGCTGCGGACCAGACCGCATGGCCGATGCGGTTGGCGGGCACTGCGAGGCAGTATTCGAAGAACGCGATGCACCAGGCTGCGGCGATGACGATCAACAGCGGTGAAGATTTGAATTTGAGGTGACCGTACCAGGCGAATGTCATGAAGACATTGGAAGCCAGCAGCAGCAGGACTGGTAGCCATTTGACAGCGAAAGGCGAGAGACTCATGACAGTGATCTCCACCGCAGGATGCGATGCGGAAAATCACTGCAGATATTTCGGCCCGTTCGTCAATAGCGTGTTTCCCCGCCAGCCGTTTCTTTCGCCTGATTGCCAGATCTGACGGCTTCTCGAACAGAGACTTCCCTCAATACCCCACCGTCGCCGATCCCGTCCGGCGCGGGTCCGATGCCCCCAGCAGCAGGCCCTTCTCTACATCGACATGGATCGACTGGGTTGAGCCCATCACGCTTTTGACCGCGATCCTGTGCCCCTTGGCCTCGAGTGCTGCCACCGTATCGCGGCTCAGGCCGCCATCCTCGACGCGGATTTCGTCGGGCAGCCATTGGTGGTGGATGCGGGCGGCGTGGGTGGCTTCGGCGACGTTCATGCCGTGGTCGGCCATGTTGGAGATCACCTGCAGCGTGGTGGTGATGATGCGCGAGCCGCCGGGGCTGCCGGTGACCAGGAACGGCTTGCCATCCTTGAGCACAATCGTCGGGCTCATCGAGGACAGCGGCCGTTTGCCGGGCTCCACCGCATTGGCGTCGCCGCCGATCAGGCCATAGGCGTTGGGCACGCCCGGCTTGGCGGAAAAATCATCCATCTCGTTGTTGAGCAGCACGCCGGTGCCCGCCGCCGTCATGCCTGAGCCATAGGAAAAATTCAGCGTGTAGGTGTTGGATACCGCGTTGCCATCCTTGTCGACGATGGAGAAATGCGTGGTCTGGTCGCTCTCATAGGGCGCCAGCTTGCCGGGCTTGATCGAAGCGGACGGCGTGGCGCGGTTGAGGCTGATACCGTCGCGAATTTTTGCCGCATAGTCCTTCGAGGTCAGGGCTGTGACCGGCACATCGGCAAAATCCGGGTCGCCGAGATATTCCGAGCGGTCGGCATAGGCGCGCTTCATGGCTTCCGCCATCAGATGGATGGTGTCGGATGAATTGTGGCCGAGAAAGCCGATCGGATAGCCCTCCATCACATTGAGGATCTGGATGATGTGGGTGCCGCCTGAGCTGGGCGGCGGCATCGAGACGATGTCGTAGCCGCGATAGCTGCCGCTGACCGGCTCGCGGATGATTGCCTTGTAATTCGCCAAATCCTCAACGGTCATCGATCCACCGGCATCCTGCACCGACGTTGCGATTTTTTGCGCCACTTCACCTTTGTAAAACCCGTCGGTGCCTTCTGCCGCGATCTTCTTCAGCGTGGCTGCCAGATCTGGCTGCTTGATCACGTCGCCCGGTTCGTAAAAGCTGCCATCCTCCTTGTAAAAGATCGCCGCCGAGGCCGGCCAGGTCTTGAGCCGCTTTTCCAGTCCCTTGAGACTGTCGGCCAAATCGGCGGTAACGGTGATGCCGTCCTCGGCCAGCTTGATCGCCGGGGCTGCGGCCTCAGCCAGCGTCATGGAGCCATAGGTTTCGAGCGCCAATTGCATGCCGGCGACGGTGCCGGGCACGCCGACGGCCAGACCATGAAAGCGCGACAGCTTGCTGTCGGCATTGCCCTCGGCGTCGAGATACATGTCGCGGGTCGCACTCGCGGGCGCCATCTCGCGGTAGTCGATCGCCTTGGTCTCGCCGCTCTCGGCGTCATGCACCATCATAAAACCGCCGCCGCCCAGGTTTCCGGCGCGGGGCAGGGTGACCGCCAGCGCCAGCGCTACGGCAACACCGGCATCCACCGCATTGCCGCCATCCTTGAGTACCTGCAACCCGACTTCAGCAGCGACCGCCTCCTGCACCGAAACCATCGCGGATTTCGCCCAGACCGGATGCACCGTATCCATCGAGCTGTAGATCGCCGCTTCCTGGGCGGTGACGGCAACAGGGGCAAGCGCGATCATGGCGGCGGAGGCGAGGGCTGTGAGCGGGCGGATCATCGGGGCGGTCCTTTCGAAACTGGCGGCTGGGCGAGGTCATGTGAGGGCAACATGGTGAGCCTAGACCGGATTGTCTGTTTGGTACAGAATTCCGGGCTCGCGAATTTCACAATGCCGGTTTGTTTCTTCGTGGTGGGCGGGTAGAAGGAAGCTGGCGGGGCATGAGTTTCCCGTCAGCTGATAATAGCCCCCGAAGGAACGCCCTTGAACGCCCCTGACCGTATCGAAGAGTTGTTGATCGCCACCAAAGACGCGTTCCAGAGCGGGTCTCTGATCCGCCTCAAGCTTGGCGGCTATCACGGCACCGAGCCCGAACTGAAGTCGGTCGAGGTCAAGAAGATCGCGGTCAAGGGTGGGGAGAAGTACTCCTTCACCTACAAATACAAGACCCGCGACACGATCAAGAATTACGTGGAGCCCGAAGCGCTGGCGCTGTTACGCGAGGACCTGAAGCATGAGTTTCGCAGTGCGCAGCTGGCGACCACCGAATTCGACATGCTGTTCGAGCGCAATGGTCAGAAGCAGCGGCTCAAGCGCACCGAAGTGGAGGGCCGCGAGGCGCCATCGACCGATCACAACCGGGCCAAGAACCGGCCGCTCACCGAAACCGACAAGCCCTGGCTCAAGGCGCTGGGGATTGCCGGCAAGAACGGCGCGGTGCGCCATGACGCGCAGGACAAGTTCCGCCAGATCAACAAGATGGTGGAGATCTTTGCGCCCTTGATTGCCGCGATCAAACCCGAACGACCGCTGATCGTCGATATGGGCGCGGGCAAGGGCTATCTCGATTTCGCGCTTTACGATTATCTCGACACCGTCGCCAAGCGTCCGGTCCGCATTGTCGGCGTCGAGATGCGCGCGCAGCTGGTCAGCGTCGGCAACGCCACGGCAAAGGCATCAGGCTTTGACGGTTTGAGCTTTCAGGCCGGCACCATTATGGAATTTGACGCCTCTGGTGCGGATGCGGTGATCGCGCTGCATGCCTGCGACACGGCCACCGACGACGCCATCTTCAAGGGCATCAATGCCGGCGCCGCGCTGATTGCGGTGGCGCCATGCTGCCACAAGCAGATCCGCCGGCAGATGGAAACCGGTCAGCCCGACGCGCGGCTCGAGCCGCTGCTCAGGCACGGCATCTTCGTCGAACGCCAGGCCGAGATGGTCACCGATACGCTCAGGGCGCTGCTCTTGGAGCTCAACGGCTACAAGACAAGGGTGTTCGAGTTCGTCTCCGACGCGCACACGCCGAAGAACAATCTGATCGTCGGTGAAAAGGACGGCCGGATGGGCCGTGACCGCGACGCGGTGCTCAAGCAGATCACCGAGCTCAAGACCATGTTCGGCATCGAGCAGCATTATCTCGAAGGCCTGCTCGGGCTGTGACGCGGAAGAGTGCCTGAACCCGCCGTCTGTCGGGTTCCATTGGCACTCGCCTCTTGAACCGATCGCCTAGGCCCCCGAAGCGCCACTCCTGGGCACGTAGAAATCCGAGGTTTTCTGCCGGCCTGCCAGCCACCAGCCTGCCTGTTGCGGCCAGGTTTCGAACGCGGTGTCGTGGCCCAGTGTGCGCGCTGCATGCTGCGCCCAGTTCGGATCGACCAGCGCCTCGCGACCGATGGCAATCAGATCGGCGCGACCTTCGGCTAGAATGGCTTCCGCCTGCTCCGGGTGGGTGATCAGGCCCACGGCCATGGTGGTCATCTGAACATCTTTCCTGACCCGTTCGGCATACCCCACCTGAAATCCGGGCTGGCGCTTCTGGCCACCGCTGGCGGTCGCGGCCCCAGCGATGCCGCTTGATGAACAATCCATCACGTCGACGCCGATGCGCTTGAGCTCGCCCGCCAGCACCACGGTGTCATCGAGCGACCAGCCTTCCGGTGTGCCGTCCACAGCCGAGGTTCGGAAGAACAGTGGCAGCTCGTCGGGCCACACCGCGCGCACCCGCTCGCCAATCTCCAGCGCTAGCCGCATGCGACCGGCCAGGTTGCCGCCATATTGGTCGGTGCGCTTGTTGGAAAGCGGCGAGAGGAAACTGTGCACCAGGTAGCCATGGGCGCCATGAATCTCGGCGATCTTGTAGCCGGCGGCCAGCGCACGACCGGCGGCGGTGGCATAATCGTCAATCAGTTCGTTGATCTCGGCCTGCGATAGCGCATGCGGCACCGGCCAGCCATCGGCCACCGGCACGGCGGAGGGGCCGACCGGTGTCCAGGACATGTCGCCGCGGGCGATGTCGGCATCGTTGAGCGGGCCATTGCCGAACCAGGGGCGCTGCATGCCGCCCTTGCGGCCGGCGTGACCGAGCTGGATGGCGGGAATGGCGCCGTTCCTGAGTGCAAACTGGGCGACCCTTGCATGGCCGGGAATCTGGCTGTCGGTCCATAGGCCGGGGCAGCCATGGGTGATGCGGCCATGCTTCTGCACCGCCGTGGCCTCGGTGAAAACAATTCCGGCGCCGCCGATGGCAAAGCGGCCGAGGTGCACCGTGTGCCAATCGTCCAGATGTCCATCATGGGCCGAATACTGGCACATGGGTGAGATCACCACCCGGTTGCGGGTGGTGATTCCGCGAAGCGTAAGCGGTTGGAAAAGCTGGGGCAAAACGGTCATCGGGATTCCTTCAGGGGATTTTGCGGGACGCTATCGCGCGCGGCAACCAAGGGCAATCGGCTGGCGGCAAAACACACAGCAGGTTTGTGAGGGGCTGCAGGATCTGGCTGGCGTACGAACGATCAAAGAGTTCCCACGCCGGTCAGGCTGTGAGAACGCTCCCTCTCCAATCCCCCCCCGCAGCGTAAATCCGCAGCGGCAGGGCGGGATCACATCAGTTGGATTTTTCCATAAGTTCGCCGATGGCGTTGACGGCGTTGCCGACACCCTCGATGGTTTTCTGAACCTTCTCGGCCTTCAGTTCGGCTTCGGTCTTGGGCCGGGCGGCTTCTTCTGCCGCAGCGGCTGTGTCTGCGGCTGCTTTTGCCGCAGCTTCTTCGGCGGCCATCTTCTCTGCTTCCAGCTCGGCGCGAACCTTCTGCTCGGCCTCAAGCTTGATGCGGGCCTCGGTTTCAGCCTTCACGCGCAGCGCGTCTTCGGCCTGCAGCTTTTCATATTCGGCATTTTCCAGTTTGATCCGGGCTTCTTCCTCGGCCTTGGCCTTGGCGGCCTCGGTGGCGTTGGCGGCCTGGGCTGCCTTTTCTTCCGCTGCCTTGGCGGCGGCCTTTTTCTCGGCTTCCATTTCGGCGCGGACCTTGTCCTCGGCCTCGAGCTTGATGCGGGCCTCGTTTTCGGCCTTGGCACGCAGCTCTTCATCGGCCTTGGCGGCGGCTTCGGCCTTGGCTTTTTCAGCCGCTTCGGCTGCCGCTTCAGCGGCTTCCTGCTCGCTCAGTTTCTGGGCTTCAGAGACGGCGGGCGCCTGATCTGTTTCGGTCTTGGCGCTGTCGTCCTCGCTGCAGGCAGCAAGAAAAAGTGCTAGTGTGGTGACGCTCAGGATTTTGACAAGCATAGTGGTCCCCCGGGGTTTGCTGTCGACGGTGAGGACTCACCGCCTTGGTGACGCCCTGTCGAGCACAGCACTCATGAATACAGGGTTAACAGCGCGTTAATTCCCGGTTTATCGGCCTTCATAGGGGCATTCGCGCCCCGATGGAAAGGCGCGCTTATGCGGTGTTGGCCTCGGTGGCTGGCAGAACCTGCGCGATCGCCTTGTGCAGGGCCTCGTCGGAATAGGGCTTCATCAACAGCACGGCGTCAGAATCGGCGCCTTCGGGCAACTCGCTGTCGCCGGTGGCAAAGATGACGCCGACAGCGGGTTTGATCTGCCGCACCTTTCGGGCCAGTTCGCCGCCGCGCATGTCGGGCAGGCCGACATCGGTCACCAGAATATCGATCTGCTGGTCGGTCATGGCCTTGAGTGCCTCGGCAGCGGTTCCCGCCTCGATTACCCTGTGCCCCATGTCTTCAAGCACATCGCACGTATTGATGCGGATCAGAGCCTCGTCCTCGACCAGCAGCACCGTCAGCTTGCCGGTTTCAGCCTGCGGCTCACTGCGGGCAGGGACCACGGCAACGGTTGCCGGTGCGGGCTGTTGCGGCGCGGGGTCCCGTCTCCGGCCGTCGAGCAGCAGCCGGATCCGGTGATCGAGCGCTTCGCGCGTATAGGGTTTGGACAGCAGTTCGACGCCGGCATCGAGCTTGCCGCCATGGACGATCGAATTCTCGGTGTAGCCAGACGTGAACAGCACCGCCAGACCGGGAAGCCGGGTCGTGGCAAGCTTGACCATTTCCGGGCTCTTGAGCGTGCCCGGCATTACCACGTCGGTAAACAGCAAATCGATTTCGGCGCCGCTCTCGATCACCGCCAGGCCGGCCTCGGCATCGCGCGCGGTCAGCACCTTGTAACCAAGGTCGCTCAGCGTCGCCACCACGGTGGCGCGAACCTCGTCGTCGTCCTCGACCACCAGGATGGTCTCGGTACCGCCGATCACAGCGCCTGTCTGGTGGGGCGTTTCCCGTTCTTCTTCGGCCATGGCGCGCGGCAAATAGAGCTTGACCGTGGTTCCATGGCCGATCTCGCTGTAGATATTGACGTGACCACCGGATTGCTTGACGAAGCCGTAGACCATCGACAGGCCGAGACCGGTGCCCTTGCCTTCCGCCTTGGTCGAAAAGAACGGCTCGAAGGCCTGTTCCATGGTTTCTCGGCTCATGCCGGTGCCTGTGTCGGAAACCGCGATCAACACATAGTCACCGCTGCGGACGTCGTCGTAGGCGGCGACGTAGGTTTCATCGAGGCAGGTATTGCCGACCTCGATGGTCAGTTGTCCGGTGCCGTTCATGGCGTCGCGGGCATTGATGGCTAGGTTGAGGATGGCGTTCTCCACCTGGGTGGGATCGGCCGAGGTGTTCCACAAGCCGTTGCCGATGATGGTATCGATCTCGATGGTCTCGCCAATCGAACGGTGCAGCAGGTCACCCATGCCCTGGATGAACCGGCCGACATTGATGACCTTCGGCTCCAGCGGCTGACGGCGGGCAAAGGCCAGCAGTTGGCTCGCCAGCTTGGCGCCGCGGTGCACCCCGGCAAGGGCGTTCTTGACCCGGATTTCGGCGCCGGCATTTCCGGCCACGTCCTTGCCCAGCAATTGCAGATTGCCGGCAATCACCTGCAGCAGATTGTTGAAATCATGGGCGACGCCGCCGGTCAGCTTGCCGATGGTCTCCATTTTCTGCGATTGCTGCAGGGCCTTCTGCGACTGCAGCAGTTGCTGCGTGCGTTCCTCGATGCGCTGCTCCAGCGTGTCGTTGAGCTCGGCCAGCGCCGCCTCGTTCATCTTGGCGTGCTCGATGTCGGTGTTGGTGCCGACCCAGCGGCGAACCTCGCCCTCTTCGTTCTTGACCGGCGTTGCCCGGACCACGTGCCAGCGATAGCTGCCGTCATGGCGCCTGACCCGGAACTCGGCCTGGTAGGTCTCCTGCCGTTCCAGCGCATCGGCCCATGACGCGGCTGCCGCGGGGAAATCCTCGGGATGGACAATTGTACCCCAGCGGTCGCCCGTCAGCTCTTGCTGGCCGAGGCCGCTGAAGTCGAGAACACGGTCGTTGAGCCAGTCGATCTGGCCGTCCGGGGTTGCCGTCCAGACGTGGTTGAGCATCGATTGCGACAGCGTCCGGAATTCCTCTTCGCTGGTCCTGAGCGCGATTTCGGCGCGCTTGCTTGCGGTGGTGTCGGAAAACAGCACGGCGACATTGTCGGAGCCGGTGCCGTCGATCGGGAACGCCTGAACCTGGAACCAGCGGTCGCCGATTGCCGCCGCCGGGTTTTCGAAACTGACGGCCTCGCCGGTCTTGGCCACCTTGCCGTAAATCTCGAACCAGTGCTGTTCATGGGCGGGGGCGACATCGCGGCGCATCCGCTTGCCGATGGGATCTTCGATGCCGGTGTGTCTGGTGAAGGCCTTGTTGACCTCGAGGAATTCGTAATCGACCGGCTCGCCGTCCGCGTCCCAGATCATGCGGATGACGCAAAAGCCGGTTTCGAGAATTTCGAACAGGTTGCGGTAGCGTTCGCGCTGGTGAAATGCCTCGCGCTCTGCCGCCTTGCGCGCGGTGATGTCGAACAGCACGCCGGGAAACCGCGGCTGTGCGCGACCCTTGCCGTCGATCAGCCGTCCCTTGGCGGCGACGTCGGAAACCGTGCCGTCAGGCCGGACAATCCGGAATTCGCCATTGTAGCTGCCACCGACCTCGACGGCGCGGGCGAGATCGGCGGCAACCCGATCACGGTCCTGGGGGTGAATGATGTCGAGCAATACCTGCAGCGGAACACCGCTGCGGGCGCGCTCGATCTCCAGCCCGAACGCCTTTGCGAAACGGCTGTCGGCGCTGATCATGTCGCCGGCGATGTTCCAGTTCCAGGTTCCGATGATCTCGGAATTGGACATGGTCAGATCGAACCGTTCCAGCAGCTGCTTGGTCTTCATGGTCCTTATGGCGATCACCCGGCCGCCGTCGGGGGCGGGAACCGAGAGCCATTCCAGATCCATCGGGCCGTCGACGGCGATGAAGAAATCGAGATCGTCGAACACCTTGGCATAGGGCTGGCCGATCACCTCGGCTGCACTCCAGCCAAGCAGACGCTCGGCGCCCTCGCTCCAGCCGGAAATCAGGCCATCAGCATTGAGAAAGATCAGCGGGGCGGAAAATGTCGTGTCCATGGGCTCTCATTAACCGGCTCGGCCGGCGATACCGCCAGCGGGAAGGGAAAAGATCGAGATAGTCGCGTCGCTTGTCGTCATCCTGTATCATATCCGCAGGCTATGCCTAGACCTAACCTTGCAAGCCGGATGCGCCCGGATTTCACTGCGGCGGGATCAGGCGAAAGCGTCACCCCTGCTGACACCTGCTGTCAGCATCAGCCGCATTCGTTCCCGTTTTGCCCCGGCCACCTCTTTCTTTCGCCATCGACTCTGCCCATATTGTGGCCATGGCAAAATTCCCCTCAAAATCATCCGGTTCGGATGGTTCCGAATTCGACGGTTTTGAAGAAGCGCCGCAGCGGCCGCTCTCCGGCGCGCCGGTGTCCTCGTCCGGCTCGATTGCCGACTGGGCCGCCGATCTGGCCAGGGAAGCCGAACTCGATGCGGTCAAGGCGCGGCGCAAGGCGGAAAACCGCGAGATTCGCTCCCAGGCCGGCAAGCATCGGCGCAAGGCTGGTCAGCTCAGTGCCGAGGAAGCCGCCGCGCTGCCACCCAAGGGCAAGCCCGCCAAAAAGGGCAAGGCCAAGGAGTCTGACAGCAAGACCGCGCGCGGCACCTCTATCGGCGGTTCCAGCAATCCGCGCGAGCGCGCTGCTGCCGGGCTCAATGCCGTGGCCGGGCTCGACATGTCGATGGAGGAGGCGGAAGCCTCGGGCGCCACCAGCGCCAACACCGCCACCGTGCAGGCGCTGTCGGATCTGATCGAAAGCGGCAATCCGCTGTTCAAGAACGGCAAGGCCTGGACCCCGCACCGGCCGGCGCGGCCCGAGAAATCGGAAGGCGGCGTGCCGATCCGGATGGTCACCGAGTATGAGCCCGCCGGCGATCAGCCGACCGCGATTGCCGATCTGGTGGCAGGCGCCAACGAGAACGAGCGCAACCAGGTGCTGTTGGGCGTCACCGGTTCGGGCAAGACCTTCACCATGGCCAAGGTGATCGCCGAGACCCAGCGCCCGGCCTTGATCCTGGCACCCAACAAGACGCTGGCAGCGCAGCTCTATTCCGAATTCAAGAATTTCTTCCCCGACAACGCGGTCGAGTATTTCGTCTCCTACTACGATTACTACCAGCCCGAGGCCTATGTGCCGCGCACCGATACCTTCATCGAGAAGGAATCGACCATCAACGAGCAGATCGACCGGATGCGCCACGCCGCCACCCGGGCGCTGATGGAGCGCGACGACGTCATCATCGTCGCTTCGGTCTCCTGCATCTACGGTATCGGCTCGGTGGAAACCTACACCGCCATGACCTTCCAGATGGCGGTCGGCGACCGCATCGACCAGCGCCAGCTTCTGGCCGACCTGGTGGCGCAGCAATACAAGCGCCGCGACATGGATTTCCAGCGCGGCTCGTTCCGGGTGCGCGGCGACACCATCGAACTGTTCCCGGCCCACCTTGAAGATGCTGCCTGGCGGATCACGCTGTTTGGCGACGAGATCGAGAGCATTGCCGAGTTCGATCCGCTCACCGGCCAGAAAACCGGCGACCTGCAATCGGTCAAGATCTATGCCAACTCGCACTATGTCACCCCGCGGCCGACGCTCAACCAGGCGGCAAAACACATCCGCGAGGAACTCAAGCATCGCCTCGCCGAGCTCGAAGCCTCGGGGCGTCTCTTGGAAGCGCAGCGGCTTGAACAGCGCACCCGGTTTGACCTGGAAATGCTCGAGGCCACCGGTGTCTGCCAGGGCATCGAGAACTATTCGCGCTATCTCACCGGCCGCGCGCCGGGTGAACCGCCGCCGACGCTGTTCGAATACATCCCCGACAATGCGCTGCTGTTCATCGACGAGAGCCATGTCTCGATCCCGCAGATCGGCGGCATGTACCGGGGCGACTTTCGCCGCAAGGCGACGCTGGCCGAATACGGTTTCCGGCTGCCCTCCTGCCTCGACAACCGGCCGCTGCGGTTTGAGGAATGGGACGCGATGCGGCCCTCCACCGTCGCCGTTTCGGCCACGCCCGGCAACTGGGAGATGGAGCAGGCCGGCGGCGTCTTTGCCGAACAGGTGATCCGCCCCACCGGGCTGATCGACCCGCCGGTGGAAGTCCGTCCGGCCCGCGCCCAGGTCGACGATGTCTTGGGCGAAATCCGCGCCACGGCGCAGGCCGGCTACCGCACCCTGTGCACGGTGCTGACCAAGCGCATGGCCGAGGACCTGACCGAATATCTGCACGAGCAGGGCGTCCGCGTGCGCTACATGCACTCCGACATCGACACGCTGGAGCGGATCGAGATCATCCGCGATCTCCGGCTCGGCGCGTTCGACGTGCTGGTCGGCATCAACCTCTTGCGCGAGGGGCTCGACATCCCCGAATGCGCGCTGGTGGCAATCCTCGATGCCGACAAGGAAGGCTTCCTGCGCTCCGAAACCTCGCTGATCCAGACCATCGGCCGCGCCGCCCGCAACGTCGACGGCAAGGTGATCCTCTATGCCGACAAGATCACCGGCTCGATGGAGCGCGCCATGGAGGAGACCTCGCGGCGCCGCGCCAAGCAGGAGGAATACAACACCCTTCACGGCATCACCCCTGAATCGGTCAAGGCGCACATCTCCGACATCCTCGATTCGGTCTACGAGCGCGACCACGTCCGCGCCTCGATCTCCGCCCCCTACGGCAAGGGTGGCAAGGGCCAGGCGAGCGACGAGGGCGCGCTGGTCGGCGCCAATCTCAAGGCGCATCTGGAGGCGTTGGAAAAGCAGATGCGCGATTCCGCCGCCGATCTCGACTTCGAAACCGCCGCCCGCTTGCGCGACGAGATCAAGCGGCTGAAGGCCGTCGAACTCGACCTGATGGACGATCCGATGGCCCGCAACGCCGGCATCGAAAACACCAAGGCCTCACGCAAGGCCGCGGCCACCGGCAAGCCGGTGCGGGGGCCCTCCAAGGCGCCCAATCCCGATATCCTGCGCAACCCGGAATCGAACTATTTCAGGAAACCCACGCTCGACAACATGGGCCCGGGCACCGACATGGAAAAGCCGCTGGCCGGCGGCAAGGGCGACGACGCTGCGCCCGGCTATTTCCGGAAAAACAGCCTGGACGAGATGACCGTCGGCCGCACCGAAAAGCCTGTGCCGGGCAAGACCCCGGCGAAAAAACCCGATGATCCGATCCTCAAACGCGGCAAGGTCGGCGCCGGCAGCTACGAGGACCCGGCCGAAGCCGCCCGCCAGAAACGCCGCCCGGGCAAAACCGGCCGGCCGGGACGGTAGGAGAGGTGTGTGATGTCATGAGTGATAAAGTAAAGTCGCTATACAATGAGATTGTTGATAGTTTTTATTTTAAAAGATTGCATGATATTTCATTTCTCGGAATAATTGATTACATGAATAGTAATTATTCTGGAGACTACCAATATAGATATACAAGAGCAGATCACACATGTGGTGTTTTTGAGCTGTCTGATATTTTGAGTAATAAGTGTTTATTTTCAGAGGAGGAGACTATTATTATTGCGGCGACTGCATTGTGCCATGATATGGGGCATGGTGCTTTTTCGCATTCCCTTGAAAGGGCATATCTGAAAATAAACCCGCTAATATCTCATAGAACGATAGTTAAAGAGATCGTTTCTGGTGAGAATTCTGATGTTGGTCGAATTTTGAATGATTATGGTGTGGATACTAATAGGTTGGTTGGCCTCTGCGTTGGTAATAAAGGAGACTATTTAAACTGGATATTTCATGATCCTATTAATGTCGATACAATAGATGGAATATATAGATTTTTTCTAAGCTTCAAACTAGTTCCTCCTTTTGATAGATATCGGTGTGTAAATACACTATTTAATCTATATTCTGGTTCTGAGTTGTCGGCGGAAGAAATCGAAGAGTTAGATATATTCTGGGAATCTAAGGGCGCATTTTATGGGGAGTTTCTGTCGAGAGGAGCGTTTGCTCAGTACGAGGCTAACTTTATTGAGCTAGCTTCGAAATCTAAGGCAGATGTCGGAATCGATGACTTTTTTATGCCTGAGCAAGACGTGTTGGAATCGCTCGATTGGGATAGAGTCGGCTCCTCTGGCGGACGCCTCCGGAAGTGTAAACTGCCGGCCTCCCAGTTTCTAATTAACAAGAATGTGTCTTTGAAATCGTTGAGTGATTTGAGGTTGCGGTATGAGCGAATTAGATGGTCTGATTAATCTACTAGATGATGGGTTTTCAGGTATAAAGTCGGCGCATGCTAGGTCTGGAGAAGCGATCAATCGAATACATGCGGCCTTGATTTCGGTGAAAGAGTGCGATTGCTGTTTGGTGGTCAATGGGTCTCTGGCACGAAAGGAGCTGACCGAATCGTCAGATTTCGATGCGTTCCTGATTGCTGACGGTTCGTTGGATGATGGGCAGGTTGCATCGGCAGGGAAGTTGTGGAGCGCAGCGAAAGAGGGGGCCGGTCTAGGTGATCCCGGTAGCTCTGGGGTTTTTTCTAAAGAAAGCGTAATAAACATTGATGATATGGTCCAAAATATTGGTGGATCAAATGATGATAATAGTAAAATCACACAGAGGATGCTATTGGTGTTGGAGTCGATGCCAGTTAATAATATAGATTTATATAATAAATTGGTTGATAGGATAATTGAAAGATACATCTCGGAGAGAATAACAAACCATCAGCTTGGGTTATTTTTACTCAATGATATTATTAGATATTATCGTACTATATGTATCGATTTTGAATTCAAAACGACAGAGCTTGGTAAGTCGTGGGGGTTGAGAAATATTAAATTAGTTTATTCCAGAAAGCTTATTTATTTTGCGGGTATCGTGATGTGCGCAGAGATGGCTCAAAAATCTTGGCGGCAGAAAAGAATTATTTGTAGAGATATGATGAAGATGACCCCGATTGAGCGGCTTCTTTATGTTTTTGGTCCAGAAATACACAAGTCTTTACGAATTTACGATTCTTTTATCAGGAGTATTTCTGATTCAGAGGTGAGGGAACACCTCACTAATGTAGACCCGGATGATAGATCGGAATCTGAGGTTTTTACAAACTTAAAAAATGATGGACATCATTTCGCGTGGGCTTTGAGGTCTGCATTTGTAAATCACTACGATTCTACACACCCGATTCATAAGGCAATATTTTTCTAGCGCTTATTTGTAAACTTGTTCTTCAGAGTGAATTTTAGTGTTTTTCTTTGGGTCCCCCCCAATCTTTTCCACACCCATTTGCCCCATGCCATACTCCCCGGCACTTCCGCTGCCGGATGGATCGCGAGCGTTTCGAGCCAGGCGGGAGGGAATGCCTCTGGCACGGTGTCCCAGCGTAGGGCGTCGGGTCAGGGGAGGCGGTGGCCATCGTGGTTCCGCTGGCAGCCCGCGCCCGAAAACGGCGCGGCGCGCCAGCCACCGGGCCGGAATTTGCGCTTTTGCCTGCCGCACGGCGGGTGGGGAGCGGAGAACCGGAACGGGCCTGTGGCGGACACGGCCGGGCTGGATGCGGGCCCAGGCGCGGGTGATTTCACTCGGGCCAGCGGACACGCATCGTTCTCAGCCTGACCGGGGTTCGTGCCGGAACATGCGCCAAAAGCATCTCCCGCGGTCTGTCCGGATCGCGGCCGGGGCAACCCGGGCGGGAGGCCGGTGAGGAAGCCGGGCCTCGCGGGAAGCAGGCCAGCGCCTGTCGGATGCCGGACAGCAGCCGGCGAGTTTCGGGCCGCGCGCGCTCAGCGCCACCCTACTACACTTGTTTTGAGGCACTGCCCGCGTGCGGCCCTCCGGACTGATCTCATGGCCACACCCCGGCGGATTTTTCGCGCGGGTGCGTTTCCGGCTGTCTGGCCAGTATAGAAGCGTCAACGGGGACGCGGCGGCGCGGCGAGAGGCCCGCAGGGAACGGGCAGTTTTCGCGCCGGCACCGGACAGGTCCGCGCCGGATGATCCTCCACCCAAAAGCTGATTGCCCCCGCGCTTCAGCGCCCGGTGCTCACCAATTCCCGATGCGGCTCAGTTGACCTTGCAGCCGCGGCGGCGTTCCTCGGCCTTGATCTTGGCCACGCGGCGGGTTTCGCGCGGGCTCAGCTCCGGATTCTTGGTCCAGCAGTCGGCATTGCCAAACGTGCGTTTGCCGAGGCTGGTGGAAAAGCAGTAGCCATTGTCGGCGTAAATCGCGTTGCGCTCGTACCACAGGTCCCAGCAACTGGCAGCGGACGCGGCGGGCACAAGCGCGGTCATGCCGGTCAACATTCCGGCGGCGAAAATCATCATGGTCGGTTTCAAGGCCTGCTCCAATCGGCTGAGGATGATGGTCGTCATATCTCATCCTACAAGCGCAGCGCCGTCATGCAATGATGCGGATCAAACAACCGCGCAATCGGCGTGGCCGGCCCGCCCCTGCCGCGCACCGCCGCACACTTGGAAAGCTGCGGGCATTGCGAGGCAGAGCAACCTCACAACAGGCCATGAAAAAGGGCAGCCCGGCGCTGTGCCGGACTGCCCTCAATACGTGTCGTGGTCTGGCTCAGCCGCTGACGGCAGGCGCTTCGGCTGCTTCAGGCGCCATCACTGCGGCGGGCAGTTCGTCCATCGCCGCCAGCTGGTCGGCGCAGGCGTCGGCAACGCCATCAATGCCGTCCTCGACGCCGTCGATGGTTGCCCAGCCGCCGTCCTCGATGAAGTTGTCGCGGTCCCAGGATTTGGCTTCCTTGAGCTTGGCCAGCTGCATGCTGGCGCCGGGGGCTGCGACGAATTTCTTGACGCAGAGCGCGGAAACGATCTGCGTGCCGACATCATTGCCGGCCTTGTCGGCCATTTCCTGCGCAGTGCCGCCGGTGACCCAGCCGCCATAGCTTGAGAAGCCGACGATGGCGAGCACAACGGCTCCTGCCGCCGCTCCGAGGAGGGCGGGTTTCGTCCATGTGGGGATCTGCATGGGGATGTCCAATCTGAAAACGGGCGCGCAGCATTGCGCACACGGAGGGGCACCCTACACGGAAAGTGACAATCAGTAAAATTTCGTGAATTTGTTTGCCGTGTCCGGTGGCTCGACGTCTGACAATCACGGCGGCGCGCGGCGCGGACTGGCGGTGTTAACCGATGCTTAACGGTCTTGACCGGTTTGTTGCCGCGCTAACCCATCGTCATGGCACCTGCGCTAAACTTCAGCTGCAAAGAGGAACGTCCCGTGTCAGCAGCTGAGAACCAATCACCCGGCCGGGTTGGCTGGGTCGATGTCGCAAAGGGCGTCTGCATCGTCTTCGTGGTGATGATGCATTCGACGCTGGGGGTGGAAAAGGCGCTCGGCGACGAGGGCTTCATGGGGCTGGTGGTGGCCTTCGCCAAACCCTTCCGGATGCCGGATTTCTTCCTGATTTCGGGGCTGTTCCTGGGGCTGGTGATCAACCGCCCGTGGCGGCTTTATCTCGATCGCAAGGTCGTCCATTTTGCCTATTTCTACGCGCTGTGGCTCAGCATCCAGTTCGCCTTCAAGGCGCCGGTCATGATGATCGAGGCAGGCCCCGGACCAACCCTTGCGCACTACCTGATTTCCTATGTCGAACCGTTCGGGACGCTGTGGTTCATCTATCTGCTGCCGATCTTTTTTGTCGTCACGCGGCTGCTCGTCACTGTGCCGAAATGGATCGTATTTCTGGCGGCGGCCGTGCTCAACGCCGCCCCGGTGATGACCGGCTGGCTGGTGATCGACGAGTTCGCCGCGCGCTACGTGTTCTTCTTCGCGGGCTTCGCCGCAGCTCCGCGGATCTTCCGCGCGGCAAGCTGGGTTCAGGCCCACCGGCTCGCCGGGCTCTGGATGCTGGCGGGCTGGGCGGCGGCCAATGGCATGCTGGTGTTCGCGCCGGTGCCCATGGCGCTTGCGCCCTGGGGCGAGCGGTTGTCGGATCTGCCGCTGGTCGGGCTCGGGCTTGGTTTTGCCGGGGCACTGGCGATCATCTCTTCGGCGTCGCTGCTGGCCACCTGCGCCGGCCCCGTGACCCGCTTTTTGCGCCATGCCGGGGAAAACTCGATCGTCGTCTATCTCGCCTTTTTCCTGCCGATGGCAGTCACCCGCACGGCGTTGATCCGGTTGATGCCGGAACTCGGTGCCGGCTGGATCTCGGTGCTGGTCATCGCGGTGGCAACCGTGTCGCCGCTGATCCTGCTGTGGATGATCAAGTCCAGCGGCCATGGCTGGTTCCTGTTCCGCAGGCCTGGCTGGGCGATCCTTGCCGAACCGCCTGCACGTGGCCACTTGGCCCAGGCCTGAAGCCGGGACCGGAACATAACGGCCAACGCGAATGCGCCCGCTTTGCATCCGACATGGTTTTGTCGCAGTTTGCCGCAACAACCGCCGGGCCGGTGGCGTCGATACTTGAACGCTGACGGCCCTGTGTGGAGGCGGTAGTGGCCGGTTGCATACGGTCAGGCCCGCCGCGAAAAAGCTGGAGTTCTCAATGCGCCTTGTCTACCGCCTCGTTGTTTGCGCCACAGCCCTGTTGGGGATTACCACGCTGTCGGCACCGGCGTTCGCCTGGGAGGCGGTCGAGCAGGTCAAAACCTATTCCATCAGCGGTCAGTCGGGGCGGGAACTCTACCAGTCGATCGGCGCCAACGGCCCGGTGATTGCAGGTGACCGACGCACCATTGCCCACACCACCTTCAAGCTTACCTGGCGGCGGGATTATCAGAACCGGGCTGATGGCGGCTGCGTGCTGGCCTCGGCGCGACCGAAACTGATCATCACCTACACATTGCCCAAGCCGCGCGGCAAGATGCCATCGGACGTGGCCTCGCGCTGGAAGGATTTTTACGACGGGCTCGCGGCCCATGAAAAGGTGCACGGGCAATACATCATCGAGATGGTGCGCGAGATCGAGTCGGCAAGCATCGGACTCAGCGCCTCCAACGACGGCGATTGCAACAAGGTGCGGGCGCAATTGCAGGCTCGGCTCAAACAATTGTCGGACTGGCAGCGGCAGCGCGGCCGCGATTTCGACCGGGTCGAAATGGGTGAGGGCGGTGCCGTGCAAAGGCTGGTGCTGGGGCTGATCAATGATCGGTAAGCGGCACAGCGCCGGCTCAGTGGTTTCATTCCCGGCGGCAATTGCATCGGTTCGGACCGCGCAATAGGGTCGGGAGCACAGGCGCCGGGGCAAATCAGCCCGGCCGCATTCTCCGGACCCTAAGCCAGGACGCCGCATGAGCATTCGCATTGCCACTTTCAACGCCGAGAACCTGATGAGCCGGTTCGATTTTTCCGGCTACCGCAACGAGTTGAGGCAGGACCGGGTATCGCAGCTCTATGATTTCAGCTCCGAGGCGCAATACCGCCAGGCCGAGATCGCCCGCGCGGTGTCGCTGACCGATGATACCCGGCAACTCACCGCGCTGGCCATCGCCGAGGCCGATGCCGATATCCTCTGCCTGCAGGAAGTTGAAAGCCTCGATACGCTGCACCGGTTCGAATATGGCTATCTGTTCAAGATGATCGGCGATGGCTATCGCCACAAGGTGCTGGTCGACGGCAATGATGGCCGTGGCATCAATCTGGCCCTGATGGCGCGCGACAAAACACTCGACGGCGCGCCGATCGAGATCCTCGAGGTCACCAGCCACGCCCATCTGACCTACGAGGCGGCGGGTCTTTATGTGCCCGAGCTCAAGGAACTGGCGCAACCGCACGACCGGATCCTCAAGCGCGATTGTCTCGAGGTCGATATCAAGGTCGGCAACAAACGGCTGACCGTCTATGTGGTGCATTTCAAATCGATGGGCGGCCCGCGCGATGGTGTCGATGGCCGCAGTTACACCATGCCGGTGCGGGTGGCCGAAGCCGGGGCGGTGCGCAAGATCATTTCCGACCGGTTTGGCGTCGATGGCGGCGGCAAGCGCTATGTGATCGCCGGCGATTTCAATGATTACACCGAAAAGCTGGTGATCACCGGCGACCGCCGCACGGGCTATCAGTTCACGCCGGCCAAGGAAGATGATGGCGCGGTGCGGGTACTGACCGCCGACGGCTTTGCCGAGAACGTGGTGATGCGGCGGCCGGAAATGGACCGCTGGACGCTCTACCACACGCGCGGACCCGAGGAGCGGCATCTGTGCCAGCTCGATTATCTGCTGGCCTCGCCTGCGCTGACCCGCACCAACCGTGACCGCAAGCCCGACATCATTCGCAGCGGGCAGCCGTGGCGAACGCTGTTTCCTGCCGGTCAGGAAGTCGACCGCTTTCCGCGCACCGGCTGGGACCGGCCCAAAGCCTCGGATCATTGCCCGGTGGCGATGACCTTCGACATGGTCTGAAGGATGGGGAATATTCCGGAAAACCAGATCTTCAGCCTTGACGCGGTGCATCTGCGGTTCGATCCGGACGAGCATCCTTGGCGGGTTGCCGAGAGCGAGGCAGTGGACGCGCATTGGCAGCGCGAACAGCGTGAGCGGCCCTGGCTCTACAATGGCACGGTGATGCTGCATCGCGGGCTCACTTTCGAGCATGGCGTCATTTCAGGCGTGAGCCACCGCGTTCCCTTTGCCGCCTTGTTGCATTGGCTGAAAATCCGGCCCGAGGCAGATGCCTGGCACCTGTTCGGTTCAGCGGTGATCCTGTCAGGCGATGGCGCCATGTTGTTGATCCGGATGGCTGCCAATACCGCCAATCCAGGACGGGTCTACGCGCCGGCTGGGTCGCTTGACCCGTCCGATATTGCTGCCGATCTGGTCGATGTAGACGGCGCCATCCGCCGCGAGGCACTGGAAGAGACCGGGCTCGACCTGATGGAGGCGGAAGCGGAGGGCCGGCTGTTGTGCTGGCGGCACGGCCGGATGGTGTCGGTTTTCCGGCGTTTCCGTTATGCCGAGACGGCGGAACAATTGGTGGCGCGGATCCGTGAACATGTACGGACATCGGCCGAGCAGGAGATCGACGATGTCGTGGTTGTGTGCGCGCCAGCCGATGCCGGTGCGACCGCGCCTGATTACATGCAGGCACTGTTGGCGTATCATTTTGACGCGCGCCAGATCGGTACAGCTTGGCAGGGGAATGGAATTGGATAGGATGCGTAGTGTGGCAGGCAGTGCCGCGTACGTGAAATACAAGGGGTAACCGGTGGCATGACGGAATATGCAATTTATGACGTCTTCACCGGAACGGCGCTCGCCGGCAATCCCTTGGCGGTGGTGTTTGAGGCGGATCATTTCAGCGACGCCCAGATGCAGTCGATCGCGCGCGAGTTCAATCTTTCCGAAACAGTGTTCGTGACCAAGCCGCAGAACCCGGCGCATACGGCGCGGGTGCGGATTTTTACGCCGGGCCGCGAATTGCCGTTTGCCGGCCACCCGACGGTGGGGGCGGCGGTTGCGCTGGCCGACCGCCGGCTCGGTGGCAAGGCGCCGGCCAATGGCATGGACATGGTCAAGATGCTGGAGGAGGGGATCGGCGCAGTGCGCTGCGCGGTGCGGATCTGCGCCGGCAATGCCGGCTTTGCCGAATTCGACCTGCCGCGGTTGTCGCAGTGTTTCAATGTGGAGATAGAGCCCGCCGATATCGGCATGGCGCTCGGGCTCGATCCGCAGGAGATCGGGTTCGAGAATCACCGTGTGTCGTTGTGGAGCGCGGGCGTGCCGTTCGTGATGGTTCCGGTGCATGACCAGGCTGCCGCTGCCAAGGCTGAATGCAACCCTGCCGATTGGGAGCGGATAGCGCCGATGGGCGACGGGCAACTGGCCCACCCCTATATCTATTGCCGTGGTGGCATGAACCATACGGCCTCGTTCCACGCCCGCATGTTTGCGCCCGGCGAAGGCATTGTCGAGGATCCGGCAACGGGATCGGCTGTGGCGGCACTGTCGGGGGCGATCCATCTCTATGACGGCTTGCTTGACGGCAACCACGCGCTGGTGATCGAGCAGGGGGTAGAGATGGGCCGGCCATCACTGATTCACCTGCACCTTGATTGTGCCGGATCGGAAGTTTCCCATGCCCGGATTGGTGGCCAGGCCGTAAAGATCGCCGAGGGTCGGTTGCTGTTTTAAACCGCTGGCGCGGTGATCTGCACCAGTGCTGTCGATTTCAGTCAAAACGGTGTGGACATGGTCGTTTATCCGGTCTATACGCCCCTTCGTTCCGCTTCGTCGGAATAGGTGGGGCGCGTAGCTCAGTTGGTAGAGCAGCTGACTCTTAATCAGCGGGTCCACGGTTCGAGCCCGTGCGCGCCCACCATCTTTTTCCCATGGCTTAGCTGTCAATCTTGGGTCTGATTTTTACAAAATCCGATCCATTTTTATGCTTTCTGTATCTTCGTTCAGCGAATTCCAGAGAAGGTCGACGGGCAGTCTGGTGGGGCAAGTACGCCCACGCGCAAGCGAGTTGAATGAAGCCATATCGCAAGATGGTACGAAGAAGCGAAATGGTCAGTATTGCAAACCGGCACGTCGATCACGGTGGCAAAGTTCGCGCACCGCGAGTCGAGAATGATAGTTGATTGGAGCCGGCAATCGTCTGATTGAACTTACGCGTCGAGGTGTAAACGGCTCGGTAGCATTAGACGTGCCGTCCCTCTTGACCGTGCGGGGATCGAAATCAGGTGTTGCCGCAGCCGTGCAAACAGAGTGGCGTGACCTCTGTACAACATGGCAGATTGCCAATACCGAAAATGAGACGCGTTCGGATTCGTCTGGCGCTGCGCTTCAGTACGCCGCCGGCCCCATCGATCCTTTTGACCTGACGATATCCACCGAACGCCATTATAATCTGGATCGTCGCCACTCGACCATCGGGTAACGAAGTCCTATGAAATGCGTGGAGAGAGCAATGAAAACTTTAATTGCTGCCCACGCAACCATGAGCAGCTAGGATGGCGTGGCGGGTTCAAAGGGATTTGCTGGATGCCTAACTCTGCGCCGACGCTTTCGGTCTTTCGCAACAAGACGTTCCGGATGCTCTGGATAGCAACGCTCGCGTCCAATTTCGGCGGCTTGGTGCAATCGGTTGGCGCGGCCTGGATGATGACAAGCCTGTCCTCATCTCCGAGCATGGTGGCGCTGGTGCAGTCGTCGGTCACTTTGCCGATCATGATCTTTTCGCTGGCAGCCGGAGTCTTCGCCGACAATTTCGACCGCCGAAAAATCATGCTTGTGGCTCAGAGCTTCATGTTGCTGGTCTCGCTGGCACTTGCGGCCCTGGCCTACAAAGAGCTGCTTACCCCATGGACACTGTTGTTCTTTACGTTTCTCATCGGCTGTGGAACGGCGCTGCACAATCCTTCCTGGCAGGCGACGGTGGGCGATATCGTGCCGCGTGACGATCTGTCTGCGGCGGTTTCTGTCAACAGTATGGGCTTCAACATGATGCGCAGCATCGGCCCGGCTGCGGGCGGGGTGATCGTCGCCATAGCCGGGGCGGCCGCGGCGTTTGCGGTGAATGCGCTGAGCTATTTTGCGATCATTACTGCGCTGCTCAACTGGCAACCGGAACGGTCGCCGCGTCGGCTGCCACGTGAACCCTTTGGCGGCGCTTTCGCGGCAGGGCTTCGGTATGTCGCGATGTCGCCAAACCTGATCCGGGTCATCCTGCGCGGCTTGCTGTTCGGTCTGGCGGCGATCGCGATCCAGGCACTATTGCCGCTCGTGGTGCGCGAGCATCTCGGCGGTGGCGCCATTATCTACGGCACGCTTTTGGGGTGTTTTGGTTTCGGCGCTGTGGCTGGCGCGCTGAGCAATGAATTTTTGCGCGCACGCTTTCACAACGAACTGATCGCCCGTTTGGGATTTCTTGGATTCGCCGCGAGTACAGCGGCACTTGCCCTGAGCAACATATTGGCCGTCAGTGCAATCGCGCTGCTGATGGCTGGGGCCTGCTGGGTGATCTCGCTGTCGCTTTTCAATGTCACAATGCAGCTGTCGACGCCACGTTGGGTCGTGGGCCGGGTTCTGGCTCTTTATCAGACAGGGGTGTTTGGTGGGATGGCGGCCGGCAGCTGGATCTGGGGCGCAACCTCTGAAAATTTCGGCGTCACTTTTGCGCTTCTTTGTGCTGCAGCCGTGTTGCTTACGGGCATCCTCGTCGGGCAATTCGCAGCACTTCCCGATTCCACCGAACTCAACCTGGACCCGCTGAACCGGTTCACGGAACCACCGCTCCAGCTGGAAATTACACAGCGAAGCGGACCCATCATGATCATGGTCGATTACGAGATTGCACAGGAAGACGTGCCGGCCTTTTTGTCGCTGATGAGCCGTCGCCGGCGCGTGCGCATCCGCGACGGTGCCCAGCAATGGGCCTTGCTGCGTGACTTGGAAAACCCTGACAGCTGGACCGAAACCTATCACGTTCCAACTTGGGTCGAGTACATTCGCCACCATGAACGCCGCACCCATGCCGACGCCGATGTTTTTGACCGGCTTCTGGCACTGCACAAGGGGCCAGGGCCCATGCGCGTCCACCGCATGATTGAGCGACAAACCGTTTCGCAGAGCGACGACATGCCGAGAAAATTGCCCACCGCGCCGGACTGAATCTTCCTCCCAAACCGCATTGTCCTCGAGCCACTTTCTGGCGCGTTGGAGCCGCCGGCAAACCCGGGGGCGGGGCACACGACTGTCTGCTTCCGACATGGCCGGATTCGGCAAGTTCGCGCGCGCAATACGCTTTGCAACTGGTCGCCGTTCGACCATTGATCTGCGTCAATGCAGACGGCCCGATGCGGCATAGTCTTGAGTTGTCCCCGCGCCACAGGCAATCCGATAATTGGGAGAAGTCATATGCAACCGACGAAAAGCCAGACACTCTGGATGTACGAGATGATGGTGGTCAGCCGCCGCTTCGAGGAAGCCATCGAGAAGATCTACCTCGAAGGCAAGACACCCGCATTCAACATGGCCAACGGACCGATCCCGGGCGAGATGCATCTGTCGAACGGGCAGGAGCCTGTGGCTGTCGGGGTCTGCGCGCATCTCGATGCGAGCGACGCCGTTACAGCGACCCACCGGCCACATCACCAGGCGATCGCCAAGGGCGTTGACCTGCGCAAAATGGCGGCCGAGATCTTCGGCAAGTCCACGGGCCTGTCGGGTGGCCGCGGCGGCCACATGCACCTGTTTGACCCTGCGGTGAATTTTTCCTGCTCCGGCATCATCGGCGAGAGTTGCGGTCCCGCCTGCGGGGTCGGGCTGTCGCGCAAACTGCAAAACAAGTCGGGAGTCGCGGTCGCGTTTCTTGGTGAAGGTGCGGCAAACCAGGGTGCTTTTCACGAGGCGCTCAATCTTGCCGGGGTCTGGAAGCTTCCGGTGGTTTTCGTGATTGAAGACAATTCCTGGGGCATTTCGGTTCCCAAGTCCGCGGCCACTTCCGTGGCGCGCAACGACGTGCGCGCGGCAGGCTACGGTATGCCCGGCCACTACATCCCCGGCAATGATCCCTATGCGATCTTCGATGTCGCGGGTGAAGCCATTGCGCGGGCGCGTGCCGGCGACGGTCCGACGCTGATCGAGATAGAGACCTACCGACTGGCGGGGCATTTCATGGGGGATGCCGAGCAGTACAGACCAGCAGGCGAGAAGGACGCGCTGTTTGCCAAGGATCCGATTCCCAAAATGCGCGCGCGTTTGATGGCGGATGGCCATGCCACCGAAGATGAAATTGTCGGGCTCGAGAAACGCGCGGACGAAAGGGTGGCGGATGCCATCGCCTTTGCGCGTGAGAGCAAGCCCGCTGCCGGTACTGATGCACTGACGGCCGTCTTCGCCTGAATTCCCGACCGCCACCTGAGTGGAAAGAAAGGATCTAATCAATGCCTGATCAACAAACCAACGAACGCCGCCTGACCATCGCACGTGCAATGGCGGAGGCGATACAGCAGGAAATGCAGCGTGACCCGGCCGTCTTCGTGATGGGAGAGGATGTCGGTGGTTTCGGCGGCATCTTCGGTAATACCCGCGGCCTGTTCGAAGAGTTCGGAAAGGAGCGCGTGCGCGATACCCCGATTTCCGAAACCGGCTTCATCAGCGCCGCAGTGGGGGCGGCGATGGACGGAATGCGGCCGATTGTCGAACTCATGTTCGTCGATTTCTTCGGCGTCTGTTTCGATGCGATCTACAACCAGATGGCCAAGAACATCTATTTTTCCGGTGGCAACGCAAAGGTGCCGATGGTGCTGATGACTTCGACCGGCGGTGGATATTCCGATGCCGGCCAGCATTCGCAATGCCTCTACGGCACTTTTGCGCATCTTCCCGGGATGAAGGTCGTTTCTCCGTCGAACGCCTATGACGCCAAGGGACTGATGACCGCGGCGATCCGCGACGACAGCCCCGTGGTCTATATGTATCACAAGCGGCTGCAAGGCATGGGCTGGCTGGGCACCGAAGCCGGCGCCACCGTCAACACCCCCGAGGATGACTATATCGTCGAGATCGGCAAGGCAAAGGTCGTACGTAAAGGCACCGACGTAACGCTCGTCGGCCTCGCCATGGGGGTTCACAACGCGCTGAAGGCAGCAGACAAGCTGGCTGAAAATGGCGTCAGTGCCGAGGTGATCGATCTGGTGTCGCTGGTCCCGCTCGACCGTGAAACGGTCATTAACTCGGTGGCCAAGACCGGGCGCCTGATCGTGGTTGACGAGGACTATCACAGTTACGGCGTCTCCGGCGAGATCATCGCCACCGTGACCGAACACGACATCTCGAAGCTGAAGGCATCACCCGCGCGTGTGACCTTCCCCGATGTGCCGATTCCCTATGCGAAAAATATGGAGCAGTTCTGCCTGCCCAACCCCGACAAGATCGTCGCTGCCTATCATGCGATGCAAAAGAGCGCTCGCTGAAGGACCAATGATATGGCTACTGACGTAACAATCCCCTCCGATTTGTGGAAGGAGGACACCGAAGCGGTGATCACCAACTGGCTGGTCTCTGATGGTGCGCACGTGCACAAGGGCATGCTGATCGCCGAGATCATGGTCGAGAAATCGCAATTCGAGGTGACCGCTCCTGCCGACGGGGTGTTGACAATCGAGAAGCAGGCCGATGCGATCGTCCGGAAGGGAGACCTGATCGGGCGCATCACGTGACCGCGTCGACCGATCATGGTCCGGTGCGAGAACTGGCGCTGGCAGAGGCGTTGGCGTGGGAGGCGGATCGGCTGGCTGATGTTGCTGCCGGCCGCCGTTCCGCCGCGGCTCTGCTATGGTCGTGCGAAACTGCGTTGGTAGCACCTTCACGGATGAGCGGTTTTTCCGGCTTTGACGATGCATGTACGGGGGCTGCAAATGCCGGCTGGCCGGTGCATCTGCGCGCCACCGGGGGCGACCTGGTTCCGCAGGGCCCCGGGGTCGTCAACCTGACGCTGGTATTTCGCGGGCTGCGGAGTGCGACCCCGTCGCTGGAGGCAGCCTATCAACGGCTGACAGCGCCGATCTGCGAAGCCCTTAGTGAGGCGGGCGTAAGCTCCTGCCACGCGCCGGTGTCCGGTGCCTTCTGTGATGGCCGGTTTAACGTTACCGTGGCGGGCCGAAAATTTGCCGGAACCGCACAGCGCTGGCGCCCGATGGCGAGCGGGCATGCGGTACAGGCGCATGCGCTCATGCTGATGCGCACTCCGGACGAGACCACGATCACCACGCTGAACCATTTCTACCGCGATTGCGGAATTGACCGCGTGATCGATGCCGGGGCGCATGTGGGATTGCACGACCTGGTCCCGACGGGCAGCGGGGACGATGAGGAGCGCCGATTTCTGGAGCGTGTCGCGGCTGTTGTCGCTCATAGCCAGTGAACATGAATATGTAAGCCGGTGTTTGCCAGACAATTCCTGTGGGCGTTGCATCAAATCGGATCTGGGCGACAGGCGTTGATGCATTTCGTTATCGCAGAACCATGGCGCGCGCGGCGCTTTCGCCCTCCTTTCTCGAACTCCTCATGGCACGGTAGATCAGGCTGGTTGCAGCGGTCTCGGTGCGTAACGAATCCCGTGTCTTGATTGAATTAAGAAGTTCCAATTTTTTTTGCGAAAACACCCAGTTTGACGGTCTGGTCGAACTTGTCGCGGCGGGATGCCTTCAATGTTATTGGAAACATGGCTATATCGTTGGGCAAGCCTGTAAATGGACCGGCATCTGGGAAGAGGAGTTGAGGGCATGAATATGACGGCGTCACCAGTGGATCCTGATGGACTCATGGAATTTTCGGTGGTCTTCACCGATCGCTCCCTCAATCACATGTCGAAGAAGTTTCAAGGCGTCATGAATGATCTCAACGTCCTGTTGCGCGAGGTCTATCAAGCCGATGCAGCCATCATTGTGCCCGGTGGAGGCACCTTCGGAATGGAAGCGGTTGCCCGCCAGTTCGCCACCGACCAGAAGGTAATGGTCATCCGTAATGGCTGGTTTTCCTATCGCTGGACCCAGATCTTCGACATGGGCGACATTCCGTCTGAAACTACCGTGATCAAGGCCAGCCAAGTGGGCAACGAAAGCACCTCGGCCTTCGCGCCGCAACCCATTGATGTGGTCACCGCCAAGATCCGCGAAGAGCGCCCAAACGTCGTGTTCGCCCCGCATGTGGAGACGTCGTCCGGCGTCATCCTTCCGGATGATTATCTCAAGGCTGTCGCTGAAGCAGCACATGATGTTGGTGCCCTGTTTGTGCTTGATTGCATTGCCTCCGGATGCATCTGGGTGGACATGAAAGCAACCGGTGTCGACGTGCTGATTTCGGCGCCGCAAAAGGGCTGGAGCGCCTCGCCGTCGGCCGGGTTGGTGATGCTTGGCGCCCGCGCGCTCGAGCGGCTAGGTGAGACCAAAAGCTCAAGTTTTGCGCTGGATCTGCGCAAATGGCACGACATGATGCAGGCCTATGTCGGAGGCGGCCATGCCTACCACTCGACCATGCCGACCGATGCTCTCCTGGTGCTTCGCGACCGGATGATGGAAACCCGTGATTTCGGGTTCGATCTTGCCTGCGACCGGCAGTGGGAGCTTGGCAACAAGGTGCGCGCACTGCTTGCCGCACAGGGGTTTAGATCAGTCGCGGCCCCGGGCTTTGAGGCGCCGGGCGTTGTCGTCAGTTATACCAAGGACCCCGAATTCCAGAACGGCAAGAAGTTCCTGGGCGAAGGCATGCAGATTGCTGCCGGCGTGCCGCTGATGTGTGACGAACCTGCTGATTTCCGCACCTTCCGCATCGGGCTGTTCGGCCTCGACAAGCTTGGTGATGTCGATGGCACCGTGGCCAAGCTGGAGACAGTTCTCGACACGCTCGCCGAGGGCTGACTTCGAGACCGTATCGCCTTTACGCCTCGGGGCCGGTCAACAGGGGTCCCGGTGATCTCGGTCTATCTCCGGTAACTTCTACCTCCCGGAACCATATTGCCCAGGGGGCGAGAGATGTGGATTTTTCATGAGCCCGGCCCCGGGGGGGGCGGGGCCGGGCGTTTGGTGAAAATCCGGACGGATGTCGCCCGGTGGAATCAGGCGGTGGCGCCGGCTTCGAAGCGCGGGAACAGCACGTTGTTTTCGAGATGGATATGCTCCATCAGGTCTTCCTTGAGCTGTGCGGCTCCGGCATAAAGCGCCTCCCACGAGCGGCAAGCGTCGCCTGGCAGTGTGTAGTCGTCGGTAATCTCGCCGACCCGCTCGAGAAACACGCCATGGGCATCGTGGTCATGACGCAATTCGCTGATCGAGGCCGCGAGCGGGTTTGCTGCCTTGAGCCGCATGGCGGGAAAGATGTCCTGTTCCTCCTTGTGCATATGGGTTTCCAGTTCGGCCATGATCTCCTGCAGGACGTCGGCCAAACCTTCGGGCGCGTTCTGGTGGCCTGCGTGCACCGCCTCTACCTTGCGCGAGAGTTCGATCAGCTCGGGAATCTGCTGACGGTGGACATCGTGATAGCGGGTCTGGATGTGATCGATCAGCGCGCCGGTCTCCTGCGGGGCTTCAGGTGCAGCTGCCGGATCGAGCGCCTGAAGTGCTGAGACCAGCTCGGAAATATCAAGCCCGCGCTCGGCGGCGGCCTGGGTCAGCGGGATGTCGCCGTGGCAGCAGAAATCAATACCAAACCGGCGGAATATGCCCGTGGCGCCAGGGAGTTCGGCCGCGATTTCTCCGACATTGCGGTCATTCAGGGGGGCTGTGGTCATGGGTTTCTCCGAGAGTTTAGATGTCTTGATTGACTAGTTGAGGCACGTGAGGCCGGGGAATGGAACCCGGGCATCGAGTGCCCGGGTTCGTGCTTGTGCGCAGGATTTCGAGACCTCACTCAGCCGGCTGTGCAGCCGGCGGAGTGCCAAAGGCTGCTGCCTGTGGTGTCGCGCTGCGGGCGTTGAGCGAACTGAGAAACCGCCAGACAAACAGCAGGGTCACCAGCAACAGCCCCGAATAACCGATCCCGGACATTGCATAGGGGAGGAACGGGCTTCCGGCGCGCACGCCCGAGAGGTTGAAACTCAACAGGCCCAAGGTGATCAGTGCGCCGAAGAACCACATGCCGAGCAGCCAGACGCCGGCCTCCCAACCGGTAAGCAGTTGCTTCCATCGGGGCATTTCGGCCGTGGCGGCGTAGCGATGCGTTTCGACGCTCGCCAGATTGTCCGCCTGAGGCGTGACAACTGGGCGATGGCCGAGCGTGAGCAGGTCAAACACCAGCAGGGTGACGCCAATGGTGAAGATCAGCCCGAAGACCGGAACAAAGACCTTGGCGATCTGCATTGCCCCCGACACGTCACCACCAAACCAGTCCAGCCCGAGGGTGCGGTAGACAAAGACCTGAATTGTGCCGCCGATGGCGAAAACGAATCCCAGCCCCAGCATTCCGGTGAACACCAGCCAGAAGGCCATCTTGCCAAGTCGCTGGTCGAAATTCTGAATTCCGCGCATCAGCGGCACCGCGTAATATGCCGCTGACAGCCCGAGCATTCCGAACGTGCCAAACAGCGCCAGATGGGCGTGGCTAAGCGTTATCCAGGTGCCGTGCGACCAGACGTTGGTGAGAGCGAAGGTCATGGTGAAGCCGAGGATGCCGGCGCCCACCTGTTCGAGCACGACCGAACCAAGAAGGAAGGCGAAGGCCGGCATGTTGGCGATCGGCTTACGGTCGTGGTGGGCGTCGAGATAGATGTGCCAGAAGCAGAAGATCAGCGGCAGTGGCTCAAGCGCACTGAACAGCGATCCCCAGAACTGCCAGAATTCCGGTGTGCCGATCCAGAAATAGTGATGGGCATTGCCCAGCAATCCGGACAGCCAGACCAGGGAAATACCCCAGAAGACCGCGTAGCCGACAGCCTTGACGTTGGCCTTGAACATCAGCACGACGAGGAAGCCGACGAGGCTGATATGGATAACCTCCCAAACTCCCTCGACCCAGTAATGGACGACATACCAGCGGAAATATTCCTGCAGGTCCAGACGCTCGATGAAGAACAGGCCGAAGACCCATACCGCCGTCAGCGCCAGCACGCCCAGCCCCAGACCCCAATGGATTTCGTTCCATTGCTTGACCGGTGGGAAGGTGCGCAGAACGACGTAGCAAAGGATGGCGAAACCGATCAGGATGACGACGTCGGCAATCCGACCGGCTTCGAGATATTCGAGCCCTTCCTGCAGCATTGGCTGGCCGAGCCACCAGCCGGCGATACCCTGTTGTGCCAGTACCTGGGTGAACACGTTCCAGACGACAACGGCCAATAGCGCGTAGAACAGAAATTTGATCAGCCATGGCGCGGCCAGTTCGCGTTTGGACAGGAGCGGCCCGACAAACAGGATGGTGCCGATGAAGCCGGCAAGAATCCAGAGGATGCCGAGATTGGTGTGCTCGGCGCGCACGATGTTAAAATTAAGCACTCCCGAGAGCAGCAACGGATCGAGATGCTGGGCCGCCAGCAACAATCCGAAGCCGGTTTGAAACAGGAACAGGACAAGCATCACCAGAAAGAAGCGCAGGCTTAGTCGTTGGGTTTGATATTCGATCTGAATCATTGTTCCTCTCCCCCGAGGCTGCGAAGATAAGCGACGATGGCGCCGACCTGTTCGGCGTCGAGAATTTCTGCATAGGGTGGCATCACCCCGGCATCGAAGCCGGCGGCGATATGCGCTTCCGGGTCCATGATGGATTCGATCAGATATGGTTCGTCCGCATGCGCACTGGTGCCGTCTTCGAGCGCGCGTTCAGAGCCGTAAAGCCCGCCCCATCCCGGGCCGACGAGAGTCTCGCTGTCAGCGGCGTGGCAGGCCGTGCAGCCATTTTCCTCGGCGAGCTGCGCCCCCAGTGCGACTGGATCGACCAACGCCGCAGAGTCGTCATCAGACGGTGGCGTTGCAGCAAAGGCGGACATCGCTGCTGCCGGCATCTGGGTGGCCTGCTGGAAGCTCAGACCGTCAACCTGCGGAACAGGTGGCCAGCCCTCGGTGTCCATTTGCGATGTGTATTTGAGAAAACTGATGAGCTGGCCGATTTCGTCACTGCTGAATGGCAGATTGGGCATGATCGTGGCGTGCGCGCTGCGCCGTTCCACCCGCTCGGCTGCGGCGGGATACTTGTCGAAATAGGCGTCGATCGAATCAACGCCGGCCTCGGCTGCGATTTCGGGCTTTTGCAGTTGCACCTGCACCGCCGTTCGGGTAGGCCAGCGCGAAGCCGAGGGGAGGAACGCCTCGAGCCAGGCCGGGCCTGTCTTGGCGTAGATATTGGTCAGATCCGGTCCGAAATAGGCGCCGTTGCCGACAATCGAGTGGCAGCCCATGCAATTGTAGGACTGGAACACGCGTTTGCCCTGAACGGCATCATGGCCCGCATATTCGACCTTGTCCGGTACCACCTGACCGCGGGAATCAAGAAATGACGCGAATGACAATCCGATGAAGATCAGCGCCATCAGTCCAAGCACGGCGATGGCGATGCGCCGCTTCTTGCCTTCCTCGCAGGGTTGACCCTTGACGCAGCTCATGACCGATCCTCCTGATCATCAGCCTTTGCGAGATTGGCCATGTCCGCGCGCTCTATGGCGTCATGCTCGAACAGGGTGCGCAGGTTACCCAGGAAGGTGTAGAGGACATAAATCGCCAGAACAAAACCGGCGATGAAATAGATCAGCCACATGGTCTGTGATTCGGCCCAGTAGCTGAAATCTCGCCAGTACGGCCAAGCCAGGAAGAGGCTTCCTACGCTGCCCAGCACCGCCAGCGTGAGCCTGATGGCTCGTTGCACCCTGGGATCCGGTGCCGTCCGGCCCGTAACAGGCTCCGCATCGTTCAATTTATCGCTTGATAGCCCCATCATAACCCCCTGATGTTTGCGCTGTTCAAATCCGACATTAATTGGTATTTACAATGCCTATTATCTTTCGCTATATTTGGTATTGTCAATACCAGTTAAGGAGTACCGATGCGGTTGGCGTCTTCCACGGATTTTGGATTGCGGGTTTTGATGCGTCTGGCAGGCGCGCCCGACCGGCCGATTTCGACAGGGCAAATTGCCGAGGAATTTCGGATCTCGCAGCATCACCTGGCCAAGGTGGTTCAGGATCTCGGACGTGGCGGGTTCGTGCAGTCGCAACGCGGGCGCAGCGGTGGGCTGGTGCTGGCGCGTCCGGCCGAGACCATCACACTCGGAGAGGTGGTGCGTCATCTTGAGCAGGGGTTTGCAATGGTTGAGTGTTTTCGTGCGGATGGTGGAATGTGCGTGTTGCAGCCGCAGTGCCGTCTGAGGTCGAAGTTTGCCGCCGCGCGGGAAGCGTTTCTGTCCTTCCTCGACGAGACGTCAGTGGCCGAATGCGCCTGGCCAGACATGAGCCAAATGATGGGGCCGACTTGATTGATGGCGGTTGCCCAATGACCAAACCGTGGCGCGGATGACCCGGCGCTAACCAGAGTGAAAACAGCAGATGACCCAGATTTCCTATTCCGACGAGATGATTGAAGTTGATGCCGATGTGCTGGCCAAGGCGTTTCGCATTGATGCTGACACCTTGAAGCGGGACATGCGCAGCGGTGCAATCACCAGCCGGTTTGAACGCGGCGAGGATGACGACGCGGGAAAGGTGCGGCTGACCTTCTTTTCCGCCAGTCGCCGCGTGCGCATTACCGCCGATGCGGAGGGCAAGGTGATTACCTGTTCCGCGCTGGATTTCGGCACGTTGCCGTTGCCGGCCTCGGCAAGGAGGCCCTGAGGATGTTGACGCTCGGGTATCTTGATTTTATCGGGATTGTCTGCTGCGCATGGCCGGTGCCTGGCGCCACCGAAACCGGCGCGGATCCGGTTGGCGGCCATGCGGCATTAGCGGAGGCTGCGACATGTTGATCGAGGCGCTGCTGCCTGCCGCGCGCCGGCGGCTGTTGCAAATAGGCACGGGCGAGACGCTGCTGCAGGCGGCACGGTTGCTTGATGATGGCCGCGACATGCTGCTGGCTTGCGACGGCGAAGGGCGGTTGGCCGGCGTTGTCACCAAGACCGATGTGGTGCGCCAGACCGGCCACTGTGCCGGCGCCAGTTGTACCGCGCCACTGGTCGAGGCGATGACCCGCGAGGTGGTTTCCGCCAGGCCTGAGGATTTGGTTCAGGATGTCTGGAAAATCGTGAAGAGCAGCGGCTTCAAGAACATCCCTGTGATTGACCAGAACGGCAGGCCAATGGGCGTGCTCAATGCGCGCGACCTGCTGCAAGCACTGTTGCAGGAGGTGCAGGATGAAGAGAACTTGCTGCGCGACTATGTGATGAATGTCGGTTACCGCTGAAGGCAGGACAGACCATGACAATCAATATACTTTCCTCGACACATACTGGTGCCTTGGCGATGAAAGTCCGGAAGTTTCTGGCTGCCATCGCCGTGCGGATCATTCCCTTCCCCTACTGTGCCAATGCGGAGGCGGAAACAGAACCGCGCGATGAGGCGACAAGAGCCGAAATCATGGAGGCAATCTGGACCTCCGCCGAGATGCACGCTGGCGGCGCCTACGCCAGCCCGGCGTTGGTTCTTGATGAACGCGTGAGAGTGAGATCGGGTGAGTGAAACACGTCGACCTCGTAGGCGCGTCCGGAATGAAAGCGTGGTCGAACGCGGTGGCGACGGGAAACGGAGAAGAGCGGATGGTTCGACGGATATTTCCTGAACGCGTACTTGATGTGGGCTTGCGCAGGCCGCTCTGGTTCGCGGTCGGGGCCGTGGCGCTTGCGCTGGGCGGTCTGGGCGTCGTGCTGCCGCTGTTGCCGACCACTCCATTCATCATCCTCGCCGCCTTCGCCTTTGGCAAAAGCACACCGCGGTTTCAGCAATGGCTGGAGGACAGCCGCAGCTTCGGTCCGATGATCGCCAGTTGGCGTGCGGAGGGGGCGATTGCGCCGCGCTTCAAGGCGATGGCGGTCACGATGATGGTTTGCTCGCTATTGTTGAGCCTTGCGTTGCAGGTTTCGGCCGTGGTGATCGCGGTGCAGGCGGTCTGTCTGGCTGGCGCGGCGGCATTCGTCCTGAGCCGCCCCGACGGCGTCTGAGACAATTGCGCCGGACGGGGAGGCGGGTTCCGTCCCCGGTGTCATGCGGATGCCGAATGAATATTGAAATGACCATGTGGGAGACGTTGTAATGTCAGTTGCCGATGAAGTGGACGCAGCCGCCGGGGAGACTACACAGAACGCCGGTTTGCGCGACAAGGTGCGCAGCCATCTCAAGGCCTTACCGCCGGAAGCTGTTCCCATCACTTATGGCCATCTGGCACGGGAGCTTGGCCTGACCGCGCCCCGGTCAATCAGCAAGGTGACCGATGCGCTTGAGGCCACCATGTGTGAGGATGCGGAGGCTGGCCGTCCATTCATCGCAGCGCGCGTCGTCAACCGCGGACCTGCTCGATTGCCCGGCAGAGGCTTTTTCAAACTGGCCGGTATCCTCGGTCGCGGTCCGCGTCCCGATGAAACCGACATCGACTATTATCGGCGCGAACTGGCCGAAAGCCTTTTCTGTGACTGAACCGGGAGATGCGCGTTTTGCGTGGCACGGCCCACTGCGGTTTTTCAGCATACGGGGATAAATCACTTCGTCGTATACGCCTGGTCTCGCCATTGTTGACCCGTTGTGCCGCTATCGACCACACTCCGCGCCACAAGAATCAGTTGCGGGAGCGGCCATGAGCGCGATTTACTCAGAATGGGATGGCGTGTCGGGCGGGCGCCGACCGCTAATTTGGCTCTACTCGCTGCTGGCGATTTTCGTGTTGGTGCTGGCGCTGCTGCAAACCCTGCCGCTGGTTCTGCCAATCGGGCCCATGTATTGGGACGTGCTGATCTATTACGATGCGATCGGCCGGGTTGCGCATGGCCAATGGCCGGCGCGTGACTTTTTCGCCCCGGTGGGGCCGCTCGAATATTTCCTGGCAGCGTTTTCAAACCGGCTGTTTCCCGAGGCCAACCCGGTGTTGCTGACGCAATGGATCTGGTTGCCGATCACGGCGCCGGTGATGGCGCTGATTCTGTGGGATGTGGTCAAACGCAGCGGCAAGCTGGCGTTCTGGCTGCTGGTGCCGTGGATGCTGTTTACCGCGTTGCCGTTCTCTGTCATCGAATTCTATCCGTATCCGGGCACTGACGCCTTCGGGATCTACAACCGGCATGGCGCGCATCTTTTGTATCTGACGGTGGTGGCGGTGTTGTTCGTGCGCAGCCCGGTGATCCAGACCATCGTGCTCAGCGCACTGGTGCTGGGGCTGGCGTTTTGCAAGATCACCGCGTTCCTGGCGGCTGGGCCGATCCTGCTATTCGGACTGCTGCTGGGACGGATCCGGGTTTCGACAGCGATTGCCACCGCGCTGATCTGCATCGGACTGTCCGGGGGCGCTGAACTTACAACCGGACTCGTCAGCCTCTATATCGGCGATATCGTACGGTTGGCCATGGAGAATACCGATGCGCTGCTGCCGCGGTTCCTGACCGCCACATCCCAGCATTTCGACGTGATGGGGGCCGGCGGGTTGCTTGCCGTCGTGCTGCTGGCCGCAGCGCTTGCGGGGCACAAGGCCGCCGGTGGCAGGCCGCAGGCCAAAGGCATTGCCCGATGGGTCGATGCGGACTGGTTCTGGGTCGGGCTGCTGCTGGTTTGCGGGCTGTTTTACGAGACCCAGAACACCGGTAGCCATGCCTTCATCCTAATCTGGCCGGCGCTGCTGGCGATATTGCTGCGGCCGATCTCCAGCTATGGCCGCTATGGTCCGGCGATCCTGGTGCTGATCGGCTTTACTGCGCTGCCGACCATCAGCACGCTGATCCACAAGGCGGCGCGAACCGCGGCGGTGGCCCCGAGGTACATTCACCTCGACGCGCCCGATCTGGGACCCCTCGGACGGGTGTCGGCCAAACCGGTGTTTGTTGAACAGGCCGAGCGCATGCGCGGTATTTATGTTGCCCACCGCGATACCTATCAGGCGATTGCTGAAACAGAGGCCCTGCCATCGTTCCTGATATTCTCGGATCCGGATTATCAATATATGCTGCTTCAGGAGATGCAGGCGGCGACGGTGGCGATCAGGGCGCTGGAAGCCAGTTCGGGGAGTCGTTTCGAAAGTGTTCTGAACCTCGATTTCGCCAATCCGTTTCCGTATCTTCTGGGCATACGTGGCGCAGAATACGTGCCGATTGGCGCAGATCCCTTCCGGGCAGTGCCCGAGCTTGACGAGCGAACCCGAAATGCGGTGGCCAGAACCGATCTGGTGCTGGTGCCGGTCTGTCCGGTACATTATGCGCGAAAGCAACTGCTGGAGCATTATGCGTCTGGGCTGACCGGTCACACCCGGATCTCGCTAACGCCCTGTTTCGACGCCTTTGTGCTGCCTGAAAAGGAATGACCCTCCTTTGATTCGATAGAAAAGAGCAAAGTCGGAAATTGCCTGCTTGACGGTTACAGTCGCGGGCATGAAGCTGTCTGCTTGAAATCTATCAAAACATCTGGAGCATGAGATGGTCATTGACCCACCCTACCTGATTTTTCTCGGCGATGTGCCCGATGCGCTGGCTGCCAAGACCGGCGTCGGAATTGTCGATTGGCGTCCGGAATGGTGTATCGGCCAATTGCGACTGGACGGCTGCCAGGCGGATGCTGGCATTCCCGATCTGACGATCGCCGACGCCAAGGCGCGTGGTGTCAACACCATGGTGGTGGGTGTGGTCAATGCAGGCGGAGTGTTGCCGCCGCACTGGATCACGTCGATTGTCGAGGCACTGGATGCCGGGATGAATGTGGCGACCGGCTTGCATGTGCGGCTGGCGTCGATTCCGGAAATTGCGGAAGCGGCGGCCCGGGGTGGCGGCAATCTGCACGACGTGCGGTTTACCGACGAGCGGTTCGCCACTGGCAAGGGCAACAAGCGGCCGGGTCGGCGGGTGCTGACGGTCGGCACCGACTGTTCTGTGGGCAAGAAATATACCGTGCTGGCGCTGGAGCGCGAGATGCGGGCGCGCGGACTGGACGCGGATTTCCGCGCTACCGGGCAAACCGGGGTGTTCATCTCCGGTCGGGGGGCGGCGATTGATGCGGTGGCGGCGGATTTCATCTCCGGCGCGGTGGAGTGGATTGCGCCGGCGGCTGACCCCGAGCACTGGGATCTGATCGAGGGGCAGGGATCGCTGTTTCATCCCAGCTTTGCCGGTGTGTCGCTGGGACTGCTGCATGGCGCGCAGGCAGATGCCTTTATCGTTTGCCACGAGCCGACCCGGACGACCATGCGCGGCGTCAGCCACGCGCTGCCGTCGATCCAGGACGTGATCGACATGACCATTGCCTGCGGACGGCTGACCAATCCGGAGATCACCTGCAGCGGCATCGCCGTCAACACGCAAAAACTTGGCGAGGACGAGGCCAGAGCGCTGCTCAAGACACTGGCCGAGAAGCATGACGTGCCGGCGACGGACCCGATCCGCTTCGGCGTCACGGGCTTGGTCGACCGGTTGGAAGTGATGGCTGGAAAAGCCTGATCTATTCCGAAAGTAGTACTTGCAACGGGAGCGGAGACGAATAAAGTAAACGAGCGTTCATTTAATTCATGAACCGAAACGGACCCCGGCGGCTGGGAGGAGGCCGCCAGGATCCGGACAAACGACACCGGTTCAGCCGGTGCCGAATTGGCCACTGGGGAGCGGCCGAATGCATGGGAAACCATGCGCCCGGACAAGGTGACAAACTGTCCGGACAGGGAGGAGAGTGGAGGATATGGAAGCCACAGGCGTAACTGCCGGCGGCAAGCCGGTGACGTTTCCGCAATATTTGTTGCTCAACGCCAAGCGTTTCGCGACTCGACCGGCGATGCGCTTCAAGGACTACGGCATCTGGCAGAGCTGGAGCTGGTCCGAACAACGCGATGAGATCCGCGACTTCGCGCTTGGTCTGAAGGCCATGGGGCTCAAGGAAGGCGAGCGTATCGCCATCGTCGGCTCCAATCGACCCAGGCTTTACTGGGCGTTTTGCGCGGCGCAATCGCTCAAGGCCATTCCTGTCCCCGTCTATGCTGATTCCGTGGCCGAAGAGATGGCTTTCGTGCTTGATAATGCCGGAGTCCGGTTTGCGGTCGTGCAGGATCAGGAGCAGGTCGACAAGGTCCAGTCGGTGGCGGCGGACGTTCCCGGACTTACCGAGGTGATTTTCGACGAACCGCGCGGCTTGCGCGATTATGACCCCACTCATTTGCATGATTTTGGCGCAGTTCAGGACAGGGGCCGGGCACTGGCGGACTCCGACGCGCATGTGGTTGCCGACTGGGAGGTCGGTATCCGGGCCTCCGATGGCAGCGAGATCTCGGCGATCCTCTATACATCGGGCACCACCGGACGATCCAAGGGTGTGATGCTGACGGCGGCGGCCTCGGTCAAGGCCGCCGAAGACACCGCCAAATTCGACAATATGAGCGAGCACGACGAGGTGCTGGCCTATTTGCCGCTGGCATGGGTCGGCGATCACTACCTCAATTACGCGCAGGGCTATGTCGTCGGCTTGTGCATGAGCTGTCCGGAAAGCCCGGAAACCGTGGCGCAGAACCTGCGCGAGATCGGCCCGACATTCTACTTTGCGCCGCCGCGGGTTTTTGAAGGCCTGCTGACCAGCGTGATGATCCGCATGGAAGACGCCAGCCGGATCAAGAAATGGCTGTTTCATCACTATCTGGCGGTGGCCAAGGCCTATGGCGAGAGGATTTTGGAAGGCCGGTCGGTACCGTTGTCCGGGCGGATCTCCTACTGGATTGGTGACAAGCTGATCTACGGGCCGCTGAGGAACGTGTTGGGGTTTACCCGGATCCGTACCGCCTATACAGCGGGCGAGGCGATCGGGCCGGACCTGTTTTCGTTCTTCCGGTCACTCGGCATCAATCTCAAGCAGCTCTACGGTCAGACCGAGGCGTTCCTCTATGTCACGGCGCAAAAGGATGGCGAAGTGCGTCCCGACACGGTCGGGCCCGCCGCTCCCGATGTAGACATTCGCATTGCCGAAAATGGTGAGGTGCAGTTCCGTTCGCCGGGCATGTTCGCCGGCTATTATGGGGATGCGGAAAAGACCCGTGAAACCATGACCGAGGATGGCTGGGTGATGACCGGCGACGCCGGCATTTTCGATGCGCAGGGCCACCTCAAGATCATCGACCGCGCCAAGGATGTGGGCAAGATGACCACCGGCGCGCTTTACGCACCCAAATACATCGAGAACAAGCTCAAATTCTTCCCCAACATCAAGGAAGCGGTGGCGTTTGGCGACGGCAAGGATTTTGTCGCGGTGTTCCTCAATATCGACCTGACAGCCGTGGGCAACTGGGCCGAGCGCAACAACATTTCCTACGGCTCCTACCAGGAACTGGCCGGGATGCCGCGGGTCTATGAGATGATGACCGCGCACGTCAATCAGGTGAACCGGGATCTCGCAGCAGAGCCGATGATGGCCGGGTCGCAGATCCAGCGGTTTCTGGTTCTGCACAAGGAACTTGATGCCGACGACGGCGAACTGACCCGGACCCAGAAGGTTCGCCGCAGCTTCATTGCCGAGCGCTACGCGCCGCTGATCGAGGCGCTCTATGATGGGGCGAGCGAGCGTTACATCAACACCGAGGTGACTTTTGAGGATGGCCGCAAAGGAAACATCAGCGCCACCGTCAAAGTGGCGGATGCCGAGACCTTTCCCGTCGTCAACGCCATGCCGGAGGCTGCCGAATGAACGCGCGTATCAAGCATGTCGAACTCCGCGCCGCCGATGACGGACTTGCCCCGGGCGAGGTGATGCTGAAGGTCGAAAACGTGTCGCTGTCATTTGGTGGCGTGAAGGCGATCTCGGATATCTCGTTTGACATCCGCAAGGGCGAGATCCGCGCGATCATCGGTCCCAATGGTGCCGGCAAGACCTCGATGCTCAACGTCATCAACGGGTTTTATCATCCGCAGGAAGGGGTGATCACCTTTCGCGGCGAAGGCCGCTCGCGAATGCAGCCGCACCAGGCGGCGGCTTCGGGGATTGCCCGCACGTTCCAGAACGTGGCGCTGTTTAAGGGCATGTCGACGCTTGACAACATCATGTCGGGCCGGACGCTGAAGATGCACAAGAACTTCTTCTGGCAGATGCTGCATGTGGGGCCGGCGCGCAACGAGGAAATCGAGCACCGGCTAAAGGTCGAGGAAATCATCGATTTCCTCGAGATCCAGCATATTCGCAAGACCCCGGTGGGCAAGTTACCCTACGGGCTGCAAAAGCGCGTCGAGCTTGGCCGGGCGCTGGCGATGGAGCCGGACTTGTTGTTGCTGGATGAGCCGATGGCGGGAATGAACCTCGAGGAAAAAGAGGACATGAGCCGCTTCATTCTCGATGTGAACAACCAGATGGGCACGACGATTGCGCTGATCGAGCACGATATGGGCGTGGTGATGGATATTTCCGACCGGGTGGTGGTGCTCGACTACGGCCGAAAGATCGGCGACGGACCGCCGGACGAAGTGAAGAACAACCAGGATGTTATCGATGCCTATCTGGGAGTGTCGCACTGATGGATATTCTTTATTCAATCTTGATCGACCCCTTCATGCAGATGGTGGAACTGCCTGACTTCTTCCTCCAGGTGCTGTGGGAAGGCTTTGTTGCCGGCGTGCTTTACGCGCTGATTGCGCTCGGCTTCGTGCTGATTTTCAAGGCCTCCGGGGTTTTCAATTTCGCGCAAGGGATCATGGTCGTGTTTGCCGGACTAACGCTGGTCGGCTTGCATGAAAAAGGAGTTCCGGCCTATCTGGCACTGATTTTGACAATCGGGGTGATGGGTCTCCTGGCGCTTGGGGTCGAGCGGTTCGTGATGCGGCCGCTGGTCAATCAGCCGGAAATCATCCTGCTGATGTCGACAATCGGGCTCACGTATTTCCTGATCGGCTTCGGCGAGTTCATCTTTGGCGGCGAGCCCAAGCAGATGATCACCGAGGAACTGGGGTTACCTACCGGATCGACGGCGTTCGAGATCGGCGATGGCGGGCTTTTGATCCTGCAGCATATCGATATTGCGGCGGCGGTGATTGCGCTGATCATGGTTGGTGCGCTGGCGGTGTTTTTCAACAAGACCCGGATCGGCCGCGCATTGCGGGCGGTTGCCGACGATCACCAGGCAGCCCTGTCGGTGGGGATCTCGCTCCACCAGATCTGGGCCATCGTCTGGTTTGCAGCCGGTATCGTGGCGCTGACCACCGGCATCATGTGGGGTGCGCGCTCGGATGTGTCGTTCGCTCTGGAAATCATCGCGCTCAAGGCTTTGCCGGTGCTTATTCTCGGCGGCTTCACCTCCATTCCCGGGGCGATCGTCGGCGGACTGATCATCGGCATCGGCGAGAAAATTGGCGAAATCTACTGGGGACCGCTGGTGGGCGGCGGCATCGAAAGCTGGCTGGCTTACATGATTGCCTTGATTTTCCTGTTGTTCCGGCCGCAGGGCCTGTTCGGCGAACGCATTATTGAAAGGGTGTAAGCGATGCACAAGAGCAGATTGTCTTCCATCGTCATCGATTGCCACACCGATCATATCGAGCATGCCGCAGGGTTCTGGTCGCAGCTACTGGGACAGGCCTCGCAAACGGATGGTGATGGCCACCGTGCCATCATCCCCGTGGCCGGCGGCGATGTGTCGCTGGTCATCGAGGCCGTGCGGGAAGAAGCGTTGATCCATTTCGACATCGAAACCGATGATCTGGCTGCGGAAATTCACCGGATCGAACAGATTGGCGGCCGCAAGGTCGGAACGGCCGATCACGCAGTGATCATGGAAGCTCCGACCGGCCATCGGTTTCGCGTGACCGGGCCAAGTTCGCACGCGCTGTCGTCCAGCGGCAATGTCTGGGAGGGCGACTGATGTTCTATCGGGAATCGGGCCAGTACAAGACCAGTTACATTGCCGATCAGGCAATATTTCCGATCCGCGAGGACCGTATCGGGATGGCCATTATCCTGGCGATTGCGGTGTTCGTGATCCCGTGGTTCTCAAGCGAGTTTCTGCTGACATCGGTCGTGATTCCGTTCCTGATCCTGGCGCTGGCGACGATCGGGCTCAACGTGCTGACCGGCTATGCCGGGCAATTGTCGCTCGGCAACGGCGCCTTCATGGGGGTGGGGGCCTACGCTTGCTACAAGCTGACGACGATCTTCCCGGAAGTGAACATCATCGTCATGATCCTGCTGTCAGGCGTGTTTTCAGCGGCGATCGGGATTGCATTCGGGCTGCCGTCGCTGCGGATCAAGGGGCTCTATCTGGCGGTCACGACGCTGGCCGCGCAGTTCTTTCTCGAATGGTGTTTCATCCGTATTCCGTGGCTCTACAATTACAATGCCTCGGGCGCCATTGAAGTGCCGGAACGCCGCGGTTTCGGCGACCTGATCCTGACCGGTCCGTCGGCCTCGCCGGTGACGCGCTATTTTGTGGTGCTGGCCATCGTCGTGGTGCTGACGCTGCTGGTCAAGAACATCGTTCGCGGCCGGATCGGCCGGCAATGGATGATGATCCGCGACATGGATATTGCCGCCGAACTGATCGGGGTGCGGCCGCTGACGGCGAAACTGTCGGCGTTCGCGGTATCGTCATACCTGGCGGGGGTCTCAGGGGCGATGTTCGTGTTCTTCTACCTCGGAGCGGCGGAGCCATCATCCTTTGGTGTGTCGCTGTCGTTCCAGGTGTTGTTCATGGTCATTCTCGGCGGGCTCGGTTCGCTGGTCGGATCGTTCTTTGGTGCCGCCTTTATCTGGATCCTGCCGATCGCGTTGCGTGTCGGCTTGCCTGCCATCGGCATCGATGTCGGCGCCGAGATCGTGTTCCAGATCGCCCAAATGGTGGTCGGCGCACTCATCATCTTCTTCCTGATCGCCGAACCGCACGGATTGGCGCGGCTATGGGCGATCGGCAAGGAAAAACTGCGTGTCTGGCCGTTCCCCTATGCCTGAACACGGACGAAATGCCTGGCTATACGGGCATCAACGAAGGCGCCGGGCCATCGAGCCAGGTCCGGTCGCACCTTTTGGCTCAGACGTTAATGCGATCATGGGAGGAAAACATGAAATTGCTTAAAACCACAGCAGCACTTGCCGTTGTCCTGGCAACAGGCATGGCGATGCCTGCGCAGGCAGAAGACAGCGTTTATATCCAGCTTCCGACATACCGCACCGGCCCCTATGCCGGTTCGGGCATTCCCATCGCCAACGGCATGCACGACTATCTGACCATGCTCAACGAACGCGATGGCGGCATTAACGGCGTCAAGATCGAAGTCGATGAATGCGAAACCGGCTACGACACCCAGAAGGGAGTCGAGTGCTACGAGCAGGCCAAGGCCAAGAACACGCTGGTGTTCAACCCTTGGTCGACCGGCATCACGCTGCAGGTGATCCCCAAGGCTTCGGTCGACAAGATCCCGGTGCTGTCGATGGCTTACGGCCTTTCGGCTGCCTCGCAGGGCGACGTGTTTCCCTGGGTGTTCAACCCGCCGATGACCTATTGGGACGGCGCTTCGGGCATTATCAAGTACATCGCTGAACAGGAAGGCGGTTTTGATAATCTCAAGGGCAAGAAGATCGGCTACATCTTCCTCGACGCCGGCTACGGCCGCGAGGCGATTCCGTTGATCGAGGACCTGGCCAAGGAATACGGCTTCGAAATGCTGCAGTATCCGGTTGCCGGCAAGGAAATGCAGAACCAGTCGTCGCAATGGCTCAATGTGCGCCGCGACAAGCCCGACTACATGGTGATGTGGGGCTGGGGTGCAATGAACCCGACCGCGGTCAAGGAAGCCACCAAGATCCGCTTTCCGATGGACAAGTTCATTGGTGTGTGGTGGGCCGGCGGTGAAGATGACGCCCGTGCCGGTGGTGCTGCCGCCAAGGGCTACAAGACGCTCAACTTCAATGCCGTAGGACCTGATTTCCCGGCGTTGCAGGATATCAAGAAGCTGGTTGTCGATACTGGCAAGAGCGAAGTCGATGCCGCCAAGTTTGGTGAAAACCTCTACAATCGCGGTGTCGTGAACGCCGTCATCATGGCCGAGGCCATCCGTGTCGCCCAGGAGAAATCTGGCAAGACGGTGATCACTTCGGAAGACATGCGTGTCGGACTCGAAAACCTCACCATCGACGATGCCCGTCTTGAAGCCATCGGCCTGCCGGGCTTCATGGCGCCGATGAACGTGAGCTGCGCTGACCACTCTGGTCATAACCAGATGTACATCCAGGAGTGGGATGGCGAGAACTGGCAGAAAGCATCGGACTGGTTCAGCCCGATGACTGACAAGGTGACGCCGCTGGCGATCGCTGCGGCCGAGGAATACAAGACCTCGAACGCACCGTGGCCGGACCGGACGGAAGCCTGCGCCAACTGAGGCGAAAACCGAAACTCATCCGCGCGGGGAGGTTTCCCGCGCGGATGGCATCCGCCCTAGCCATCGACCAAGCCCGGAGAATGTTCATGACGACCTCCACCCAGATTGAAGCCGGCGCTGCGCAAACGCCCATCCTGTCGGTCAACAACATCGAAGTCATCTACGACCATGTGATCCTCGTGCTCAAGGGCGTGTCGCTGGTGGTGCCGGAGGGCGGGATCGTGGCGCTGCTCGGCGCCAATGGCGCAGGCAAGACCACGACACTGAAGGCAATTTCCAATCTGCTGCGCTCCGAGCGCGGCGAAGTGACCAAAGGCTCGATCGAGCTAGAAGGCAAGCGGATCGAGGCGCAGACCGCCAATGAGCTGGTGCGCCGCGGCTGCATCCAGGTGATGGAAGGCCGGCATTGCTTCGGCCATCTGACCATTGAGGAAAATCTTCTGACCGGGGCCTTCACCCGGCGCGACGGCAAGGCGGCGATCAAGCGCGACATGGAAATGGTTTACAACTATTTCCCGCGGCTGAGGGAACGCCGGACCAGCCAGGCCGGCTATACATCGGGTGGTGAACAGCAGATGACGGCGATCGGACGGGCGCTGATGAGCCGCCCGAAAATGATCCTGCTTGACGAACCATCGATGGGGCTGGCTCCGCAATTGCAGGAAGAGATCTTCGAGATCGTCAAGAAACTCAACCAACAGGAGGGTGTTTCATTTCTGCTGGCCGAACAGAACACCAATATTGCACTCAGATACGCGACCTATGGCTACATTCTCGAATCCGGTCGCATCGTCATGGATGGTGTGGCCAGCGACCTGCGCGAGAATGAGGACGTCAAGGAATTCTATCTTGGGGTTGGCGGCGAGGGCCGACGGTCGTTCAAAAACGTCAAGCACTACAAGCGCCGCAAGCGCTGGCTGGCGTAATCGCGCCGCACCGAAGGTTTGAGCCAGCCGCTGTGGCGGACCCTGTGCGGTGTGACGTGTCGGCATGGGCTTGCCGAATGCGTCGGAGCGGATTAAAATAAACAAACGTTCATTTAATTGTGTGATGCATGGCGCGACGAGCGGGATCAACTGGGGCCGAAACGGCGGAAAAGCTGCGCAACGTGGCGCTCGAGCTGTTCGCGCGTTCCGGCTACGCGGCGGTTTCGATGCGGGCGATTGCCGCGGAGACAGGTGTCCAGGCGGGCGCAATCTACAACCATTTTCCGACCAAGCAGGATCTGCTCAACGAGTTGTTGCAGGTGCACATGGAAACGCTGCTGGCAACCTGGGCGGAAGCCGAGCAACCGGAGTTGGCGCCCGCTGAAGCGCTGGAACACTTTGTCCGCTTTCATATCCGCTACCACCTCGACCGGTCGCGCGAGGTGTTCATTTCCTACATGGAACTGCGCAGTCTTGAAAGCGAGAATTTCAGCGCGATCGAGCGGCTGCGGCGTCAGTACGAACAGGTGCCGCGGAGCATTCTCGAGCGTGGCGCCAGGGATGGGTCGTTCGACATCATCGATCCGCAAATCTCCACCATGGCGATCATCGCCATGCTCAACGGCATGACCACCTGGTTCCGCGAAAACGGGCGTCTGTCGCTCGACGAAATCGAGGCGATCTATGTCCGCCTGGTGGCGCGTCTGGTGCAGCAGAAAAAGGAAGACTGAAATGTTCACGACCAGCATGAATTTCGGCCTTGGCGAAGAGATCGATGCGCTCAGGGACACAGTTTCGCGGTTTGCCCGGGAGCGGGTGGCGCCAGTGGCCGAAGCGACCGACCGCGAGAACAATTTTCCAGCACATCTGTGGCGGGAGATGGGGGCGCTCGGGCTGCTCGGCATGACTGCTGATCCTCATTTTGGCGGTACCGGAATGGGCTACCTTGCCCATGTGGTGGCGATGGAGGAGATCAGTCGCGCCTCGGCCTCGATCGGGCTTTCCTATGGCGCCCATTCAAACCTGTGCGTCAACCAGATCAACCGCTGGGGGACGGAAGCGCAGAAAGAACTGTATCTGCCCAAGCTGTGCACCGGCGAGCATGTCGGCGCGCTGGCGATGAGCGAGCCGGGATCAGGCTCCGACGTGGTGTCGATGAAGCTGCGCGCTGAAAAGCGCAATGATCGCTACGTGCTCAACGGCAACAAGATGTGGATCACCAACGGGCCCGACGCGAATACGCTGGTGGTCTATGCAAAAACCGATCCGGAAGCCAAATCGCGCGGCATCACGGCGTTCCTGATCGAAAAAGGCATGGCGGGTTTTTCGACCGCGCAAAAGCTCGACAAGCTGGGCATGCGTGGCTCCAACACCTGCGAACTGGTGTTCGAAGAGTGCGAAGTGCCGTTCGAAAACGTGCTGGGCGAAGAAGGCCAGGGCGTCAAGATCCTGATGTCGGGGCTCGATTACGAGCGGCTGGTGCTGGCCGGCGGGCCACTCGGAATCATGGCGGCGGCGATGGACGTGACGGTTCCCTATTGCCACGAACGCAAGCAGTTCGGTGAGCCGATCGGCAATTTCCAGCTGATGCAGGGCAAGCTGGCTGACATGTACACGACGATGAATGCCTGCCGGGCCTATGTCTACGCGGTGGCGCAGGCGGCCGACCGGGGCGAGACCACTCGCAAGGATTCTGCCGGCTGCATTCTTTATGCCGCGGAAAAAGCCACGCAGGTTGCACTCGAAGCACTGCAGGCGCTGGGCGGCAATGGCTATATCAATGATTACCCGACCGGCCGGTTGCTGCGCGACGCCAAGCTCTACGAGATCGGCGCGGGAACCTCGGAAGTCCGCCGCATGCTGATCGGCCGCGAGATGATGGTGGAGACGGCGTGACGTGAATATGCTACATTGCCACGAATGAAATAGTTGGCAAGTTTTGGAAAGATGGCGTGATGGCAGGGCACACCAAAAAGACAGGCTTCGAGGAATCTGGCCAGTCGGGCTACGGCGCAGTATTTGACGAAGGAAAAAAGCCGATGCTGGACCGGGTTAAGCTCGGCGAAGGTGGACGATTGGTTATCCCTGCAGCAATGCGTGAGGCGCTTGGGGTCAAGCCGGGCGACGAGTTGGCGCTGGAAGTCGAAGCCGGAGAACTGAAGATCAAATCCTACCTCGCGGTGATCAAGGAACTGCAAGCCGAGTTCAGCAAATTGGTGCCCGCCGGAACAGATGTGGTCGGTGACTTTTTGAAGGAACGCAGAGAAGAGCAAAAGCGCGCGGATGAACGGCTGGACCGCTTGCACGACGAAGGAATGCGCCTGAAGGACAAGACCTGATGGGTGCAGTCGTCGACAGTTCTGTCGTCTTGGCCGTGTTGCGCAACGAAGAGGGCTCCGAGCGGGCAGTGCTTGCTTTGGCTGACGGTTATCTGTCCTCAGTGAATGCGGCCGAGGTCGTGACGCGGTTGATTGATTTGGGTTACGAACCTGATCGCGCGGTGTCGACGCTTTCCAGGACGCGGCTCTCCGTGGTTCCTTTCGACGAAGAACTGGCGCTGTTGGCGGGCCGTCTGCGCACGGTGACGTGCCACCGCGGTCTTTCGCTGGGAGACCGCGCCTGCCTTGCGCTTGCCATTCGCGAGAAAGCGACGGCATTGACCGCTGACCGTAATTGGGCCGAACTCGACCTGCCGTGCAAAGTGGAGCTTATTCGCTGATGTCCATCATCCAATCCAAGATTTCCACCGGCTCGCAGGCGTTTCGCGACAATGCGGCGCGGATGCAGACGCAGATCGACGAGACGGCAGCGGCTGCCGAACGGCACGGACAGGGCGGCCCGGAAGCCTCCCGCGAGCGCCATGTCGGGCGCGGCAAATTGCTGCCGCGCGAACGGGTGGCGACATTGCTCGATCCTGGCTCGCCGTTTCTCGAAGTCGGCCGGTTTGCCGCGCATGATCTTTACGGCGGCGACATCGCCAGCGCCGGGTTGATCGCGGGCGTTGGCCGGGTCAATGGCCGCGATGTGATGGTGGTGTGCAACGATGCCACTGTGAAGGGCGGCACCTATTATCCGCTGACGGTAAAGAAGCATCTGCGCGCCCAGGAAATCGCGATCGAGAACAATCTGCCATGTGTCTACCTGGTGGATTCGGGCGGCGCCAACCTGCCCAACCAGGACGAGGTGTTTCCCGACCGGGATCATTTCGGACGGATATTCTTCAACCAGGCCAATATGAGCGCCAAGGGGATCTCGCAGATCGCGGTGGTGATGGGGTCATGCACGGCGGGCGGCGCCTATGTGCCGGCGATGAGCGACGAGACCATCATCGTGCGCGATCAGGGCACGATATTTCTGGCCGGCCCTCCACTGGTCAAGGCCGCCACCGGCGAAATCGTCAGCGCCGAAGATCTGGGCGGTGGCGATGTGCATACGCGGCTCTCGGGCGTGGCCGATCATCTCGCTGATAATGAGGCCCATGCGCTGGAGCTGGCACGGCGGGCGGTGGCCAATCTCAATAATCGTGGCGGGGCAGGGCTATGCCAGATGGATATGCTGGCGCCGGAAGATCCGCTCTATGATCCGGCCGAGATTGCCGGCATCATTCCCGCCGACACGCGCCAGCCCTATGATATTCGCGAAGTGATCGCCCGCATCGTCGACGGCTCGCGGTTTGATGAATTCAAGGCGCGCTACGGCACTACCATCGTCTGTGGTTTTGCCCATGTGATGGGCATGCCGGTGGGCATTGTCGCCAACAATGGCGTGCTGTTTTCCGAAAGTGCGGTGAAGGCTGCGCATTTCGTCGAACTCTGTTCGCAACGCAAGATCCCGCTGGTGTTTTTGCAGAACATTACCGGCTTCATGGTTGGACAGAAATACGAGGCCGGCGGCATTGCCAAGGATGGGGCCAAGATGGTCACCGCTGTGGCGACAACGCAGGTGCCGAAGATTACCATGATTGTTGGCGGCTCATTCGGCGCTGGCAATTACGGTATGTGCGGCCGCGCCTACAGCCCGCGATTCATGTGGACCTGGCCCAACAGCCGGATTTCGGTGATGGGCGGCGAACAGGCAGCCGGCGTGCTCGCTACCGTCAAGCGCGATGCGATCGAACGCAAGGGCGGCAGCTGGTCGGCGGAAGACGAAGCCGAGTTCAAGCGCCCGACCATCGAGATGTTCGAAACCCAGTCGCACCCGCTCTATGCTTCGGCGCGGCTTTGGGACGACGGCATCATCAACCCGCTCAAATCCCGCGAGATATTAGCGCTCAGCCTGTCGACGGCGCTCAATGCGCCGGTGGCTGAGACCAAATTCGGCGTGTTCAGGATGTGATGGTACGAAGGCCTGAAACGTGATATCAATATGATATCAGAAGGAGTAATCGAGATGGGGCAAATCGTAGTCAGGCAGTTGGATGACGCGGTGCTGAATGCGGTCAGGTCGAGAGCCAAGGCCAACAACCGGTCAACTGAGGCGGAGGTCCGCGATATCATTTCGAATGCGGTGGAGCTGCCTGTTCAAACAGTACCCAAGGCGCGAAAGCGATTGTTCGAACTGGTTGGAAGTGTACCGTCAGGCCGCACGGCTGAGGAAATCGTGACAGAAATCCGGGCACTCCGCGACGAATGGGAGGATTGACCGGTGAAGAATGGCGATCATGTTTATCTGGATTCCAATATCGTGATCACCATCCTGGAACAGACCGCACCGCTGAACCGACCGCAGAAACGGTTTATCGATGCGCTCGAAACCGGACAGCTAACAGGAATTTCAAGTCATTTGACGCTGGCTGAATGCCTGATCAAACCGATGCGCGAGAGCAATGAGCAAGCGATTGAAGCTGTGCTTCAGTTTCTTGAAAATCAGGAACACGTGGAACTGCTGCCGGTCAGCCCGGACATTTTGGTAAAGGCTGCAGGAATACGGGCGGTTTCCGGCACGAAATTGCCGGATGCCATCCATCTGGCCTCGGCTGTGGCCGCTGGTTGTCAAACGTTCCTGAGCGATGACAAGGGAATTCGGATGCCTGCAAGCGTTGCCCGTATCGGGTTTGCCGAATTGAATTTTGATTGAAACAAGAGTGCGCCATGATCACCAAAATCCTCATCGCCAACCGGGGCGAGATTGCCTGCCGGATCATCCGCACGGCGCGGAAAATGGGCATTGCCACGGTAGCAGTCTATTCCGAAGCTGACGCTAGTGCGCTGCATGTCGAGATGGCTGACGAGGCAGTGCTGATCGGGCCAGCGCAGGCGAGCGAAAGCTATCTCAGGGGGGATGCTATTCTCGATGCCGCCAAGCGCACTGGCGCGGATGCGATCCATCCCGGATACGGTTTCCTGTCGGAGAACCCCGGCTTTGTTGATCAGGTCGAGAAAGCCGGACTGATTTTCATCGGACCGTCGGCCAAGGCGATCCGGGCCATGGGGCTCAAGGACGCGGCGAAAGCGCTGATGGAAAAGGCCAATGTGCCGGTGGTGCCGGGCTATCATGGCGAGGCGCAGGAACTGGTGGTGCTGGCGGGTAAGGCCAACGAGATCGGCTTTCCGGTGCTGATCAAGGCGCGTGCGGGCGGCGGCGGCAAGGGCATGCGCAAGGTCGACAACCAGGCTGATTTTCCCGCGGCATTGTCCTCGGCACGGCGTGAGGCAAAAGCCTCGTTCGGCGATGAACGGGTGCTGGTAGAAAAATATGTCACCACGCCACGACACATCGAAATCCAGGTATTTGGCGACAGCCATGGCAATGCGGTGCATCTGTTCGAGCGCGATTGTTCGGCGCAGCGGCGCCACCAGAAGGTGATCGAGGAAGCACCGGCGCCGGGCATGCCCGAAGACATGCGCGCGGCGATGGGAGCGGCGGCGGTGCAGGCCGCCAAGGCGATCAATTATGCGGGTGCAGGTACAGTCGAGTTCATTGTTGATGCCAGCGACGGGCTGAAAGCGGACCGCTTCTGGTTCATGGAAATGAACACGCGGCTGCAGGTGGAGCACCCGGTCACCGAGGTGATTACCGGGCTCGATCTGGTGGAATGGCAGATCCGGGTGGCGGCCGGTGAGACGCTGCCGCTCACGCAGGACCAACTGTCGATTAACGGCCATGCGGTGGAAGCACGGATATATGCCGAAGATGCAGGCAAGGGCTTCTTGCCGGCGGTCGGGCGGCTGATGCACCTTCAATTTCCCGATGGTGACATCAGGGTTGATGCCGGGGTCCGCGCCGGCGACGAGATTACACCGTTTTACGACCCGATGATCGCCAAAATGATCGCTCATGGCCAGACCCGCGCCGAGGCGCTGGGCAAGCTGGCGGGGGCTTTGGGCCGTACCGAGATTGCCGGAACCGTCACCAATACGGCGTTTCTGGTGAAGCTTTGCCGGGATGCGGACTTTGCCGCGGCAAGGCTCGACACCGGGCTGATCGAGCGCAATATCGAGAGCCTGACTGCGGTAGCACCGGCGCCGGACCATATTACCGCGCTGGCCGCGGTTGCAGCCTCCGGTATGGTTTTAGATCACCGTGACGCCGTCGATGTGGCCGGAGCGATCGGGCCATTCGAAATATGGGGTATGCCGAAACGGTGGGTCCCACTCGAGATCAATGGCGAAATCCGCAGGTTCGAGATCGAACGGGCAGGGGCCCGGGACTGGCGCGTGACGGGGGATGCACTGGCTGCGGGCCGCATCGATCTGGAAGCCGTGTCCGTGCATGGCTATGACTGGGCATTCAGCGCCGGAGGCGTGGCAAGGCGTTGCCGGCTGGCCAATGCAGAAGACAGCGTGACGGTTTTTTACCAGGGACTTACTCATGGCTTTGGCAAGCCGCGTGGCAAGCGTGATGACGATATCGGCGGCGGTGGTGACCAGATAGCCTCGGCGATGCCGGGGATCGTCAAGCAGGTGCTGGTGGAGGCCGGACAAACGGTCAAGTCCGGTGAAGCGATGGTGATCATGGAAGCCATGAAAATGGAGATGACGCTGAGCGCGCCACGCGACGGGATTGTCGCCGAGGTTCTGGTCGCGGTCGGCGCGCAGGTAGCTGACGGGGTCCGGCTGGTGACGCTTCAGGCCGAAGCGGAAGCTGCGTGAGACAAATCCGCCTGCGGTTGCGGCCGGCTCTGGATTCACAAGCGCGAATAGTTGAAGTTAAGCGGCGACGCTCCACATAAAGCGTCCCCAAATCATACGCACTCAAGGATTCTTCATGTCTGAAACGCCCGACACTGTGCTCGATTTCTGGTTTACGGAACTCACGCCCAAAGACTGGTTTGTCAAAAATGAAGATCTGGATCGCCGAATTGCCGAGCGGTTCGGCCCGTTGCATCTGGCGCTCTCACGCGAAGTGCCATCGGAATGGCGCGCATTGCCGGAGGCCCGGTTGGCGCTGGTGATCGTGTTCGACCAGTTTCCGCGCAACATGTATCGCGGATCGCCGCTGTCGTTTGCTACTGACAGTCTGGCGCTGAAGGAAGCCAAGGCGGCTCTGGCGGTGGGCGCGGACGCCGAGGTCAGCGAGCGGAAACGTATTTTCTTCTACATGCCGTTCGAGCATTCTGAATCGATTGACGAACAAAATCGCTGCGTGTCGCTGTGCGAGGCCTTGGGCAACGAAACCTATCTCGACTATGCCCTTAAGCACAGGGCAGTGATTGAGCAATTCGGACGGTTTCCGCACCGCAATGCCATCCTGGGGCGGACCTCAACCTCTGGAGAAGAGGCCTATCTGGCCCAGCCTGGCGCCGGATTCTGATAAACCGGTCAAACAGGGCGGAAAGCCCGCCTGCGACGTGGCGTGGCCCGCGTGCAGGCTGCAGCCGTTTGAGATGCACCCGGACCCTGCTAAGGATGAACCGAGAGAACTTGGCGGAACGGGATATTCATGCGTCTTAACCGGTTGATCGTGTTCATGCTGGCTGCGCTGCTGATGGCAGCTGGAGGCGCGCGTACACAGACGTCCAGTTCGGAAACCGCCCCGGTGGCAATCTCGAACCCGGTCTCACCGGCTCCTGAGGTTCAGGCCTCGGCAGCAGTTGTGGCCGCCCAGGAGAAACTGGCCTCCTCTGAAAAACAAGTGGCCAAGCTCAAGGCTCAGCTTGAGGAAAGTGCCACCGACGACAGCCAGTTGGTAGATCTCAAGGTCACCGCCGAAGCTTTGGCGCGGTCGATGCTGGACATCGGTGTAAGTCTGCGGCCGCGTATTACCGAGATAAAGGCACGCATCGATCAACTCGGCGCGGCACCGGCAGAGGGCGAACCGGCAGAACCTGAGGTGATTGTCGCGGAACGGGCGCGGCTGGCTGAAGAGCGAGCGGAAATCAACGCGTTGACCGGACGGGCCGAGACAGTGTCGTTGCAGGCCAACGAAATCGGCGATCAGATTGCCGGTGCGCGCCGTGACCTGTTTGCCAATACCCTGTTCAAACGCACAGAAATCACCCCCACCCTGATTGCCGATGCCTTCAGCGCGACCGGCAATGAATGGAGCCAATTGTCCCGCACCTACGGGTCGTGGGCGACGTTCGTCTGGAAATTCAAACGCCAGGCTCTGCTGGGAAGTATATTTTTCTCGCTTCTGGCCGCGCTGGTGCTGATCGCCGGCGCTTATCGTCTGTTCGGCGGGCTGATCATCCGCGATGCCGACAACGAGGACCCGCCCTATACCAGCCGATTATCTGTGGCGTTCTGGTCCATCATCATTCCCACCATGGCGATGACGCTGCTGGCGGCGCTGGTGTTTGCGCTGATGAATAGTTTTGCGATTCTGCGCGCCGACGTGACGCCGGTGATCCAGAGCCTGATTGCGATGATGCTCGGGGTCTATTTCATCAGCAAACTGGCGCGGGCCATTCTGGCGCCGAAAATGCCGGCCTGGCGGTTGGTCAACGTATCGAATGGCGGCGCGCGGGTGCTTTTCCCGCTGGTTGTGGCCATGGCAGTCATCAATGGGCTCGACTATGTCGAAGACGTGATGAGCAATTCATTGGGCTCGCCAGTGGTGCTGACGGTGATGAAAGGCTTCATCTCTGTGTTCATGATGGCGCTGGTGCTCATTGCCATGGCGCTGGTCAAGCCGATGGTGCCCAAGACCTCAGGTGATCCATCCGAGCCGGGCCAGCCCTGGCCGCGAATTATTTCGAGGACGCTGCTGGTTGCTGGCATCGGGCTGATGGTGACGGCGCTGTTGGGCTATGTCGGACTGGCGCGCTTTGCCGCGACCCAGATCGTCGTGACCGGCGGAATTCTGACGACCATGTATATCGGCTATCTGTCCGGCCAGGCAGTTTCAGAAGCCGGTTCGTTTGCCAACACCACGGTGGGGCGCTGGCTGCAGGCGCGGTATAAACTCAGCATGATGGCACTGGATCAATGCGGGCTGGGCGCCGGCTTGCTGATCAACCTGCTGGTGCTGCTGATGGGGGTTCCGCTGATCCTTCTGCAGTGGGGGTTCCAGATCCAGGACATCGAAATCTGGTTCTACCGGCTGATGACCGACATCCGCATCGGCGGCATCACGATTTCGCTGGTCGGCATTCTGTTCGGTGTCGTCATGTTCGTGTTCGGGCTGATAGCCACGCGCTGGTTCCAACGCTGGCTCGATGGCAGCGTGATGGCGCGTGGACGGATGGACACCGGGGTGCGCAATTCGATCAAGACCGGGATCGGCTATCTCGGCGTCGCGGTGGCCGCGCTGATCGGCATATCGGTGGCGGGGATCGATCTGTCGAGCCTTGCGCTGGTTGCCGGTGCGCTGTCGCTCGGAATTGGTTTCGGGTTGCAGAATATCGTCAGCAATTTTGTCTCCGGGCTGATTTTGCTGGCCGAGCGGCCGTTCAAGGTCGGAGACTGGGTGGTAACCGGATCGACAGAGGGGTTTGTCAAGAAAATATCGGTCCGCGCCACCGAGATCGAGACCTTCAGTCGTCAGTCGATCATCGTCCCGAATTCGGAACTGATCAATGCGCCGGTCGGCAACTGGACCCACCGAAACAAGCTGGGGCGCGTCGATGTGCCGGTGGGCGTGAGCTATGACGCCGATCCGCGTCGTGTGATCGAGATTCTGTCTGAAATTGCACGCGGGCACGAGTTGGTGCTCAACAATCCCGAGCCTTCGGTGCATTTCGTCAATTTTGGCGATTCGTCGCTGGATTTCGAACTCAAGGCGCATGTCGCAGATGTGCTCGACGGGTTGTCTGTCCGCACCGAGTTGCGGCTGCGCATTTTCGAACGGCTGAAGGAAGAAAACATTGAAATCCCGTTCCCGCAACGCGATCTCAACATAAAACTGGGCGAGGGCGGCGAAACGCTGACGACGCTGGTGGCAGACCTTTCGGATGATGACGCAGCAACGGATGATCCATCGGCCAAGAGCAAGGCATCGGTGTCCAAGCCGAGCGCGCATACGCTGCGCAAACGCCGGGCGGCGCTCAAGGCGGGGCAGGATTCGATGGAAGGGGATTCCGGCGAGGGCGACCGGTAGGCCGCCCGCGTTCAGATTGCATTCAGTTTCGCAATGCTAGTAATCATTTCAACACGGGCGAAAGTGTCGTCCAGTGCGTTTTAACCAGGAGCGGCGGCGAAACCGCCGGAGACCGATGAAAACAGCAATTCTTGTCGTGGGCCTGAGCCTGGCGATGATTGGCGGCGCGGCAGCTGCCACGATCACCAACAAGGACAGCGATTCCCATGTTTTGACCGTGACCGAAGGCAGCAACCAGTCTGACATGGTGGTTGAAGCCGGCGCGACCGTCAATTTCTGCCCGGCCGGCTGCTTTGTCACCATGCCGTCAGGCGATCGCGAAACCCTTTCGGGTTCGGAAAGTGTTGAAATCATCAACGGCGACGCTGTCATCAAGTAATCTTTAGTCGAGAAAATTGCGGGCCGGTCATCCTCGCGATTGACCGGCCCGCAGCGTTTTCAATTGCATGATCCCAATCCAGCAGTCATTTATCTGCGATGGAAAAGATTCTGGTTTCTGCGTGCCTGTTGGGAAGCCCGGTGCGCTACAATGGCTCGGATCGGCTGGTTGAGAACTCCCTGTTGACGCTCTGGCGCAAACAGGGACGCATCGTGCCGCTTTGTCCGGAAGTCGCCGCCGGTTTTCCAACACCTCGTCCGCCCGCAGAAATCGAACCCGGCCTGCTGGGAGATGACGTGCTTGCCGGCAGGGCCCGTATTTTCGACCAAACTGGTGCCGATGTGACAAGCCCGTTCCGGCTGGGGGCGGAGATCGCGCTGGAGACCGCACTCTCGCAAGGCTGCCGGTTTGCCCTTCTGACCGATGGAAGCCCGTCTTGTGGCACCTCGTCTGTCTATAGCGGACATTTTGACGGGGTCGCGCGTGAAGGCGCCGGGGTGGTCGCCGCGCTGCTTTCGCAAAACGGTATTACCGTGTTTTCTGAAAACCAGATCGGACAGTTGGCAGAGGCGCTCGACAATCCGTCCTGACAGGCCCTGCGGATGTTGCCGGATTGCAAAACCTGCCTCGCGGACTCTGGCTCCCGCGCCACTGGTCGTGCAGCATGGAGATAATGTCGTAGACAGGCTCTGGTTTTGTGGCGACAGATCATAAATTCTGCTTCAAGCGCAATCAGGGTAGAAGACAATGGCAGGGTTTCCGGAGAAGGCGAAAGTAGTCATCATTGGCGTGGGCGGCATTGTTGGCGCCTCCATCGCGCATCATCTCATTGAGCGCGGCTGGGAGGACATTGTCGGCATCGACAAGTCCGGCGTGCCGACCGATATCGGCTCGACAGCGCATGCCTCGGACTTTTGCTACACGACCAGCCACGACTATCTGTCGGTCTGGACGACGCAATACTCGATCGATTTCTTCGAGAAGATGGGCCACTACGCCCGCATCGGCGGTCTGGAAATCGTGCGCGCCGGCGACGATGCATGGATGGAAGAAATCAAGCGCAAGATTTCCTCCGGCAAGGCTTTTGGCACCCGCGCCAGCTTTATCGGTCCCGCCGAGGTCAAGGAAAAATTCCCGCTGGTCGAAGAAGACATGGTTGCAGGCGCCTTGTGGGATCCGGACGCCGGGCTTGTCATTCCACGTTCGCAGACGGTGGCCGGCAAGCTCGTCGATGCTGCCGAGAAGACCGGCAAGCTGAACGTCTTCGCCAACACACCGGCACAATCGCTGATCGTCGAGGGCGGCCGGATCAAGGGCGTCGTCACCCATCGCGGTACAATCATGGCCGATCATGTTGTCGTCTGTGCCGGCATCTGGGGCCGTCTGATCGCTGAAATGGTGGGCGAGGATCTGCCTGTCATGCCGGTTGATCATCCACTGACCTTTTTCGGGCCGTACACCGAGTTTGAAGGCACCGGAAAGGATATCGGCTGGCCGCTGATGCGCGACCAGGGCAATTCGGCCTATATGCGCGACACCGGCGATCCGAAGACCGCCGAGGGGGGGCAGATCGAGTGGGGTTACTACGAGACCGACAATCCGCGGCTCTGCCATCCACGCGACATTCTGGAAAAGAACGAGGCGCGGCTGTCTCCGTCGCAACGCGACCTCGACATGGAACAGATCATCGAGCCGCTCGAGCGCGCCATGGAGTTGACGCCTATTCTCGGCGAACTCGGCTACAATGAAAGCCACTCCTTCAATGGCCTGCTGCAAGTGTCCGCCGCCGGTGGCGCTTCCTGCGGCGAAAGCCAGAAGGTGCGTGGGCTTTGGTATTGCGTTGCCATCTGGGTCAAGGACGCTCCGGGCTACGGCAAGCTGATCGCCGACTGGATGACCGATGGCCGCACCGAGATCGACCACAACTCGATCGATTACGCCCGCTTCTATCCACACCAGATGACCGAGGAATTCATCGAAAACCGCTGCTATGAGGCGGCGCAGAAGATCTATTTCCCGGCCATCCATCCGCGCGAGCCCTATGCCAAGAGCCGCGGTGTCAAGCGTTCGCCCTTTCACGAACGCGAGGTCGAACTCGGCGGCCATTTCATGGAACTGGGTGGCTGGGAAAGGGCGCATGGTTATGCGGCCAACAATCATCTGCTCGAGAAGTTTGGCGACCGGGTGCCGGTTCGTGAGAAAGAGTGGGACAACCGGCACTTCTGGCGTGTGTCCAATGCCGAGCACCTGCAACTGTCCGAAGACTGCGGAATCATCAACCTGTCGCACTTCCACATGGTCGACATCGAGGGGCCGGATCATGTTGCGCTGATGGAGTGGCTGTGCGCGGCCAAGATCGGCGGCGACAACAATATCGGCAAGGGCATCTACACCCACTTTCTCGACGACGAGGGCATGGTACGGGCCGATTTCACGGTCATCCGCATGGCTGACCGCTGCCGCCTGATCAACGGTGCCGACGCCGGGCCGCGCGATTTCCACTACATGCGGCGCATGGCCGAGGACAAAGGCTATGACGTTACCATCACCGATGTCACCGAGGCCTACACCACAATCGGAATCTGGGGGCCGAATGCCCGTGAGACGCTGAAAAAGGTCGTTGCCGACCCAGCGGGTCTTGATGTTGAAAACTTCGCCTTTGCTGCGATCAAGCCGATCGAGATCGCCGGCAAGACGGTGTCGGCCTTCCGGCTCTCCTATGTCGGCGAGCAGGGGTGGGAGTTGCACATGAAGTACGAGGACGGTCTTGCCGTCTGGGATGCGCTCCGGTCGACTGGGGTCACGCCGGTCGGGGTGGAGACCTACGCAAACTCCCGCCGCATGGAAAAAAGCCTGCGGCTGCAGAACGCCGACCTGTTGACCCAGTACAATCTGATTGAAGCCGACCTTGCCCGTCCGAAGGTCAAGGAAGCCGATTTCCGCGGCAAGGCCAAACACCTTGAATACAAGGCGCGTGAGCATCAGCCGGCCATGCTGTGCACGCTGGTGATGACCGACAATGTCGACGCCAAGGGCGTGGCCCGCTATCCAGTAGGCGCCATGCCGGTGATCGATCCGGAGACGGGCAAGACGCTGGTCGATGAATTGGGCCGCATTTCCTACACGACATCAGTCGCCTTTGGCCCAACCATCGGCAAGAACATAGCGCTCGCCTATCTGCCCTGGGAGTACTGCCAGGTAGGTCGCAAGCTCAATGTCGAGTATTTCAGCGAGACCTATCCGGTTGAAGTTGCGGCAGTTGGCTACAAGCCGCTTTACGACCCGGAGAACCTCAAGCCGCGGAGCTAAAACAGTTCCACTTGCAAAGGCCGCGCTGCTCCATCCGGGCAGCTTGGCCTTGTACTTGCGCTGGGTGGCGCCCGCCCATCGAACCGCGCCGATGATAAATATCCTCGGCAAAGTCCGGCGGGCGACAAGGGGCCGGGGAGAACGCGTTTGATCCGGATAACACAACGTTCCGGGCATAAGCCGCGCGCTATCTGCGCCCAGGGCAGGTCAAAATGCGGTTCGGCCTTTCATCCCTCCCGCCATGTTAAATTGAGACATGTTGGGATGGATCAAGGCCGTTTTGGTGACTGCAGGTTTGCTGATGGCATTGCCCGGTGCGCAAGCGCTGGAGTCTGTGGATGTTGCGCTGGTGCTGGCGGTTGACGTGTCGAGGTCGATGTCGCCGCAGGAACTGGCGATCCTGCGCGACGGGTATGCGGCGGCACTCAATCATCCCGATGTGATGCGTGCGATCGCGCAAGGCGCCTATGGCCGGTTTGCGATCACCATTTCGAATGGGCCGGCGACACCGCCATTCGCGATGTTTTCGACTGGACAATAGTCGGATCGAAAAGGGACGCTGACACGGTGGCGGACATCGTTTCGCGTTCACGGCCGCTGGGTCAGCGGCGAACTTCGATCTCGGGAGCGCTCAATTATGCGCTCGGACGACTTGACGCGGCATCGTTCGAAAGCCTCCGAAAGGTAATAGATATTTCCGGTGACGGGCCGAACAATCAGGGTGATCCGGTTCTGGTTGCGCGGGCGGCTGTGCTTGAGAAACAGATCGTCATCAATGGTTTGCCGCTGATGACCAACGAGGGTACGGGCCGCGGCTTCAACATTGACGATCTGGACCTATATTACGCCCACTGCGTTATCGGTGGGCCAGGGAGTTTTCTGGTGCCGGTCACGGATCGGCAGCAGTTTCCGGAAACGATCCGCCGCAAGCTTATCCTCGAAATCGGGGGCACGGTATCACCGGAACCCAATGTGGTTCCCGTGGCGGCTCCCGCACTCCGGCGCCAAGGTGTTTCTGCTGCAGCCCCTGACTGCCTGATCGGCGAAAAAATATGGGAACAGCGACAATGGATGTTTGATGATCGATAATACCGCATGGGTGCGAGTGTATGCTTCAGATATATCGACGGTTAGGCTACAAACCCCGTTAAAATATTAACGGATTGTAAAACTCTGCGTTGCACATTCAAGCTACTGCAATTTAACTCCCCGGATTTTTCATAGTGCCTTTCAGAACACCATATAGCCGTGGGGCTCCTCTTGGCGGTTTCGAAGAACTGGAAGTCCTGCTGGTTGAAGATTCCCGCACCTATATCGCCGCCTTGAAGCAGCGACTTGAGGGGCAATACGGGATGAGGGTTGCCAGTTGCAGCACGCTTGAACACTTGCAGTCGGTGCTGGGGGAGGCGCCGGAACGGTTCGCGCTGGCCCTGATCGATCTCAATCTTCCCGGCGCGCCGGCGGGTGAAGCGCTCGACTTGGTGTTGTCGAAAAATGTGCCAGCCATCGTATTCACTGCTACTTTCTCGGATCTCAAGCGTACGCAGATACTATCAAAACACGTCGCCGATTACGTGCTCAAGGACGGTAAGGACGCGATCAAGAACCTGGTCAAGGCAGCGATCCGTATACTCTCCAATCGTGGCGCTCACATCCTGGTTGTCGACGATTCCAAGACCATGCGTGAAATGCTCGGCGAGCAATTGCTGCGGCAGCTCTACCGGGTGACGACGGTTGCCAGTGGTGCAGCTGCGCTGGAGGCGCTGGAAGAGGACGACGATTACGATCTTGCCGTCATCAATTACCTGATGCCGGAGATGGACGGATTGTCATTGGTCGAACAAATCCGTCAACGCCGGAATTTTGACCGATTGCGAATTATTGGCGTGTCCTCACTTGAGGACCGGACACTGATTGCGCGTTTTCTGCGCGCGGGCGCCAACGATTTTCTGCACCAGCCACTGGGCATCGAGGAGTTCCGCTGGCGGGTGGCACAGAATATCCAGACCACCAACCAGGTCCGACATTTGCGCGAATTGGCGGCGCGCGACTACCTCACTGGCTTGTACAACCGGCGGCATTTTTTTGACGACGGGCCGCACCGGGTGACAATGGCGCGCAAGCATAATCAGGCCCAGTCGCTGGCGATTGTCGATATCGACCATTTCAAACGGCTCAACGACACCTATGGCCACGAGATTGGCGATGTGGCGCTGAAAGCTGTCGCCAGGCATTTGGCGGACCTGTGCGGCAACGAGCACCTGCTGGCGCGACTGGGGGGAGAGGAGTTCGGAATTCTGATTTGCGGGCTTAGTTTTGTCGAGGCGCGCGAATTTTGCGAGACGCTCCGTTCGTCAATCGGGCAAATTCTGATCGCCACCGCCGATGGGGAGATTAACTTGACGATTTCCATCGGTCTCGCCGAGATCGCCACGGAAGAGGTTTTTGATAACTATCTCCATGCCGCTGACCAGTTTCTCTACATGGCCAAACATGCCGGCCGAAACCGCGTGTTCTCGGAAGCCGATGTTGGTAACAAGGCGGTCGCCTGAGCTGAGGCCGGATTGGCAGTGTTCTTGCAACGTGTTTTAGCTGGCGCTTGCAGACTGCGCGACGCCTCTTCGTAAAATAATCATTATAGCGCCGCTCAGGCTGCGGAGAGATACTGCTTGCGGTCCGCGCGTTCCTGCTGCGGAGAGCGGTCGTAGAGTTCGCGGTAGCACTTGGAAAAATGCGATGCGGAGACAAAGCCGCAGGCAACAGCAACTTCCACCACCGGCATTGGCGACTGGATAAGCAGGTGCCGCGCCCGGTCGAGCCGGATCTCCAGATAGTAGCGCGCGGGCGAGCGGCCCATTTCCTGGCGGAACAGTCTTTCGATCTGCCGCCGTGACAGGCCAGCATCGTCGGCGATCTCGATCAACGACAGCGGTTCGGAGAGATTGGCTTCCATCAATTCGATGATCGACAGCACCTTGGCGTTCTGGACGCCGAGGCGCGCGCGCAGCGGCAACCGCTGACGGTCATGGGCGTTGCGGACGCGGTCGGTGAGCGCCATTTCGCAGATGCGGTTGACCAGCGTGTCGTCGTGGTCTTCGCCGATCAGCCGGAGCATCATGTCGAGCGCTGCGGTGCCCCCGGCGCAGGTATGAATGGCGCCGTCGATCTCATAAAGGTCGGCGAACACATTGGCCTTGGGGAAGGCTTCGGCAAAGCCGGGCAGGTTTTCCCAGTGAATGGCGCATCGCCGGCCGGAAAGCAGGCCGGCCATGGCAAGAATGTGAGCGCCGGTACACAGGCCGCCAATGGCGACGCCGCGGTTGTGTTCCTCGCGCAGCCAGGCCAATACCGACTTGTTGTTGAACCGTTCGACATTGGTCCCCGAGCAGACAAACGCCATGGTTGGCCGATTTTCGCCTGACAGATTGCGCCGCTCTTCCGCCAGCGATGTGTTGACGGCAATTTCGACCTGACTGGAAGCTTTGACTGGTGCCCCGTCATGTGATGTCAGGCGCCATTTATAGCACTCGTAGCCCAGCATCCTGTTGGCCAGTCGCAACGGCTCGACCGCCATCGCAAAGGCGATCATGGAGAAATCCGGGACCAGAAAAAAGACGATTGAACGCTTGTGCTTGTTTTGTGGCGGCATGCCCAAATCCTTTGCGCGCCCACGAAAGGCCGATGTCGCAATCAGGCCACAAAATTTGTGACTTGTCACTGCCGGGACCACGAATATTTCGGCATACGACACCGGCCTTGCAAGCTTCACACAAGCGGCCGGCCGGGGATCTCACTGATCACCCTTGCTGAAGGATAGCGTGGGTCAGTTGCGGGCCAACCAATGTCTTTCTGCAATTCGAGCGGGAGCTCATAAAGCTGGCGCCGCAATGCTCTGCGTTTGCGTTCGGCGCGCCACTGGCGGGCCTGTCGGGCAATACCGGATATTCCAAACATCGTCTCATCTCCTGTTCGATTTTGACCAGCCTGACTGGATTGACAACAACATCGCTCCATTGCATTGTTCAATCAAACGAAATGAATTGAGTAGAACGATCAACGGAATTGAATGATATGAACGCACCTCTCAATCATCCGCTGATGATGCTGGACCCCGATGTTCTGCGCAGCTTCGTCGCAATTGCAGAAACCGGCAGCTTTACGGCTGCTGCGGCGCGGATCTACCGTACGCCATCGGCTGTTTCGATGCAGATCAAGCGTCTGGAAGAGCAATTGGGCGTGTCGGTATTTTTGCGTGATGCGCGCAATGTTTCGCTGACCCATGATGGCGAGGTCCTGCTTGGCTATGCACGACGGCTGATTGCGCTCAACCGCGAAGCGATCTCGCGCTTTGTGTCCCCCGACGTCTCCGGCGTGGTGCGGATCGGATCACCGTCCGATTATGGCGAGGCGGTGTTGCCGGGTGTCCTCAAGCTGTTTGCCCAGTCGCACCCTTCCGTGGTCGTCGACGTGGTTATCGATGAATCAGCCAACCTGACCAAACGTTTTGCTTCCGGCCATCTCGACATCGCACTGGTCAGTTGTGCCCGGGATCCGCTGACCGAAGAAGACGAGGTGGTGATGACAGACGATATCGTCTGGGTTGGCGCCAAGGGCGGGCAGGCGCATCTGCTTGACCCGCTGCCGGTATCGATGTGGGAAGAAGGGTGCGTCTGGCGCGAGAAGGCGCTGGAAGCGCTTGAACAGGTGGGCCGGGCTTATCGTGTGGCGTTCATGACCTCGCATTCGGCGGGGCAACGAGCCGCGATCCTGTCGGATCTGGCAATTGCGCCGATGGGGCGGAGTTTTATAGGCCCCGATCTGCAGGTCCTGGATGATTGCTGCGGTATTCCGGCGCCGGGAGCCTATCATCTGCTTTTGAAGGTTGCCGCCAATCCGTCACCGCCGGTTTGTGCTGTCAGCGATCATTTCCGGGCCGGGTTTGAGCGCTTCAGCCAGACCGGTTCGTTTAACGCCTGAGACCGGTTGCAACCGGCTTGCCAGTTATGCCTGCGCCTCGCGGCGACGCCTGGCCATGGCAAGATGCGTAAGGATGGCGCAGCCATAACACCCCATGAGGAACACAGGCAAAGCAAGCGTTGCACCCGAGGCGAGGATGGCGAGCACAATCGGGGTGCCGATGCTGTTGCCAATATTGCCGGTCTGGGCAAGACCTCCATTGCCGAGAAGCCGATCTGAAAGTGATGGATTGAGTTGTGGTACAGCGGCAAAGCTTGCGCCTTGAACCAGGCCGAGGGCTATAAACAAGGTGATGAACAGCCAGGGAGAAGGACCTGTGAGCGCGAATGCCAGCATCAGCAGGATGGCGAGCGCGAAACCGGTGATGATTACCGTGACCGCCGGCAGGTAGCGCAATAACCAGGAGCCCAACGTGATAGAGGAGAGGATGCTGGCAAGCGGCATGGCCGCGGCCACCAGCGCACGGTGTTGGGGGGCGACCAAAGTCGGCGCAATTGCCATCAGGGCCACGAATGTCAGTGTGTAAAACAACCACCCAAGCGCCGGCGCTGCAATAAAGGGCGAGGAATAGACCGTCAGATGTCGGCGTGCGACCTCGCTGAGCGACGGCCATGACGGCGCGGCGCGGCGGTCGTGCAATGGCAGCGCCCAGGTCAGCAACACGGCGCAGGCGGCCATGTAGAGCGCATGTGCCGCCGACAGGCCACCCAGGCCGAAGGCGGTTACGGTCGGCTGCGCAACAACCGCCATGATGGCGAATGCGACACCGAAGAAGCTGCCCCACAGCGTGAGCGCGGTGCCCTGATGCCGACCGACGGCAAGTTGGGCAATCAGGGTCGGAGCGGAAATGATGATGGCCAGATGCGAAAACCCTTCAAACACGCGGCTTGCCAGCATCCATCCAAAAGGCGGAAGCGTGGCCTGGAAAATCGAAACCGCGACACCGAGGATCAACCCGATGAGCAGCAACCGCCTGAGGCCGATCTGGATTGCGATAATCCCGGCCACCAGCCCCAGCACCATGCCCATGAAGGATATCAGCGATACGAGATAGCCCGACGCTGCGCCGGTTTCGCCGTAATGCGCCTGAAGCTCGGGAAAAATGACCACGACCTTGGCAAACTGCGCCGCCGCGCCCAGGCCTGCGGCCCATAGCGCGAGCACAAGAAACAGCGGTGATTTGAACAAGCCGGTCATCGCTCACCGGTAGCCGCATCGCCGATTCGGGTAAAGCGGGCCGGAGTTGAGGCAAACAGATCTTAGGTGTCGCATGCTGTACCGGTGGCAACCGGCGGATTGTACCTGCGTCAAACTCAAGCCGGGCCAGTGTCACAACAGGCGTCGCCCTGCTGCATTGGAGGGCAGGCGATGGTTCCGTACGAGCAGAACACGCAGCAATCGCCAGGCTTAGGTTTCAGCAACGCACCGCAGGACTTGCAGTCATAGAACCATTGGCACGCATCGGTTGGCATGGTCTCTGTCTCGGCATGTCCGCATTCAGGGCAGGTCAGCATGGATTGGAGCTGGGTCATGCCGCCTTGCGCCTCCAGAGCGCGTAGAGCGTCAGCAGGATGAAACCCGCGAGCATAGGCAACAGAACAACGTCGAGATAACCGACCAGCGAAGCCAGCCCGAGGAAGCCGAACAGAATCACGAGCACTGGCGTGAAACAGCACAAGGCTGCCAGCACGGTGCCAAAAACGCCTAAACGAAGTAGTCCTTTACCCGACATGCGGTTCCTCCTGCGCGCAAGACTAGCGCGCGCAGCGAGTGTGCTCACTACACATCTTCGCGATCTGTAGTGAGCGGTCCGAATGTTGCCGTCCGACCGTCAGCCGCGGCGGCGACCACCGCGGCGCCTGGCAACGCCCGGTTCGATGCCGTCAGCGGCGTCGGTGTCCACCGAACGCACCGGCAGTTGCACCTCCTGGGCCAACCGCGGGAAGGCGTCGACCTTGTTGGGGAAGGCCATGGCGTTGACGAAATGCTTCTGGAAATCGGATTCCAGCGCGGTTTCGATCTTTTCGATGCGGGTGACGGTATGCTCGATCTCGCGGCGATGGGTGCGGTTCAGGAGCGCCATGCGCGCACCGGTGCCGGCGGCGTTGCCGACGGCCTTGACCTTGGCGATCTCGCAATCGGGCACCAGCCCCAGCACCAACGCGTATTGCGGATCAATGAAGGAGCCAAAGGCGCCGGCAAGACCGATGCTGTCGACCTTGGTGATGCCCTGTTTGTCCATCAGCAGCTTGATGCCGGCATAGAGCGCCGCCTTGCCGAGCTGGATGGCGCGAACGTCGTTCTGCGACACCATCAGCTTCGGTTCGCCATCCTTGAGCAGGTAGGAGTATGTTCGGCCGCTCAGGACGATGCGTGGATTTCTCGCCGCCAACTCGCCATTGATGACGCCATCCTCGGAGACGATTCCGGTGAGGTACATCTCGGCTATGATCTCGATGATGCCGGAGCCGCAGACGCCGGTGACGCCAACTTTCTTGGCTTGCTCATCAAAGCCGGGCTCATCCGACCAGGGTTCGATGCCGATGACGCGGTATTTCGGCTCGAGCGTAATTGGGTCGATGCGGACGCGCTCGATGGCGCCGGGAGCAGCACGCTGGCCGCAGGAGATTTCTGCGCCTTCAAACGCCGGACCGGTGGGTGAGGATGCAGCAACGGTACGGGACTTGTTGCCGAGCACGATTTCGGCATTGGTGCCGACATCGACCAACAGCATCATTTCGTCCTGGCGGTGTGGGCCTTCGGTCAGCGTTGCGGCTGCGGCGTCGGCGCCGACATGGCCGGCGATGCAGGGCAGCATGTAGACCCTACCGCCGGGATTGACCTCGATGTCGAGCTCGCTGGCCCGGACGTTAACCGGACCGGAGACTGCGAGCGCAAACGGCGCCCCGCCAAGTTCGGTCGGGTCGATGCCCAAAAACAGGTGGTGCATGATCGGATTTCCGACAAACACGGCGTCGAGGATGTCGGTGCGCTCGATTCCACCCTCTTTGCAGACCTTTCCGATCAATTCGTTAAGCGTCTCGCGAACGGCCTTGGTCATGCCTTCGCGACCCTCCGGGTTCATCATCACATAGGAGACGCGGCTCATCAGATCCTCGCCAAAGCGGATCTGCGGATTGGAGGTGCCCGATGAGGCCAGGGTGCGACCGGACAGCAGTGAGGACAGATGCATGGCAATGGTGGTCGAGCCGATGTCGCAGGCAATCCCGTAGGCCTCGTTCTTGAGGCCGGGGTAAAGTGCAACCAGCGTGGCCGGTCCGCCTTCGAAGGGTTCATGGATGGCCGCGGTCACCTTCCAGTCCCCCTTGCGCAGAATCTTCTGCACTTCGGCATAGAGATAGGTGTCGATCAGGAGATCGCTGAAACCCCAGTCGTTCTTGATTTGTACCAGCATCCGGTCGAGATCGCCGAGTGGTTTGTGCATGTCGGGTTCATCAACCTCGACGTAGCACATGTGCACAGCCGGATTGCGCTCGATCACTCTTCCGTCGGAATCCTTGCGCACCACCTGGGCGTTGACCACGGTATCCTGCGGAATGTCGACGACCAGATCGCCGAGGACCTTTGCCGTGCAGGAAAGCCGGCGCCCCGCTTTCAGGTCGCGTTTTTCGGCGTAGCGGATTTCATTGCCGCCGAAGGGGCTGATGTGTTCGTTGGACGAGGTGATACCGTGCTTGGCAAATACCCCCTCCTGCACTTCAACCTGACAGCGACCGCAGATACCGCGGCCGCCGCAGACACTTTCCACATGGACGCCCAATTGGCGTGCCGCTTCAAGCACCGGTGTATCAGTGGGAAAGCGGCCGCGCTTTCCCGATGGCATAAACAGGACGAGGTGGTCGGTCATTACAGGTCATGCGCCTCCTGAGCGGCCCGCGCGACCGCCGCGACGACGGCCGCCAGATCCACCGTCATTTGAAGGCGCGGCTGCTTGCGGCGCGGGCGCGGAGCCGGCCACATTCGACTGGTAGTCCTTGTAGGTCTTGATCCAGTTCATGCAGTTGGGATCAGTGCCGTTGAGCACATTGGCGGCGTGAACGGCTTCCATTTCCTGCGGACGGCAAGGATTCATGATCGCCGAGGTCATGCCGGCGCCGATCACCATCGGAATGAAGCCGGCATTGATGCCGTGCCGATGGGGGATGCCGAAGGAAATGTTGGACAGGCCGCAGGTGGTGTTGACCTTGAGCTCATGGCGCAACCGGTGCAGCAGGGCAAACACCTGGCGGCCGGCGTCACCAAGGGCGCCGATCGGCATTACCAGCGGATCGACAACCACGTCATGGGCCGGAATGCCGAAATCGGCGCAGCGCTCGACAATCTTCTTGGCAACGGCGAAACGTACGTCTGGATCCATCGAGATGCCGGTCTCGTCATTGGAAATTGCTACGACCGGCACATCATATTTCTTGATCAGCGGCAGAATGGCTTCGAGCTTTTCCTCCTCGCCGGTGACCGAGTTGACCAGCGGTCGGCCCTTGGCAACCTTCAGGGCTGCCTCGATCGCTGCCGTCACGGAACTGTCGATGGACAGCGGCACGTCGACCAGATCCTGAACGATTTGCAGCGTCTGGACCAGAAGTCCGGGTTCGGTCTCGTTCGGGTTGACGGAGGTAACGCCGGCATTGACGTCAAGCATGGAGGCTCCGGCGGCAACCTGGGCCAGCGCGTCCCTGATGACAGTGTCGAAATTGCCCTCGATCATCTCCGCAGCCAGCTTCTTGCGGCCGGTCGGGTTGATGCGCTCGCCGATCACGCAGAAAGGTTGATCAAAACCGATGATCAGTTCTCGGGTGGCTGAGGCGACGATGGTACGTGTCATGTGCGATCCTTGTTTTCAGGACATAAAGAATTCTTTATATGATTATACAGGTTCAGCGAACGTTGCAAGCCTCTGGGTTCATTCGACGGTCTCGGTATCGCCGGCAGCGCCCGCCAATTCGTGCGGGGATTGACGCGGTTCATCGAGGATTTCCTCCATACGGGCGGCGACCATTTCGTCATCCGGGCCCGGTTCCTTGCGCCACGGCCGGCGGCCCTTGAGCACACCTGATTCGTGCACGATTTCGGCGACAAACTCTTCCTGGCGGTAGGCCATGACATGAATGCCGGACACGCCTTCGATTTCCTTGACCTCATTGATGATGTCGATGCAGATCCGTTTGCCTTCGGCCTTCTGGTCCTGGGCACCTTCCAGCCGCTCGATAATGGCGTCGGGAATATGCACGCCCGGCACGTTCGAGCGCATCCATTTGGCCGTCCGCGCCGAAGCCAGCGGGCCGACACCGCACATGATGAAACATTCCTTGTGGAGCCCTAGATCACGCACCTGCTGCATGTAGTCCTTGAACATCGGCACGTCGTAGCAATACTGGCTTTGGACGAATTGCGCGCCAGCGGCGATCTTCTTGGCCAGCCGTAGCGGCCGGAAATCATGCGGCGGGGCGAAGGGATTGATTGCAGCCCCCATGAACAGTGCCGGCGCGGTGGTGAGCTTGCGGCCGGAAAGGAATTTCGAATTGTCACGCATGATCCGGATGGTTTCGAGCAGCGACATGCAGTCGAGATCGAACACCGGCTTGGCGCCGGGCTGGTCGCCCGCCTGGACGCCGTCGCCGGTCAGGCAGAGCACGTTCTGCACGCCCATGGCAGAGGCTCCGAGAACATCGCCCTGAATCGCAATGCGGTTCCGGTCACGGCAGGAAATCTGCAATATCGCGGCATAACCCATGCGGGTGAGCAGTGCGCAGATGCCGACCGACGACATGTGGGCGTTGGCACCAGACGCGTCGACAGCGTTGATGCCGTCGACCCAGCCGTCGAAAATTGCGGCGCGCTCATAGACCTCTTGCGGGTTGGCGCTGTCGGGCGGGTTGAGTTCGGCGGTGACGGCAAATTCGCCGCGCCGCAGAATGCGCTCGAGACGGCCATAGGAAGAATGGCCGGGCAACGGCTCGAGCGGCGCGCTGGGATCATTCGGATCGGTATCGACCTGGTTCATTGGCCGGCCTCCGGTTTGGCAGCCAGTTCCCGCTCTGCAGCGGTGGCGGCGGTGACGCGCAACCATGACGAGGTTTGCCCCAGGGACTGGTCGACCGGCTTCTGGACATTGAGGATATTGTCGCGTGCCTGCATCTTTTGCGCCCCCGACCAGGCTTGCACCCAGACGCAGGGCATGTCGGGTTCGACTTCACAATTGCCATTGGCACGGACCCCGCCACAAGGCCCATTGCGCAACTGCTTGGGGCAGTTCATCGGGCAGGACATGCCAGTCGACGAAAGCACGCATTGGCCGCACATCCGGCAATCAAACAGCAGGCCCTTGACGTGTTTTTCGATGAACTTGACCGGCGCTTCGGCGCGCTGGTAGCCAACCATCTTCCACATCGGATGCAGCATCAGGAACACTCTGGCAAAATGCGCATAGAACCATTCGAGCGTGCGCGCATGGCGCACCGACCAGAGCCGGATGGCAAAGCGGCGCGCATTTCGCCGCGTCGCCGAGACACCCGATGGTTTATAGGCAATCTTCCGGGCTGCCTTCTTGTTGAGGCTTGCCTGTGTGGTTGTGGTCGGCGCGTCAGCCATGGCTCTCCCTGCCTCCGCCCTTGACCAGGGCGACCAGACGCTCCTTGTCGTAGGCGGTTTCCAGCTCTGCCGCGGCGCTCTCCGCCTCGGCCTCAAGATCGTCGGAAACTTCCACCGGATCGGCACGACGCCAATCGGCGAGGTAATCATCGGTTTCAGCCGCGCCGGTGCGCATGGCGCACATGTCGATGGCTTCTGTGAACCGCAATGACAGTTCGCGCTTTGCGGTGGTGCGTCCTTTCTTGACGATCACCTGGGCAGGAATGTCGCGCCAGTAGACGATGATGCGGTTGGCCATGAAGTTCTCCTCGAGAGTTACAATGCGCATGGTGAAAATTCGCCGCTTCGCTGACGACGACGCGCGGCGCGTCAAAAACGACCTGCCGAATTTGGCTGGCTGGCGAAGCGATGGCCCGGTGTCTAACAAATCCCGTCGCGGGTTCGTCAAATATTTGTGCCTACCAGACTTTTCTGGTCAGGCCGGTCCACAGATAGGTCCAGATTGGCGGGTGAAACCGTTGAACCGAGGGCAGGGGGCTGGCTTTCGGCGCCAGTCTGCCGGTGAGTGCGTCCTCGACCGCGCGGATGGCAATGTCGCGCGAGCCGGCAGCCATCGCCATCGCGTCGGTGAGCAGTGATTCGCGCGGATCGGGGGAGAGAAAGGCCTGATAGAGGATGCCGCCAGTGTCGACGCCGGCGTCAACCAGATGCACCGTTGTGCCGTAATTGTCATGGTCGCCGGATGCGCGCGCCCACCAACCGCCTGCAAGCCCGCGGTATTTGGGATTGATGCCGGAATGATAGTTGAGCACCGGGCAGGGGATCGCCGCCAGAGTGGCACGGCTGAGCATGCGGCAACTGGCCAGGAAAACCACATCGGGTTTGATGGCTGCGATCAATGCCCGGCAATCCTCGCCATTGGCCGATGATACCGGCCTGACCGGAACAGTAGGTGATGGTTCGGTGTTCAGGCCATGGTGCTGGATGATCTCGGCTTCCCGGGCTTTGACAAAACGCTTGCCGAACCGCGACACCGACATGGTGAGAAACTGACCAGCGGTCTCAAGCCAGCCGATCTTGCGGGCTCGACGCCTGAGGAACAGAGCTTTGGATTCAGGTCGTTCGAGGGCTACTTCGGTGCCGCCGAAGCGCTCAGCGAGTGCGTTGATGATGACCCACGGGTAGGGGCCGCCCGCGGTAATGACGAGGATTTTTGGTGCGGTGGCCATGTGCGCTCCCATGAATGGCGTCGCGCAAGACTACTGCGTCCTGGGTTAAGATCCGGCTATCGTGCTTAGAACAGTTGCATCAGCAGTGCGCCGGTGGCTGCGACCACCAGTCCGGCGACACCGATCGCGATCAGGCCGGCAACCACGCCGACCAGAAGGCAATTGCCGTCACGCTCTGTGTGGGCAACACCAAGCACAGCGATGGCAAAGGCCGGCGGCCAGTTGCCAAAGGGAATCGGCAATACACAGGTGATGGCGAGCAGCAGCGTGAAAATGCCGAACAACCGTTCCCGCACAGGGCCGTCGAGCGGCCAGTTGCGGGGCCGCACCCAGGTTTCGGCACGGCGCAGCCAAGGCGAGACCCGCGTCACCATCCGCTGGAAGGTGGAGCGGTCGATGGCATAATCTGCAAGCGCGCGCGGCAACCAGACCTTGTCGTAACCGATCACCAGTTGCCAGGCGACGAAAACCATCGGCAAGCCGAGCACCATGGTTGCGCCCGGCGGCAGTGGAATGAGATTTGGCAGAGCGAAGACCAAGAGAAACGCACCAAAAGAACGGTCGTTCAGCGCGGTGGCAATTTCGCGCATGCTGACCCGTTCGCCCGCATCGCGCGCCAGCCGCTCGAGCAGCTCGGACAGTTTTTCGGGATGGCGGTGACTGCCTGCGGCGATTGCCGGAACAGACGATGCGAGGGACTGCGAACTCACTGTGAAAATCCGTACTTTGATGTTGTCCTCACATCTAAGCACGGATTGCTTAAAGAATATGGCGGAAACGGAAATTCGACGCCTGCAGCGGAAATATATTCCCGCGCTTCAGATGGCCACCACTTCTGGCTCACAGTGGCCTGAGGGCGTCGGTCAGATCGCCGTAACCAGTCATGCGTTTTTCGTAGCGCAGTTCAAGGCGCTCGGCCAAGGCGCGGGCCAGGCGTTCAAGCTCGGGATCGTCGGTTTGCGCCAGATAGAGCGCCCGTTCGTAATGGCCGAAATAGGTTTCACGCAGTTCCGGAAAGCGATCGAGCCCGAGTGGCTTGATCAGGAACGCCTCGAAATGACGGGCGAGAAAATCGGTGATGAAAAACGTCATCATCATCTCGTCGCCGACTTGCTCGAAGGCCTGGTTGCCTATGTAAAACGAAAAGCAATGCGGCCCGGCAATCCGTTCCACCCCGTGGGCGGCGCAGACCTTGTCGAGTTCGCCGCCGGTGCCGCAGTCGGCATAGCCGATGAAAATGTGCTCGTAGCCTTCTTCCCGCGCGTTGCGGATGGCGAGGTCGACGGCCGGGGCGATGCGGTCGGGATAGTGATGGTAGTTGGCGTCGATGCATTTGAGATCGACATGGTCGTGACCGAGCTGTGCATTTACCGCCAGTACCTCGCGGGCAATCATGCCGCAGGCAATGACCCGCACCTTCTTGCGGGGCGGGGTTTCGTTTGTTTCCGGATCTGCCATCGAATCGCCTTTCACCACCTGCAGGGTTCAGGCTTCAAGCAATTTCAGGAGAATCATCGGGCCATGACGCCATTCAAGATTACAACAATTCTCGTTCTTGCCCTGACACTGGCTTCCTGCGCCAATACGATACGCGGTATTGGTCGCGACGTTAATGATTCAGCCAATGCCGTTGGCGACGCGATCGCCGGCGGCTAACACAGGTTGCGTTCAAAGCGTTTCGCTTGGTGGCAATCGCGCTGCATCAGCTGCGCCCCGGAACGCCCGGCGTTCCGGGGGATGGGACCTAGTTCGAGGCGGCGCCCGCCATCAGGTTGTGGCGTCGCTTGATCATGTCCTTGGCAGTTTCTACTGCGACCGCTGCGTCGCGGCAATAGGCATCGGCGCCAACGGCCTTGCCGAATTCCTCATTCAGGGGGGCACCGCCGACCAGCACGATGTAATCATCGCGGATGCCCTTTTCCTTCATCGTGTCGATGACCACCTTCATATAGGGCATGGTGGTGGTCAGAAGCGCCGACATGCCGAGAATATCGGGCTGCTCACGCTCGATTGCATCGATATACTTCTCGACGGAATTGTTGATGCCGAGGTCGATGACGTCAAAGCCTGCACCCTCCATCATCATGCCGACAAGGTTCTTGCCGATGTCGTGAATGTCGCCCTTGACGGTGCCGATCACCATCTTGCCGAGTTTCGGCGCGCCGGTTTCGATCAACAGCGGGCGCAAAATGAACATGCCTGCCTTCATGGCGTTGGCGCTCATCAACACTTCCGGAACGAACAGGATGCCGTCGCGAAAATCTTCGCCGACGATTCGCATGCCTTCGACCAAGGCCTGGGTCAGCAGGTCGTAGGGTGTCCAGCCACGGCTGAGGAGGATGTTGGTACCTTCCTCGATTTCTTCCTTGAGCCCGTCATACAGATCGTCGTGCATCTGCTGGACAAGTTCATCATCAGAGAGTTCGGAAAGGACGATTTCTTCATCAGACATGGAATTCTCCCTTTGTACCCTTATCCAGCCGCGCGGCGTACCGGATCCACCCTGCATAGCGATATAGAGGTTTGTTTGCAAAAAGTTCCTTGAAAACGACGCACATATCTGAAAATGCGACGGTGCCTTCGAGCAGCTATTCCTGCAGCGCCAAGGCTTGGCGCATAAAGGCAGGTGCGCAGGGCGGTTTTGGCTAGCATGGATGTTACAGCGCGATGGTGCGTCAATCCAGAATATGCAGGCTTTTGATGGCTCAGTCAGACACTCAATCCACAACAGATCCGGTTCAAGCAGCAATCCCTGAGGCTTCCCCTGAAGGTTCCTCCGGACGACGGGGCAAGGGCGCCGCAGGCAGGCGCGCGCAACGATCAGGCGGTGGCCCCGGCCAATCCATGCCGTTCATTATGCGCAAGGTTGGCGTTTATGAAGTGCTCGATGAGGAAGCCCTGAACCTGATTGAAACCAACGCCGACATCGTGCTTGAGGAAATCGGCATCGAGTTCCGCGATGACGCCGAGGCGCTGCAGCTGTGGCGCGAAGCGGGCGCAGACGTGAAGGGCGAGCGGGTTCGCTTTCCCAAAGGCCTGTGCCGGCAATTGCTTAAGACCGCGCCGGAGATTTTTACCCAGCACGCGCGCAATCCGGCTCGCTCGGTGCAGATCGGTGGCAAGGCCACCGTGTTCGCGCCGGTTTACGGTCCGCCCTTCGTGCGCGATCTGGATGGCGAGCGCCGCTATGCGACGATCGAGGATTTCCGCAATTTCGTGAAGCTGGCCTATATGGCGCCGGCGATGCACCATTCCGGCGGCACCGTCTGCGAGCCGGTGGATGTGCCAGTCAACAAGCGCCATTTCGACATGGTCTACAGCCATATGAAATACAGCGACAAGCCGTTCATGGGCTCGGTCACCGCGCCGGAACGCGCCGAAGACACGGTCGAGATGTGCAAGATTCTGTTCGGCGCTGAATTTGTCGACCAGAATTGCGTCACGCTCAACCTGATCAATGCCAACTCGCCGATGGTGTTTGACGAAACCATGCTGGGTGCGCTCAAGGTCTATGCCCGCAACAATCAGGCCTGCGTGGTCTCGCCCTTCATTCTTGCCGGCGCCATGAGCCCGGTGACGGTGATCGGTACGCTGACCCAGATTCTGGCGGAAGTGCTTGCCGGGGCCGCGTTCACGCAACTCGTGCGGCCGGGCGCGCCGGTGCTGTTTGGTACTTTCGCAGCCTCGATTTCGATGCAGTCGGGTGCGCCGACCTTCGGCACGCCGGAACCCTCGCTGGTGTCTTATGGCGCGGCGCAACTGGCGCGGCGACTGAAACTGCCGTTCCGCACCGGTGGGTCCCTGTGCGGCTCCAAGGTTGTCGATGCACAGGCCGCCCATGAGAGTGCGTCAACACTCAACATGACGCTGCTGGCCGGCACCAATTTCGCGCTGCATTCGGCGGGTTGGCTCGAAGGCGGGCTGGTCAGTTCCTATGAAAAATTCATGATCGACGTCGATCAGCTGGGCATGCAGCAACGTTTCGCCCAGGGTGTCGACTTGTCGGAGACCGGTCAGGCGATGGATGCGATTGCCGAAGTGGGGCCGGGCAACCATTATCTCGGTTGCGCCCACACCCAGGCCAATTTCCAGAAAGCATTCTTCCGTTCGTCCCTGGCCGACAACAATTCCTATGAGCAATGGCTGGCCGAGGGCGAAAAGCGCATCGAGGAACGCGCCCGGGCGCTGTGCAGGTCCTGGCTCGACAGCTATGTCGCCCCTGATCTCGATCCGGCGATCGATGAGGCGCTTCTGGCCTTCATGCGCGAGCGCAAGGAATCGATGCCCGACGCATTTACCTGAACACAGCCCGCTCAAGCCAGGGAGACAGGCGCACAGGAGAAAGTGGCTGACCTCATTCATAAAGAGGTCTGGCGCTCTGCGTTTCGTGACGGCAAACCCGGTGGATGAGTCCTATGCCGGCAAGCGCTGAAACCCGTGCGCTTGAAAACGCGCTGGCCGAGAAAGGGCTTCGTCTGCGCGGGTGGATGCGGCTGGATGCGACCAGTGCGCCCATAATGACGGAAGGTGCTCTTTCGTCGGCGCTTTGTCTTGTCGGCCATGCCGGTGGCGAATTCTGGCCGTCCTTTGCAGAGTGGTGCAATCAACACCCCGGAACCACGGATCCGCTTGATAGCTGGTCAAAGGCGGTTATTGCGCCGATTGCGGCGGCGGCCGGCGGTGAAGCGGTGTTTCCGTCAGACCGGCCGTGGCATCCGTTTCAGCAATGGGCAATGGCGGCTGAAGGGCTCAAGGCCTCGCCGCTCGGGATGCTCATTCATCCCGAGTTCGGGCTCTGGCACGGCTATCGCGGCGCCATCTTGTTTGGCGCGGAGGCGGCCGCCAGCTTCGGCGTGGCGGAGGCGGAGAGGGCGCAAATTCGCGTAAGCCCTCATCCTTGCGATAGTTGCGTTGACAAGCCTTGCCTGTTGCGGTGTCCGGTCGGTGCGTTTACGCATGATGGGCTGGCTGTTTCCACCTGCCGTGAATATTTGGCATCTGACAACGGGAAACAGGGCTGCATGGTTTCAGGCTGTTTGGCCCGCGAAGCCTGTCCGGTGGGGCTGAAATACCGCTATGGTGAGGTGCAGATGCGATTTCACATGGCGGCTTTTGCATAAAAGTTGACGCGGCACCCAAGGATTGTCGATATCGTGTCGTCAAAGCTTGGATGATGGAGATGCGTGCCGGCATGAACTTGAGTACCCGGATCGACGACCCGGCGGATGATACGCTGGCTGTGCGCGCATCGGATGGCGACCGGGCGGCCTTTTCCCTGCTGGTCGAACGCCACTACGATTTCATCCATCGCGTGGCATGGAAATGGTGCCGCGACCGGTCGGCGGCAGAGGATATCGCCCAGAATGTCTGTCTGCGGCTTGGATTTGCGATCCGCAATTGGCGCAACGAGAGCGCTTTTACCACGTGGCTTTATCGCCTGACCATTAATGCGGCCCATGACCACGCACGAGCGGCAGCGCGCGACAGACGCAAGTCTGCGGCATGGTCGGTCCATGCAGGGGCTCTCGGTGAGGCGACGGAGGCGTATGACGCAAGCGATAGCGATCATGTTTGGGTCGCGGTTCGTGGTTTGCCGATAAAACAGCGCGATGCCGTCTTCCTGGTCTACGGCGAGGAGTTGAGCCACGCTGACGCGGCTGCGGTTATGGGCTGCGCTGAAAGCACTGTTTCCTATCATTTGCACACCGCGCGGAAGCGGTTGAAATCCCTTCTGGGCGAGGCCGGAGACGAGCGATGATCGATAAAGATCTCAAGAGACTGGCACGAAATCCGCGGGCGCCGCTGGAAGATGCCAAACGCCAGGCGCTGGACGTGGCGATGCGGGCCTATGACCGGGCCGGACAAGAAAAACCTCAAGCGACCCAAGGATCATCCGCGGGAGGACGTCTTACCCATATCGCAACCTCGATATGGAGTGGACTGATGAAAAAACGCTACATGGTGGGCTCAGCCCTTGCCACATTGATGATCCTGCCTGCTGCGGGCTATGTCGCCTGGCAGGTTTCGAAGGATTACACTGGCGGGCGACCAGGGCTATCGACTTCGTTAGAAGCGGATAGCGCCGCCAACTCCGAGGTGATGATTGACGACAAGGCCATGCCGCTTTCCGAACCCACGGAAATGGAGCGCCCGATTACCGCTCAGCCGGAAATGGCTCCGGCAGCGCGGCCATCCGCGCAGGCATTGGCCAAGCGCGCCTTCAAGCCGAACGGCGCGGTGTCCGGCGAAGCGGTCGGCCAGCCATTGGCAGGTCTTGCGCGACAGGATTTTACGGCTCAGCCCAATCGGCAGTCATTTAGCGTTGTGGACAAGTACGATACCAAACACGTTCAAGACGGCGAACGCGACAGGGTGCAGGGTTTTGAAAGCAATCCCGTCAAATCCGTGGCTGAAGAACCGGTTTCGACCTTCTCCGCCGATGTCGATACGGCGTCCTACGCATTGATGCGCCGGGCGTTAAAGCAAGGGACGTTCCCTGATCCACGGACGATCCGGGTCGAGGAACTGGTCAATTATTTTCCCTATAACTACCCCGATCCTGCGGATGCGGCGACGCCTTTCCGGGCCACCGTGACGGTGACGCCCACACCCTGGAATGAACACACCAAGCTTTTGCATGTGGGGGTGAAGGGATACGAGCTTCCGGTGACTGAGCGGCCGCGCGCCAACCTGGCGTTTCTGATTGATGTTTCCGGTTCGATGAACGCAGCAGACAAGTTGCCGCTCTTGAAATCGGCCTTCCGGCTTATGGTCAACAAGCTTGATCCGGACGACACGGTATCGATCGCCACTTATGCCGGGGAGGCGGGAACGGTGCTGGAACCGACCAGGGTTGCCAACAAGCAAGAGATTTTCGATGCGATGGAGCAACTTCGCCCGGGCGGCTCGACCGCCGGCGCGGTGGGGCTGGAGGAAGCCTACCGATTGGCTGAGAAAGGTTTCATCAAAGGTGGCGTGAACCGGGTGATGCTGGCCACCGACGGCGATTTCAATGTCGGCCCCAGTGACGATGACGCCTTGAAGACGTTGATCGAGGCCAAGCGCGAAAGCGGCGTCTTCCTGTCGGTGTTCGGCTTTGGCCAGGGCAATTACAATGACCAGCTGATGCAGACGATTGCCCAGAACGGTAATGGCGTGGCTGCCTATATAGATACATTGTCGGAAGCCCAGAAGACATTGGTGCAGGAAGCTTCGGCGTCGCTGTTCCCGATTGCCTCGGACGTCAAATTCCAGATCGAGTTCAACCCGGAGATGGTCGCCGAATATCGCCAGATCGGCTTCGAGACGCGGGCACTCAACCGCGAGGATTTCAACAATGACCGCGTGGATGCAGGCGAGATCGGATCTGGCCACACTGTGACGGCAATCTATGAAATCACCCCGGTTGGAAGCCCGGCGGTGCTCAACAGCGATTTGCGGTATGGCGCCCCAGCGACCGAGGCTGAGACCGAAACTGCGGCGGAGAGCCGGCACGGCGACGAGTATGCATTTGTAAAGATGCGCGCAAAGGTGCCGGGCGAAGCGCAAAGCGAGCTCACGGAAATTCCGGTCACCACCGGAAACGAAGTCGACAGTTTTGACGCTGCCCCGGAAGATGTCCGGTTTTCGATCGCCGTCGCCGCGTTCGGACAGAAATTGCGCAAGGATGATGCGGTCTCACTCTATGGCTATAGCGCGATCGAGAAGACCGCAGCTGACGCGCGTGGTTCCGACCCGTTCGGCTACCGCGCCGAGTTTCTACAACTGGTGCGGCTCGCGCTGGGACTGGATCGGTAACGCATCCAACCCGCCTCCAGCAGTCTGGTCGTGCTGTGTCGTAGCCGGCTGTTGCATCGATGTTTCGGTCAGCGCCCAAAATGCCGGCCGAAATCCGACCGAACGTAATGGTCTCGATCGGGTGAAGTTTTTCCATGTCATCTTATATTCTAGTAAATTCAATGAGATACGCGATACGCGTGTATCGACATCCGCTCTACCTCTTGCAAAAGATATATCGTTTCATAGATAATACGTTATAAAGTGCTAACGATTATAAGAAAGGATTCCAATATGTTTGGAATGCACAGACACAGATGCCACGGCGATACACGTCATTTTTTCGGTCCCGAGGGATCAGGTGAGCGTGGCGGCGGTGGACGTGGTGGCCCGTTTGGACGCCATCGCGGCGGTCCGTTTGGCGGTCGGGGCAAGCGTATGTTCGACGCCGGCGCGCTCAGGCTGGTGGTTCTTGGCCTGATCGCCGAGCAGCCGCGTCACGGCTATGACATCATCAAGGCCTTGGAAGCCCGCTTCCAGGGAGCCTACAGCCCAAGCCCCGGGGCGATCTATCCGATGCTGCAGATGCTAGAGGAAGCCGATCTGGTATCTTCACAGATGCAGGGCGCGAAGAAGCTCTTTGCTATTACCGAGGAGGGGCGGGCCTATCTCGAGGAAAACCGCGTCGATCTCGATCGGATCAATGCGCAGATCGACGAAGCGTCGGAAGAAATTCAAGGCGTGTCGCTGGGGGCTGAATTCCGCGCCTTGCGCAAGACGCTGTTCCGGCAAGTGCGAAGCGGTGGTTTTTCCGCCGAACAGGCGCAGCAGGCGCTGGAAATCCTGAAAAAAGCCCGCGGGGACATCGAGGCCTTGCAGGACTGAAATTGGGTGCGGCTGATAGCTCAGCGCTGAAAGTCTGGACAGGGCAAGCGAAAGGCCGGTGCATGTGCGCCGGCCTTTCGTTGTGATTGCACGCGTATATGGCCCCAAGTTAGCCCCGACGGCGACGCTCGCGACCGGGGGCCTTGTTGTCTGTGGCCACGGTATTGCGCATAGGGCCGATGCGTTCGATGATTTCCTCGACCGTTGGGCGCGTCGCCTTGGTGTGGCCGTCGATTGCCTGGCGCATGGCGGAAAGGTGCTCGCAGGATGTGCCGCAGCAACCGCCGATGATGCGGGCGCCGCTGTCGATTGCCAACCGGGCGTAATCGGCCATCAGCGGCGGGGTTCCGGAGTAGTGGATTTCGGCGCCACGGAATTCCGGGATGCCGCAATTGCCCTTGACGACGACGACAGCTTCGGGATCGGCATCGGTCATGTCGAGCAGCGAAGAAAGAATGTCGGAGGCACCGACGCCGCAATTGGCACCAACCGCAAACGGGCCGTCGCCGATATCCTTGGCAAGCGAATGGATGTCGCGTGGGTGCACGCCCATCATGGTCTTGCCGGCGGTGTCGAAGGAACCGGTGTAGACATAGGGCAACTCATGGCGCACCGCAGCTTCGGCGGCGGCACGGATTTCGTCGGTGGCCGACATGGTTTCGATCCAGACGACATCGATGCCGCCGGCCTTCAGGCCCTCGATCTGTTCGGCAAAGGATTCAACGGCTGCTTCGTAGGTCATGGCGCCCAGCGGAACCAGCAGGTCGCCGGTCGGGCCAACGGAGCCAGCGACAATGACCTTGCGCGGCGCCTTGTCAGCGACGGCGCGGGCGATCTCGGCAGCCTTCTTGTTGAGTGCATACACCCGGTCGTGGGCCTCGTGCAGCTTCAAGCGGTTGCGGGTGCCGCCAAAGGAATTGGTGAGAATTATGTCGGAACCCGCGTCGACAAAATCCTGGTGCAGCTTGGTGATTTTCTCCGGCGCCGTTTCCAGCCACATTTCCGGGGCCTCGCCTGATTCCAGACCCATGGCGAAAAGATTGGTGCCGGTGGCGCCGTCGGCGAGCAGGACGCCCTTTTCAGCCAGCAAGTCGGCAAGCGGATTGGAAACGGGCATTGAGTTCTCCTTTACAGGGTGGCGTCCGGTTGGACGCGCGAGGGCCGCTGCAAGCTGATCAAGGGATGCTGCAGGTCGCCGTGCAAAGGGCGGGCTACAGCACATCATACATGATGTGAGGCGTTACGTATAAAGATATGCTTATATCATTGCAACAAGCTTGCCGGTCTGGGCATAAAAAAACCGCGGGCGATTAGCTCGCCCGCGGGATCTTTCGATTGATCAGTTTCCGCACTGTTGCCTTGCGCGGTCTGAAAACAATCAGGCTGCTGCGGCCGACTCATGATCCACTGGCGTCACCATGGCGGCGATAACATCGCGGATGTCGATGTTGCCGATCGGCTTGCCGGAAGCATCGGTGACATGGGCAGTCGATGCGTTGGAGTCGGTCATTTTCTTGGCCGCGACCTCAAGTACCGAGCCGGCAGCAACCGGCATGCCTTTCGGCTCTCCCGACAGCGGGGTCATGACCATGTCGATGGTGATCACCCGGCCACGGTTGACCTCGCGCACGAAGCTCGAGATGTACTCGTCGGCCGGATGCAGCACGATTTCCTGCTTGGTGCCCTGCTGGACCACTTCACCATCGCGCAGGATGGCAATGCGGTCACCAAGGCGCAACGCCTCGTCGAGATCGTGGGTGATGAAGACGACGGTCTTGCGGATTTCCTTCTGCAGATCCAGCAGCACGGTCTGCATGTCCATGCGGATAAGCGGATCGAGCGCCGAGAAGGCTTCATCCATCAACAGGATCGGCGCATCATTGGTCAGCGCCCGGGCAAGGCCCACGCGCTGCTGCATTCCGCCAGAAAGCTGATTGGGGTAGTTGTCCTCAAAGCCGTCAAGGCCGACTCGGGTAATCCAGCGCCGCGCCTGGGTTTCCTGTTCTTCACGCGGCAGGCCCTGGATTTCCAGGCCGTAGACCGCATTCTCAAGCACCGTGCGGTGCGGCAGAAGCGCGAACTTCTGGAACACCATGGCGGTCTTGTGGCGACGGAACTCGCGAAGTTCGTTCTCGTTCATCTTGACGACATCTTCATCGCCGACAATGACTTCGCCAGCGGTCGGATCGATCAGCCGGTTGATATGGCGGATCAGCGTGGACTTGCCGGATCCAGACAGACCCATGACAACCTGGATGCCGCCGCCGGGCATGTCGATGTTGATGTCCTTGAGACCGAGCACATGATTGTGTTTGTCGTTGAGTTCGGTCTTGGTCATGCCGCCCTTGACGGCGTCGATATAGGCTTCCGGATTGGGTCCGAAAATCTTGTACAGATTGCGAACGCTAATTCCGATTTCAGCAGATTGCTCAACCATGGACCACCTCTAGATGCTTCTGCAACCGCTTGCCGTATGCTTGGCTGGTGCGGTCAAAGATGATGGCGATGCCGACAATGGCGAGGCCGTTGAAGATACCCAGCGTGAAGTACTGGTTCGAAATTGCCTTGAGCACCGGAAGGCCGAGCCCCTGAACGCCGATCATAGAGGCGACCACGACCATGGCGAGCGCCATCATGATGGTCTGGTTGACGCCAGCCATGATGGTGGGCAATGCCAGCGGCATCTGCACGTTCTTGAGCCGCTGCCAATTGGACGACCCGAATGCGTCAGCCGCTTCAAGCACATCCTTGTCGACCAGACGGATGCCGAGATTGGTCAGGCGGATGATCGGTGGAATGGCGTAGACCATCACGGCGATCAGGCCGGGAACGCGGCCGATGCCGAGCAACATGACAACGGGAATGAGGTAGACGAAACTCGGCATGGTCTGCATCACGTCGAGGATCGGATTGAGCACGGCCTGGATCCGATTGGACCGTCCCATGAGAATGCCGATGGGAATGCCGACAATGATGGCAAGTATCGTCGCCACCACCGTCATGGCAATGGTCTTCATCGTGTCTTCCCACATGTCGAAATAGCCGATCAGCAACAATGTGATCACGACTCCGATGGTGATCTTGGTGCTGCGGCTCGCCAGCCACGCGATGACTGCGAAGGCAAGGATAACGAGGGGCCAGGGAGAACTGGTGAGCAATTGCTCCACGCGGTACATGAACCATTGTACCGGGTAGAGCGCCCATTCGAACAAATCGCCATTGGCGCGGGTGAAATCGCGAAACGCGAAATCGATCGCCTTTTTAAGCGCGGTTAGTCTGTCGGTGTCCATGGCGGGGAATTTAGTGAGCCAATCCATATTCACGCTCCAAATACGGTGAAATAATTTGTGCCAATCGCAAAGCGATCAGCAATGCATCGCTGCCTTCCGCTTGACGAATGCACCAATTGGCGCGTGCCCCGTTTCAGGCCCCCAGAAAATTACGGCTGCGTGCGATCGCGGCCGACCTCATCTGGATATAAGTGTGGCGGACCTGAGCCCGCCACACTGTAAGCAATGGCTTACATCACTGCCTTCTTCACTTTTTCGGCAGCTTCCGGCGAAACCCACTTTGTCCAGATATCCTCATTTTCCTTGAGGAAGTGGCGGGCGCCAGCTTCACCTGTTGCCTGGTTGTCAGCCATCCAGGCAAGCAGCTTGTTGACCGTGGAGTTAGGCCAGCTGCGGTTTGCAAGATAGTCGTAGGCCGGGCCGGCGCGTTCCTTGAATTCCGCGGTCACGACCGTATAGACTTCAGACTTCGACCAAGCGTTCTTCACGGGATCCGGGCAATCGGTGATCGAGGTGCAACGATCCCATTCTTCCTTGTTGTGTTCGACGCCATGGTCGAGCTTGACCATCTCGTACTTGCCGAGGATGGCAGTCGGCGCCCAGTAGTAGCCGAGCCATGGCTTTTCGCTTTCGTAAGCCTTGGCAATAGAGCCGTCGAGGCCAGCAGCGGAACCGGTTTCAACGGTCACCCAGCCCTTTTCTTCAGCGCCATAGGCCTTGAAAAGGTTGGTGGTGATGATGCGGCAGCCCCATCCTTCAGGGCAGTTGTAAACGCCGCCCTTGCCTTCATTTTCCATGCCAGGTGCCGGAAACAGTTCCGGGTGTGCCAGTGCATCGTCGATGGTCTTGATTTCGGGGTGCTCGTCAGCGAAATATTTCGGGATCCACCAACCTTCGACGCCGCCATCGCTGAGCGATTCAGACGCGTAAAACAGCTTGCCTTCAGCAACGGCTGCGTCGAGCAGTGTGCGCAGCGAGTTGATCCAGGCTTCCGGAGCAACATCCGGTTCCTGCTTTTCGATCATGGAGGTAAGTGTCGGGGTTGTGTCACCAGCGACCAGTTCTGCCTGGCAACCATAGCCTTCAGAAAGGATGACTTCGTCGATGTTGGCGAGAACTTCGGCCGAAGCCCAGTTCATGTTTGCGATCGTAACGCGACCGCATTCGCTGTGCGAGGCGGCTTGAGCGACGCCTGCGTAGCCCATAAGGCCCATGGCGAGAACGGTGGAAGCGAGAAGCTTCTTCATGTGTAAGACCTCCCAGTCTCATGTTTGCAGTGTTTGTTCCACTTTTCGACAAATCCGGTCACTGCTCATACCGGACGCCCATGGAATTGAAGGCGTGTCGCCTCTCGGCCATTGAAGACCAATCAATACGCCGAAAATGACGCAATGACGACATCCAGTAGCACAAAACCGACCAGCGGAACTCTGTCGCTGGTCGATGCGCGTTTGAACTGCCACGGTTAAGGGTAAGGACTTGGCGCGAGAAATCAACTGCAGCATAAAGAAATCGCATCTGCAGTGCAGCATTGGGCAGATTTGCCTGAATTGAATTCCGGCGGGCCGAATAAAATGCACAATTCACGTTTGGTTAGGGTTTCAATAACTGTCCGGTAAGGTTGTACGGGTTAAACCTCTTCTCACGGCGGGGGACAACCGCCGAACATTCCGGATTAGGTACTGCGTACCGGGATGTCGCGAACCTCTTGTGTATTGAGAGGACGCCAGGCGTATTTTTTGGCAAACCGTTCGGGTCGCAAGGTCCGGACGGTTTTCGCATTGGTGAACCAGAAGCGTTAGACCACGCTTTCGCCGCGACCAGATCACAAAAGAAAAGGCCGGACGATTTCTCGTCCAGCCTTTTCATTTTCCGATCCGCTCCGGCGTGGAACGGATATTGTTGCCCGTTTCAGCCTGCCGAATAGGTCCGGATGAAGTTGCTCAAGCCGACCAGCCGGCTCTTTGCCTTCGGGTTGGGAGTCGGAAGCACGTTATTCCATGCGATTTGAACGCTATTGGCATTATTGAACACGTAAAGCATCGCTAAAGTCCTTCCGAATTTGTGTCTGTGGCAGGTCTGAATCGCACCTGTAATCTAGTTCTGCTCTAGGCTCATCAGAGACGTCGAGCGGGATCAAATCCGTCATCGGATGTCGCAATTCAGACGCCCGATAATTTTCTCCTGCCGAATTTTGGAATGCGGTTAAAGCGTAGTTAACAAAGCGTGCCGCAGGCCTCTTTCAGTGAGCTCTCAGGGGTGCTATCGCAGCGGGCATGACCAGGGCGTTGATGTTACAGGGAACCGGATCGGATGTTGGCAAAACCGTGCTTGTCGCGGGGTTTTGTAGGCTTGCCGCCAATCATGGATTGAGGGTCCGGCCGTTCAAACCGCAAAACATGTCCAACAACGCTGCTGTCGCCGATGACGGTGGCGAAATTGGCCGGGCACAATGGCTGCAGGCACTGGCCTGCCGCACGCCTGCGAGCGTTCATATGAACCCGGTGCTGCTCAAACCGCAATCGGAAACCGGGTCGCAAATTGTCGTCCAGGGCAAGGTCGCAGGCCATGCCCGCGGTCGCGATTACCAGCAACTCAAACCGAAATTGCTGGCGGCCGTGCTGGAAAGCTTCGCAATCGTCAGCGCCGAAGCCGATCTGGTACTGGTCGAAGGCGCCGGGTCGCCGGGGGAAATCAATCTGCGTGCCGGCGATATTGCCAATATGGGATTTGCGACAGCGGCGAAGGTGCCGGTGGTGCTGGTTGGCGACATCGACCGGGGCGGGGTGATCGCGTCGCTGGTGGGTACGCACACGATTCTGCCTGACGAAGACCGGGCAATGATCGTCGGATATCTGATCAACAAGTTCCGCGGTGACGTGAGTCTGTTTGACGATGGTATTTCGGCGATTGCGAAGTTTACCGGGTGGCAGTGCCTTGGCGTGATTCCCTGGCTTGCGCCGGCTGCGCGGCTGCCGGCTGAGGATTCGGTGGCACTGGAGCGGTTGGTGCAGACAACGGCGGGCGGGCTGAAAATTGCAGTGCCGATGCTGTCGCGGATCGCCAATTTCGATGATTTCGATCCACTCAAGGCCGAGCCCGGGGTAAATCTTGTATTCGTCCGGCCCGGTGAACGGTTGCCAGAGGATGCGCGCCTGGTGATTTTGCCCGGTTCGAAGTCGACTGTTGCCGATCTTGCCGATTTTCGCAGGCAGGGATGGGACCGGGATCTGCTCGCACATCATCGCCGCGGCGGCCACATCATCGGCATCTGCGGGGGCTATCAGATGCTGGGCCGTCAGGTCAGCGATCCGCACGGGCTGGAGGGCGGCGAGAGTGTCGCCATCGGGCTTGGTCTTCTCGATATCGAGACCGAACTGGCGCCGGAGAAGACGGTGCGTAACATCGACGCACGAGCGGCGGAACATGACGTTGCCCTGTCTGGTTACGAGATTCATCTGGGCATGAGTCGGGGTAACGACTGCGCGCGGCCGATGACCATTCTCGATGGCCGTCCCGATGGGGCGATTTCTACTGACGGGCTCGTATCGGGCACCTATCTGCATGGCCTGTTCGATTCCGATATTTACCGTGAGCGCCTGCTTGCCGGTTTCGGGGTCAGCGGCGGTGCCGGCAGCCACCGGGGTGAGGTTGATGCGGCGCTTGATGCCATCGCCGCCGATCTCGACCGCTTGGTGGGGTTTGACCGGCTGATGCAGGCGGCGTCACCGATCGGGCATTGACCGGCGGCGCCACGGGCAATGGCGATTGACACTCATCTGCGGCGGCCCTATCAATTGAGATTGGAATGGTTCCAGAAACCCAGGTTGGGTTTCCGGATCAAAAGGGAATGCGACGGGATGGACCCAAACAGGGCATCTTTATCGCAGCCGACCCCGCGACTGTAGAGCGGTTAGGCGAATGTCACCGGGCCCGGCAGGCCAGAGTGACGGAAAGGCAATGGTGTTTTTCTGTTAACTTGAAGCTCCGGACCGGACAAGCCACTGACGTGGCGGCATGATCAATCGGCGCGGACGCCTCTTTGTCTACGAATCGTCCCGTTTTCATGACCGCATTGACGTTGGGAAGGCCGGCATTTGCTGATGTTGACGGCAACGTTGATGCGACCCGCGAGCCAGGAGACCTGCCATTCGCACCGGTTGAGAGCCGGACCTTCGGAAGAAACCTTCTTCCGAAGTCACTCACGGAGGTTGTCATGTCTGCCAAAACCCAAACGCTTTCCCTGACCGATCGCATCGGCGCACGCACCGTTGCCGGCCTGATGGCATTGGTCGTCGGTTCGATCCTTGTGTTCGGCGTTGGCCTTGCCAATTCGCAGACGCTGCACGACGCAGCGCACGACACAAGGCATTCCTACGGCTTTCCCTGCCACTAAGGGATTGATATCATGATTGTCAGGTTGCTCCTGGCGGCTCTCGCCGCCGGGCTCATTGCCGGTATGGTGATGACGCCCGCTCAATATGTCAAAACCATTCCGCTTATCATGCAGGCCGAGGCCTATGAGAATGGCGAGGTTCCCCACCACCACGGCGGTGCCGATGCGGCGGCCGATGCCGGGCATCAACATGTTCAGGAAGACTCCATGCTCGGCTTTGGCCGGTTCTGGGACACGGTTCTCGCCAATCTCGTTGCCGGAGCAGGCTTCGCGCTGATGCTTGCAGCGGTGGCGCTGCTGATGGGAGTGGAATTTCCCGCCGGACGCGATTCGATCACCCGCGGCCTGCTTTTCGGGGCTGCAGCGTGGTTTTGTTTCCAGCTTGCGCCGTCGATGAGTTTGCCGCCTGCGGTTCCCGGATTTCCCTATGCTGATCTTGGAGACCGGCAAAGCTGGTGGGTGATCACCGTGGCGATGTCGGCTGCCGGGATCTGGTGCATCGCGATGCGGCCTGAATGGCTGGTCAAGGCCGTCGGTGTCGCCATCATCATCGCCCCGCATGTGTGGGGCTCGCCGGTGCCTGAAGATCTTTCGAGCGAAGTGCCTGCCTATATCGCATCGGCCTATGCGGCGGCGTCATTGGCGACCACGCTGTTCTTCTGGCTGCTGCTTGGCGGACTGCTCGGATTTTTCCTGTCGCGTGTTCCAGAGGAGCAAACGGCGTGACGCCAGGCCTGCCGCCGGTGACACTGGTGCTGGGCGGTGCCCGCTCGGGCAAATCCGCCTTCGCGGAAGGAATTGTCGAGAGTGCGTCGGACACACGTCTTTATCTGGCGACCGGCCAGGCCTGGGACGAGGAAATGCGCGATCGGATTGCCTCGCATCAGGACCGACGCGGGCAAGGTTGGGAAACCATCGAGGCGCCGGTTGATCTGGTTCAGGCGCTGGTAGCCCACGCCCGGGCTGAGCGCCCGGTCCTTGTCGATTGCCTGACCTTGTGGGTGACCAATCTGATGCTTGGTGAACACGATATCGAAGCGGCATTCGAAAAGCTTGCTGCAGTACTTCCGGGGCTCAAAGGCCCCGTGGTTTTCGTCTCCAACGAGGTGGGGCTCGGGATCGTGCCGGAAAACGCCATGGCGCGGGCTTTTCGCGATCACGCCGGCCGCCTCCACCAGTTAATCGCGGGCCTTGCCGACGACGTGTTTTTCGTCGCCGCCGGCCTGCCACTCAAAATGAAGGGCTGACGCCATGATTGCTTCGAAAATTCCCGCCACCGTGATCACCGGCTTTCTCGGCGCCGGCAAGACCACGCTGATCCGGCACATGCTGGCCAATGCCAAAGGCAAGCGGATTGCGCTGATCATCAATGAATTCGGCGATCTCGGCGTTGATGGCGACGTGCTGAAGGGTTGTGGCGACGAGGTCTGCTCGGAAGACGACATCGTTGAACTGACCAATGGCTGTATCTGCTGCACGGTGGCTGATGATTTCATTCCGACCATGGAAAAGCTGTTGGCGCGCGACAACCGACCCGACCATATCGTCATCGAGACCTCCGGCCTGGCGCTGCCGCAACCGCTGGTCGCCGCCTTCAACTGGCCTGGCATCAAGACCCAGGTGACCGTCGATGGCGTCGTCACGGTGGTCGACAGCGCCGCGGTGGCGGCGGGACGGTTTGCCGATGATCATGGCAAGCTCGACGCCCAGCGTCTGGCCGATCAGGGACTCGATCATGAAAGCCCGCTTGAAGAACTGTTCGAGGACCAGCTCACTGCGGCGGACCTGATCGTTCTCAACAAGACAGATCTCATCAGTGTTGCCGATCTCGAGGGCGTGCGCGCCGGCATTGCCGGGCATCTGACCCGCAAGCCGATCTTCATCGAGGCGCGGCAGGGCGAAGTGGCGCCGGAAGTTCTGCTCGGGCTTGGCGTTGGCACCGAAGACGACATCGGCAACCGCAAATCGCACCATGAGCGCGAGCACGAAGCCGGCGAAGATCATGATCACAACCATGACGAATTCGAGAGCTTCGTGGTCTCGTTCGGCCCGGTCAACGACCCGGCAGCTTTTGCTGAAGGTCTGAAATCGGTGATCGTCAGCCATGATATTCTGCGGCTCAAGGGGTTTGCCGATGTCGCAGGCAAGCCGATGCGGATGGTGGTGCAGGCCGTTGGCAGCCGCATCGATACCCATTTCGATCGGCCCTGGAGCAAGGCGGAAACCCGCGAAACCAGGCTCGTCGTCATCGGTCTGCATGATATCGACCAGGCCGCAATCAGCGCCGAGCTGACCGCGCTGGCGGGCTGATCCGTTTAAGGAGGCTGTGTCCCGATGCATCTGCTGGTCGCCCAAAAGGGGACGTTGAGCGATGGTGACGAGGCTGTCGATCTGGGCCAAAGCCCGGGCGACATCCTGTTCCTGAGCGCTGCTGACACCGAACTGGCAAGCGTGGCTGCCGCGCGGCAGACGACCGGACGGATGGAGTGGCGGCTGGCAAGCCTGTCCGATCTCAAGCATCCGATGTCGGTCGATACCTTCATCGCCCGGATGGCGCCCAAAGCCCGGCTGGTGATCGTCCGCGCGCTGGGTGGGGCCAGCTATTTTTCCTATGTCCTGGAAAGCCTGCATGCAGCCGCAACGATGCATGGGTTCAAGGTTGCAGCGCTGCCGGGTGACGACCGGCCCGATCCTGGGCTCGATCCGTTGTCGACGCTCGCGCAAGCCGAACGGCTCGACCTCTGGGCCTATCTGACCGAAGGCGGGGCCGAAAACGCCCGGGCGCTGATCAATTACGCCGAGGCCTTGCTCGATGGGGCCGAGAAACCGCAGCCGGCGGCGCCACTCCTGAAGGCCGGGCTGTGGCACCCGCGGCTGGCCAATCCGGCGCTTGATGATCTGCAACGCGACTGGACGTCGGGTGCGCCGGTTGCAGCGGTGTGTTTTTACCGGGCGCTGGTTCAAAGCGGCCAGACGGCGCCGGTGGCGGCTCTGTGCGAAGGGCTTCTGGCCGAAGGTGTCAATGCGTTGCCGGTGTTCGTCTCAAGCCTCAAGGACCCGGTCTCGGTTGGCACTTTGCAGGCAATATTTGCTGATGCGGCGCCGGATGTGGTGATCAATGCCACCGGCTTTGCGGTGTCGTCGCCGGGCGGCAAGACCAAGGGCACGGTGCTGGAATCAACTGGCGCGCCGGTGTTGCAAGCGGTGTTTGCCAGCGGTGGCCGCGAAGCCTGGGCAGGCTCACTGCAAGGGCTGACCTCGCGCGATCTGGCCATGCATGTGGCGCTGCCGGAAGTCGATGGCAGGGTGCTGAGCCGGGCGGTGTCGTTCAAGGCGGCAGCAAGGTTTGATGAAACCGTTGAAGCCAACATCGTCACCCATGCGCCGGAAACCGACAGGGTGGCGTTCGTGGCGCAGCTGGCGGCGCGCTGGGCGCGGTTGCGGCGCACTAAGAGCCCAGAGCGCCGGGTGGCGATCGTGCTTGCCAATTACCCCAATCGCGACGGCCGCATTGCCAATGGCGTCGGGCTGGATACGCCGGCAGGCACCATCGAGGTGCTCAAGGCGATGTCAGCGGAAGGGTATCAGGTCGGGGATATCCCCGCTGATGGCGATGCGCTGGTAACCATGCTCAAGGCAGGGCCGACCAATGCATTGCGGGCTGAACGCGAGGGCGGTGAATATCTTTCGCTCGTGGCGTATCAGCAATTTTTCGATACCCTTGATCCATCAATTCGCGCGGCGGTGACAGAGCGTTGGGGCGAGCCGGACGGCGATCCGTTCTACCGCGACGGCGGTTTCCAACTGGCGCTTCTGAGATTTGGCAATGTGGTTGTCGGCATCCAGCCGGCGCGCGGCTACAACATCGATCCCAAGGCCAGTTACCATGCGCCCGATCTGGTGCCGCCGCATGGTTATTTCGCATTTTACGCCTGGCTGCGGCGGGAATTTGATGTCGATGCCGTGGTGCATATGGGCAAGCACGGCAATCTGGAATGGTTGCCGGGCAAGGCCTTGGCACTGTCGCGGGCCTGCTATCCCGAAGCGGTTCTCGGGCCAACGCCGCATGTCTATCCGTTCATCGTCAATGATCCGGGCGAGGGGACGCAGGCCAAGCGCCGCGCTGCCGCCGTCATCATTGACCATCTGACGCCGCCGCTGACCCGGGCCGAGAGTTACGGGCCGCTCAAGGATCTCGAAGCGCTGGTGGATGAATATTACCAGGCGGCAGGCCACGATCCGCGCCGGCTGAAACTGCTCAAACGCCAGATTCTTGAACTGGTGCACGACATCGGGCTCGACACCGATGCCGGCATTGCGCCCGATGATGACGATGATCTGGCGCTGGAAAAGCTCGATGCCTGGCTCTGCGATCTCAAGGAAATGCAGATTCGCGACGGGCTGCATATTTTCGGGCTTTCACCCGAAGGTGGCCTGCTTGTTGATCTGACGGTTGCGTTGGCGCGGATCAAGCGCGGCGAAGCGCCGGGTGAGGACAGCCTGCACCGGGCGATTGCGCGGGATGCGGGACTGACCGGGTTCGACCCGCTCGATTGCGCCATGGGCGAACCGTGGACCGGGCCGAACCCCGAGGCGTTGCAGGCGGTTTCGGATGATCTTTGGCGCACCAATGGCGATACGGTGGAGCGGATCGAACTGCTGGCGATTGAGCTGGTGTCGGAGAGAATTGCTGTGCCTTCCGGATGGGCAGCGACTGCAGCCGTGATGGAGAATATCCGGACGCAGATCATGCCTTCAGTGCGGGCTTGCGGCGCAGCTGAACTTGAGGGTCTGCTGACGGCGCTGGACGGGCGCTTTGTCCAGCCAGGCCCGTCGGGGGCGCCGACGCGCGGTCGGCCGGACGTATTGCCGACGGGGCGGAATTTCTATTCGGTCGACAGCCGCGCGGTGCCGACGCCGGCGGCCTGGGAACTGGGGCAGAAATCGGCGGAGCTGCTGGTTACCCGTCACGCCCAGGACCATGGTGAATGGCCGACCTCGATGGCGCTGACCGCCTGGGGCACATCCAATATGCGTACCGGCGGCGATGACATTGCCCAAGCGCTGGCGCTGATCGGCGCCAAGCCGGTGTGGGATCCGTCGTCGCGCCGGGTGACGGGCTACGAGATCATTCCGCTGGCGATGATGAACCGGCCGCGGGTGGACGTAACCCTGCGGATTTCAGGGTTTTTCCGTGATGCGTTTCCCGACCAGATTGCGCTGTTTGACCGCGCCGTGCGCGCCGTTGCAGCGCTTGAGGAAGACGAGGCCGATAATCCGCTCGCGGCCCGCGCCCGGCAGGAAAGCGCGCGGCTGATTGACACCGGTGTCAGCGAGGCGGATGCCGGCAGGCAGGCTTCGTTTCGGGTATTCGGTTCCAAGCCCGGTGCCTATGGGGCCGGTTTGCAGGCATTGATGGACGAGCGCGGCTGGACCGACCGCAGCGATCTGGCCGAGGCCTTCATGGTCTGGGGCGGCTATGCCTATGGTGCTGGCGAGGAGGGCCAGCCTGCGCGCGAATTGTTCGAGCAGCGGCTCTCAACCGTCGAGGCGGTGGTGCAAAACCAGGACAACCGCGAGCACGACCTGCTCGATTCCGATGATTACTACCAGTTCGAGGGTGGCATGACGGCGGCGGTGGAAGCGGCGCGCGGGAGTCGGCCGGCGATCTATCACAATGACCATTCGCGGCCCGAACGCCCGGTGATCCGCTCGCTGGAAGAAGAAATTGCCCGCGTCGTGCGGGGGCGGGCGGTCAATCCGAAATGGATCGCCGGCGTCAAGCGCCACGGCTACAAGGGCGCCTTCGAGATGGCGGCGACGGTCGATTACCTGTTTGCCTTTGCGGCCACCACCGGGGCGGTGCGCGATGCCCATTTCGAGGCGGTCTACCAGGCCTATCTGATGGATCAGGAAACGCTAGATTTCCTGCGCGAGAAGAACCCCGATGCGCTCAGGGAAATGGCTGAAAAGTTCGAGGAGGCCATCGAGCGCGGGCTTTGGACGCCAAAGAGCAATTCGGCCAAGTTCGCCCTGTCTGACATTGCCCGTGGGGCCAGGGACTGAACATGGTATTCGAGATACGCGAAATCGATGACACGAGCGGCGAGTTTTTTGCCGCTGTCGACGCGATCCTCGATGACGCCGCGGCCGGACTGAGGCTGCCGTTCGAGCCTGACAAATTGCACCTGCGGGTCGACGATGCCGAGGGCAGGCTTGCCGGCGGGCTGTCGGGTTATTTCGTCCAGGGCTGGCTGTTTGTGAAATTGCTGGCCATCGTCGACGAACAGCGCGGCAGCGGGATTGGCAGGGCGCTGATGCTGCGGGCCGAAGAGATCACCCGGCAGAAGGGCTATGCCGGGATCTATCTCGATACCTTCACGTTTCAGGCGCCACGATTTTACGAGAGTCTGGGCTATGTTGAATGCGGCCGTCTGCCGGCTGCGCGCGGCCACGCGCAACGGATCTGGTTTGCCAAGACCTTTGATGACGCGGGCGGAATCCGGAACTGAGAAATGCCGCTTGAACCGGCGGGTCTTGCCGGTCAGGATTGATGATGAAAAGGATGGATTGAGATGAGCGAACGGGTCAAGATTACCGATGGCATGAGCGAGGAACAGCTCAACGAGCGCCACGCCGAAAAGATGAAGAAGAAGAAAGCCGCGCGCGACAAGATCATTGCCACCAAGACCATCGAAAAGGGCCTGGTGATTGTCCATACCGGCAAGGGCAAGGGCAAATCGACGGCCGCCTTCGGCATGATCTTCCGCGCCATCGGCAACGGCATGAAGGTTGGCGTGGTGCAGTTCGTCAAGGGCAAGTGGTCGACCGGCGAGCGCAAGGTGCTGGAAGCCTTTCCCGATCAGGTGAAAATGGCGACCATGGGCCAGGGCTTTACCTGGGAGACGCAGGACCGCAGCCGCGACATCGCCGCCGCCCGCGAGGCTTGGCAATGTGCCCGCGAGATGATCCTCGATCCGGAAATCGACATGGTGCTGTGTGACGAGCTCAACATCGTGCTTCGCTACGATTATCTCGACGTCAACGAGGTCATCGAAACGCTGAAGGAAAAGCCGGAGATGAAACACGTCATCATCACCGGCCGCAACGCCAAGGAAGAACTGATCGAATTTGCCGATCTGGTCACCGAAATGGAAATGATCAAGCATCCGTTCCGCTCCGGCGTGAAGGCGCAGGTCGGGGTGGAATTCTGAGGGTCGCGCGTTCAGGTGAGCTCACTCGGGCGCGCCACGCCTTGCTTCAAGGTGCTACAGTGAGTTTTGCCCATCCGCTAGGATTGGCGTTGTTGTAGCCAGGGAGACATCGGATGAGCCTGACGGCAAGCTGGCAGTTCTGGGCGTTGGTGGCGGCGGTCTTTGCCGCGCTGACGGCGATTTTTGCCAAGGTCGGGATCGCCGATATCGACAGCGATCTCGCCACCTTCATCCGCACCTGCGTGATCATTGTGGTGCTCGGCGCTATCCTGACGGTGAGCGGCAAATGGCGGCATCCGTCATCGATTCCGTTCAAGACCTGGCTGTTTCTGGGCCTGTCAGGGCTTGCCACCGGCGCCTCGTGGCTTGCCTATTTCCGCGCGCTCAAACTCGGCGACGCCGCCCGGGTGGCGCCGCTCGACAAATTGTCGATCGTGCTGGTGGCAATTTTCGGCGTGATCTTTCTCGGCGAACACCTGTCTGCGCTCAACTGGCTGGGGGTAACGCTGATCGGTACCGGCGCGATTTTGCTGGCGGTTTTTTAAGGGCGGGAGAAGGCGGCGATTTGGCCGTTCTGGGCGGATTGCCGACATTCGCTGCGCATTACATAAAGGTCGACTTTGCGGACAAAGCGCCAGTTCGCTGTATCTGCTCCAACGGCTAGTGAATGCTGGATGGTGAAGGTTATTTGAATCTGGCCACGCATCCACCAAGCAAGCTATATGAATAATTAATGAGATATGATTTCTCAAATATGTACAAGCTGTCGCAGATATGTCGAATTCAGTTTTTCGGGCGGAGGCCTCATTTCAAGAGAATGCCTAAGCCTTGATTTGCACACCAGATGCCAATTACGATTATTTATTCTACTTACCGATGAATCCTGAAAACTAAATCAGGCTGCCGGATATGTCTCAAGCTAACGACGAAACGCGTAAAGCGATGCATGGCCGTAATTGGATCGTGATCATAGCTGTCGGGATCGTGGGGTTTCTAGGACTTAGCTTCGGCTCGAAATGGTGGGTAACGCGGCTTCCTGATGGCATGGATTGTCATGAGGTGCTTAGAATCGACGGCCAGATTGAGGGCCTCGACTTCACACCACGTTTTACAGAAGAAAAGCAAATCATGCGGTTTGAGGTGCGAACCGCGGCTGGGCAATCGATGCCAAATTGCATGATGACACAGTCAGCGTTTCGGTGCTCGATAGACGGGCCGGTGATGATACGCACGAAAATTTGGAACCGTGATCGGCGCTATTTCCCGATTGGGCCGGGCGAGAGCGCAGTAATTCTGGGGACTGAGACGTTTCTTAACTGTACGATTACGCATCAGAACGAGGCGGAAGTTAACTGATATCGGGTATTTTGGGTGGCGATTGCGGGATCAGTATTACCGGCCCTGCAACCCCTCGCAGTGGCGCCAGACCCTTAGCGTATTCGATTTGTTTGTCTCACCGTTGACTACTCAACGGTTACGATGGGCCAAGAACGCTCTCTTATCAAATACCGCTATTTTGTCCCTTAATGCTGACATCAGACACGTGTAATTTTAGCATGCAAAGTCAGCACATCTGACATTGGAGTATCGCGCAGCATCGGTCAATATGGGCTCAAACCTACCGTTAGCTGCGGAGTGCACGAAGGTCCGGTTTGGGCCTATTCCGTTGAAAAACTCTTGTTGTTTTATGGCCTGAAGACTGATTCAATTTCGATATTGGCATCGGGGATTGAACGCGATGATGGGTCCGAGGCAAGAGGCGCAATGCGCGCTGTTCTACGAGTTTTCGATTGAAAATCATGTTCCGAAGGATCACCTTCTACGGTTGATTGACCGGTTCGTTGATCTGTCCGAACTCCGCAAGCATCTGGCTCCGTTCTACAGCTCAACAGGCCGTCCTTCAGTTGATCCGGAAATGATGATCCGGATGCTGCTGGTCGGGTACACGATGGGCATCCGATCCGAGCGGCGGCTGTGCGAAGAGGTCCATCTCAATCTGGCCTACCGCTGGTTCTGCAGCCTTGACCTGAGTAACCCAATCCCGGACCACTCGACGTTCTCGAAGAACCGCCACGGGCGGTTCAGGGACAGCGATCTGTTGCGGCACGTCTTCGAGACAGTTGTGGCGCGTTGCATTGAGGAAGGTCTGGTGAGTGGCCAACGTCTTGCGGCTGATGCGAGCCTGGTCCAGGCAGACGCCAACCGGCAAAACTCTGCACCGCAATCTGAATGGGAACCTGACAAGATTGATCCTTCTGATGCCCCGCGCGCCGTTAGGGAATATCTGGAAACACTGGATGATGAAGCCTTCGGCGCAGCCAGTCCGGTGGAGCCAAAGTTCACTTCCCATTCCGATCCCGCCTCGCAGTGGACTGGAGCACGCGGCGGACCTGCCTATTTTGCCTATTCCGCAAACTATCTGATCGATACCGACAATGCGGTGATCCTGGATGTCGAAGCCTCGCGTTCGATCCGGCAGGCCGAGGTTGGAGCAGTGCGCACCATGGTGGACCGGGTGGACGATAGGTTTGACCTGGCACCCGAACGGCTGATTGCGGACACGGCCTATGGTTCTGGTCCCATGCTCGACTGGCTGGTCAATGAGCGCGGGATCGCCCCTCATATTCCGGTGATAGATAAGTCCGGGCGTAAGGATGGAACCTATGAGCGGGCGGACTTCGCTTATGATGGCGCAAACGATGCCTACATTTGTCCTGGTGGCAAAGAACTCAAACAATACCGCCGCGCTTTTACGACACCACGGGCGGGTGCAAACAAGGACGGTACATTGCGCTACCGCGCCCGAAAGGCTGATTGCGAAGCCTGCGGCCTGAAACCGAAGTGCTGTCCAAACGAGCCACAGCGTAAAGTCACAAGATCGATATACGAGCCCGCACGCGATGTTGCCCGTGCCATCTCACAAACCCCGCAATACGCAATCTCCTGCAAGCTCCGAAAAAAGGTCGAGATTCTGTTTGCCCATCTCAAACGCATCCTCGGCCTGCGACGACTTCGATTACGAGGGCCGTGCGGTGCCCGAGACGAATTCCACCTCGCAGCCACCGCCCAGAACCTTAGAAAACTCGCAAAACTTATCCCGGCACGGCAAACCATCCGACCAGCATGATAAGGAACTCGCACACCCGATCCCGGAGACCTCTTCAGAGCACAGAAAAGGCCGAGTTTTTCAACGGAATAGGCCGAAACCACTAGAAGCGATTTCGTAGCGTCGGACGGAGAGCGGGCCACTCGCTGCGGAAGCAAGGAAGTATGTATTATTAATAGATCTGATCATATTGATGATTAAAACAACTTATGATGCCAAGCTAGGAGAAATGATGGCAGGCACAAGGCCACAGGTCTCCTCGGAAATTGCCAACCACTATTCAACGCGAATGGTCGCTGCCTTTCGATATGGATCTCTGGCGATTGCTGGTGTCGGTCTCATCCAGGCAGTAGTCTTTGCCCTGATGGGTTCCTGGTTGGTGGTTGCAATGGAGCTCGCTGTTTTTGTCGCGGGGCTCGCAATCTACGTGTTGATCCGACGCGGCCATCTCGCTTTCGGTGTTCTGGTAGGCCAGGCCGCATTACTATTGATTGCAATAATAATGGGGCTGCTTCTCGATGTGCCTACTTCTGAAGCACCCCGGATCAGTCACCTTTACCTATTGGTTGTGGCGGCTTTGGGTTATCTCAATTATCAGCGAGAAAAGTCGCGTACCCAACTGGCATTGATCGGCTTGTGCCTGCTGTCGTTCATCGTACTCGCCAGTGCGCCGATTACATCACCCTTCATCGTAATGCCCGACGTGGCGCGAACCATTGGCACTTGGGCCAATGCATTTGTGGCCACTGCAATGCTTGCAGCCTGCTTCCATGCAATGCAGGCCGAATTGACACGCAAGGACAAGTACAGCCGCGATCTCATGGCCGCCCTATGGAGAGGCGAGTTCAATCTCGTCTATCAGCCACAGGTAGATGGTTCCCAAAATACAGTCGGAGCTGAAGCGCTTCTGCGTTGGAATAGTCCGCAACGAGGCTCCGTATCCCCTGTAGAGTTCATTCCGCAGGCAGAAAAACTTGGCCTTATGGTCACGATCGGCGGGTGGGTGCTCGAAAGGGGCTGCTGCACATTGGCCGAATGGGGCGCCTCTCCCCATTTTCGACACTTGAGCCTGTCCATCAATGTCAGCACCAGCCAACTTATGCACGAGGACTTTGAGTCATTTGTGCGCGACACATTGGTCAAAACCGGTGCGGACCCGCGACGGCTGATCCTCGAATTGACCGAAAGCGTATTGGTGACTGACATCGAGTTGGTGATTGGCAAACTCAATGCGTTGCGCGAATTGGGCATCACCATCGCACTCGATGATTTCGGTACTGGCTATTCCTCGCTGTCCTATCTGCGTCGTTTGCCTATCCAGCAGATAAAGATCGACCGCAGCTTCGTGCAGGACGCGGTGAACAGCTCAGACAGCGCCTCGCTCGTCAAGAATATTGTCCTTATGAGCCGAGATTTGGGGCGCACTGTTCTGGCCGAAGGGGTGGAAACGATGGAGCAGCACAACCTGCTGGCCCAGTTCGGCTGCATAGAGTTTCAAGGCTATATCTATGGCAAGCCGATGGCATTAAACGATTTTGAGCAACGCATCGAAGTCGAGACAAGAGGCTTAGCGTGACGGAGGTCCGCAAGGGGCCGTAAGTTCAGCTCTCAAGCCCTGTCCAGCAACTCAAATGCTTCGAAACCCGTCCCTCATGGCCCCAAATCAAGCGCCAGCCATGTGCACCCAACCCTACTGATCGAGCAGCAGCTTAGCCGCAAGCGCCGCGCAGGTGATCACGAGCAGGGGTTTGATGATCTTGGCGCCGTTTTTCATGGCCAGCCGCGAGCCCACTTGCGCGCCTGCGAACTGGGCGGCGCCCATCACCAGGCCGATCTTCCAGGAAATCACGCCGACAAAAGCGAAAACGGCAAAGCCGCCGATGTTGGAGGCGAAGTTTAAAAGTTTGGTATGGGCAGTGGCCTTGAGGAGGCCGAAGCCTGCAAGTGCGACAAAGGCGAGCATGTAGAACGAGCCGGCGCCGGGGCCGAACAGGCCGTCGTAAAAGCCGACCATCGGCACGATCATGAGACCGAACAGGAACGGCGACAGCCGACGCGCGCGGTCGATATCGCCCATGTTGGGCTTGATGCCGAAATAGAGCGCGATGGCAATCAGCAGAAATGGCATGAAGGCGCGGAACATCTCGCCGGGAATGAGCGTGGCGAGCATTGCCCCGATTGCCGATCCGGCGGCCGCCAGCACTGCGGGCCCGATTTGGGTCTTGAGGTCGACGTGGCCCTTGTGGGCATAGGCGACCGTGGCCGAGCCCGAGCCAAACAGGCCCTGCAGCTTGTTGGTGCCAAGCGCTTCAACCGGAGAAAGTCCCGCCAGCAACATCGCCGGAAGCGCGATCAGGCCGCCACCGCCGGCGATCGAATCCACAAACCCCGCCAGAAAGGCTGCCGCGAACAGCAGCACGGTGAGCGTCAGCGTGAGGTCTTCCATGGGGCAGCCTGTGGGGAGATGGTGTGGGGGCGGCAATGGCTTGGAGCTATTGCATGCCGCTGGCGTTGGGGCAATTGCTGCTTGCGCACAGGCTTGGCCTGGCCTGGGTGGCTACACCGTGGGAACGGTGGCGTTTGCAGCTCAGAACTTGCGTGTCGGGCGGCTTGACAGCGGCGCGTGAAGCGGCCTTGGTGGCGGCAGGATCGGGATTTTGCGAAAGCTGGCCACAGGGGCTGGCAGGATGCGGAATTTACGGCCTTGTCCGGGCTCACCCCGGTCTTGATGATGGAGTTGATGCTGGAAAGGACCATGCATGACAAACGGGGCTGACAACGGGCTTTCATGGACGCAGCGGGTGCGCGGATTTCTCGATCTGAACTCGTCGATCGAAGAAGTCGCCAATGATCCGGCGCTGACGGCAGAATTGCTGCTGTTGGTGAGGATGTCATTTGCCGACAAGACAGTGGGTTCATCCGAGGCCGATGCGTTTGCGGCGATCTGCACCCGGCTGCTTGGTCTGAACGGCGATGAACTGACCGAGATCCTGAGATATCTGCATGATTTCGGCTACGAGACCACTGATGCGCAGGCCGCGGCGATGCTTGCCGAGTTGCCTGAACCGCGCAAGCGCGAAATCCTCGATCATCTGGCAATCGTCGCCAAGGCCGACGGCAATGTCGACGAGCGCGAGCGGCGGCTGCTTGAAGCCACCGCACGGCGGCTCGGCTTCGCCTGAGCCTCATATCCACAACAATCAGGTGTCTGGCGCAGATCGGCGCAATCGTGGCGCAAACCGCGTTGACCCATGATGCGCCAACGCCTAAGACTCCCCTCATGTGCGACGGCGCCTGATGACAGGCTGAGAGAAATTCCGGTGCGGCTGACTTATACCAAGAGCCAAACCCGGAGCTGTCCGGTTCGGTAAACGCGACAAACCCCTAAAAATGGGGGCGCCGCTATTATCCGGCGTATCGTGCTGAAATTGTCACGTTGTCCGGAGGCCCCGATGCGCACCCTTGTTCTTTCTTCCATTCTCAGCGTCAGCTTTGGCGTTTCCAACGCTTTTGCTCATGGCGGGCACCTTGGCGATCTTGCCGGGCACTCGCATTGGGCCGGCTGGGCGGCTGCAGCTGCCGCTGCGGCAATTGCCGCCTGGGCGGTCAAGCGTGGCTCCAAGGCAAAGGCAGCAAGCGACGATCACGCTGAAGAAGCCGAGACTGGCGAAAAGCCTGATAGCGCGGGAGCCTGAACATGGAAAAGATCGGGATCATGGTTTGCGGTCATGGCAGCCGCAACCAGAACGCCGCGCGCGAATTCGCCACCGTCGCCGAGGGGCTGAAAGCCCGCTATCCGGATCTGCCGGTGGAATACGGCTATCTCGAATTCTGCAATCCGGTGATCTCGGAAGGTCTTGATCGGCTGCGCGAAAAGGGCGTGACCCGGGTTCTGGCCGTGCCGGGCATGCTGTTTGCGGCCGGCCACGCCAAGAACGACATCCCTTCCGTACTCAACACTTACCAGGCGCAGAATCCCGGGATGGTGATCAGCTATGGGCGCGAACTTGGCATCGACCTGAAAATGATCAGGGCGGCGGGCGAGCGGATCCAGCAGGCGATCAACACCGCCAATGCGGCTGAAGGCGAAGTGGGCCTTCACGACACGCTGTTGATGGTGGTTGGCCGCGGGTCGTCCGATCCCGACGCCAATTCCAACGCGTCAAAAGTGATGCGGATGCTGTGGGAAGGTTTTGGTTTCGGTTGGGCCGAGACCTGCTATTCGGGCGTGACCTTTCCGCTGGTCGGGCCGGGGCTCAGCCATGCAGCCAAACTCGGCTACAAGCGCATCATCGTGTTTCCGTATTTCCTGTTTACCGGCGTGCTGGTCAAACGGATCTATTCCGAGACCGATGCGGTGGCCGCCGATCATCCCGAGATCCAGTTCATCAAGGCGTCTTACTTGAGCGACCATCCGCTGGTGCTCGACACCTTCCAGGACCGCGTGCAGGAAATTGTCGACGGCCAGGCGCTGATGAACTGCCAGATGTGCAAATATCGCGAGCAGGTGCTTGGCTTCGAGGCTGAAGTCGGCCTGCCGCAGGAAAGCCACCACCATCATGTCGAAGGCATCGGCGGCGGTCTGGAAGATTGCCCCTGCAAGGGCGATTGTGACGCCTCGTGCCGCGAGGAAGAGTTTTGCAAGGAATACGGGTTACCCTGGACACCAGTTCACAGCCATGCGAGCCCGGCAGATCTGGAGCCTGTGCATGATCACGCGCACGACCACAGTCATGGGCACGATCATCATCACCATGATGGGCACAGCCACGATCACGAACATCGGCATGATCACAGCCATGACCATAAGCATGGTGACGACCATGCCCACGATCATCACCATCATCCCTATCCGCATGCTGATCATCCGCATGGTCCACGCTCGATGGACAAGAAGAAGGGCTGAGGCATGAGCGCCTTCGCTCCCATCCGTGATCCTGCGGAAATCTATCGGCGTTCCTTTGCCATCATTCGCGCGGAGGCTGATCTCACGCGTTTTGATGCGGCTTCGCAAGAGGTGGTGGTTCGGATGATCCATGCCTGCGGTATGGTGGATCTGGCTGGCGATATCGTCGTGTCAGACGGCTTTGCCGAGTCCGCGAGGGCAGCGCTGCAGGCCGGCGCGCCGGTGCTGTGCGATGTGGAGATGGTGCGCCACGGCGTCATCACCCGTCTGATGCCTGCGGCCAACGAGGTGGTCTGCCTGCTTAATGACCCGAGGGTGCGCGAGATCGCGGCGCGCGACCAGACCACGCGCTCGGCCGCACAGGTTGATCTGTGGGCTGAGCGGATGGGTGGCGCCGTGATTGCCATCGGCAATGCACCGACGGCGCTGTTCCGGCTGCTCGAACTGATTGATGCGGGGGCGCCAAAGCCTGCGGCCATCATCGGCGTGCCTGTCGGTTTTGTCGGTGCGGTGGAAAGCAAGGATGCGCTGATTGCTGATCCGCGCGGTGTCGAGTTTCTCGTGGTCAAGGGCCGTCGGGGCGGCAGCGCGCTGGCCAGTTCTGCCGTCAACGCGATTGCCGGAGGGCTTGAAGGTCATGGCTAGCGAAGTGGGAGCCACGGCTCCGTGGCTGACCATCATCGGTATCGGCGACAACGGGCTCGACAGCCTGACGCCGCCGGCGCGCACGCTGTTTGATGCGGCTCAGACGATCATCGCGCCGGAGCGGGTGCTGGCGCGGATCGATTGCGGCGCGCGGGAAACCATCCCCTGGACCTTCGGCATCAAGGAAACAATCGCCTTCGTGATGGCGCGGCGTGGAACGCCGGTGACCATTCTCGCCACCGGTGACCCGATGTTTTACGGCGTCGGAGCGACGTTGATGCGCGATCTCGACATGGCAGAGATGCGGGTGATTCCGTCGCCGTCGGCGTTTTCGCTTGCGGCGTCGCGGCTTGGTTGGGCGCTGCAGGACGTGGCGATGATTTCGCTGCATGGCCGCTCGGTGCACGGTCTGGCCTCGCATGTGCAGCCGGGCAACCGGATCCTGGCCCTGACATCGAGCGGCCGCACGGTGGTTGAGGCGGCGCAGATCTTGAGCGCGCGCGGTTTTGGCCGCTCCGAGATGCATGTCCTTGAACATATCGGCGGGCCGGATGAACGCATCAAGCTGCTGCGCGCCGACCGGATTGCCGCGGACAAGCCTGACTTTGCCGATTTCAACACGCTGGCAATTGCCTGTGAGGCGCAGCCGGGAACAGTGTTGCTGCCATCAATCCCGGGGCTTCCCGATGAGGCTTTCGAGCATGACGGGCAACTGACCAAACGTGAAGTCAGGGCGGTGACGCTGGCCCGGCTTGGCCCGGTTCCGGGCGGCCTGATGTGGGATGTCGGTGCGGGCTGCGGCTCGATCGGGATCGAGTGGATACGTGCTGCGCGCGGAGCCAAGGCCATTGCCATTGAAGCCAGCGAAGCACGCCGGACCATGATGGCGCACAATGCGATTGCCCTGGGTGCGCCGGGGCTCGATATCATTGCGGGCACCGCGCCGGATGCGCTTGCTGATCTTGCGATGCCGGATGCGGTCTTCATCGGTGGCGGCATCTCGCATGACGGCGTCTTTGAAGCTGCATGGGACGCACTCAAGCCTTTCGGCCGGATGGTTGCCAATGCAGTGACGGTGGAGGGTGAGGCGCGTCTCTTCGCGCTGCAGGCCGTGCATGGCGGTGAGCTGATCCGCATGCAGGTGAGCCGCGCCGAGCCGGTCGGCCGCTACCTTGGCTGGAAGCCGATGATGCCGGTGACGCTCTGGTCGGTGACAAAGGGACTGGATGCATGAGCGGCAAATTGTATGGCCTCGGGCTTGGTCCTGGTGATCCGGATCTGATCACGTTGAAGGCACACAAGATCCTGCAGGGCGTTCCGGTGATCGCATGGCCTGCGCCCGATACGGGGCCGAGTTTTGCCCGCGCCATCGCCGCGCCGCACTTGCCTGGCGGGCAGGTGGAGATCCCGATCGTGATGCCGATGCGCACCGAGCGGTTTCCTGCACGCGAAGTTTACGACAAGGCATCCGTCGAAATTTCAGCGCATCTCGACGCGGGCCGTGACGTGGCGGTGCTGTGCGAGGGCGATCCGTTTTTCTATGGCTCGTTCATGTATCTCTACGAACGGCTGGCCCTGGGATACGACACAGAGGTCGTTCCAGGAGTCTCCTCGATGATGGCTGCGGCGAGCGCTGCGGGGCGGCCGCTGGCTGCGCGCAACGATGTGCTCAGTGTCGTGCCGGGTCCACTTAGCGATGAAGAGCTCACAAATAGAATCAACGCCGCAGATGCATTAGCGATCATTAAGATAGGCAGGCATTTCAATCGCTTGAGAGCGCTGATTGAAAAATTGAATCTGCTGCCTCAAGCAATCTATACAGAACGTGTTTCGCTTGGTTCCGAACGGCTGATGCCGCTTGCCGAAGTCCCCGAGAACACGGCCCCATATTTTTCGATGATCCTGATTTACAAGGGCGGCGAGGACTGGATCCACGCCTTGCCCGGGAGCAAAGCATGACCAAATCTCCGGCCATTGTCATTCTGTCCGATGCAGCCAGACCGATGGCGCAACGCATTGCCGAGGCGACGGGTGGTGAGCTGCATGGACTGGCGCGACGTATCACCCAAACAGTTGACGTAACCTTTACGGAGGTGAGCAGTCATCTGGAAAATTTGTTTCAAGACAGCCGGCCGATCATCGCGGTGATGGCTGCCGGTGCGGTGATCCGGTTGCTGGCTCCACACCTCACGGACAAGATGACTGAGCCTCCGGTAATTACGGTTTCCGAAGACGGCTCGGCTGTCGTTCCGCTTCTGGGCGGACATCATGGAGCCAATGATCTGGCACGCAAGATTGCAGTATCGGTTGACGGCTTCGCCGCCATCACCACGGCAGGCGACCTGAAATTTGGCATCGCGCTGGATGCACCGCCGGAAGGCTGGGTGCTCGCCAATCCGGAAAACGCCAAGCAGGTGATGGCTGACCTGGTGGCTGGCCGTTCCGTTCGGCTTGAAGGTGAAGCCCGATGGCTGACGGAGAGTGGTCTGGACTTTTCAGCGGATGGCGAGGTTGTTCTGGCTGTCTCTGACAAGGCTGTTGCGCCACTCGCCAAGGGGCTGCTGTATTGTCCCAAAACGCTCGTGCTTGGGATTGGCTGCGAACGTGGCGCCAGTGGTGACGAAGCGCTTTCGCTGGCGCTGGATAGTCTCGAGCAGGCGGGTCTCTCGCCTGCTTCCGTCGGTCTGGTGGCATCAATTGATGTGAAGGCCGATGAAGCGGCAGTGCATCATTTGGCGAGCCATTTTGGCTGCCCGGCACGGTTCTTTGATGCGGCAACGCTGGAAGCGGAAACGCCAAGGCTGAAGCATCCGTCTGATATCGTCTTTGCCGAAGTCGGCTGCCACGGCGTGTCCGAAGGCGCGGCGCTGGCGGCTGTTGGGCCGTCGGGTGAGCTGATCGCGGAGAAGCGCAAGAGCAAGCGCGCCACCTGTGCCATCGGCCGGGCGACGGAGCCTTTCACGCAAGCCAACCTGCTGGGCAGGGTGCGGGGCAAGCTGATGGTGGTCGGCATCGGGCCGGGGTCTGATGGCTGGCGCTCGCCAGAGGTTTCGCAGATGGTTTCTGCTTCGACCGATCTGGTCGGCTATTCGCTTTATCTCGATCTGCTCGGGCCGCTGACCAGGGGCAAGACGCGGCACGACTTTGACCTCGGCAAGGAAGAGGCGCGGGTGCGCCACGCGATGGAACTGGCAGGCGAGGGCAAGTCGGTAGCGCTGGTCTGTTCCGGTGACGCCGGGATCTATGCGATGGCGACGCTGGTGTTCGAGCTCCTGGACAAGTCGGACGGGCCGGAGGGTCTGACGGCGGAAGCACGCCGGATCGAGATTGCGGTGTCACCGGGTATCTCGGCGCTGCAGGCAGCCGCCGCGCGCGCCGGTGCGCCGCTGGGGCATGATTTCTGCACCATCTCGCTGTCGGACCTGCTCACACCCTGGGAAGACATCAAGCGCCGGGTGACGGCTGCCGGCGAAGGCGATTTCGTCATTGCATTCTACAATCCAGTGTCGAAGAAGCGCCGGACGCAACTGGCCTGGGCGCGCGACAAGCTGCTCGAGCACCGCCCGGCCTCGACGCCGGTGATCCTTGCCACCAATCTCGGCCGCGAAGGCGAACTGATCCGCATCGTGCCGCTCGGCTCGCTCAATGTCGACGACGTCGACATGCTGACCGTGGTGGTGGTCGGCTCTTCCAATTCCACCACGGTGACCACTGGCGATGGCAAGGCCTGGGTCTATACCCCGCGCGGCTATGCCCGCAAGGAAGGCACAGCCATGACATCCATTGCTTCAGGAGACGCGGCATGACCGTCTATTTCATCGGCGCCGGACCGGGCGCACCCGACCTCATCACCGTGCGCGGCCTCAAGCTGATCGAACGTTGCGCGGTGTGCCTCTATGCGGGCTCTCTGGTGCCAGAAGAAATTGTCCACGCCGCGCCGAAAGATGCATTGGTCAAGGACACCGCGCCGATGCATCTGGATGAAATTATCGCCGACATGGAAACTGCGCATGCGGCCGGTCAGGACGTGGCGCGGGTGCATTCGGGCGATCCGGCGATCTATGGCGCGGTGGCCGAGCAGATGCGGCGGCTCGATGCGCTGGAGATCGATTACGAAGTCGTGCCAGGTGTGCCGGCCTTCGCCGGTGTGGCAGCAAAGCTTGCCACCGAGCTGACACTGCCGGAAATCGCCCAGACAGTGATCATCACCCGCACTGGCATGAAGGCGTCGTCGATGCCGGAATTCGAGCAGCTGGAGATCCTCGGCCAGTCACGGGCGACGCTGGCGATCCATCTGTCTATCCGCAACCTTGATTATGTGCGGCGGTCACTGGAGCCGTTCTACGGCGCCGATTGCCCAGTGGTGATCGCCTACCGCGCCACCTGGCCGGATGAGCTGTTCATCCGCACCACGCTGGAAGGCATGAAGGAAGAGGTGCGCAAGCACAAGATCACCCGCACGGCGCTGATCATGGTCGGCAAGGTATTCGGCGACGTCAACTTCCGAGACAGTGATCTCTACAATTCCCAGTACTCACATGTGCTCAGGAATGTCGGAAAAAAGAAGAAGGGGAAGGTGGCTTAGCAGATAGGTGTCGACGGAATCCCAACTGCGTTTCTTGCCACGATTTCAATTCTGTAACGCCGGTTCCTCAGTCTCCGTCATCCCGGCCTTGAGCCGGGATCCAGCGACCCGTCGTCCTGGGTGAAGAGACTTTGTTCTGGTATTGAATTTGGATCAGCTCAGAACTGCGGTGGCTTCGATTTCGATTAGGAAATCCGGCATTGCAAGGCACTGAACGCCGATCAGTGTATTGGCTGCGGGTATAACATCACCGTAAAATACACCTATGGCAGGGCCGATGATTTCGAGCTGGTCAGGCGAATAATTGACCACATAGGTCCTGAGCCTGACAACATTGGCTGCTGACGCACCTTCCGCGGCCAGCACCTCTTTGAGATTTGCAAACGCCTGTGCCGCTTGCGCGCGCAAGTCTCCCGAGCCCACCAGATTGTTATCCTTGTCCCATGCAACTTGCCCGGCGAGATGAAGCATTCTGCGTCCTTCAGATGCAACTGCATGCGAAAACCCAAACTGCGTTGCATTATACATTGTGGTGGGATTAACAGCTTCTCGTTTCATGTTGGGTTTCCTACTGTTTGGAAATGATATGAGTGCCAAAATGGGCACCAGATCTGCGTTTATTCTGGCAGACAAGCAGACTCACTACAAGGCATCAAACCACGCGCCAAGTGCTGCAAAAGAAGTGAAATTCGACAGAATTCGCACGATATCTTTTCGGCCAAAGGTTTCTTCCTTGTCGGTAATGATTTGGAGGATACGTTCCGGATTTTTAGTGAAAACAGAGGGCTATGTGCCCCCGGTGCACACTGCGCAAATCGGCTGCAACGGATTTGCCAACCCGATCTGTCCAAGGACCTGGGCTGGCCGGATACCGGATCGGGGTTCGGCATGACGGAAAACAAGACATTTATGGTCATTCTCAATCGCCCCGCCCGACCATGATTACCGGCAATCCCAATTGCCTTGCGGCGTCGATCTTGGCGTAAGCCGCCTTGCCGCCTGAATTGCGGCAGACGATGTGGGTGATCGAATGTGCAATCAGCAACATTGTCTCCACCGCAGCGGTGTCGCTGGGGCGTCCCAGGATCAGTGCATGATCGGGAAGTTCAAGCGGCTTCTCCGGCGGGTCGATCATGCGGACGACGAAGTGCACATCCTCGCGGGCTGCGAACCGGTCGATATGCTGCGAGCCAAGCGCCAGCAGCACGCGGGCACCCGTGGGAAGGGCCTCCCGGGCCGCTTTCAGATCCTGAACCTCGATCCAGATATCACCCGGCTTTTTTACCCAAGCGGTGCGGGTGCGGATGTCGAGCTGCACGCCAGCGATTTTTGCCGCCTCAATGGCGTTGGCGCTGATCTGGCGGGCGAAGGGATGGGTCGCGTCGACCATTCGGGTGACGCGCTCGGCGCGGATGAAGTTGGCCAGTCCTTCGACGCCACCAAAACCGCCGCTGCGGACCTCACCTGCAAGCGGCGCGGGATCACGGGTGCGACCGGCCAGCGAGGTGATCACCCGCGCTTCGGGGTGGCGTGCGACCAGATCGCGGGCAAGTTCGGCTGCCTCGCTTGTGCCGCCGAGAATCAGGATGGTTTGGGGGGCATTCGGCTCAGACGGCATGGGCCAGAAGCGTCCCGGCGCGGTCGGTGACCATCACATCGACACTGACCGGGGCGCCGCGGAGCACGTCAAGCACGGCGTTACGCGCGGCTTTGCCGATTATTTCGGGTAGATCAAGCCCGGCAGCACCGGTCAATTCCAGCGCCTCGAGCGCGGTGTTGGCGGCCAGGATCTGGTCCGTCAGCTCAGGGTCTGCGCCCAGTTCGCCGGCCTTTTCGGCAAGCCACGCCATGTCGACCTGGCTGCGGCCCGAATGCAGATCCATCGCGCCCTGGGCGAGCTTGGTCATCTTGGCGAAACCGCCGGCAATGGTCAGCCGCGGAACCGGATGGGCGCGGAGATATTTGAGCAGCCCGCCGGCGAAATCGCCCATGTCGAGACAAGCAAGGTCGGACAGGCCGTGAAAGTTCTGGGCGGTTTTCTCCGAGCTCGAGCCGGTGGCGCCCAGCACATGCGGAAAGCCCTCGGCGCGGGCGACATCGATGCCGCGGTGGATCGAGTGGATCCAGGCGGCACAGGAGAACGGATGAACGATGCCGGTGGTGCCAAGCACGGAGAGGCCACCGAGAATGCCAAGCCGCGGGTTCCAAGTCTGCAGCGCCAACTCGGCGCCGTTCTCGATCGAGACCTCGATTTCGATGTCGGGCGAGATGCCATGATGCTGGCACAGCGCAGTGACGGTTTCGGTCATCATCCGCCGCGGCACCGGGTTGATCGCCGGTTCGCCGACCGGAACCGGGAGCCCCGCCCGGGTGACGGTGCCGACGCCATCGCCAGCCTTGAAGACAATGCCCTGTCCCTGCGCGAGCCGCTGGATGCGGGCGATGACCATCGCCCCGTGGGTGACGTCGGGGTCGTCGCCGGCGTCCTTGATGATGGCCGCCATGGCGGTTTTTTCATCCAGGGATTCACGCGCCAGCGCAAACCCTGGCTGCTCGCCTTTCGGCAAGATGATGACCACCGGATCGGGGAACTCACCGGTCAGCAATGCGGTCAGCGCGGCCTTCGTTGCCGCCGTAGCGCAGGCACCCGTCGTCCAGCCCCGGCGCAGCGCCGTGGCGGGTTTTTCCAATCGAATTTCGTTTTCGTCGCTGTCCATGTCGCAGTTCTTGATCGTGTCTTGCCTGTTGCCGTTATAGAGTGCGATTGATACGGGTGTAAGCCTAATCATTCGAATGGAAAATGCATGATCGACTGGCGCCAAAACCTGCCGGAAATGAAAGCCGGAGAAGTCTGGCTGGTAGGTGCCGGGCCGGGTGACCCGGGGCTGTTGACGCTGCACGCCGCCCATGCCCTGAGCCAGGCGGATGTGATCGTCCACGATGCTCTGGTCAATGCAGAATGCCTGAAGCTCGCCCGCCCTGGCGCGCGCCTGGAATATGCAGGAAAACGCGGCGGCAAGCCATCGCCAAAGCAGCGCGATATTTCGCTCAGGTTGGTCGAACTCGCGCGCGAGGGGCAACGGGTTCTGCGGCTAAAGGGCGGGGATCCTTTCGTGTTTGGCCGCGGCGGCGAAGAGGCGTTGACACTGGTCGAGCATCATATCCCGTTCCGCATCGTGCCGGGGGTGACCGCTGGGATCGGCGGGTTGGCCTATGCCGGCATTCCGGTGACCCACCGCGACACCAATCACACCGTGACCTTTCTGACCGGACACGATTCCAGCGGTCTGGTTCCCGACCGGATCGACTGGGATGGTGTGGCACGCGGCAGCCAGGTGATTGTCATGTATATGGCGATGAAACATATCGCCACCATCGCCGCGCGACTGATCGACGCGGGACGCGATGCCGACGAGCCGGTGGCCTTCGTTACCGATGCCTCGCTGCCGGGGCAGAAGGTGCTTGAAACAACGCTTGAGCGGGCTGCAACCGATGTTGCGGCATCGGGGCTGCAGCCGCCGGCAATCGTCGTGGTGGGCAAGGTTGTACGGCTGAGGTCAGCGCTCGACTGGATGGGCGCTGCCGCCGGGCGGGTTCTGTCCGCCGACCCTCTGGGAAACCGCGCTGATGCGCAGAAAGACAGTGCATGACGGGATTGATGATTGCCGCGCCGCAATCGGGGGCTGGCAAGACGACAGTGACCCTGGGGCTGTTGCGGGCGCTCAAGCGCCGCGGTGTTCCACTTGCGCCGGGCAAGGCTGGCCCGGATTATATCGATCCTGCGTTTCACGCGGCGGCAAGTGGCGAGACCTGCCTCAATTATGATCCCTGGGCGATGCGCAGCGACCTGCTGTTGACCAATGCAGCGCTGCAGTCGCAGGGCGGCCGCATGCTGGTGATCGAGGCGATGATGGGGTTGTTTGACGGCGCCGCCGACGGCTCCGGCTCGGCCGGCGATCTGGCCGGCTTGCTCGGTCTGCCGGTGATCCTGGTAATCGATTGCGCCAGCATGTCGCATTCAGTCGCCGCAATCGCCCAGGGGTTTGCCAATTTTCATCCAGATGTGCTGGTGGCCGGTGTCATCCTCAACCGCGTTGCCAGCCCGCGCCACGAGGGTATGCTGCGCCAGGCGCTCGACAAGGCACGGATCGCTGTACTGGGCGCACTGCCGCGTGATGAGAGACTGAACATGCCGCAGCGCCATCTCGGGCTGGTGCAGGCCGGGGAGAACACCGAGCTTACAGGCTTGATCGATGCAGCCGCAGATCTGATGGAAAGCCGTGTCGACCTGCATCAACTCGTCAGGCTCGGACAGCGGGCGCCGGCCAAGGCGACGCTGGCCAAGATCTTGCGGCTACCTCCGCCTGGCCAGAAGATCGCCGTGGCGCGGGATATTGCTTTCGCCTTTGCCTATGAGCATATGCTGCTTGGCTGGAAGCGGCGCGGTGCGGAAATCTCGTTCTTCTCGCCGCTTGCTGACGAGGGGCCGGCTGAAGACTGCGATGCGGTGGTGCTGCCCGGTGGCTATCCGGAACTGCACGCCGGGGTGCTGGCCAATGCGCAGGGATTCAAATCCGCCATGCGTGCCGCTATCGGCCGTGGGGTGACGGTTTATGGCGAATGCGGCGGCTACATGGTGCTGGGTGACGCGCTCCTCGACGATAAGGGTGTGCGGCACGAGATGCTCGGCGCCTTGCCGCTGGTTACAAGCTTTGCCGAACGGAAAAGGCACTTGGGCTACCGTCGCGTGACGCCGATGCCGGGGTTCTTCTGGGACATGGAGCTCTCGGCGCACGAATTTCACTATGCAATGATCGTTTCCGAAGGTGAGGCCGACCGGGTGTTCTCGGCACGAGATGCGCTGGGTGCCGGCCTCGGTGCTGTCGGATTGAGGCGCGGTAACGTGTCGGGATCGTTCATGCATGTCATTGACCGGATAGACTGACCAACATGAGCCCCGTTCTCGATCCCATCGCCCATGGCGGCGCACTTTCCGAGGCCATGGCTCGCCATGGCGGCGTGGCGTCGGAGTGGCTTGATCTGTCGACCGGCATCAGCCCGTTCTCGCTCCTTCTGCCCGATCTGCCTGCCGATATATGGCGACGGCTGCCGGAGCAGGCGGAAGCGGTGCGCGTTGCGGAATTGGCGATGCGCCATTATGGCGGTGCGGTAACACCGGTGCTCACACCCGGCACCCAGTCAGCCATTCAATTGTTGCCGTGGCTCAGGCCTGATGCCGAGTCGGTCGCCATTGTCTCGCCCACCTATGGCGAATACGAACAGGCCTTTCGCCGCGCCGGCATCGAGATCGACCATATCGATACGATTGAAGCGGCGGCGGCGACGCGGGCAAACACGGTGATCCTCGCCAATCCCAACAATCCCGACGGCCGCGCCACCATGCGCGATGACATCTTCGGCTTTGTGCGGGCGCATCGAAATCGGCTGGTAATTGTCGATGAAGCCTTTGCCGACATGCGCCAAGACCTGTCGATGGCGGGTGCCGCCGGAATGGAGCCCAACCTTGTGGTCATGCGCTCCTTCGGCAAGTTTTTTGGGCTTGCCGGTTTGCGGCTGGGTTTCGTGTTTGCCGAGCCGGTGCTGTCAAAAATCCTCAGCGACCGGCTTGGCCCCTGGGCAGTCTCGGGGCCAGCGCTGGCAATCGCCGCGCATGGATTTTCGCGCATGGATCTGGTTTCGGATCTGCGCCAGCGGATTGACAAGGCGCATGCCATGACCCGGTCGGCGCTCAACATGGCCAATGTTTCGGTCGTCGGGGAGACGGCGCTGTTTTTCTGTTGCGAGGTGGGTGACGGCGCAGCGGTGCGCGATGCGCTGGCGGGCCATCAGGTGCTGGTGCGAGCGTTTGACCATAGCCCGTCGCGGATCCGCATCGGTCTGGTTCCCGACGAACTTTCTGCTGTGCGGTTGCGCGAAACCCTGCGGCTCGTCGGCGTCCGGACCCCGTGATGGGGCATCTGGCGGTGCTTCTGGCGGCGCTTGTGCTCGACCGAGTTGTTGGCGACCCGGACTGGCTGTGGCGGCGACTGAGCCACCCGGTGGTGATTTTCGGCCAGGCCATCGGTTTTGTCGAGCGCCGCTTCAACCATGCTGATGACAGTGCTCTTACGCGCCAGCGCAACGGCAGGATGGCGATTGCCGTGTTGCTGGTTCTCTCCGCATTGGTGGGGTTGGCGTTGACTGAAGTGTTCGCGCAATTCGGTCTGCTTGGATGGGCGCTGGAGACGATCGTCGTCGCGGTTTTTCTGGCGCAAAAAAGTCTTGGCGATCACGTGCGCGCGGTGCTCCTTGGTCTGCGCGAGGGCGGGTTGGTCGGGGGACGAGCGGCGGTGGCGATGATTGTCGGCCGCGATCCCGAAGCACTCGATGAAGCGGGTGTGTCGCGGGCGGCGATCGAGAGCCTGTCTGAGAATTTTTCTGACGGAATCGTCGCGCCGGTGCTGTGGTATGCGGTTTTCGGCCTGCCGGGGTTGCTGGCCTACAAGATGCTCAACACTGCGGATTCGATGATCGGCCACCTCAATGACCGGTATCGGGATTTCGGGCGTGCAGCGGCGCTGCTCGATGATCTCGCCAATTGGCCGGCGGCGCGGCTTTCGGCGTTATTGATTGCCTGTGGTGCGGGGCTGGTCAAGGGTACTGCTGCCATGCGCCATGCGGGGGAGCAGGCGCTCATGGATTCGGGCCTGCACCGCTCGCCCAATGCCGGTTGGCCGGAAGCGGCGATGGCCGGTGCGCTGGGACTGTCCTTGGCCGGACCGCGGCGCTATGGCGGGGAGATGGTGATGGAGGCCAGTGTCAATGCGCGCGGTCGTCGTCAGGCCGGAGCAATCGACATTGAAGATGCCCTCAGGGTCTTCCACAGGGCTTGCGACTGCCTTGTCGCAGCTGCGGTTGCGCTGCTTATTATTCTTTAAAGCCTATATAAATCAAATATTTAAGACGATATTTAGAATGCGTCCGCTGATTTTAACTTTAAGCTGAAAACCAACCTGTATAAATTGTTCCGCTGATAGTAACGTCATGCGTAGGGTATATGGGGGAAGTAATATGAGATATCTACTTTTGGTTGGAGCGGTTGCACTTGCTCTTATGCCATTTTCATCGACCTCGGCTCTTGCCGCCAAGGTCGTAGCCAAGATTGATGTATCGTCGCAGACCATGGTGGTCACCCAGAATGGCAGGGTGAAATACAAGTGGAAGGTATCCACGGGCCGATCCGGATACTCGACACCGCGCGGGACCTATTCGCCGAAGTGGCTGTCGCGGTATCACCGCTCGCGTAAATACAACAATGCGTGGATGCACTATGCGGTGTTTTTCCGCGGCGGCTATGCAATTCATGCCACCCGCGACACCAAGCGTCTGGGGCGCCGTGCATCGCATGGCTGTGTCCGGCTGGCGGAACAGCATGCAGCGAAATTTTATTCGCTGGTTGAGAAAATGGGCAAGAACAACATCCGCATCGTCGTCAAGAACTGATGGCGCGATTTCAAGTGAGGGCCCGGTGTTTGCCGGGCCTTCACTATTCTATTTCAAAGTGTGCTTGATGTTCCAACGGTCGTGAAACCATTGCCACTGGCCGGGGTATTCACGCACCCAGCTTTCCACCTTGTCGTTGAGCATTTGCGAGGTGGCTTTCACATCGACACTGCCGTCGGTGTGGCGCGGAATTTCGACTGCCGGCTCCACCACCAGCCGATGGCGGCCACCGGGCAGGCGGATCGAGCGGGCCGGATAGACCTCGCAACCAAATTGCCGCACGAGCTTGGCTAGCAACGGATTGGTGCGGGCCTCAAGACCGAAGAAGGTCGTTTGTGCACCCTTGTGAAATTTCTGATCGACAAGCATACCGACGCCGCCACCGGCCTCGAGCCGACGGGCAAGCGTAAACGCCGCACCAGCCCGCGAGGGCACCAGGTGGCCCATGGCCGTACGCCGGGTGGCGAGTACCTTGCGGGCGATGTAGGGATTGTTTGGCGGGCGAAACAAGGCCATGACATCAAGGCCGAAGGTCGCGGCTGCAACTGGAAGAAGTTCAAAATTGCCGGTATGGGCGGTAAAGACGATGAACGGCTTGCCACTGTCGCGCAGCTTCACAAAAAGCTCGGCGCCCTTGACTTCGATCATCCCCGGCTCGGGTGAATCCGGATCATAATCAAACAACTTGTCCAAAAAAACATATTCCGCCGCAAGCCGGGCCATATTGCCCCACATGTCGATAGCGATCTGTTCACGTTCCGCATCTGTCTTTTCCGGGTAGGCATTCTTCAGATTGAAGAGCGCCAGCTTGTGACGCGGCGTGAGCGGTCCGATCCGGCGGGCCAGGCGATCGACGAGTTCGATGGCTTTCTTGGCTGGCAACAGCGATATCAACCTGAGCAGCGACAGCACGACGACAGCAACCAGCCAGTGCTGGGCACGCTTGAACGCGATCACCAGACGTGTGAGCACCATACGGTAAGGATTTGCCATGGGGGTTCCGGGCTCAATCCATCTTGAGAATGATTTTGCCGAATACGTCGCGGCCTTCCATGCGGGCCAGCGCCGTGTCGATTTCGTCAAATCCTACTTCGGTGTCGATGACCGGTTGCACCTGGCCAGCTGCCATTTTCTGCATGGCGTCGGCCATGTTCTGCATCCGGCAGCCAAAGGAGCCGATCAACCGCAATTGCTGCTGGAACAACATCATCAGGTTCATCTGGGTCGACACGCCCGAGGTCGAACCGCAGGTGACCAGCCGGCCGCCGCGCTTGAGCGACAGCATCGAGCCGGCCCATGTGTCGGCGCCAACATGTTCGAACACCACATCGACACCGCGTTTCTTGGTAAGTTTGCGGACCACCCCCTCGAAACGGTCGGTGCGGTAGTTGATCACGTGATCGGCGCCGAGCGCCTTTGCCTTTTCGATCTTTTCATCCGAACCGACTGTGGTGATGATGGTGCAGCCCATCTTCTTGGCAAGCTGGATGGCGGCCGAACCGATGCCGGAGCCGCCGGCATGGATCAGAATGGTTTCACCGGGCTCGAGCCTGGCATTGTCAAACAGCATATGCTCGACGGTGCCGAAGGTAACGGGTGCGACGGCCGCGCCAATCGGGCTGACCCCGGGCGGTGCGGGGACCAGCAGCCGGGCCGGGAGATTGACCTTTTCCTGGGCGAAGCCATCGAGATGGAAACCGTGGACGCCGCTGACATGTTCGCACAGATTGTCACGGCCTTCGCGACAGGGGCGGCACAGGCCGCAGGTCCGCGCACCGTAGATAGACACCAACTGACCGGGAACGAGGCCGGAGACACCATGGCCGATGGCATCGATCACGCCGGAGGCTTCGGCACCGATGACCAGAGGCATCTTGCGCTTGGCAAAGGCCATGCCGCGCCAGCCCCAGACATCGATGTGATTGAGCGCCACGGCCTTGATCGAGACCGTCGCTTCGCCAATTCCGGGCGGTGGTGGTGGCGGCAGGTCAACCGTTTCCAGCTTGCGGTCTTCTATGAGCTGCAATGCGCGCATGTATCTCTTCCTTCGCGGCTCGGCCTGGCCCAACCCGCTGAGCGAAAACTTCGGGAGCGCGGCCGGGGCGTCAGGCGTCCAATTGACCGTGCCTATCCGTGTGCACGCCATTGGACGCGATGATCGACAGTGCCCGAGCCGATCCCGACCGGGCGCGCCATGCATTAAGCGGGTTCGGCCGCCATGACAAGGCATGCGTTCTGTCCACCGAACCCGAAGGAGTTGGAAAGAACGCTGGTGACCACTGCCGAGCGCTTGACATTGGGGACCACGTCGAGCGGGATCGCCGGATCGGGATTGTCGTAATTGATAGTTGGCGGAATGACACCCGACTGGATGGTGAGTAGCGAGAATACAGCTTCGACAGCACCGGCCGCAGTCAGTGTGTGGCCGATCATCGACTTGTTTGAGGAAACCGGTACTTCGGCCATGCGGTCACCAAACACCGTCGACAAAGCATGGTACTCCATCTTGTCGTTTTCCGGCGTGGAGGTGCCATGGGCGTTGACGTAGCTCACCTGGTCGGCGGAAATGCCGGCATCTTCGAGTGCTGCGCGAATGGTGGCAATGGCGGGGCCGGCATCGGGCGAGGAGCGGGTGCGGTGGAAATGGTCAGCCTTTTCGCCGCAGCCGCTGAGAATGCCCAGCACCCGCGCGCCGCGGCTGACAGCCGCTTCAAGCGATTCCAGCACCAGAGTCGCTGAGCCTTCGGCGATGACAAAGCCTTCGCGGTCCTTGGTGAAGGGACGTGAGGCTTTTTCCGGCGCGTCATTGTTGGTCGATAGCGCGGAAAGCAGCGAAAAGCGGATCAGGGCTTCAGCGCTGACAGAGCCGTCGGTGGCAACGCTCAGCGCTCTGTCGGTGCGGCCCTGGCGAATAGCCTCGACACCAAGTTGGATTGCCGTGGCGCCGGAAGCACAGGCCGTTGACAGCGTGACCGGCAGGCCGCGGGTGCCAAATCTGTCGGCCAGACGCTCGGAGATCGACCCGAACAGAATTGATTCGTGGAAAACCGGATCAGCCTTGTCGCGCAGCACGGCAAGAAACTGCTCATAGGCATTGCCCGACATCTGTTCCGGGCGAACCCGATCGCCGAGTTCGAAACGGGCACTCCATTCCGGCTCTATCGGCGGTGCGGCAAGAAACAGCGGTCCGCCGAAATCACCGGAGAGACCAGCTTGCGCGAGCGCTTCGAGGGTGGTTTCACGGGCAAAGGCATAGGAGCGTTCAACGCTGTTGGGTGCCGGAATGTCAATGAAATCCACGGTGCCGCATATGCGGGTGGAAAGTTTGTCTACCGGAAAGCGCGTAATCGGGTGGATGCCGGATTTTCCGGCCGTCAATGCGGCCCAGTTGTCTTCAAGCCCCTGGCCCAACGATGTGACGACGCCCATGCCGGTGACGGCGACCAGCGGCCGTCCGAGATGATCCCTGTATGCGGCTTTGCTCATGGCAGTCTCCGTCTCATGACATCTTGCTCAGGTGGGCAATGCCTTCGCCACGGATGTGGCCAATGGTGGTGACGATCGCCGATCTGGCTGCTGCCGGCATGACCGCGTCTGCGCCCGGCGCCATTGGCTGGAACGGCTGGTCACAATCAAGCGCCAGACAGGCGAGTGCCACGCCGGTGGTAAACTGGGCTTCGACAGAATGTCCGAGCATGGCACCGTAGGTGCGTATCGGGACATCCGGAAGCCGGGACTGGAAAAACTGGCGTTCGCGCGCGCTCAATTCAGGAAACCCGGTGGCGCCGCAGAAGACGACCGCGTCGTCGGTGGAGGCGGATGCCATGGTTTCATCCGTGAGGCGACCCAGCCGTTGTTCCAAGCGGCCTTCGTCACGGGGGCCGCGATCACCTTGTACCGCATCGATTTTTGCGTAGATGCGGGCGCCGCGCGCTTCAGCGTGTTCGCGTGATTCGAGAACCAGAAAGGCACCGGAGGAACCAAGATTCATGCCTGTGGCGTCGCCACTTTCATCCCAGAAAGGCTGCAGTGGGCCCTTCGCAAGCCCTTGAACCGCTTCCATCAACATCATCTGATCGATGCGTTCGGCAACATAGGCGCCGCCGACCAGACAATGAGTTGATTGCCCGGCGGTTATCCGCGCATATGCGGTCTCCACAGCCGAGATGCCTGCGCCCTGTTCGCCCATCAACGTCCGGGAGGATCCGGTCACCTTGTGGACGATGGAAATGTTGCCGGCCATCAGATTTGAGAGTTGCGCAAGAAACAGCGTCGGGCGCAGTTCGGTGGTCAGCTTTTCATTGAGAAGCTGCTCGCGATCGTTGCGTTTGCGGCCCTCCTCGATGATCAGCGTGTCGACAGCGACGTCGCGCTCGCCGCCGCCGGCCGCCACAATCATGTCCATCGTTGCGCAGGCTTCGAGATCATCCTTCAGACCGGCATCGTCAAGCGCCAGGCCGGCCGCGAACACACCGAGCCGCTGCCAATTTTCCATCTGCCGTTGGTCGCCGCGCCGGGGGATCTGCTCCGACCACTCGATTTCGGGCAGGGGGAAGATCGTGTAGGGCGGGAACCACTCACTATCGGCGGTATTTTTGAGATCGGAATCGCCCATCAGCAGAGCGCGGTGTGCATCACCGCCAACACCGAGTGTCGTTACCAAGCCGACGCCGGTGACCACAACGTCACGATTTGTCTGTGTCATTGCCGGTCTCCTGAGGCGTTTTCCATGGCGGCGATTAGGCCCACTTCGGCGGCGCGGGCGCGTACTATCTCGGCGAGCGGAACCTGGTCGAACGCCAAGGTTCTGAGCTTGAGCTGGCAATCGGCGACGCGCTTGCCATTGCTGGTGATGCGCGCCTTGGTGACCGCATAACCAGATCCTTCATGCTCGAGCGTCACCGAGATTTCCAGCGCCGCTTCAGGCTTGACGAAGTCGCGCATCTTGGCGCCATCAACCGTCATCAGGAAAGGCATGGCGGCAAAGTCGCTCATGGCCAGAACCAGAAAGCCGCTGGCCTGAGCCATTGTCTCGATCAACAACACGCCCGGCACCAGCGGCATGCCGGGAAAATGGCCTTCGAACACCGTGCTTTGGGCCGGGACGGTCGAGCTTGCCACCAGCGTTCCGCCATCAAGGTCCAAAGCCTCGATGCGGTCGATCATCTGGAAATATTCAAGCTGCATTGGCTATACCCGCCGGACCGGCATCAGGCCTTTGCTGCCCGCAACTCGTCAATCTTGGTGCACAGGTTGCCCAGCACGAAATACTCCTCGGTCGAGGCCTTGCCGTCATTGACTTCCTGGGTCCACTGCTCGAGTGGAATCTTGATGCCGAATTCCTTGTCGACCGCAAAAACGATGTCGAGAAAATCAAGGCTGTCGATCCCCAGATCGTCAATGGTGTGGCTTTCGGGGGTGATTGAGTCGCGGTCGATCTCGCTGGTTTCGGCGATGATGTCGGCGACCTTGTCGAATGTTGCGGTCACGCTGTATTCCTCATTGGATGATTGTTTGGCCGAAGCTATAGAAAAATCCGGCGCAAAAGCCAATGGCTACTTTGCCTGTGAAGCTGCGGGACATGATCGTGACATCAGGGCAACACCGGCCAAGCTCAGACCGAGAGGGAATGGCGGGCCGAGCCGACGCCCAGATAGGAGTCAAACGCGGAGGCGACCGACCGCACGAAGGGCTTGCCCTTGGCGGTGACCTGAAACAGGCCGCCGTTGATTTCCACCATCCCATCGGTATCGCAGCTGGCGAGATATTCGGCCTCGTCCAGTATGCTCTCTGCCGCGGCACCGAACTCATGGCGAACGGTGGCGAACGAGAAGGCGAAGTCGCACATCAACAACTCAATGATCCGGGCGCGAATGCGGTCTTCAGTGGAAAGCTCGAAGCCGCGCACCACCGGCAATTTGCCGAGATTGACCTGGCGCTGGTATTCGCCGGTGGAGGGCTGGTTCTGGATATAACCCTGCGGCAGTTGGCCTATGGATGATGCCCCCATTCCAATCAACGCATCGGCGGTGTCGCTGGTATAGCCCTGGAAATTGCGGCGCAGGAAACCTGAAGCCGCGGCAACCGCAAGGCTGTCGGCGGGCAGTGCGAAATGATCGATGCCGATTGCCGTGTAGCCGGCCGCGGTCAGCGAAGAAGACGCCCGGTTCATCTGTGCGAAACGTTCAGTCACGTCCGGCAACGCTGCTTCGTCGATCATCTTCTGGTGGGTTTTCATCCACGGCACATGGGCGTAACCGAAAAGTGCGATCCGGTCGGGCTGCAGCGACACGACCTGCTCGATGGTGCGGTCGATCGATTTCCGGGTCTGATGGGGTAGTCCATAGAGTACGTCGCAATTGACCGAGCGGACGCCGCGGGCACGGACCTGCTCGACAACATCACGGGTCTGTTCGAAGGTCTGCAAGCGGTTGATGGCTTTCTGCACCTTCTCGTCAAAGTCCTGGACACCGATCGATGCGCGCGTCAACCCGATCTCGGCGAGCGCGTCATATCGTCCCGAATCGAGGTCGTTTGGATCCATCTCGACGCTGATCTCCGCGTCCTTGTTGAAATGAAACTTGCTGCGCAGGGTGTTGTTCAACGCCACCATGTCATCCGGCCGCAGCAATGTCGGCGATCCGCCGCCCAGATGCAGCGCAGTGACGCGGCAATCCGGATCGATCAGGCTGGCAATGGTTTCGATCTCGTTCTCAAGGGCCCTTAGATAGGTGACAAGCGGGTCGTACTTCAGGGTTTGCTTGGTGTGGCAGCCGCAAAACCAGCATAGCCTGTCGCAATAGGGAATGTGGATGTAGAGCGAGAGGGTTTGTCCCGGTTTGAGTTTCCTCAGCCAGTTGGCGTAGACATCGCCATCGATGCCAGCGTGAAAATGCGGCGCGGTCGGGTAACTGGTGTAGCGCGGCACGGAGCCAGCGTGCTTGCGGACAAATTCTTTTTGCATGTGCGACTCTCTTCCGGTTGCCCGCGAACATCGCCCAGCGGCAGCATGCCTGCCTTGACTTTGATCAAACCTCGCTGTTGTTTGTGCGCAAATACCGACGCGTCACAACAGGACTTTGCAGCCACGAGGCGCGCGGAATGGCTTGGCTGCCGCAGCAGTGAGAGTTCGATGGACGCGCACCGCAAAGACACAAGCAGTTCAGATATACCCGCGTTGTGCCGTGCTTGCGAAGTGCGCCACAGGGGCGTGTGTGGTGCCTTGTCGGCGAGCCAGCTTGCAAATCTCAACAAGATATCGACGCGCAAGCTAATTGGTTCCGGTGCTGAACTGATCGGTGAGAACCAGGAAGCCAACAGCTATGCCAATATCATCTCCGGCGTTGTCAAGCTGACCAAGATGATGGCCGACGGACGACAGCAGATCGTCGGCTTGCAATTTGCTCCTGATTTTCTCGGTCGTCCATTTCGCATAGATAACGGCATAACCGCGGATGCAGCCACCGACGTCAATGTGTGCAGCTTTCCCAAGGCTGTTCTGGAGCGGATGATCAAGGAAACGCCAGAGCTTGAGCACAAATTGCTCGAGCAAACATTGAAGGAACTGGACGAGGCGCGCGACTGGATGCTGACCCTGGGGCGCAAGACGGCGTCGGAAAAGGTGGCCAGTTTCCTGTATCTGATCGCCACCCATGCCAATCCGGAGTCGGACTCGGATTCGGCAAGTTTCCAATTGCCGCTGACGCGCTCCGACATTGCCGATTTCCTTGGGCTGACAATCGAGACTGTCAGCCGGCAATTGACCAGATTGCGCAAGGACAATGTGGTCCATATCTCCAACAACCGCCACGTCGAGGTGCCAGATCTTGCGGCGCTGGCCGAACGCGCGGCTCAGTAAAACGGCTTAACTGATTGATCCTTCTGTCCCGATTTGCCGGATGCGTCCGTGCCAAAGCGACGGTTGTTGAGAGGTGCGATGGATAAATCACCTTGATGGGTGGGCGTCCGGCAAGCCGGTCACGGTTTCAGAAGCGATAACATTTTTGTGAAGACGGCAGGCAATCAGACTTTCATCAGGCGGTTCCGTACGTAATGATACAGTTCTTCGACTTCCTGGACCGGTCGCTCGCCCTTGTTGAGGGGCTTCTTCTCGGAGCTGCTCTGTTGCAAAAAATACAATAAATCAAATTATTTAGGCTATTCCACCATCCTGATTTCAGCTCAGAACGTCATTGGCGCTGGTTTGCATCTTCCAATAATTCTCGGTCCTGTCGATTTCGCACGCACTGTTGTTTCAGGGAGGCTCAACAAGTAACCAATCGACAAACAATAAGGTGCATTGTAAAGGGAGGGGCAATAAAGAAAATCGGGGGATATATGCTTTCGGATCTGATCGATGATTTTGAAAGAGCTTGCAATGATTTGCTGATGGCGGTCCGTCGGGGGGACGAATCCGCGGTCAACCTAATTGATGCCGAAATCCAGCCATTGATGCACACCATTTTCAGGCAGCACGCGCGCAACCGTGATGAGATTACGCTGCAGTTGGAATTCTTTGCCCGTCTTGCCGTGCGCAATTGCGAGGATGATGTGGGTGTGCGCCGCTACACCGGCATGATGAAAGCGTTGTTCGACCGCTATCTCCCTTCCGCTGTCAATCCGGATCTGGCGGATACGGAAGCAGTCCAAGGCGCATTGTCGGACGGTTACGATGCTTCATTGCATGAGATGTTGCTCGACTCAGTTCCGGAACGCGTCGCGGTGGTCGGGCTCGATTACCGTTATCTCTACACCAATCAGCCGAATGCCGATTTTCATCTCAAGCGCCCCTCGGACTTCATTGGCAAGTCTCTTGTCGATGTGATGCCCCCAGAATTGTACCATTCCCGCGCCAAGCCGCGGCTTGATCAATGTTTTGCCGGGGCCAGGGTTCATTACAATTACGAGACAACCGATGCCGCCGGGCGCATGTATGATGTCCGTTGCCGGATGACTCCGTTTATAGGCCCCAGCAAGGCCATTGCTGGTGCCGTGATCGTGCTGACGATGCAGCCGATGTTCGCCCCCGTCGCCTGAGTTTCCCAGATTTTGCCAGCTCGACCCCGTGCCGTCGTTCTGACCAACGGGCTGTTATCCGTACGACCGGATACATCGTGCTACAATCTTTTCCCCACACTGTTTCTGCGTCTTGAATTGTTTTTCGTCGGTCGGGCGCATTCCCCGATCTCGCAGTGACCGGTGCGTGGCCCCGTCTCCGAGGGGGGTAAATTGCATCTGCCCACCTTCAATTTTATGATTGACGTTTACGTGAACGTCAATAATTGATAGGCGATGAACAATATCCTGTCGTTTCCCGGCTCGACTCCACCGATGCCATTTGCCATGACAGGAGCAATGGACCGCAAGGTCTTCGAACAGGTTTGGCAGGGCAGCCGGTTTGGGTTCGATCTGCCATGTTGATGTCAGGGTTTTGGTGGGTTCGCTGCATGGTGCGATCATGCGGCGGTGCCCGGATCAAGAAGTGAGAACGTTCGATGAATGATGTAAGCGAGCTTGCGGAACGCGAGAGCATGGAATTCGATGTGGTGATTGTCGGCGCCGGGCCCGCGGGCCTGTCAGCGGCAATCCGCCTCAAGCAGGTCAATCCCGATCTCACGGTTGTCGTCCTGGAGAAGGGTGGCGAAGTCGGCGCGCATATTCTTTCCGGCGCCGTTGTCGATCCGGTGGGTATCGACAAGCTGATCCCCGACTGGCGCGATGATCCGAATCATCCCTTCAAGACGCCGGTCAACGCCGATCAATTCCTGGTGCTTGGGCCAGCTGGGTCGGTGCGGCTGCCGAATTTCCTGATGCCGCCATTGATGAACAATCATGGCAATTTCATTGTCTCGCTTTCCAACGTGACCAAATGGCTTGGAGACCGGGCCGAGGCGCTGGGTGTGGAAATCTATCCAGGTTTTGCCGCTACCGAAGTCTTGACCAACGAGACGGGGGCGGTGATCGGGGTCGCTACCGGCGACATGGGTGTCGAGCGCAATGGCGAACCCGGCCCGAGCTATGCCCGCGGCATGGCGCTCTTGGGCAAATATGTGCTGATCGGTGAAGGCGTACGCGGTTCACTGGCCAAACAGCTGATTTCGAAATTCAAGCTCGACGAGGGCCGGGAGCCGCAGAAATACGGCATCGGCCTGAAGGAGCTCTGGGAGGTCAAGCCGGAGCATCACCGCCCGGGGCTGGTGCAGCACTCGTTTGGCTGGCCGCTCGATATGAAGACCGGTGGCGGATCGTTCCTTTATCACCTTGAGGACAATCAGGTGGCGGTCGGATTCGTGGTCCACCTCAATTACAAGAATCCATGGCTATCGCCGTTTGAGGAATTTCAGCGCTTCAAGACCCATCCAACGATTGCGCCGGTGTTTGAGGGCGGCAAGCGGCTGGGTTATGGCGCGCGCGCCATTTCCGAAGGTGGCTGGCAGTCGGTGCCCAAACTGGTTTTCCCGGGCGGCGCGCTGATCGGTTGTTCGGCAGGCTTCGTCAACGTCCCGCGCATCAAGGGATCGCACAATGCGGTGCTGTCAGGCATGATGGCGGCCGAGCACGCGGCCGAGGCGATCGCCGGCGGTCGAGCCCAGGATGTGCTGGAAGGCTATGACGATGCATGGCGCAGCTCCGAGATTGGCGCCGACCTTAAAAAGGTGCGTAACGTCAAGCCGATGTGGTCGCGGCTCGGCACCATCGGCGGCGTGGCGCTGGGCGGGCTCGATATGTGGTTCAACACTTTGTTCGGTTTTTCGCCGTTCGGGACGATGAAGCACGGCAAGGCCGACTATGCGGCGCTTGAGCCGGCTGACAAGCACAAGAAGATCGATTACCCCAAGCCTGATGGCGTGCTGACCTTCGACCGCCTGTCTTCGGTGTATCTGTCCAACACCAACCACGAGGAAGACCAGCCGGTGCATTTGCAGGTTGCCGATCTTGCGCTGCAGAGATCTTCTGAACTCGGGGTCTACGCTGGTCCATCGCAGCGTTATTGCCCGGCCGGTGTCTATGAATGGGTGGAAACCGACGGTGTGCCGACCTTCGTGATCAACGCGCAGAACTGCGTACACTGCAAGACTTGCGACATCAAGGACCCGAACCAGAACATCAACTGGGTGCCGCCCCAGGGCGGCGAAGGGCCGGTTTATACCAACATGTGAGGTGAGCCGGGGCCGGGCGGTCAGATGCGCCTTGTTTGAAATTACACCTTTGTGTTGCCGGCTTTGAGCAAGCGTTTGTCTGCAAGTCGCGTTGGTTCGCTTCGAGCCCTCCTGGGACATTCGGCCTTTATGGCCGACTGTCACTTCCGGCCCTTAGCTGCCATTACCAATGAGGCGAGCCGCTGCGGTGCAGCGTCGTTAAGCGGACCTCGGCTAAGTGGGAATGGGACCTAATTGGACATGCAGGGCAACTTTTTCGGGGGACGCAAGCTTTGCTTTGCATCAGTAGGGGGTGCGATGAGGAACTCAGCCCGAACCTAACGTCCCCAGCCAATCCAAAAACACACCGAGCCGGCGCAGGCCGGAGATGCGGGTCAGGTAAAGGGCGGTAACGTCGAGCGGCTCGGAATCTAGCTGACCCGGAAAGAGCTCGACCAGACGGCCCGCGGCAATATCTTTCACAATCATAAAGTCGGAGAAGCGCGCAATGCCAAGGCCGGCCAGTACCAGTTGACGTACCGCCTCGCCATTGCCGGCAGTGATTGCGGTGGGCACGCCAATCGGTTCCGCATGGCCTGCAAAGCACAACGTGTTGATGTGCTCGGGCATCGCAAAACGCACTTGTTCCAGACGTGCGAGGTCCGTGGGCGTTTCGGGCCAGCCGTGGCGGTCCAGATACTCAGGCGTGGCCACCAGCTTCCACGGCGTTCGCCCCAGCGGGCGATGCAACATCTCGCTGTTAGGAAGGCGGCCCAACCGAATGGCGACATCTGCGTGACTGCCGATCAGATCAACCAGCGTATCGGTCATGTCGATCGACAATTTGATGTCTGGATACAGCGCATGGAATTCGGCCAGGCGCGGCGCGAGCACATGCAGCACATATGGCACAGGCGCATTCACGCGTAGAGGTCCAGCGGGGGCCTGCCCGCTTGTCGCTATCTCTTGCAGGCTTTCACTGCGGTCCAGAATCTCCCGGGCCTCGGCCAGAACGGCGGCACCTTCGGGCGTGATCTCGATTGAACGCGTGGTACGGCGCAGCAGTGTGACATTCAGTTGCTCTTCCAGCCGTGTGACTGCACGGCTTAGCGTCGATGCGGACACACCCCTGCGCCGCGCAGATTCAGCGAACCCACCATCGTCAACAATGCCAACAAAAGCGGCAAGGTCGCCCATCCGAAGCAATTCGTGCGGATTGTGCAATAATCCATTCCAAACATGTCTGTTCTCGCAACAGATAGCCGCTGACATATACGGTGTCGACATCAAATTAATGGAGATACCGATGCCACTTGCTTTATGGGCGCTGACAATCGCCGCTTTCGCCGTCGGAACGACCGAGTTCGTTATCGTTGGCCTACTTCCCACCATTGCCGCTGATTTGGGCGTTTCCATTCCATCTGCTGGTCTGCTGGTCAGTCTTTACGCACTTGGCGTGACTCTTGGCGCGCCAGTGTTGACGGCAATGGCCGACCGCGTGCCTCGCAAAACGCTTCTTCTGCTATTGCTGGCGCTTTTCACGCTTGGCAATGCCTACGCAGCCTTTGCACCTGATTATGGCAGCCTGGTCGCTGCGCGCTTTATCACAGGCCTGGCCCACGGGGTATTCTTTGCAATCGCCTCGACCATAGCCACTGATCTGGTGGAGCCTGAAAAGGAAAGTTCGGCCATTGCATTGGTGTTCCTTGGTCTGACAGTGGCCTTGGTCACAGGCGTGCCTTTGGGAACTTTGATCGGCCAGAACTTTGGCTGGCAGTCCACCTTCCTTGGTGTCGTCGTGCTCGGGGTGATCGGCTTCATTGCATCGGCCATCTTGGTGCCTGCCAATCTCACCCGCACCGCGTCTCCCGGAATTAAGGCGCAACTACAGGTGCTGACTTCACCCCGTCTTCTGCTGGTGTATCTGATCACAGCTGTTGGCTATGGCGGGAACTTCATCGCCTTCACCTTTCTTGCGCCAATGCTGAACGAAGTCACCGGTCTGTCTGCGGGTGCAATCAGCCTTGTGCTGCTGCTCTATGGTGCATCTGTTGCCGTTGGGAACATCGCTGGCGGCAAGCTTGCTGACCGCATCGGTGCCGTGCCTGCCTTGACTACGATCTTTGCCGGTCTTGCAATTTCACTGGTGGCGCTTGGTGCGACCCTTACCAGTCCGATCGCAGCCATCGCGGTTGCGGCATTTTGGGGCGGCTTTGCTTTCGCCAACGTACCTCCGCTGCAATCCTATGTTGTACAGATCGCACGCGAGGTTTCTCCGGGTGCCGTCGATGTCGCCTCTGGCCTGAATATCGGCGCGTTCAATCTGGGCATCGCCGGTGGTGCATGGGTCGGTGGGCTTGTTGTGGAAGGCATAGGACTGGCCGCTGCGCCCTACATCGCCGCTGGGGTGGTTGCTGTCGGGATCGTTCTGGTGCGCCTCTCTGGCCGACTAAACGCTGCCGCGCTCCACATGGTTGCTGCCGAATAGCCCCCTCTTGCCCTGCCGCATCATCGATGAGGCAGGGCGTTTGGCAAAACCGGAGATACTCGCGTCCGAGTGGAGTCAATTGCCCCCATGTCCTGCGGTTGATTTGCGGGACCACCCGCTAATGTCGGTATTCTCTTCTAAAACCATGTTGGCTTGTACATGCGGCGAGAGCCCGGTTTCCGCCTGTTTTAGCGGTTCGTAAGAAATTCGATTTCCTTGAGAAATGGCGAGTACCTCGGACCCCGCCCTTCCGCCTTCCTTACTGAAACGCCGTCTCGAAGAAGCTTCTGAGCTTGCGTGAATGCAGCCGTTCGGGTGGCATCGCCGCGAGTTTCTGCATGGCCAGCAGGCCGATCTGCAAATGCTGGTTGACCTGGTTCTTGTAGAAGGCCGAGGCCATGCCGGGCAGTTTGAGTTCGCCATGCAACGGTTTATCGGAGACGCATAGCAGCGTGCCATAGGGAACACGGAAACGGAAACCGTTGGCGGCGATGGTGGCTGATTCCATATCCAGCGCAATGGCGCGCGATTGCGACAGCCTTTGCACCGGGCCGCGCTGGTCCCTGAGTTCCCAGTTGCGGTTGTCGATGGTGGCGACGGTGCCGGTGCGCATGATGCGCTTGAGATCATAATCCTTGAGACCGGTAACGTCGGCGACGGCTTCCTGGACGGCAACCTGAATCTCTGCCAGCGCCGGGATCGGAACCCAGGCCGGCAGATCATCGTCAAGCACATGGTCCTCGCGCACATAGGCATGGGCCAGCACATAATCGCCCAGCTTCTGACTGTTGCGCAGACCGGCACAATGGCCCAGCATCAGCCAGGCGTGCGGTCTGAGGACTGCAATATGGTCGGTGATGGTCTTGGCGTTGGACGGACCGACGCCAATGTTGACCATGGTGATGCCGCCATGATTCTTGCGCTTGAGATGGTAGGCGGGCATCTGTGGCAGCCGTGCCGGGGCGATGCCTTCGGTCGGGCTGCGATGGCCCACCGGTGTTATCAGATTGCCTGGTTCGACAAAGAACTCGTAATCATGATCGCCTTCGGCCATCAGCGAGCGCGCGTGGTCGCAGAACTCGTCGATGTAGAACTGGTAATTGGTAAACAGCACGAAATTCTGGAAATGATCGGGCGCGGTGGCGGTGTAGTGCGACAGTCGGGCCAGAGAATAGTCGATGCGTTGCGCCTTGAACGGCGCCAGCGGCAATGGTTCGCCGGGACCGGGTTCATACATGCCATTGACGATTTCGTCGTCGGTGGTGGCCAGATCCGGCGTGTCGAACAGGTCGCGCAGAGGCATGTCGAGCTTGTCGGCAACTGCGGCCTCGACATAGGCGCCTTCACCGAAGGCAAAATGCAGCGGAATGGGCGTGTCGGATTCCGAGACCGTCAGCGGGGTTCCGTGATTGCGCAAGAGCAATTCAAACTGCGTCGTCAGGTAGCTGCGAAACAGCGACGGCCGGGTGATGGTTGCGGCATAGCGGCCCGGCGACACCACGTGTCCGTAGGACAGTCGGGAATCGACCATGCCGAACGACGTCGTTTCAAAGCTGATTTGAGGATAGAAGGCCCGGTAGCGGCCTTTCGGTTTTTCTGTCGCAAGGCTGTGAAATGCCCCGCACAAAAATTCGGTGTTGCGATTGTAGATGGCTTCAAGCGCAGCCACTGCCTCGGACGCAGTGGAATATTCCTGCGGTTCGATCGGGTCGGGCGAGATGAAGCCGGTGGCTGTCTGTGATGAGATTCGCTGTTCCATACATCGTTATATACGAGAAATTTTGACAAGGAAAAGACTATTGGCCCTGTAAGAACCTTCAGGCCCGGTGCGCATATCCGGGCGCGGCGATGTTGCTGTTTAGCCACTGCGCAGTCGGCTGGAAGTGGCGGTATGAACCGCCGGTCACAGGCTGTTACGCTGCAGTGACATGTAGAGCACGAAGCCGGCGCCGGACATGCCGGGTCCCTTGTCGCCGGAATTGGCGTAGGCATAGGCGCCAACGGGACCAACAAAAAATGCGGTGAGAGCGACGATTCGCAGCAGGATGGACAGGGAATGGTAAATTCTGTTGGTCAAGGCATTATCCTCTCGGGAAAATTCTGCGGGATTACTGGCAGCGGGCGCCAAAGCGGAAGGTGCAGGCTTCGATCGCGCCGTTGTGCCAGCCCGAGGTAGTGCGTTCGGAATGGGCAACAGCCGCAGCCATCAGAAGTGCGAAGATCACGAAGATGAGGCAGATGATGATGAAGCGGCGGGCTAGTGTGGTCATGTGTGTCGATCCCCTGATGTTGAGGAGACAATCGCATTCCGTGGCTGAACGGTGTCTGAGGTGTCTGTTCATCTGACGTTCAAACACATTAACGTGCGCCGGGTTCGGCAGTGTTGGCGCTTGCCAAGTGCAGCGAAGCATTCCACATCTCTTGCAAAGAGCATGGAAGGGATGGCTGATGAGCACGCAGGACAAGCAAATAGAACTCTACTACTGGCCGACGCCGAATGGCTGGAAAGTCACTATTCTGTTGGAGGAATTGGGCGTTCCCTACCGGGTCAACTACGTCAATATCGGCCAGAGCGATCAGTTCGAGCCCTCATTCCTGGCGATTTCACCCAACAACCGGATGCCGGCGATCATCGATCCCGAAGGCCCAGGCGGCGAGCCGATTTCGGTGTTTGAATCGGGCGCGATCCTGCAATATCTCGGGCGCAAGTTTGCTCGGTTCTATCCAACTGACGAGCGCGCACGCGTCGAGGTTGATCAATGGCTGTTCTGGCAGATGGGCGGGCTCGGTCCGATGGCGGGGCAGGCGCATCATTTTCGCCAGTATGCGCCCGAGCAGGTGCCTTACGCGATTGACCGCTACACCAATGAGGTCAACCGGCTTTACGGGGTGATGAACCGGCGGCTGGCCGACCGCGCGTTCCTGGCGGGAGATTACTCGATCGCCGATATGGCTTGTTTCGGCTGGGTCAAGCCGCACAAGAACCAGGGACAGGATCTGGCTGATTTTCCCGATCTCAAGCGCTGGTTCGAGACCATGCTGGCCCGGCCGGCGGTGGCAAGGGGATGCGAGATCGGCATCGAATACCGCAAGAATCTCGGCGACGACAAGGATGCGCAAAAGGTGCTGTTCGGCCAGAAGGCCCGGTAAGCGATACGCGTGCCGGCATTGAAAAGCCGTAACCACAGTTTGGCGAGGGCGAGGCATGTGCCGGTATCGGCTGTAAAGAGGCCGAGGCTGGCAGTGCCGGCCGAAATTGCGGCGCCGCCTGGCACATCGCGACCAATGCAGGCACGAAAACGGGGGCAGATGGCCCCCGTTCCGGTGTAGTCATGCTGGCAAGTCATCGCGCGCGACCAGGCGCGCAAGGCTGCGGCAGGGATCAGAGCTTGTTCCAGGTCTGGCTTTCGCACAGGATCTTGAGAACACAGCCGGTCATCTTCAGCTTGCTGCCCGACAATTTGCCACTGCCCGAATAGGTCTTGCCATTGGACGGCTTGGTGATCGAGCCGGCATAATTGCCGCTGCTGGTGGCCTTCATCTTGCCGATCGAAGTGCCAGCATACTCGCCCGAGGTCAGCTTGATGCAGAACGAACCGCCGCAACTGCTGATCATGGCGTTGTCGCCAGCTTGTGTTTTCCATGCGCCTTCGATCGGGTCAGCCAAGGCCGGGGCCGTCATGGCAGCGACAAGCGCGCCAGCGGTAATCAGTTTGCCAATCATGTCTTTCCTCCCAGGATAATGCCCAGTCTGGGCAATTTCTTACTTAACTCTGATTTACGTAAAGGTAAACTGGGAATTTGACGCCAAAATGGCGTTGACGAGCGGTGTTTTGCGCGCCTCAGGTGCCGGTTGAATAACCCGATCTTGCCGAGGTCGATCAAATTCTCTGAAATTGCAATGGATGTTTGGTTAGCTGTTCGTAACTTTTTCAAATGGCATTTGAGCAACCGAATTGTCTGCTTTGGCCGGATTCCAACGGCTTGGATGTTTAACGAAATCGCAAATTTACCAAGCGTTTGGACTTTGTTCGTCTCCAGTTAAGCATGCAATTTAACGCGCTTTTTAGTCGATCACGGCACACTTCAATCCAACAAGACAGCACCGGGCCTAACCGGACGCAAGCATGATTGAAGACGGCTTCTCAGGAGCTGACAGGGACAACGAAATCAAAACTTTACAGGGACTGAACCAATGGCACTTTACGAACTTCGAGATCACGATCAGGCCAGCATGGGTGGCGAAACCAAGGCAGATGTGTTTTGCGAAATGGGTCTGATGTATGCGACCGGACGGGAATGCGAAGTCGATTTTATCGCGGCCCACAAATGGCTCAATATTGCCGCCATCAAGGGCTCGGACCGGGCCGCAACGCTGCGCGCCGAATTGTCTGAGAGCATGAGCAAATCCGAGCTTGCCGCGGCACTGCGCGCCGCCCGCGAATGGATGACCATGCACTGATGCGCTGGCCAATGGTGCGAACGCGCGCCACAGCGGATGGAAGCAGACCTCGTGGAGGCGAGGAAGCGTCTGAATGCCAGACGATATGGACCGGCATCGGGACAGCGTCGCGCGTCCTTGACGACCCGCGGCGCTTCTGTCTGTGAGAGCTCGGGAAACGAAGCCCTATATGCCCGTCGCGGCGATATGAATTAGCCGATATCGGCCATCACCTCGGCAAGCACCTGTTCAAAAATGGCGAGTTCAGCCTCCGATCCGGCGGAAACGCGGATGCAGCGATTGAGCGGAGCGACGCCGGGCATGCGGATGAAGACGCCGCGCTTTACCAGTTCTTCGAGGATCGACTTGGCGCGTTCGACGCCGGCGCCGCAATCCAGGGTGACAAAATTTGTGGCCGATGGGATCGGTTCGAAACCGTGAGAGCGGCCGATCGCACTGATGCGGTCGCGCGCTGCAGCTACCTGGTCAACCACTTCGGCAAGCCACGCCTGATCCGTTAGCGCTGCCAAGGCTGCAGCCTGACCGATCCGGTTGACGCCGAAATGATTGCGCACCCGATCAAACCGCGACACGGTTCCCGCTTGACCGATTACATAGCCGACACGCTGACCGGCCAGCCCATAGGCCTTGGAGAAGGTACGAAACCTCAGCACGTTGGGCATCTCGGCCAGGGACGCGATCGCCGGAAGCGCTTCGGCCGGCGCGGTTTCACCATAGGCTTCGTCAAGGGCAAGCATCGTGGTTTCGGGCAACGCCCTGGCAAAGGCCACGACATCGTCGGCACTGTGCCAAGTGCCCATCGGGTTGTCCGGGTTGGAGAGATAGACCAGCGGCGCATCTTCGCGCCGGACGGCATCGAGCAGCGCGTCGAGATCTTCACGGTCATCGCGGTAGGGGACGGTGACCAGCCTGCCACCGAAGCCTGCGACATGAAAATTGAAGGTCGGATAGGCACCGAGTGAGGTGACCACCGGGGTTCCCGGCTCGACAATCAGCCGCGCCAGCAGTCCAAGCAAACCGTCAATGCCTTCACCGACAACCAGATTGTCGGCGCCAAGCCCTAGATGAGCAGCCAGTGCATGGCGCAGGTCGTGGCTTTCCGAATCGGCGTAGCGCCAGCAAAGCCCGGCCTCGCGGTTAATCGCCTGGATCACCGATGGCGCCGGGCCGAAGCCGCTTTCGTTGGCTCCAAGCCGGGCAATGAATTTTTCACCGCGGGCGCGTTCCTGGGTTTCGGGGCCAACAAACGGCACGGTTGGCGGCAATGATTCGACAAGAGCGGTGAAACGGCTGAAGGCAGGCATGGCAGGCTCCGGGCTAGGCAAGAGGGCTTGGCAAAGGGCAGGTGAGCCGTAGCGCCATAACTGGCCGGTATCAAGCGCCCGCGAGAAGCTTTGCCCGTCTGTGACTGGCTGGCTGGAAGACCGGGGCAGCGGAGTGCAAAGCCTGGTTTCGCCGCCGCCCGGGCGAATAAGCATGAAGATGCACCACCGACCTGATCCACGGGCGCCGCATGTATGAGTGCCCAGACGCGGACGTCGCTTTGGTGCTTTTGCTTGCCCCCAGCGCATTGCGGATGGAGGCAGGCCGCAACCTGCAGGTGTTGAAATATGCCAAGCGAGGCTTTGCGCGGAGCCGTGTCTGGCATAAAGATCAAGTCTTCGCACTCGCTACTGGGTCCATCCGCCTTGCCCCTCTTTGCCGAAACCATCCTCGTTGTCTTTTCGCTGATCGCCATCGGCTACGGTTCCGCCCGCTTTCGACTGATCAAGCCGGAAACCGGGGATGGGCTGTCTGACTTCGTGTTCACCATCGCGGTGCCGTTGTTGCTGTTTCGCACTATTTCGACAGCCAGTTTCGACCACGGTGCGCCCTGGGCGCTATGGGCGGTCTATTTTTCAGCCGTTTTCATGACCTGGGGCTTCGCGCATCTGACCATCCGCGCCGGTTTTGGCCGTGATGCGCGCTCCGGTGTTGTTGCAGGCCTGTCGGCGGGGTTCGGCAATCTGGTGCTGCTCGGCATACCGTTCGTCACCGGGCTCTATGGCGAGGCTGGACTGGCAGTGCTGTCACAGATCGTCTCGATCCACATGCCGGTCATGATGGCGGCGTCGATGCTGCTTTATGAATGGGCGCTCAGGCGTGACGGTGCGGTGACTGGTTCCGCAAACCCGACCGCGCTGGTGCTTCAATTTCTGCGCCAGCTGTTTTCCAATCCGCTGATCATCGGCATTCTGGCGGGGGTGCTGGTGCGCTATACCGGACTTTGGCTTCCCGTGGTGGTGGATCGGGTGATCGCCAGCCTGGCCGGTGTTGCCGGCACGCTTGCCTTGTTTTCCATGGGGGCTTCGCTCGCCGGGTATGGGATCCGCGGCCAGGTCAAACAGGCGCTGTCGATGGTGTCCCTGAAATTGGTGCTGATGCCGGCGCTGGCGCTGGGCCTGGCAATGCTTGCGGGGTTGCCGGAATTTCAGGCCAAGATCGCCGTGGCCGCGGCCTCGCTTCCGGCTGGCGTCAATTCATGGCTGATCGCCAGCCAATTGAATACCGGACAGAGGCTGGCGTCGACGTCTCTGTCGTTGGGCACAGCGCTGTCGGCGGTGACGACCGGCGTCTGGCTTTTTATTGCCGACCTCCTGTTGTGAGATCGAAATGACGGTCTGCGCAAATTGGTATTTCGGTTTCGTTTGTTTTCTTTTGACATTCGCTATGGGTTCACATTAGAAATAATGTATGGAAATCTGCCGAGCCGGAGAGCCCAATGGCACATGACAAACTCTATGATGTCTTCGTCATCGGGGGCGGCATCAACGGCTGCGGTATTGCCCGCGATTCGGTTGGGCGCGGCTATTCGGTGTTTCTCGCCGAAATGAACGACCTCGCATCGGGGACCTCGTCATGGTCGTCGAAACTGATCCATGGCGGTTTCCGCTATCTCGAATATTACGAGTTCCGGCTGGTCCGCGAAGCATTGAGCGAGCGCGAAGTGCTGTTGTCGAATGCGCCGCACATCATCTGGCCGTTGCGCTTCGTGCTGCCGCACCACAAGGAAATGCGACCGGCCTGGTTACTCAGGCTCGGGCTGTTTCTGTACGATCATATCGGCACCCGCAAACTGCTGCCCGGCACGAAGACCGTCGATCTGAAGACGTCGCCTGTCGGGAAACCTCTCAAGCCATTGTTCTCCAAGGGGTTCGAGTATTCCGACTGCTGGGTCAACGACGCCCGGCTGGTTGTGCTCAATGCGCGCGACGCCGCTGATCGGGGCGCCAAAATCCACACCCGCACCGAGGTTGTCGGTGCCGAACGCAAGGATGGTGTCTGGGAAGTGACCATCGCCGACCGCGCCACCGGTGCGCGCGAGATCATCCATGCTCGGCTGATCGTCAATGCCGGGGGGCCATGGGTCGACCGGATCCTGTCAGGTGTTGTTGGGCGGAATGACGCGCATAATGTGCGTCTGGTCCAGGGCAGCCATATCGTGGTGCCCAAACTGCACAATCACGACCGCGCCTATATCTTCCAGAACGGCGACGGGCGGATCATCTTCGCGCTACCCTATGAGGAAGACTTCACCCTGATCGGCACCACCGACCAGGATTATGATGGTGATCCGAAAGACGTGAAGATCACTGACAGTGAAATCGACTATTTGTGCGCAGCGGCAAGCGAGTATCTCGAAAAGCCGGTAGAACGGTCGACCATAGTCTGGACCTATTCCGGCGTGCGCCCGCTTTACGATGATGGCGCGAGTGCTGCGCAGGAAGCCACGCGCGACTATGTTCTGAAGGCGGATCCCGATGAGGGGGCACCGCTGCTCAATATCTTTGGCGGCAAGATCACCACCTACCGCAAACTGGCGGAATCGATGCTGGAACTGATCGAGGCGCGGCTCGGCAAGAAGTCCGCGCCCTGGACCCACCGTGCCGCCTTGCCTGGCGGTGATTTCCCGGCGAGCGATTTCGAGGGAGAGGTGGCGCGGCTTCACGCGGATTATCCGTTCCTCGAAGCCAAGCAGGCGCGCCGTTATGTGCGTCAGTACGGAACCAAGGCACGGCTGTTGCTGGGCAAGGCGAGCTCGATGGCGGATCTGGGTGAAGATTTTGGCTACGGTCTTTATGCAGCCGAGATTGATTATCTGATGGCGCATGAATGGGCGATGGAAGCCGCAGATGTGCTCTGGCGGCGAACCAAGCGCGGGCTTCGGCTCGAGCCGGCGCAGGTGGCCGCACTTGAAGCCTACATGGCGAAAAAGCGCGCGACCTGACATCGCTGATAGGCGGAGGCCTTTCGCTGGCTGGCGAATCCGGATCAAATGCCGGAACGAGCGACATGCCGGGATTTGGGGGATGACAGCATGAGCGGTTACATTCTGGCGATTGATCAGGGCACCACGTCGAGCCGGGCCATCGTGTTTGACGGTGAGATGCGGATCGTCGGCGTCGGCCAGAAGGAATTTACCCAATTCTACCCGCAATCGGGCTGGGTCGAGCACGATCCCGAGGAAATCTGGAAAACCGTGGTGCTGACGGTCAAGCAGGCCTTGAAAAAGGCCGGCATCGAGGCGTCGGGCATTTCGGCGATCGGCATTACCAATCAGCGCGAGACGGTGGTTGTCTGGGAGCGCGAGAGCGGCAAGCCGATCCACAATGCGATTGTCTGGCAGGACCGGCGTACCGCCTCCTATTGCGAAAAACTCAAGCGTCAGGACCTCGAAAAGACGTTTACCCGCAAGACCGGGTTGCTGCTCGACCCGTATTTTTCGGGCACCAAACTGTCGTGGATGCTGACCAATGTGAAGGGTGCGCGGGCCAGGGCTGCGCGCGGTGAACTCTGCTTTGGCACGATCGACACCTTCCTGATCTGGCGGCTGACCGGCGGCAAGTCGTTCGTCACCGACGCCACCAACGCCTCGCGCACGCTGATGTTCAATATCGCCACGCAGGAATGGGACGAGGAACTGCTCAAGATCCTGCAAATCCCGGCTGACATGTTGCCGGAAGTGAAGGATTGCGCCGCCGATTTTGGCGTCACCGACAAGAAGCTGTTCGGCGCGGAAATCCCGATCCTTGGCGTGGCCGGCGACCAGCAGGCAGCCACCATCGGCCAGGCTTGCTTTGAGCCGGGCATGCTTAAATCGACCTATGGCACCGGGTGTTTCGCGTTGCTCAACACCGGCGAGGATATGGTACAGTCGAAAAACCGGCTGCTGACCACCGTCGCCTATCGGCTGGACGGCAAGGTTACCTATGCGCTGGAAGGCTCGATTTTCATCGCCGGCGCTGCCGTGCAATGGCTGCGTGACGGCATCAAGGTGATCAAGAAGGCCGAACACAGCGGCGATCTGGCGGCAGAAGCTGATCCGACGCAGGATGTCTATCTGGTGCCGGCGTTTACCGGGCTTGGCGCGCCGCATTGGGACGCCGAGGCGCGCGGCGCGATCTATGGCATGACCCGCAACACGGGGCCTGCGGAATTCGCACGTGCGGCGCTGGAGGCGGTCTGTTATCAGACTCGCGATCTGCTTGATGCCATGCACAAGGACTGGAAGAGCTCAGAGGCCGACACGGTGCTGCGCGTGGATGGCGGCATGGTGGCGTCAGACTGGACCATGCAGCGACTGGCCGACATTCTCGATGCGCCGGTGGACCGGCCGAAAATACTTGAAACCACGGCGCTGGGCGCAGCCTGGCTTGCCGGTCAGCGCGCCGGTGTCTGGCCCAAGCAGAAGGCCTTCGCCAAGGCCTGGGCGCGCGACACCACCTTCAAGCCTGAGATGGACGACAAGACCCGCAACGCCAAGCTGAAGGGCTGGCGCGACGCGGTGCGGCGGACGCTGAGCGCCAACTGATCCACCCTGGATAAATAGGGTGCCAGGCGGGATGTCTTGGACTGCGCCGAAATTGCTGTAGAATTTCCGCCCATCACGACTGTTCGCCACAGTCACAGTCATGGTGACTGGCGGACCGGAAACGGAAACAGGGAGCAGCCCCATGCAGCTTGGCGCATTTTCCGTCAGTCTTGCGGTCAAGGATCTGGCTTTATCCAGAGATTTTTATGAGAAGCTCGGCTTTGAGGCTACCGGCGGCGAAGCCGACCAGGGCTGGCTGATCCTGGCCAACGGTGACTGTGTCATCGGATTATTCCAGGGCATGTTCGAGAAGAACATCCTGACCTTCAATCCCGGCTGGAGCACCAGCGCCCAGCCGCTTGATGCGTTCACCGATGTGCGTGAGCTGCAGCAACAGCTCAAGGCCAAGGACGTCGCCTTTGAAGCCGAGGCGGACGAAACCACCACCGGGCCGGCCAGTTTCATGATCGTGGATCCGGACGGCAATCCGATCTTGATCGACCAGCACAGGTAACGACTGATCGGGAGGTCAGCGGGCTCCGCCATCCGGCCCTATTCGATGAAGCTGACGATCACGCCGGGAGCGACCATGCCGGTCAGTTCTTCGGCGTCCCAATTGGTCAGCCGCACGCAGCCGTTGGAACTGGTCTTGCCGATCTTGGAGGGTTCCGGGGTGCCGTGAATACCGTAGGTGGGCTTGGAAAGGGCGATCCAGACCGAGCCGACCGGGCCGTTCGGGCCGGGCGGAACTTCCAGCACCTTGTCATTGTCGCCCTGCTTGAAATTGATTTTAGGGTTGTAGGTGTAACCTGGGTTTCGAACCACCCGCTCGACGTTATAGGTGCCGGTTGGCGACGGCGTCGCGGTCGAGCCGATGGTGGCCGGGTAGGCGGCAACCAGCTTGCCCTGGGCATCATAGCCGCGCACTTGCTTGTTGCCCTTGTCAGCAACGATGCGGGTGATGGTGCCGGAATTTTTCTCACCGATGGCCACCACCTTGATCTGGACGCCGGGAAGGGAGAAATCGACGCCGGGATTGAGTTCGGTGAGAAAGTTCTCGTCCATATGGAAACGTTCGGCAAGCATCTCCAGCGTAGAGGTGAATGCGAGACGCTCGAGCTTGGCTTTTTCGGCGTAATCGCTCGGCACCGAGGCGATAAAGGGGCCGGCAGCGTCTTCGGCAGAAATGGTGTAAGTGGTAAAGGCCAGCCCGCCGCTGTTTGCCAGCCGGGTGACGATTTCATCGGTGTTGGCGGGGTCAATCCGTTCACCGGAGATTTCGTACCAAGAAGCCAGCGCCTTCTGGACATTCGAGCCCATGCGGCCATCGATTACGCCCGGTGAAACGCCGTTGCGGTCAAGATAGACCTGAAGGGCTGCGACTTGCGCCTTGGTCAACTTCGGTGCTGCTGCGACATTCGGAGATGTAATCGGTGCTGGTTCAGCGCTGATATCGGGAGCGGTGATTTCTTCATCGCGTTGGCCCGGCACCGAAGAAGTTGTCGGGTTGAGGTCGCGCCGTTCGATGCTGGCTTGCGGTTCGGTCGTGGCAAAGCGGTCACGCGGGGGCAATGGCCGCTCGGGGAAGCGGTCGGGTCGACGCTGGCGGCGCTCACCGCGCGGACGGGCCTGCTCGAACTGCCTGGCCGGGACTTCGAAGCCGATCACCTCGTTCCACCGGTCGATGACAAGACGGCGTCCCTGATTGTCGATGACAATGCGAACTGTCCCGGCTTCGGGAATGTCGCGCATCAACTGACCGTCGGTTGTCACCAGCACCATCGGTTCGCCTGCGGCGAAGGCCTGCGGGGCAGAAAGTACGCCAAGGGACAACAGGGCAGCGGCGAAGCGGGTTCTCGAACGGGTAAGCATGACTACAACCTGCGTTTCGTGTGGCAATGACAAAGCCATCATCGCCGATTCATGGTGAATACAAGCTGAACAAACTTTGCGAAACGGGCGTCAGTAAGGCAGGCCGACATAGTTTTCGGCCAAGGCCGACTTTGCCGCCTGGGATTCAAGCGTATAGAGGAGTTCTGCTTCCAGGATCCGGATTTCGAACGGCGCGTGTTCAGGAAAACGGTGCAGCATGGTGGTCATCCACCAGGAAAAACGAACTGCACGCCATGCCCGCGCCAGTGCTCTCTGCGAATAGGCATCGAGCAGATTTTCATCGCGGTCGAGAAAATGCGCCCGCAAACCTTCGAACAGGTAATGCACGTCGGAGGCGGCCAAGTTTAGCCCTTTGGCGCCGGTGGGCGGGACGATATGGGCGGCGTCACCAACCAGGAACAGGCTACCGAACCGCATCGGCTCGGCCACGAACGAACGTAGTGGTGCGATCGATTTTTCAAACGACGGCCCGGTGGTGACCGCTTCGGCCATTTCAGCGGGCAGGCGGCGGCGCAACTCGTCCCAGAACCGGTCGTCCGACCAGGCCTCGATGCTGTCGCCGGCGTTGCACTGGATATAATAGCGGCTGCGGCTGTGCGAACGCATCGAACACAAGGCAAAACCACGCGAATGGCTGGCATAAATCAGCTCATCGCTGGCCGGCGGCACATCGGCAAGGATGCCAAGCCAGCCGAACGGATAGATCTTCTCGAAGGTGCGGATCGCGCTTTCGGGCACGGCGCGGCGGCTGGCGCCGTGAAAACCATCGCAGCCGGCGATGAAACGGCAATCGATCCGGATATTCTCGCCGCCAATCCGGCAGGTGACATGTGGGTGATCGGTGTCAAAGTCTTGCGGATCAACCGCTTCAACCTGGTAGTGGCTGAGTGCGCCTGATTGGGTGCGGCGATCGACCAGATCGCGGGTCACTTCGGTCTGACCATAGACCATCACCGTCTTGCCGCCGGTCAGGCCGGAAAGATCAATGTGGTGAACCTCGTCTTCGCGGGTGATCGCGAAACCTTGATGGACCAGACCCTCGGCATGCATGCGTCCGCCGACGCCTGCGCGCTCCAGCAGTTCCACGGTTCCCTGTTCGAGCACGCCTGCGCGCACCCGCTCCAGCACATGCTCAAGGCTTGCGCGTTCGAGGATGATGGCATCGATCCCGGCATCATGCAGCAATTGCCCGAGCAGCAACCCGGAAGGCCCGGCGCCAATGATGCAGACCTGAGTGGAGATGGTTTTCATGACGGTGTGCCCAGACGTTGAATTGACTGAAGCAGGCCGGAGGCGGCAACAAGACCAGCGCCGGTGGCTTCGCAGATTTGCGGCAGCACCATCCACTCAAGCATCCAGGCGGCGCCGGAGCGTTCCATCTCGTGGATTTGTGCCTGATGCATGGCGGAGATCTGGGTGGCGTTGAAGCGGGCCAGAGCCACCAGCCGTTCGGCCGCGATCGGATTGTGCTTGTGCGGCATCGCCGAGGATGCGCCCCCGCCCGAAAGACGGATATCGCTTTCGCCGCGCAGCGCCATTAGCGCCACATCCTGGCCGATTTTGCCCAGCGCGCCGGAAAGTTCGCAGAGCCAGCCTGCGTAGTGAACGAAAGGACCGCGCGCCGAATGCCAGCCATGTCCGGGCCAGCGCAACCCGAGTTTGCGCGCCACTGTATTGGCAACGGTTTCCGCGTCGGCGCCAAGCGCCTGCAGATTGCCGACAGCCCCGCCAAACTGGAGGATCTCGGTCTGGTGGCGCAGATCCGGCAGGCGGTCGCGTAACTGTTCGAGCGGCCGTCGCCAGCCGGCAAGGCGATCACGGGCGTGAAAATCGAGCGCCGGCTGCATGCGGGTGACAGCTTGTAGGGTGTTCGCGCCGTCGCGGGCCTCAAGCATTGCGAGGTTATCCAACAGCGTGTCGAGCCTTTCCGACAGAAGATCGGTGATCCGGGCCAGCGCCTCGACAGTCGCGGTATCGAGCAAATCCTGGCTGGTGGCGCCGTGGTGGATCAGATCGCTTCCAGTCCCTGAAACATGGGCGCGTAACTGGCGCACATAATCGGGGATCGGCACGCCATCGCGGACTGCGGCTAGCGCAATTTTCTTCCGGTCGGGCTCGAAGCTCTCGATCAGGCTTATCAGTCGGGACGCGTCGGGCTGTTCAATCCGGCCCGCTTCAGCCAGCCCGGCAATCAGTGCCTGCTCGAAACGGGCGAAACTGGCAAACTGGGCGGCGTCGCCGAATTGGCTTGCGATCTGTTCATCGCCGATCAGCCCGGCAACCCAGCCCTGTCCGCCCATCGTCATCTCAGACCCGTTCCAGTGCGATGGCAATGCCCTGGCCGACGCCGATGCACATGGTTGCCAGTGCCAGTTTTTCCTTGCGTATGCCAAGTTCCAGCGCCGCCGTGCCGGCAATGCGGGCGCCGGACATGCCGAGCGGGTGGCCCAGCGCGATGGCGCCGCCATTGGGGTTGATGTGATCGGCGTCAATCTCGAGACCAAGTTCGCGCAGCACCGCAATGCCCTGGCTTGCAAAAGCTTCGTTGAGCTCGATCACGCCGAAATCGGTGGGCTTGAGGCCGAGACGGGCGCAGAGCTTGCGGGTGGCCGGCGCCGGGCCGATGCCCATGATCCTCGGCTCGACGCCGGCGGTGGCGCCGCCAAGAATGCGGACAATGGGCGTCAGTCCGTGGGCGCGGGCGGCCTTTTCGCTAGCGATGATCAGTGCGGCCGCGCCATCATTGACACCCGAAGCATTGCCGGCGGTTACCGTGCCACCAGCGCGGAACGGGGTTGGCAGCTTGGCCAGTTGCTCGGCCGTGGTCTGGGGGCGGGGGTGTTCGTCGGTATCGACCACGATCGGATCGCCCTTGCGGCGCGGAATTTCCACCTGCACGATTTCCTGCGCAAGCCGGCCCGACGCCTGGGCCTTGCCGGCTCTGGTCTGGCTGCGCAGCGCAAACGCGTCCTGATCGGCGCGGTTCACAGTATAATCCTCGGCCACGTTTTCCCCGGTCTCGGGCATGGAATCGATGCCGTACTGGGATTTGAGTTGTGGGTTGACGAAACGCCAGCCGATGGTGGTGTCGTGGATTTCAGCCTTGCGCGAAAAGGCAGTCTCGGCCTTGGGCATGACGAACGGCGCCCGCGACATGCTTTCAACGCCGCCGGCGATCACCAGATCGGCCTCGTCGGAGCGGATCATCCGCGTGGCGGCGAGAATGGCGTCCATGCCGGAACCGCAGAGACGGTTGAGCGTGGTGCCGGGAACCGAGACCGGCAGACCGGCGAGCAGGCTCGCCATGCGCGCGACGTTGCGGTTGTCTTCGCCGGCTTGGTTGGCGCAGCCATAATAGACCTCGTCGACCGCCTCCCAGTCGACGCCGGGATTGCGGTCAATCAGCGCGCGGATCGGGATTGCGCCGAGATCGTCGGTGCGCACATTGGCGAGAGCACCGCCAAAGCGGCCAATCGGGGTGCGGATATAATCACAAATGAAAGCGTCGGCCATCAGCTGGCTTCTCCATTTTTGGTGCCGGAATGTGTGGCTTTTGTACGTGCCTTGAGATCGCGCAGCGTCGACAATTCGGTGCTGGACGGCCTTGATGTTTGTATGACCTTCGGGGCGAAGCGGACAGTCCAGCCGCATTGGGCCTGCACCATCTCGCGGGTTACGCCGGGATGCAATGATACCACGGTAAAATCATGGGTTTCGGGGTCGGGTTTCCACACAGCAAGATCGGTGACCATCAGCGTCGGGCCCTTGGTGGTGATTCCGAGCCGCTTGCGATGATTGCCGCCTTCGCCGTGGCCGAAACTGGTGAAAAAGTCGATCTTTTCGACCATGGCGCGTTTTGACTGCTTCAGGGTGATGAAGATCTCGCCGCAGGAAGAAGCGATTTCAGGCGCGCCGCCGCCGCCGGGAAGCCGGGTCTTGGGGTGGTCGTAGTCACCTATGACGGTGGTGTTGATATTGCCGAAACGGTCAATCTGGGCAGCGCCGAGAAAGCCGACGGTGACCCGGCCACCCTGTAGCCAGTAGCGGAACATCTCGGGCACCGAAACGGTGGTGACGGCAGTGTCGCAGAGTTCGCCGTCGCCGATCGACAACGGCAGCACCGTGGGTGCGGTGCCGATGGTGCCGCTTTCATAGATCAGCGTCACATCGGGCGCGTGGGTGATGCGGGCGATGTTGCAGGCAGCGGATGGTGGGCCGATACCGACAAAACAGACATCGGTGTTTTTCAGTGCCCGGGCAGCGGCAATCGTCATCATCTCGTCGGGGGTGAAATCGATCACGCTCATGCCACGGCCCTCAGGTGAGTGATGCGCTCGGCAAAATCTTCGGGCGTTGCGTCGAGAACGTTGTCTTTCATCCAGGCCAGAAACGTGTCGCGATCAGCGGCGATCTTGTCCCAGGTAATGTAGCTGGCGTTGTCGCGAGGGTAGTAACCATGGGCGTAAGACGGATGAGCTCCGCCCGGTACCAGGCAGATTGCGGTGACAGCCCAGCCTGGCAGGATACAGGCATTGGGGTGGGTCCAGAGGTCGTCAACGATCTCTTCAACCGTAACCACCGAACGCCTGGCTGCTAGAACAGCTTCTTTCTGCACCCCGACGATCCCTTCAATCAGCACATTGCCCTTGCGGTCGGCCTTCTGCGCGTGAATGAAGGTGACATCCGGCCGGATCGCCGGAACCGCAGCCAGTTGCTCGCCGGTAAACGGGCAGGTCACGGAGCGGATGTTGGGATTGACCTGGGCCAATTCGGCGCCGAGGTAGCCGCGGAACATGGCAAAAGGCAGGCCTGCGGCGCCGGCCTCATAGGCATTGGCCATGGCGGCGTGGGAGTGTTCCTCGATCTCGATTCGGTTGGGCCAGCCGTTCTCAACGGAATCGCGCAAGCGTCTGAGCAGGCCTACGCCGGGGTTGCCGGCATAGGAGAAGATCAGCTTTCGCACGGCGCCCATTCCGATCAGCTGGTCATAGATCAGGTCAGGGGTCATGCGCACCAGGGTGAGATCCTTGATGCCCTGGCGAATGACCTCATGCGCGCTCGCGTGCGGGATCAGATGGGTGAAACCCTCGAAGGCGGCGGTGTCGCCGGCGGTCAGGTTTTGCGCCACCGCTTGAGGCAACGTCATGAATTGTGCCATGGCTTGTTTCACTCTCAGATATCGAAGAATACCGTTTCCAGCGGCCCTTGCAGATGGATGTCATGGCGGTATTTGCCGCCGCCGTCGCCGCGGGCAATCAAGGATGCCTTGCGGTCCTGAATATCCATGCGTGACAGCACCGGATCGTCATCTGCGTCATCGAAATAGATCCGGGTGCTGAGCCCGAGATTGATGCCGCGGGCAACGATCCAGACGTTGATGTGCGGCGCCTGAAGGCGGCCATCGGCAAAGGGAACCGGGCCTGGCTTGATGGTTTCGAACCGCAGGATGCCGGTCTCCGCGTCCGCGGCGGCGCGCCCCCAGCCGGTGAAATTCGGGTCGGCCTCGTCGCGCGGTTCGTTGCGGGCGTTGTAAAGCCCGTCGGCATCGGCCTGCCAGATTTCCACCAGCGCGTCCTTGAGCGGTGTGCCACCACCATCGATGACGCAGATCTCCAGCGTGATCCGCTCGCCTTTGGTCTGGTCATTGATCATCACTGTGCCGAGGTCGGCATCATAGACACCGGTAATGCCGGAAAAATTCGGGGTCAGGCCGATATGGACATAGGGGCCCGCGGTTTGCGATGGCGATTCCTTGAAGGGATAGAGCGGGAAATCGTCGGGGTTCGGCATGTCAGTTGCCCTCCATGCGGTTTTCAAACAGCGTCGAGCGGCTGCCGCGCAGGATGATATCGAAACGGTAGCTCAGCGCATCCATCGGCACCGACGCATTCATGTCGAGCCGGGCGGTGAGCTGGTCTATGGCGCGGGGATCATTGATGGTGCGGACAATCGGACAGCGCGGAAGCAGCGGGTCGCCTTCAAAATACATCTGGGTGATCAGCCGCTGGGCAAAGCCATGACCAAATACCGAAAAATGGATATGGGCCGGACGCCAGTCGTTGGGGCCGTTGGGCCATGGATAGGGGCCGGGACGGACGGTCCGGAAGGCGTAGGCGCCGTCGTCACCGGAAATGGTGCGGCCGCAACCGCCAAAATTGGGGTCGAGTGCAGCGAGATAGCCGTCCTTCTTGTGGCGGTAACGGCCGCCGGCATTGGCCTGCCAGAATTCGAGCAGCACATTCGACACAGGTTGCCCGCGCTCATCGAGCACCCGGCCCTCGACGATAATGCGTTCGCCGATGGCGCTCATGCCGGGCTTGGCGAAATTGAGGATCAGATCATTATCGAGCGCGCCGATGATGTCGTGGCCAAAGGCGGGGCCGGCGGTTTCCGACAGGCTGTTGGCGACGGCCACGAGCGGTCGCGAGGGCGCCCGTAACACCGAGGATTTATAGCCCGGGTCGAGCGGCTTGGGGTGCCATTGCCGGTCTCTTGGAAAAAAGCTTGCGATCGGGGCCCTGTTGGAACTCATGGCTGGTCTCCTGCCTTGGCAGCATTCATCTCGCTCAAGGTGTGTTTGGCGATGCGGATCGCGGTGTTCGCGGCCGGGACGCCAGCATAGATTGCCACATGCAGCAGCGCTTCACGGATATCGTTTTCGCTGGCGCCGGTGTTGGCGGTGGCGCGGATGTGCATCGCCAGTTCTTCCTCATGGCCAAGCGCTGCGAGCAGCGCGATGGTGACCATTGAGCGTTCGCGCAGGTTCCAGTCGGGGCGCGACCAGACTTTTTCCCAGGCGCTGGTGCTGATCAGGTCCTGAAAGGGCGCGTCAAAATTGGTGGTCGCGGCCAGAGCTCTGTCGACATGCGCATCGCCGAGAACGCCACGGCGTGTGCGCTCGCCCGTCGGCATCATGTTGTCGCTATCGGCCATCTGGTCCTCCCCACTGGCTCCCAATTCTGTTCGAGGTTTACATGCTGGAATGGAAATGAATAATGATTTTTTGACCGATCAATCATTTCGGAATTGATATGGGAATGTCGCGACGCATCAAGATCCGGCATCTGGAAGCCTTTGTGGAGGTTGCGCGGCAAAAGAGTGTCGGGCGCGCAGCCATCACCTTGTCGCTGACCCAGCCGGCTGTCTCGCGGACCATCCGGGAACTTGAAGAGATAGTCGGGGCGGCGCTGATCGAGCGTGAGGGGCGCGGCATCCGGCTGTCGCATCAGGGCGAGGTGTTCCTGTCGCATGCGGGAGCCGGACTGGCTGCGGTGCGTGGCGGGATCGCGGCACTCGCCAATGTTGCCACCAGTTCAGGCCCACCGGTGCGGATCGGTGCATTGCCAACCGTGTCGGCCACGGTGATGCCCGGCGCGGTGGTGGATTTCCTGGCGTCGGGTCTGAAAAGCCCGCTGCGGGTGATCACCGGCGAGAACCGGGTGCTGCTTGACCATTTGCGCAAGGGCGACCTTGATCTGGTGATGGGACGGATGCCGGCGCCGGAGCTGATGACGGCCTTGAGTTTCGAACCACTGTACCGCGACCGGGTGGCATTCATCGTCTCGAAGCACCACCCGCTGGCCGGTCAAAGGCAGGTGGCCGCCGACATTCTGGCACATCATCCGGTGTTGGTTCCGCAGCCGGGGTCGATCATCCATCCGTTTGTCGAGCGGGTGATTGTCGAACAGGGCATGGCCCAGCCGGTGCAGGCGATCGAGACGGTGTCCGACAGTTTCGGGCGGGCATTCCTGCGCGCCTGCGACGCAATCTGGGTCATCTCGCGCGGTGTGGTGGCGGCGGAAATCGCATCGGGGGAATTCCTAGAATTGCCAATTGATACCGGGTCGACGCTGGGCGCGGTGGGGCTGATCACCCGTGAGGCTGATCGTCCGCATGACGCAGCAATCTTTTTCGCCGACATTTTGAGGCGGCGCACCCTGCAGACCTGACCGCGCTTCGTCCCGGCCGTCTCCGCCAGAATGCAGGGCCTGCGGCTGAGACCGACATATTCTTCCGATAGGCTCTATTGTGAAGTTCGTTTCTTTCGTTTTAGAATGTTTGCGAAACCCTCATCATCTGGATTCCCTGCCTTATGTATCTTGCCCCGCGTCATGCCGAAATCATTGATCTCGCGAAAGCGGAGGGCAGGGTTCTGGTAGATGATCTGGCCACCCGGTTTGCCGTCACGCCACAGACGATCCGAAAAGATCTCAATGACTTGTGCGAGCGTCAATTGCTGACCCGGATCCACGGTGGGGCGGTGATCCCGTCGGGCACGCAGAACATGGAATACGAGCAGCGCGGCAAGATCGCCGCCGATGAAAAGCAGGCAATCGGGGCCGCGGCGGCGGCGCTGATTCCCGACCATGCTTCGTTGTTCATCAATATCGGCACCACCACCGAAGCCGTCAGCCAGGCATTGCTGCAGCATGGGCGACTGATGATCATTACCAACAATATCAATGTGGCTAACCGGATGCGTCCCTTTCCGCAGTTCGAGGTGGTGATTGCCGGTGGCGTGGTGCGAGCCTCCGATGGCGGCATTGTCGGCGAGGCGGCGGTGGATTTCATTCGCCAGTTCAAGGTCGATTTCGCAGTCATCGGCACCTCGGCAATCGATCGCGACGGTGCGCTGCTGGATTATGATTTTCGTGAGGTCAAGGTTGCCCAGGCCATTATTGCCAATGCCAGGCAGGTGATCCTGGTGGCGGATTCAACCAAGTTCGAGCGCACCGCCCCGGTGCGCATCGGTCATCTGGAGCAGGTTGATACCTTTGTCACCGATTTTTGCCCGGATGAGGCGGTTCGCGATATCTGCCGCGAGTATGATGTTGAGCTGATTGAAACTGCTGATTTACATGCGAGCGGAAACTGAAATAGTCTCCGGCCTGGTCGGGATTGCCGCGGCACGACGCGCGAAGTGTGTATGGAAAGTTTTAAATATGTTGCTGCGAAGACACGTGGCCGTGTGAAGCGAACCAGACAAAACAAATACGCGCGCGCGTCCTTTTTATGTCGCAGTCCTTTGACTATATACCGCGAACTTTAGATGTGCGCAGGGCCGTTTGATTGCGCCTGTACCGGCCGTTCCGGGACTTCTTCGATCTTTCTGGCCAGCCGCATTATTTTTTGAAGGCGGATTTGTAATGGCGATGCCAAAGTTTCACACCGTGGCCGCATTTGTGGTTCTTGCGGCATCCGCGGCCTGGGTGCTTACCGGCGAGTTTTCATCGATCGGAAGCGCTACACAGCACGAGGCGGAGCAACCCGCCAAGGTCGAGGCGACTGCCGCTGAGCCTGAAAAGGTGTTGCGGACGGTTGCAGTGATGCAGCCGGAGTTCATCCAGCATAATCGCATCATCCGGGTTTCGGGCGTCACCGCACCGGACAAGAAGTCGACGCTGGCCACCCGCAGCGCCGGGATTCTCGGTGATCTGAAGATCAAGAAGGGCGATGCGGTCAAGGCTGGCGATGTTGTGCTGGTGCTCGATGGCGCGGAGAAAGCGTCGCTGGTGGAAACCGCACGGGCGCTGCTGGATCAACGTCAGAAGGAAGCTGAAAATGTCGAGCGGCTGGTCAAGGACGGGATCGTGCCGGCGACACAAAGCGATACTGCCCGCTCGGCTCTGGCCGCGGCGCGCTCACAGCTTGAAACGGCCCAGGCCGATATGGACCGTTTGACCGTGGTGGCGCCTTTTTCCGGGGTGATCGACCAGGTGATGGTGGAGGAGGGTAGCTGGATGCCATCGGGAGAGCCGGTGGCCGTTTTGCTGCAGCTCGACCCGGTGCTGGCGCTGGGCGAAGTCAGCGAGCGCGACATCTCCCAAGTCAGCGTGGGCCAGAAAGCTGATGTGCGGCTTATCAACGGCGATATCGTTTCCGGCACCGTGCGCCATATCAGCATGCAGGCAACTGCGGGGACGCGCACCTTCCCGATTGAAATCGCCATCCCCAATCCCGACAACAAGGTTCCAGCCGGAATGACGGCCGAGATCATGGTCAAGTCGGAAGCCGTAACAGCGGTGCGGTTGCCGCGTTCGGTGGTCACGCTCGACGCTGCCGGCAATCTGGGTTTGCGGATTCTCGAAGCCGGCAACATCGTGGGGTTCGTGCCGATCGATCTGATTGATGATTCGCCCGAGGGACTGGTGCTTGGCGGCGTGCCGCTGGACGCCAGGATCATCGTCGCCGGCCAGGATCTGGTCAGTGATGGCGAGACGGTCAACGCTGTGCCTGCTGACGGTGATCTCGTCGCCCGTATCGGGGGCAAGCCTGCAGGATCCGCCCAATGAATTTTGTTGATATCGCCATCCGCAATGCGCGGTTGACCATCGCGGTACTGTTCTTCCTCATCGTTTCGGGGACGATGGCCTATATCTCGATTCCCAAGGAAGCCGAACCGGACGTCAAAATTCCGATCATCTATGTGAGTATGAGCTATCAGGGGATTTCGCCCGAGGATTCCGAACGGCTGCTGCTCAGGCCGATGGAAACGCGGCTGCAGAATATCACCGGCATCAAGGAAATGCGCTCCACCGCCTATCAGGGCGGCGGCAATGTCATCATCGAGTTCATGGCCGGTGCAGATCTGTCCAAGGCGCTCGACGACGTGCGCAACAAGGTTTCCGACGCCAAGCCGGACCTGCCCGAGGGGGCCGACGAGCCGACCGTCAACGAAGTCAATATTTCCGAATTTCCGGTTCTGGTGGTGACGCTGTCGGGCGATGTGCCCGAGCGCGCGCTCACACGTGCGGCGCGCGAACTGCGCGACCGGATCGAAGAGGTCAGCGGTGTGCTTGAAGCATCGCTGCAGGGCGCGCGCGACGATCTGGTCGAAGTGATCATCGACCCGGTCAAACTGTCGTCCTATGGCCTCAAGCTTGATCAACTGATTGCCGGCGTCAATGCGTCCAACTCGGTGGTCGCGGCCGGCTCCATGGAGGGCAACGAGGGCCGCTATGCGGTCAAGGTACCGTTGCTGATCGAGACCATTGAAGATGTCGCCAATCTGCCGATCATTGCCGGGCCCAACGCTGTAGTGCGGGCACAGGATCTGGCGACGATCCGCGCGACCTTCAAGGACGCTGAAACGGTTACCCGGCTCGACGGCAGGCCGGCGATCGCCATCGAAGTGTCCAAACGCACCGGTGCCAACCTGGTGGAAACCGTGGATGCGGTAAAGGCGGTGGCGGGCGAGTTTGAAGCGCTGCTGCCCGAGGGCGCGGTGATCGGTTTTAGCCAGGACAAATCAACATCGATCCGTCAATTGCTTGGGGATCTGCAGAACTCGGTGCTCACGGCGGTGATCCTGGTGTTCATCGTGATCCTGTATGCACTGTCGGGTCGGGCGTCGTTGCTGATCGGCTTTGCCATCCCGGCGTCGTTTCTGATGGGTATTCTGGGGCTGTCGCTAGCGGGTATGACGGTCAATATCGTGGTGCTGTTCAGCCTGATACTGGCCGTCGGCATGCTGGTCGACGACGCGATCATCGTTACCGAATTTGCCGAACGACGGATGACCGAAGGCATGCACCGGCGTGATGCGTTTTCACTGGCCGCCCGGCGCATGGCCGGTCCTGTGGTGGCCGCAACGCTCACCCGGGTGGCGGCGTTTTCGCCGTTGCTGTTCTGGCCCGGCGTGGTCGGCGAGTTCATGAAATACATGCCGATCACGCTGATTGCGACGCTGTCGGCGTCGCTACTTTACGCGCTGGTGTTTACCCCGACGCTGGGGGCAATGTTTGCCAAGCCCATGGTCGAGGATGGCCCCAAGCGCGACGGGCTGTATATGCGCTTCGTTGCGCGCGCGGTGCGGCACCCGTTCATCGTGGTGTTCTTCACACTGACGGCGCTGGTGGCGGTTCCTGTGGCCTACGCGAAATATGGCAAGGGGGTCGAATTCTTTCCCAATGTCGAGCCGGAATATGGGCTGTTGTATGTTCATGCCCGCGGCAATCTTTCGCTCGAGGAAAAAGATACCGCTGTGCGCATGGTCGAAAAACGCATGCTCGATTGGCCAGGGCTGGCCAGTGTCTACACGCGTGTCGGCAAGGTCGGCGGCGGCGGCGCCGATGTGGCCGAGGATGTGGTCGGCGTCATTCAGTACGAATTCGTCGACTGGCGCGAGCGCAAGCCAGCGGGTGAAATTCTCGATGATTTCCGGCGTGAACTCATCGGGTTTCCAGGTGCCGATATCGAGGTTCTGGTGCCTCAAGGAGGGCCACCGACCGGCAAGGCGATCCAGATTCAGTTGTCGGCTGTCGATCCCTCGGGGCTGCCTGATGTGGCGCGCAAGGTGGCTGCGCAATTGAGGCAGACACCCGGTGTGATTGATGTTTCCGACGGCCTGCCGCCGCCCGGCGTCGACTGGGAGATCAAGGTCGACCGTTCGGTTGCCGCACGCTACGGCATCGGTCCGTCGTCAGTGGGCACCGTGGTGCAGCTTGTCACCTCCGGCCTGAAGCTGACTGATTACCGCCCGGCGGGCGTCGATGATGCGGTGGATATCAGGCTGCGGCTGCCGGAAGAGCGGCGCACGTTGTCTACGCTCGATGATCTAAGGATCGAAACCGCTCAGGGCTCGGTGCCAATTTCCAATTTCGTCACCCGGGAACCGGCGCCCAGCGTCGGCACGCTGACACGAATCAACGCCGTGCGCACCATCACCGTGCAGGCCGGAATCAATGAAGGCATCCAGGCTGATCCGTTGCGTCAAGGTATTGTTGCGGAGCTGGAAAAGGCCAATCTCGGGGACCTCGGTATTCGCTGGAAAATGGCCGGCGAAGACGAGGAGCAGAAGGCTGCCGGCGCGTTTCTCGCCAAGGCCTTCGGTGCCGCGATTTTCCTGATTTTTGTGGTGCTGCTGGCGCAGTTCAACCGGTTCCTGTCGGTGGCGCTGGTGCTGTCGGCGGTGGTGATGTCGACCATCGGCGTGTTCCTGGGGCTGATCATCATGGGGCAGCCCTTCGGTATCGTCATGACCGGGATCGGCGTCATCGCGCTCGCCGGCGTGGTGGTCAACAACAACATCGTGCTGATCGATACCTATGACCATCTCAGACGCGAAGGTCTCGACAAGCTCGACGCCATTCTTGAAACCTGCCGCGAACGTGCCCGCCCTGTGGTGCTGACGGCGGTGACAGCGATCCTTGGTGTGTTGCCGATCGCTTTCGGGGTCAATCTCGAATTGATGGGCCATGAAACCACCTATGGAGCGCCGTCGACACAATGGTGGGTTTCGCTGTCGAGCGCGATCGTGTTCGGGCTGGCGTTTTCCACGGTGCTGACGCTGGTGGTGACGCCGTCGCTGCTGATGATCGTGACACGCTCGAAGGACAGTAAGGTCACCGCATGGTGGCAGCGGATGAAAGCCCGTTTCGGCCTTGGCAAAAAGGCGCCGAAGGCCGTCGCCGAGGCAGCAGAATGAACCGGATCGGCGCAATGTGTGCCGATTTTCCTGGCGAAGTTGCGGCGGGTCGCGACGCGTATTGATCCGGGGGGCTGCGCGCATCGCCAAAAACTGAATTCCGGGCTATGTAGTTTTCAGGTGTAACTGACTACTGGGGGATTTCCGGGCGGGAGACCTTGTGGTTTGGGCAGGTGCCGGCTGATAAATGCCGATCGTACCGATTGAGGGGACAGGGATGGCAATCCGGACGTACGGCTTGATGAAAACGTCGGCGCTGCTGCTGCTGGTCATGGCAATTCTGCTGGGCACTAAGGCCGGCGCTGTTGCCCAAGATGCGTCCCAATCCACCGTCACCGCGCCGATATCGCGTCAGGAGACGACTGAGACTGACCGCGAAATCCGCGAGCGGCTCAAAGCCATTTACGACGAGATCGATACGCTTTCCGCCGTTACGGTATGGGTGCGCAAGGGCGTGATCGTGCTATCCGGCAAGGTCGCCAATGAAAGCTCGGCCGATCGTGCGGTCAGGCTCGCGCACAGGATCGACGGCGCGGTCGAAGTGGAAGACAAGATTGCCCGGACACTGAGCGTCGAGGACAACCTCAATCCGCTGATCGAAAAGACGGAAGATGCGATCCTGACCGCCACCAGGGCATGGCCACTCTATGCGGTGGCGGTGCTGGCTCTCATTCTGGTTTCGTTTTTCGGACACCTGATCGCCTCGGCCGGGCGGTTCTGGCGCTGGGTGGCGCCGAACCCGTTCATTGCCAGGTTGATTGCACAATCGATCCGCATCGCCAGCATTTTGGGCGGCATCTTGCTGGCGTTGAATATTCTTGATGCGATGGCGCTGTTCGGGGCTGCCGCCGGTGGTGCCGGGCTGGTCGGTCTCGCGGTCGGTTTTGCCGTCAAGGATACGATCGAAAACTATATCGCCAGTGTGATGCTGAGCCTGCGGCAACCGTTCAGGGCCGATGATCATGTGGTCATCAACGACCTCGAGGGTGTGGTGGTGAGGCTGACTTCGCGGGCCACCATCCTGATGACGCTCGACGGCAACCACCTGCGCATTCCCAATGCAGATGTGTTCAAGGGCGTGATCCTCAATTACACGCTCAACCCGCACCGGCGGTTCTCGTTCAAGCTCGGCGTTGATGCCAATGACAATCCGATTGATGCGACGAACGCCGGGCTCGAAACGCTCAAGGCGCTGGATTTTATTCTCAACGAACCGCAGGCTTCCGCGGGAATCGACGAGGTGGGCGATTCCAACATCGTGCTGGCGTTCTATGGCTGGATCGACCAGCGCGAGACCGACTTCCAGAAAGCCCGTAGCGCCGCCATCAATGCGGTCAAGACCGTGCTTGAGGAGCAGGGCTTCACGCTTCCGGAACCAATCTACCGGGTCAAGATCGACGGGCTGGAAGGGATGATCGGGCAGACCGTGTCGGCAGGCTCGATTGGCACGTCGCGACAAGCGCCGGCCGCCGACAAGGAGAAGCCGCGAGCAGAGGCAGTCACACCCGCTGCCGCCGTCGATATGTCACCCGACGAGGACGTCCGCCGTCAGGTGGCCGAGGACCGGGCCCGGGGCGGCCATCAGGAAGATCTTTTGAGCGACAAGCGGCCAATCGAGTGATGTGGACCGGACAGTCGTGAACGCAAAAACCGGTCGCCTGTGGGCGACCGGTTTTAAGGCTTACGGTTAGGCGCTCGTCAGATCAACTGGCGATGATGGCGCGCAGCATCCACAAAGCCTTCTCGTGGAAGGTCAGACGAGCCGTGAGCATATCCTCGGTGACAACGTCGTCATTGTCGCCGGCCTTGCCTGCGGCCTTGCGGGCGTCACGGACCGCCTCTTCATGATCCTTGATCAGATCGTTGACCATGTCATGCGCAGATGCCTGGTCGACGTCCGTCTTGGTCGGCGCAAACGACTTGGTCATGTCGAAATTGACCGGGGCGAGGTGCCCCAGAGCCCGGATCCGCTCGGCGATGATGTCGGTATCGGCGAACAGGGCGTTGTAATGAGCTTCGGTCAGGTCATGGATCGGCTTGAAGATCGGGCCGACAACGTTCCAGTGATAGACATGGCTCTTGATGGTCAGGCGATAGGTGGCCGCGAGAATCTCCGAGAGGTCCTTGGCCATCGCTTTGCGATAGTCGGCCTTGAGGCCGATATTGATACGGTCATTGCTGGTCTCGGGGGTGAGGCTTGCGAGAGCGGAATTTGCCATGGGAAGACTCCTTTTGAAAAATTGGTCAGGCGGGTTGAAACGTTCAGTTGATGGCTCGAGATGAGGTGTCGGCCGAGTCGGAGGTCGTGACCGAACTGTTCTGGGCGTACCCGTTGCCATCCTCGGCGGCGAAAGCGCCCCAGAGCACCCAGCCGGAGACGATCGCCAGCGCCAGGCTGATCGACAGAATGGCCAGCACCGGCTTTCCCTGACGAGCCTGACGGACGCTGATTGGATCGATTGGTTTGTTCATGTGCCAATATCCTTGTAGTTAATGGTCTCAGCTATCGTCCGAACGCGAGGCGTAGGCAGCCAGAGCACCAAGTGCCAGACCGGCAACAATCGCCACGCCTTTGTGCCGGGTGACCAGACTCGAGGCGGTCACCACACCGAGTGTGGCGGCGCTGCTCGACAGCGTTTGCCGTTGTTGGCGCCGTGCGCGCATGCGCAGAACGGCGCGGACAAGCAGGGCGAGGCCAGCGAGTAGAATCGCGAGGCCAGCCGCCGCCATCAGACCGGCTATCAAACCGTAGGTCTGGGCAATCCATACTGCGAACGCGCCAAGAAGTGCTGCTGAGGCCAGCCATGCCATCAGCCCGACAAAGGCCATCAGCATCGCATCACGGCGAATTTGACGGGCTTTGCCTGTGGCATAGCCAGACACGAGATTCATGAGTGGAAGCGCAGGAGACATTGCTGGTCTCAACGGCGCATTATGATGGCGGCCAGAAAGCCTGCGGCAACGGCCACGCCCAGAGCCTGAAGCGGCTTGTCGCGCACGGCCTGGCTTACCTGCTTTTCCGTGCGGCCAAGCTGCCTGGACATTTCCGAGACCAGATGCTCGCCGCTTTCAAGAAGTTCACTGACGCGAGTTTCAGCAGCTTCGCGGGCGACGCCAGCCTGCAACGCGCCAGCACCGGCAAGCGCTTCACCCAGTTCGGCAAGCTCTTTGCGGAGTGCGGCGGCGCGGTCCGACAGGTCATCCATGACCGGTTTTGCGTTTGCTCTGGTACGGGTGGACTTGCTTGTGGCGGCCATTGTTAATTCTCCTTGTTGTGGTTTCACTGCTTCAACGCGTGATGCCTCAGGAGGTTCCACGGCGCAGCGTGATTACCCAAAAAAGGCCGCCGGAGAAATCCGGCGGCCTTTCGTTCGGGCGTTCGTGAGGCGATTAGCCAGCCGGGACGATCATGATGACGTCGTCGCGGTTGGTCTTCCAGGTTTCCTCGGAGTATTCCGGCTGGGCTTCCAGCTGTTCCTGCGTGAACGGCGTGAACACGGTCAGGTTGCCATCTGCATCGGCGCGGATGTCGAGGTTTTCAGGCGAAATGGCAACTTCCTTCTCACCCATTCCCAGGAACCCGCCAACATCAAGCACGAAACCTTCGACCTTGTTGTCGGCCGACAGAAGCACGTCGCCGATTTCACCGATGTTATCGTCGTTGGCGCTGTAGACTGCGCGGCCGATCAGGTTGTCGGCGCTGAGCTCTTCCGAGGTGACGCTGGTCATCGCCGAACGGTCGATGCCCATGGTCTTGTTCTCAGCGGTTTCGACTGCGCTTTCGCCGGATTCGATCTTTTCGGCAGTCATGTCCTCGGCCGGCGCCTGCTCGGCGGTATCCGTACCTGTTGCCATGTTCTGGGTTGCATCAACACCTTCTTCGGTGCTGCGTGCGTCGGCGTAGATCATATCGCGATTAAAAGCAGGTGCAGCTTCAAGCTGCTCGCGGCTCATGTTGGCGACCAACCAGCGGTCGCCATCGCGGTCAACCCATTCGATCTGATCATAATTGACGGCGACGTCTTTTTCGCCGAGGCCAAGGAAACCGCCAACGCCGACGATCAACGAGCCGACCTTGCCTTCAGGCGTGACGACGATGTCGTTGATGTCGCCGATCACTTCGGCGTCTTCAGCCGACGAGGCGTAGACCGATGACCCAATCAGGGTGCTGGCGAGGTTGGAGCCGGTGAGCATGGCGGCATCCTTGTCCGTCATGACAACGGTTTCGGAAGTCGCTGCGGTAGATTCGGCTTCGGTGTGGCTGGCGGCCATGGCGGATGTGCTCACAAGAGCTACGAGCGCGGTGCTGGCCAAAAGTGTCTTAATCATGGTAATTTCCTCTTTGCATCGAAAGATGTGCCCGCCGGGCAGGACCGTGTGTGTGAGAGCGCTGGTCCGGCGCGGCGGTGTGACAGTCTAGAAACGCGGATGACTGTCCAAGGTTCCGACAGGCTTCAATTTTTTTTGATTGTGGCAGGCTCCGGTGCTGACTTGATGGTGAGCGGGATCGCATTTCGGATGACGGCATGGCCGATAAGCAGGAATGGCACCGCGAGCAGCCCGCCGACCGGTCCCCAGAGCCAGATCCAGAAGGCCAGCGACAGGAACACGAAGAACGGATTGAGCGTGACCGAACGGCCAATCACCTGCGGGGTGACGAACTGGGCCTCAATCATGTTGAGCCCCAGATACACCAGCATTGGCAGGAAGACGGCAGGCGGTGAATTCCATGTCGCCAGGCCGACGCCGAGCAGAATCCCGGCCATCACTGCCGGGCCGATATAGACGACATAATTGAGGATGAAGGCCAGCATCCCCCAGAGATAGGGTTGCGGTACATCCAGCAACCACATGGCCACGGTGGTGGCGAGACCGAGGCCAGCGTTAATCACCGAAATCGACAGAAGATAGCGCGAGACGAACCATTCTGCGTCACGGAACACCCGCGCGGTTCTCAGGCGGGCTCGGCGGCTGAAGCACAGTGAGAGAATGCTGGTGCGAATGGTGTGGCGGGTGGCCAGGAAGAAATACAGGCTTGCCAGGAAAAGGATGATCTGTGCCGCCAGCGCGGGCGCCAGCGTGGCGATTTCTTCAACCGCAGAGTTGTCGGCGATGTCGACCGTCATCTGGGCCTTGCCGCCGGCGATCGTCTTGATCTGTTCCTGAACGCCGCCGAGCGTCTCAAAAGCCGAGCTCCAGTCGGTCAGGTAGAACTGCAATTCGCGCCATATTTCGGGCAGTCTCTCGCTCCAGATCGACAGCGGCATCGAAAATAGCGCGATTGCCGAGGCAATCATGGCGAGAAATAGAAGCACGACAATGGCGGCGGAGAAACTGGCGGGAATATAGCGCTCGAGCGCCGAAGCTACCGGTGAGGCCATCAGTCCGGTGATGATCGCGAGCGATACCGGGGACAAAAACGGCTGCGCCTGATCGAGTGCTGCGAAAGCCGCAACCAGGCCAATGACGATGATGGATATTCGGGCACTCGACTCCAGGCTGGCGTCGAGTCCGGTCTTTGCGGCGATGCGCACCACCGGCGGTTCCATGCGGTAAATACGCTTCATCCCACTACCCCTGTTAGAAGCGAGGACAATGCGCACAGCGGGTAAAAGGTTCCCGTCTGGTTGCCGATTACAAAGGAGGACTGCCGCTCAGCGCTGTTGGGAGTGAGCGTAAGTCAGTTGTTTCGATGGTCGGACATGACCCGCGCGTGAGGCACGCGAATCGTCACATCGATGCCGTGCTGATTGGGGATGGTGGTGATTGAACCACCCAGTTCGACCCTCATGGTGGCGTCGAGCAGCTTGGTGCCAAAGCCACCCTTTTGGGCGAGCGCATCGGAATCCTGCTGATCGAGCGGAACTTCGCTGCGTTCGCGCCAGATGAACACCAGCTGCTTGCCGGTTGGGGAGGCTGTGTCGATGCTCCATGAGATGTCGAGTTTACCGGTGTCGGAGCGTGCCGAGCCGTATTTGAGGGCGTTGGTGGCAAGCTCATGAAACGCCAGACCAAACGCCTGGGCTGCGACTTCGTTGAGTTCTACCGTAGGCCCTACCAGTTTTTCTTCCTCGAGCTTGTCGCCAAACAATTGCCTGAGCTCCTGGGCGAGAAGGGTTCTCAGGTCGGCGCTCTGCCAAGCGGTACGGGCCAAAAGGTCTTGCGAGGCGGCCATGGCCTGGAGGCGGGCGGTAAACGACTGGGTGAAGTCGTCCAGTGTCTCGGATGCGCGTGCGGTCTGCCGCGACATCGCCAGCATCCGGGCGATCATGTTCTTGATGCGGTGCTTCATCTCCTGAAGCAGAAATTCGCGATCCGTCAGCGCGCGTTCGGTTTCCTGGCGCAGCGCCTCGCCGACTTCGATGGTGCGTTGCTGGGAACGGGACGACGCGGCGAGGGCGCCGGCCAGCAGCAAGGCTGCCGCTGCCAACATGAACGATCGGGTCTGGTCGACTGGCGGTTCATATATTTCGGAGGGACGGATCTCCAGCTTCCACAAACGCCCCGCAACCTCGATCGACATCATCTCCACATGAGAGGCGCCGAAGTGGCTGCTGCGTTCACCCGATGAACGGAAGATCTGGTTGCTGTCGGCAGGTTCGCCATCCCAGGCGGTGACATGGATAGGCAGGACGGGCAGCCGTTTGAGTGCCGATTTAAACAGGTTGGGTATGCTGAAGGGTGCGTAGATGAAACCTAGCGGAATGTTGGTATCGGCGGTGACATAGGGTGTGTAGATCAGGAACCCGGATTGCGGATCGGTCTGATTTTCCTGAACCAACCGGACTGAGCCCGAAGCGCGTAAGCGTTGCTCGGCAAGGGCTGCCAGTATCGCCGTGCGGCGGACCGAATTGGAGTACATGTCATAGCCGAGCGCACGCAGATTGGCTTCGGTGGAAGGTTCCAGCAAGATGATCGCCGTGCGGTATTTTTCCTCGGTCTCGGGCCATGGCGTGCGCTGTATATTGTAATTGCGCTCGATCTCGGCGGCGATGGCGGCTTCAGACTCCGGCCCGGTCGGTGCGTAGCGGGCAAAGCCGATACCCTGCACGCCGTCGAATTGTTCGGTCTTTTGCAGATTGCCTACAAAGGCCTTGAACTCTTGGGCATCGGGGATCTCGCCGGTCGCTTCAAACAACGCTTCCGTCGCTTTGATCAGCAGCATGTGGTTTTCAATACGGTCACTCAAACGCCGCACTGCTTCTTCTGCCGTGGAAGCAAAACTCATGCGGTTGGTCTGATCGATCGTGTACCAGGATGCGGCTGCGGTGAGCATGCCGACAAGGGCGACAACGATGAAGACCAAGGCCGGTTGCAGGCGATACAGCAATTGCAGGCTCGTGTTCAAAGGCCGCGTGATCACACGGCCAAGGCGCTTACGCGCGTGTTTCAAGAGCGATAGAGCCGGGCGACTGTCGATGCTGCACCTCCAGATGGGTTTTCCGTGCTGACCAATTTGATTGGCGGCACAGAGCGGGAAACGAGCGATGCCGATAGAAGCTGATTGATCGGCTGTCTATAAAGCAGGTTAAATGAAATCAATTTTTGGCAATTCGGCGTCTGCTTCCAATTTCACCCGGGTCGGTGGAGAATTCGGTGAGGAACCGGTCGTCGAAATCTGCGAAACTGATGGCGTCGGAAACGTGAGGAAAGCTGACGAACCCCTTGTCTATCTTCACCAGTTTCTCCTTGCCAAGCCGGTTGAGCGAACGATTGACGTGAACTGTTGATAGCCCCATGCAGTCGCCGATCTGTTCTTGGGTCAGCTCAAGATCGAAGCCTTTTGCGGAGGCCATGCCGACCTGCTCGAGGCGGGTCCATAATTCGAGCAGGAAATGAAGAATCCTCTGTGCTGCAGTGCGCGCGCCCAAGGAAATCTTGTGCTCGGAGAGAATATTGGAATGGCGCATCGTCATCCAATCGAGCCCGGAAGCCAACACCGGAAAGCGGCGGTGGATCTCAAGAATGCGGACAGGCTCGATGAGTGCAAGCGAGGCCCTTGTCAGCGCTGAAGCCGAGTAGATTGACGAATGGTTGAAGTTGATGTGCAAACCGATGAAATCGCCTGGCAATGATATACCGATAATCAGGCGACGACCGGCGGGTGTGATCTTGAAGCGGATGATCCAGCCGCGCCGGACGAGAAACGTCACCCGCATGTGCTCGCCATCATGGATGAATTCGTCACCTTTTTCGACCACCGCCTGGTTGATTTGCATAGTCTCGAGGTAATCCACCTCTTCGGCGGTCAACAAAACCGACCTGCCGAGGCGCCTGACCAGCGAACTCGCGTTTTCGGGAATGGCGCTTTGATTGACAGGCGGCATGGGCGCCCTTTCAAAAAAGGAAAAGTCCGGCAACAGATATGCCGGACTTTCCAGAGTAGGTGATTAGCTGCGGCCAAGCCATTCGTCGATTTCGCGCTCGGCGTCGTCGCGGGTCTTGCCGTAGCGGGCTTGGATCTTGCCAGCCAGTTCATCGCGGCGGCCTTCAACGACATCGAGGTCGTCATTGGTCAGCCTGCCCCATTGTGCCTGGGCCTTGCCCTTGTACTCGTTCCACTTGCCTTCAACGATATCCCAGTTCATTTCAATTCTCCTTTGAGGATCGGTTTGAGCCGTTTGCGGTTTTCGCCGTCGGCCTGAGCATCCAACGCGGTTAGAAGTGGTTGGTTCCCGCGATTGTTGGAATTTTCGTGCGCTGGCATCGATTTTCCGATTTATGATCAGCGGCTTAGATTGCGCCCAAGGTGAAATAGCCGACCGCTGAAACAGTGGCAGTGAGAATTGTGCCCCAGATCAGGTCGACGATGGTCAAGCCGACCGGCCAGTTCTTCAACGTCGCCAGATTGGTGAAGTCATAGGCACCATAAGCGGCAATGCCGAGCACGGCTCCAAGCATAGCCGCCTGCCAAACGCCGCCATCCAACCGGATGGCCGGTGCAGAAGCCAGCAGCACAATGGCGGCTGAATAGAAAACGTAAAAGGCGGCAGCCACCGGAAAGCTGATTTGGGTTGCCATCAGATCGCCGAGTTGGTCGCGGTAGAAATTTCTGGCGATAAGGCCAAGCCAAAGCCCATCCAGGATCAGAATGGCGAGGGCCGCAGCGGCCCACGCCTTCCAGAAGCCCGCGGGGATCATGCGGTTTCTCGGGATTCGCGCAGAGCCAGCGGGAATATTACATGCGCCGTTTCGCCCAGATCCGGCTCGTCACCGCTCAGATTGGCCATGGCGATTTCCCAGGCAAAGCGGACAACGCTGCCTGATGATGCCCAGATATCGGCTTCGGACGGGTCAAACCGCAGCAGCAGCAGATTTGGATCCTGCTTGCCATGTTCGAACCAGGCGCCAACCACGGACGACCAGAACTTGTCGATCAGAGAGGTGTCGGTTTCAGCACTCATCGTGCCCGAGATGCTGGCATGATAATCATGGTCGGGTCCGATAAGACAGATCCGCGCGCGGCTTGACGGATATGCTTTGATGGCCGAACCCATGGCTGAATCACGCTTGGTGTAAAACCAGATTCCGCGCCGGTCTTCGTCCACTTGCGGCGCCATCGGTTGCATTGGATGGCCCGCCTGATCGAGCCCGACCATGACCGCGTGGGTGTCGTCGAGAATATCGAAAAGCTGTTCGATCGGTTCGTCTCTGGTTTTTTTCAGATCGGTCATGGAAGTTCCTTTCATGGTTTCCATGACAACGCGCCTCTGGCCTTCGGGTTCCCGCGATCGTCAGCCGATCTTCGCCGGATCGGGTTGGCTCGGCGTGAGCACACGCAAACCGCCTGCATGGCAGATGAATTCGATCTCCGATTCCAGATCGACGATTTCGCCATCGATGGCAGCCTTTGCGCGTCGATGCCTGGTCGGGAATTTCAGAACCAGCTGCTGCGCGGATTCAACCTGAACATAGGGATTGTCCAGGAGCGCACCGCGGGCCACATCGAGCGTCATCCGCAACACGGTGGCAGAACTATAGGCGCGGGCGCGGTAGAGCCCCAGCACACCGCCGTCGAGAACCGGGGCGAAGGGTACGGGTGAATCGCCAAACAGGTTGTTGGACACAGACACCGCCGACACAATGGTTCTGCGCGTCTCTCCTTCAAGGCTGGTTTCGACGCTCAACCGTGGCGGGGCAAGGATGACCTTGCCGAGTGCATTCAGCGTGGCGGTCATTTTCCGCAACCGCGTCGAAGTGTCGAGATGCGAGCGCAGGCTTATGAGCCGTTCATGAAGGCCCACCGAATATTGGTGTATGAAAGGGCGGCCATTGGCTGTGGCAATATCGAGATCGCGCGGCTCGGCCTGTTGCAGCGCCTCGACCGCTTCATAAGGGTCGAGCGGCAGGCCAAGGCTGCGCGCGAACAGGTTCATGGTCCCAAGCGGCAGCACGCCGAGCACCTTGCCCGCGCGGAAACAAGCCGCTGCCGCAGCCGAGATGGTGCCGTCGCCGCCGCCGGCAATGATGCCGTCGATGTTTTTATCGCTGGCAGCCTGGTCGAGAACTTCACAGATTTCAGAGCCGGCGGCCAGTTTGACGACGTAGTCGGTGGGGTCCTGCCCGAGAGTGTTGGCGCCCAAAGTTTGAGCGACGTGGTCGCCAAATTCCCGACTGTCCATGCCGCGGATGGTTCCACCGTCCCGGTTGAGCACGATCATCATCCGCATGGAGTTGTACTGCCTGTAGTTGGTTTTGAGATATCTCTTTAACACAGTAAGAATGCAGCCCGGACGGATAGGTTCCTTCGCGCAGGCGAACTTCCGGCGAGTTCGTGCATTGAAGTTAGATCGTTTGAAGGAATTCCCCATGAAAATGAAATCGGTTCTGACACTCAACGGGTTGTTGGGAATTCCCGGAGGCATCGCCATTGGGCTGTGGTTGCTGGCCATTCCGCTGATCTGGCTCGATACCCAGTACACGCTTTTCGGCAGCCCGTTGCCGTTCTGGCTGGCGATCTCAGCTGACACGGCCCGATCGCTGCTGGCGACCATCGCCACGGCGGCGATCACCACACTTGGCCTGGTCTACTCGATCATGCTGGTGGTGTTCACGCTGGCTGCGGGCAATATCGCGCCGCGGTTGCTTCAGCGATTTTCCAGAGACCGGGTCAATCAGGTCACCGCAGGACTTCTGGGCGGCACATTTTTGTTTTCGCTCAGCGTGCTGCGGGCAACCGGGCCGGATCTGAGACCGGAATTCTCTATTGCCATGGCATTTGTGCTTGCAGCCGTATCCGTGCTTCAGGTGATTCATTTCGTTCACTCGGTATCGCGCAGCGTGACGATTGATGCCGAAGTCGCCAAAATCTCCGAGCATCTGGAGCGACAGGTCAACGCGTTGCTCGCCGAGACCGATCAACGGGACGAGGAGGAGTTCAATGAACAAGATCTCGATACCGCCATCAAGGCGCAGCAATCGGGGTATGTGACCATCATCGACGAGGCAGCCCTGCTTGAGCTTGCCCGCCACCACCAAGCGATGATCGCGGTTCGTGTTGCGCCGGGCGACTTCGTGCTGTCGGGACAGGTGCTGGCCGCTGCCGGTTTCGCTGCTGATGACGGGAAGGCCATCGCCGCTGTCCATGCCGCGATCAGTCTGGAGCCCTATCGCGGTGCGGTCGATGACATCCGCTTTTCGATCCGTATTCTTCTCGAGATTGCGTTGCGGGCACTGTCGCCGGGCGTCAACGACAGTTTTACCGCCGTTACCTGTGCCGACCGTATCGCCGCGGCGCTGGTGCTGCCTGTATCGGAAGGCTTGCGCGGTGATGTTCGCAGCGACCGCGAAGGGGTGGCGCGACTCAAGGTGCCGGGTCTGTCACTGGAAGACCTGCTCAACATGACATTGCACCCGTTGCGGCAGGCTTCTAGGGGCAACATCCTGATGCTCGATCACCTCGGCGTGGTGCTGAATTCGTTGTATTCGGTTGCTGGATCTGACGCGCGGGCGTTGATCAGAGTGCATGGCAAGGCGCTACTGGAGACGGCGGCTGCCGGAGAGCCGATTGCACAGGATCTCGACTTTTTGCGCAGGCGGCTGGATTTCGAGGTCGATAGCTGAAACCGGGGCAACGACACGGTGTCAGGCACAGCGGTTTATGCTGTTTGATCCGACGTGCCGTCAGTTCACGCGCGTGGTTTCGTCAGCATGATCCGACCGGGCCATGGCATTGAGGTCGATCTGCGGATTGATCAGTTCAATGGCGACTTCAATCTCGCCCTGGGCAGTCACGTCCCAGACGATCTCGGCATCCTCATAGAACAGGGCCGGGTCGATCTCGACGCATTTGCCCATGGTCTTTCCATACTTGCCATTGGCGATCTGCAGCGCGGGTCGAAGTTCAAGTTCGCACTGCTGCATGCTCTCGTAGGCGACGGTGGGGGCGGGCTGTTCGGTACAGGTCTGCAAGTCGTTACTGCAAGCGATCAGCAGCATGAAGGCTGCGATATGTTCCATGACGCTTCTCCTTTGGCATTACAACGCCAGCGCTTCATGGAGGTTCCATCGTATCCGGCCAGGCCACGGCTTGATCAGCCCGACAGGCGTGCAATCAGGGTCTCGCGTGCCTCGCCTCGGCTTCATACTGAGATTCGGGGATGACCAGTTGATAGATCATCTTGTTGCCGAGGGTTTCGTGGCGCACCCCGGCTGAAAGTGCCTGGGGAACAATGCGACCGAGCACGGCGCCGGAAAAGCCGTTCTTGTGGTTTGTCGGAATTTCAGTCTCGGCCGGTGGCGTCGCAAATGTTTCAGTCCAGGTCAGGGTCAATTCCGGAACCTGCTGGTCGTTGAGATGTTCGCTTGCTTCAAGTTCAACCTTGCCGCCTGCCGGGCCGAGGGCCCCCCTGGCGAGGGAATCGACGGTGAGCTCGTGCAGCGCCAGACCAAGGTGCAAAGCGGCGTTGGGAAACAGATAGGGGTCATCACCGGTGATCGTAAAACGCGGCGCATTTTTTCCTACCAGTGGCTGCAACTGTGATTGCGTCAAGGCGAACAATTCAGCACCGCGCCAGTCGGATGCCGTCACAAGATCCTGGGATTGCGCCATCGACTGCAACCGATTGCGAAATGCGAACAGGAAGTCGTTGAGCCCCTGCGATGATCGTGCGGTCTGGGAGGCAACGGATTGAATGATCGCAAGCAGGTTCTTGGAGCGGTGACTCAATTCGCGCAGAAGCGTCTTCAGCACGGTTTCCCGGTACTTGATGTCGTCGATATCGAGAATGGTTGTGAATATTCCGATCACAGTGCCGTCGGCGTCGGTGTCGGGATCAATATGCAGCATGAACCAGTGCCGCTCGTGATCTGCATCACGCAGGATTTCGAGCTTGATAGTTTCACCGGTCTGAATCACCTGCTGCTTGGCGGAGAGCACCTTGGCGGCCTGCTGGGCGTTGAATATTCGGTCGTCGGAGGCGCCTTCAAGATCAGTGTCGAGGGGCCAGTTTCCGGGGAGGTTGGCAGCATAACGAATGGTCAGATCAGTATCCTGATACATCATCGATACGCCAGCACTTCGCAGCCCCGCCAAAACAATTCGCAGCCGATCGGACTCCTTAACCGATGATGGTTTCATTGTGGGCTCTTCACTTCGGTAACATTTTCAGTCGGACGGCAATGGGGCGCCGGAGGTGCTCCGACGCCCCTTGCGAACACGAGGGTCAATCGTTGCGATGGTCATACTTTGCGAAAGAAATTCATGACCAGCGAAATGACCAGAAGCGCCAGGAACAGGAAGAACAGGATCTGGGCGATGCCAGCCGAAGTGCCGGCGATTCCGCCAAAACCGAGCACGCCCGCAATGATGGCGACAACCAGAAACATGAGAGCGTAGTACAGCATCGATATTCTCCTTTGACATATGATGTGTAGCCAACGCGCTCGACCCTAGTTGGTTCCGGTCAGTTGCGGCGCATCGGCGGCGGCGTTGAAAAACAAGGCCTGGCTGATCAACGCCTTGACCATGTCGGGGTTGAAGGGCTTGGTCACCAGAAACGCCGGCTCCGGCTTTTCGCCCGTCAGCAGCCGCTCGGGGAAAGCGGTGATGAAGATCACCGGCAATGCCTCATCCTTGAGTATGTCGTTGACGGCGTCGATGCCGGAACTTCCGTCGGCGAGCTGGATATCGGCCAGAACCATCTTCGGCTTGGTGCGCTTGTAGAGTTCGAGCGCCTCGGAATGGGTCCGAGCCACGCCGGTGACCCGGTGGCCAAGGGTTTCGACCATGTCTTCGATATCCATGGCGATCAGCGGCTCGTCTTCGATAATCATGATGTCGGTGGCCACCTGGCTCGAAATTTCCATGGCCGCGGTTTCGAGCAGGCTGGAAAGAGTGGCTTCTTGGACGTCAAGCACATCCGCGGCTTCGTGGGTGTTGAAGCCCTCGACAGCGATCAGGAGGAAAGCCTTGCGCGCCTGCGGGGTTACCGCTTCAAGATTGGCAGCGGCTCTTCTTTCCCAGCCGAATGGCGTAGCGTGTTCAGGCAATGGAACAGAAAGGCCGTCAAACAGTTTACAAAACAGCTTGTAAAGCGCGACCCGGTCATCTCCGGATTTGGGGAAAATGCTCAGATCTGCGATCAACGCTTCGAGCGTGGCGGCCACAAAAGCGTCTCCAGACGTTTGTGATCCGGTTACCGCACGCGAGAAGCGGCGGAGATAGGGAAGGTGTGGCGCGATGCGCATGGACAGTGTCGACATTATGTACCCCTTGATAGTCCACTGGACGTGGCAACAACCATAAAACGCGCTGTCTGGAAAAAAGTTCCGATGGCTTGGAACTTTTTTTGTCATGGCGCATTCTAAACCTTATGTGTTCATTCTGAGAGAGCTGGCAAGGGCATGATCAATCGAGACAACAAAGACGCCTCAAACAACGGAGATCGGCCTGACCACGGTGCGTCAGACGCCATCGCTTCTCGGTTGAAACAATATTACAAATCTGTCGAAGCAGAGCCTATTCCCGACCAGCTGCTGGATCTTCTGGAAAAACTGGATGAGGCTGAACGCTCAGGTGGCGACAATGGTGCGAACTGAGATGGATGTTCCCAAAACCATGTCCACCGATGCCGGAGACGGTTTTTCCTTCAAACGCGAGATGCTGGCGGCGCTTCCAAGCTTGCGCGCATTCGCGGTTTCCCTGGCTCGCCGTCACGATCGCGCCGATGATCTGGTCCAGGAGACCGTCATGAAAGCGTGGTCAAAGCAGGAAAGTTTCCAGCCGGGCACCAATATGCGGGCCTGGCTTTTCACCATTCTGCGCAATGAATTTTACAGCCAGATGCGGCGCAAGGGTCGGGAACTGCCCGATCCTGATGGCGTTTTCGCCGGCAATCTGGCCACCCATCCGGAACAATATGGCAAGCTCGACATGGCCGATTTCAAGGAGGCGCTCGACACCTTGCCGGATGATCAGCGTGAAGCCATCGTACTCATCGGGGCTTCCGGATTTTCCTATGAAGAGGCGTCGGAAATAGCCGGCGTTGCCGTCGGCACAATCAAGAGCCGAGTCAATCGTGCGCGCACCAAGCTCCAGGAACTTCTCACAATTACCGGTGAAAGCGACTATGGCCCCGACCAGACCTCGGCGCCGCTGGTCAACAAGGCGTTCCCCGGGCGATAATTTGGCCCGTGCCAGTTTGGCGCCAGTTGACTTCATGATGGTGTGAACCAGCGCCTCCAAACTTACCGTCCCGGCAGGCATTGCCCCCGGGACGGCTGGTCTTTCTCAAGTCCTAAATTCCGTGTAAATCCGCGGAACGGAAGTGCAGGGAAAAACAGCGGTTTATGCTGCGGCGGCGGTAGTGCTGCCGAGCTGTTTGTTCCAATCCGCGTACCAGTTCCGGAACAGAGTATATTGCGCTTCGGCATAATTGCGCTGGGCATCGGTCAGTGCGTCGGTCTCGTTGAAATGCAGTGTGTATTCGGTGTCTCCGTTGAGCACCATAAGGTGCTTGTAGTAGAGCACCAGATCACAGCCCTCATCGAAAGAAGACAGCACCCCTAGTGCGGCTTCTAGCTGCAGCGCCCGGGTCCGCGCCTCGGCGTTGCCTGATGCAGCCTGCTGGCACAGCTGCATCAGGTGCAGAACCTCTTTCGGCAGCGCGTTGCCAACCCCGGTGATGGCGCCCCCGGCGCCGCAATTGATGAAGCCTTGGCAGACTGCGGTGTCGACGCCGACCATCAGCGTGATGCCGTCTTCCTGGGAGGTGATATTTTCAGCGGCGTAACGCAAATCGTCGGCACCGCCGAACTCCTTGAACCCGATCAGGTTGGGATGCTGCCTGCGCAGCTCGAAAAACAGATCACCGCGGGTGGCAAAGCCGTAATAGGGGCTATTGTAAATTACTGCCGGCAGGGCAGGGGCGACCGAAAGGATGGCGCTGAAATGGGCGCGCTGGGCTGTGACAGAACTGCCGCGCGAAAGAACCCTCGGGATCACCATCAGTCCCTGCGCGCCGACTTCGGCAGCGTGGGCGGCATGGGCCACGGCCTGCCGTGTGTTAACGGCACCGGTGCCGACAATGGTCGGGATTCCTGCTTCAACCAGCCGGGCCACGCCCTGCATGCGCTGCTCGTCGGTCAGCAGAGGCCAGTCGCCCATGGAGCCGCAATAGACAACGGCGGACATGCCAGCCGAGATGAGTTCCTTGGCTTTGCGCACCAGTGCGTCGAAATCGGGGGTCCTGTCGGCCTTGCAAGGGGTCATCAGGGCGGGAATGCAGCCGGTGAATATGTTCTTGGTCATAGTGGTGTCCTTCAAGGAAAAGCGAGGTTAATGGCCGTTGCGTGTGGTCGTGAATGCACGGGTGCGAAATGGATTGCCGCCCGGATGCGCAGGGCGGGGACGGTTGTGTGTTTGATGAATGTACAATAGAATATTGGATCCAATTTGCAATATGAAATATTTCTCGATTTCACAAGGGCGCCCGGCTATGATGGATGATGATCTGTTGTGCGTGATTTGTTTCGGGAGCCGGGCCGGTGCACATGTGCGAGCCGCCTGCTGCGCCGTGTGGTGTGGTGGCTTGGGGCAGGTGGATTGGCTGTGCGGTGCTGAAGGAGAGTGTTTGTGAAGTTGAATGCAGTGGACATTTCCAAGTCCGCCTCCGCCGCCTCGATCGTGTTCGATGCCTTGCGCACGGCGATCATCGATGGTGAGCTGGAGGACGGCGCGCCGCTGCGCCAGGACGAAATCGCCAAACTGTTCAACACCAGCCGGATTCCGGTGCGTGAAGCGATCACCATGCTCGAGCAGCAGGGTCTTGTCGTCACCCGGCGCTACAAGGGCGCCACCGTTGCCGGCCTGTCGCCGGACGAGGCTAGCGAGATCTTTGATTTCCGCGCGCTGCTCGAAGGCTCGGTCATCGAAGCGGCGGTGCCGAAGATGTCCAGGGAAACACTGCAAAGCGCGCGCGCTTGTCTTGAGGCGTTTTCGCAATCGTCAGATCCGATGAGCTGGGGCGCGCTCAATCGCAAATTCCATTATGAGCTCTACAAGGACAGCGGCCTTTCCTACCATCTGCAGATCATCAACAATGCGCTCGATCGCATTGACCGCTACCTGCGTGCTCAGATCCTGATGTCAAACGGGATGGAACGCGCCAATGCCGAGCACCTGGCTATTCTAGCTGCCTGCGAAAGTGGTCGCGCGAAAGACGCCGCGGAACTGACGCGACGCCATATTCTGGGTGCCAAGACGACCCTTCTGGGCGCCTTGAACGCGAAGTAGGCGTTTGAGGTTGGCAGGAGAAGCAGCAACCTGTTGCGCTGGCGGTTCAGGATGGCGGCCTTCCCGGGCAGGCCAGATATTTTGTTTTAAGCCGGACTCGATAGTTGCGGTCTTTCATCGAATTTCAGTCCGGCCACAAGCTTGTTTCAGTCACCATTCCCGTGGCCGCGATGGGCTTCGACCAAAGTGTCGACGAACGCCCGGACCTTTGGGCTGGTCAGATGGGCAGGGGCGTGCAGGACCCAGGCTTCGATATTGCGATTGGCAACTTTAGCCCAAGCCCGAAGCCGGCCGTCGCGCAGGTCCTGTTCGATAAGCCAGGCGGGAAGCAAGGCCGCTCCCGCGCCGGAAAGAACGGCATCATAAACCAGCATCATTGATGAGCATCTGAGGATTTCGCGCGGAATGATGCGGAGAGGCTCATTCTCTCTGATCACGTTCCAGGCAGTCTGCCCACTTGAGGCTGACAGGATCACCGCATCGATGATTTCATCTTGCGCTTTGGGAGGCTGGATATCGGGCGAGGCTGCAAGCAGGATTTCTGTGCGCAGGAAACATTTTCCTACCAGGTCGGAGTTGGGTGCGGGGTTCGCGCGAATGACCAGATCGTAGCCCTCGGCCACTGGATCGACGAAACGGTCATCGATATCGATGGCCAGCTTCACCTCGGGGTATTTCTTCACGAATGCTGCTGCGAACGCCCCCATGCGCGACCGCGCCAGCAAGGAGGGAACGCTGACCCGCAGGCTGCCGCGAACCCGTCCATCCCGAGCACTGACCTCCGCGCCCGCTGCGACCAGATCTGCGAGAAGGGGGGCTGCCCGCGCGAACAGGATACGACCATCTTCGGTCATTTGCATCCGGCGCCCACCCCGCTCCAGCAGCAGTGTTCCCAGACTGACCTCAAGCTGGCGTACGTGCCGCGATATCGTGGCTTTGGGGACACCCGTCTCGCGACTGGCGGCGTTAAGCCCGCCATGCCTGGCAACAGCCACGAAGTGTGACATCGCCTCAAAATTTGGCTGTTCCATTTTCGGACCACCTTGTTTCAGTATTCGCACTATGTGCAGCCGTTATGAAACACTAACTCTGGGGTCAGACGCAAGGAAGGCAATAGTGATGTCTCCCAAACGCGATTGAAAACACGCCGTCGAAGGACAAGGCAACATCACATCAGGCCAGGTCCAGCGGCAACAAAAGGGATTAGCAGCAATGACCGACATCTGGACCCCAGCCAAAATTGGCGTCACCGGTATCTCTAACCGCCTTGCAATGGCGCCCATGACCCGTAGCCGCGCGCAAGCGGACGGCACGCCGGGCGCACTGGCTGCACTCTATTACGAACAGCGCGCGGGCATGGGGCTGATCGTTACCGAAGGCACACAACCCTCGAAGGATGGCCAAGGATATCTGGCCACGCCGGGAATCTACAACGATGCGCATAAAAAGGGCTGGCAGAAGATTACGTCCGTCGTTCATGCCAAGGGATCGCGCATCTTCATTCAACTGATGCATGTTGGGCGCACCTCGCATCCTGACAACACCCCGCATCATCGACAGCCCGTTGCTCCTTCGGCGATCAGGCCCGGCGATCAAATCTTCACCGCGAAAGGCATGCAGCCGATCCCGGAACCCCGTTCGCTGACGATCGAAGAAATTGCGCAGACCGTGAATGATTTCCGCACAGCCGCCCGCTGCGCGATTGATGCCGGCGCGGATGGTGTCGAAATCCACGGGGCCAATGGATACCTCATTCAGCAGTTCTTTGCCCCCAATGCCAATTTGCGAGAGGACGTTTATGGTGGCGGCATCGAAAATCGTACGCGCTTCGCCATCGAGGTGGCCCAGGCCGTGGCAGACGAGATCGGGGCCGAACGCACTGGCATTCGTCTATCGCCCGGCGCGACGCTTGGCGGTTTGCAGGAAGGTGCCGATGGGCCAGACCTCTACCGCTACCTTGTGAGTGAACTCAACAAGCTGGAGTTGGCTTATGTTCATATCATGCATCTAGGCAATGATGCGCTGCTGGCTGATATTCGCGCGAGTTGGGATCAGGCGCTTATCCTCAACCGCCCCGGTCGTGCGCTGGAAGAGGTTGGGTCGGATATAAGGACCGGCCTGGCGGATGTGGAGTCCTACGGTCAATTCGTCCTGTCTACGCCTGACTTTGTCGAGCGGCTCAAATCCGGTGCTCCGTTGAATGAACCCGACCGTGCCAGCTATTACGGCGGCGGGGCTGAGGGCTATGTCGACTATCCGACCCAACCCGAAGCCGTTGTTGCGTGATGGCCCGACCAACCCGACCGCAGCGTGAAACCTGGGACCGGATGGAGTGGGTGGTTGCCCCTCTTTATCCGGGCCGGGCCGCGGCAATGTGGGTCTCACCGGTATCACCACACAGCGCTCGAACGGGGTCCCTAAAGACGCCCTGTGAGAACCAGAACGATAAGGATGATAACCAAGATGCCCATCACACTGATGCCGCGGTGACCAAAGCCGTATCCATAGCCGCCAAAGCGGCCGCTGAAGCCACCGAGCAGCGCGATGATAAGGATGACAAGAAGTATGGTGCCGAGTGTCATTGAGAATTCTCCTCTCTCAAAATGTTACGACCTACTAACCAGGCATGGATACAGAATCGGCCAAAAGCTTCTCTTGACGGCGGCTCATCAGAGCGCCATGCGAATTCGACCTTTCGGTTCCCGTTTCCTTCAGTCTTTCTTGTTTCTGTCCGGGCTTCCTAAGTGGTCGCTCCTGGTGACCGAAACCGGGTCGCTGGCGGGAAACGTCTCTTCGAGTCCTTCTTCCAGTTCGTCATCGAGTTCCTGGTCGAATGTGGCGGGCTTGGTGGCACCCTTGGCGGCTTCTATCGCTGCCTCGCGGCTCGCATAGACGGGGGAGTGGCGTCCATCCATGACATAGGCCCAACCATCATCACGCTTTTCGAGTTCGTAGTCCTGGTCTTTCATTGCATATTCCTTTCGGTGCTTAACGCCGCCGGACCGTTATCGTTCCGTTCCGCTTCTCGGTGCAAGTGGATGCGCATTGACAGTTCGGACCAGTGCCTGACATTTTCTGCAAAAATGTCGCTTGAAAGCCTTGCGCCAACCACATGCAGAACTGCTTAAAACCGCGCAAGGAAACAAGCCAAGAAGCCGGAGCGCGGGTAAAAAGCGTCCGCACCGGCAGCTTCATGTCAGCGAAGCACCAAGTCTTGCAGATGGGTTGCCCATCGGGTTTCAAGTGCACATGGATGCGTTTCAGCATCCCCGGTGCCACACCCGATCTCAAGCAAGGTATCCGTTCCTTTCAAGCGCGAGGCCATGTCTGCCAGCATCGCCTCATAGCCAAGGACGTTCTTGAGTGGGCGTGCTCCGACCCTGTTCCAGACCCTCTAACTTTTTAAGGTGCGAGGTGTCTGTATCGACCTTTCATAGCTCCGGCCGGGCGAGAACGGCGGTTCCATCTGCAGCACTCTGGACCAGTGTCACATCAAACAGAACCGCCGTCACCGCGCGGTTGGTGCTCTGCGTCGTTGCAATCAGAGCTGATATTGTTCGCGGGCGTAGTCGCCCAAGCCGACGGCGTCGAGCTTGGCGAGGGGGGCCAGGAACGTCACCTGGATCACGCCGGGTGCGCGCCCGATCTCGATGGCGCCGTTCACGGTGGCACGGTTGCGAATTTCGGCCACGGTCACACTCAGCAGTTTGGCCGCACGTGCAAGCCCATTCTCAATGGCATCGTTCAGGTTTGCCGCCGTGCCGATCACCGAAATGGGCGCCAGCGGTTCGATGTTGGACACCCCCCACTTGTCGGCAAGGCGTTGTCCCTTGGCCTTTTCGGCCTCGGTGAAGGGCCGCGCCATCGGCGGCAAATCTTCGACCAGCGGGAACAGTACCGGGCCGTCCAGCGGGTAGTTCTTCACGACCTCGACCTGAAGGGTCACGCTGCCGGCGACATCCATGGTGTGCCCCGCGATCTCGCCATCGCCCTGTCCTGCATGCATGTCCCCCATATAGACGCCTGCACCTTTTACCTTGACCGGGCAGACAAGGATCGCGCCCGCGCGCACCGCGTCGATGTCCATGTGGCCGTCGGTCTTGTGCTGCGCCAGCTGTTCGGAGGTCAGGCTGTACGCATGGGGCGCGCCGACTAGGAATGCTCCGAAATCGCCCGCATTATGGCTGTCGGGCATGGCGATTGACGGGCAGGTGCCAAGCTGCCCCATGAAGGGCCGCATTCGCACCAAAGTGCCCGGCATGTCAGAGGGCGCAAAGTTCAGGATCGAGTGCTGGCGGCTGGCATCGGGCAGGGCCGAGTAGTGGTCGGCCTGCTGTGCAATGGTTTCCGCCGCCGCTTTCGGCAGCGTCAGGCCAACCGTGCGGGTGTCATCGAAGGTGACGGTATAGCCATGAACGATCTGGAACGGGGTGACCGCATTGCCGCAGACATCGCATTTCACCGAATCCTGGCCGATGCCCTCGATATGCGTCTCGGGCCAAATGGTGTCACAGGTGGGGCAGCGCCCGGCGACATAGGGATCGCCAAGGCAGAATCCCTCGGGAGAGCTGTCATGGCCCGATGCGGTGGCGATTGAGGTAACAGTGATGTCGCGGATGCGGATGGCCACCCCGTCACCAACCTCAGCGCCCGCGATGAACACCGGTTGTGTCACCTCATGCCCGCCGCGCAGGCTTGGCGTGATCATCGGACCCCAGCAGCCGGGTGCGGTGTTAGCGATGATCGTACCGCCATCCTCGACCGGGCCAAGCATCGGGGCATCGGGGTCCAATACAGAGTTGGTGAATGTGCCCACAACAATGCTGCGCCGCGCTGTTGTATCCGTCTTGTTTGCATGAGGCATTGCCCACTCCCTTGCATTTGAAATTCCAAAATATGGAACCAGTCTATTCGCAAATGCGTACAACTTGTCAATCGGCGCTCAAACTCCGGTCTGACGCACATCTGCTGACGTGCGGTTCCTACGATGCTGCGATCAGTCGCGGCCGCAGAAGATCGAGCTTTGTGCGTCCGAACATCCGGCGCTTGACGAGTTTCAGGCGATTTATCTGACCTTCGGTTTGCCCATTCCAATCAGGTTCTTCGTTCCGAACTACTCCCGCTCCACCCGGACTGCTGCGAATTTGAACTCCGGGATCTTTCCATAGGGGTCGAGCGCCGGATTGGTCAGCACATTGGCAGCCGCCTCCACAAAGGCGAAGGGAACAAACACCATGTCCTCTGCGACGGCCCGGTCCGCCCTGGCCATCAGCGAAATCGTGCCGCGCCGCGTGGTCAGCCGCACGTGCCCGCCGGGCTCGACGCCGAGCCTGCGCAGCGTGGCGGGATGCAGCGAGCAATTGGCCTCAGGCTCGACCGCATCAAGCACCACCGAACGGCGTGTCATCGACCCGGTATGCCAGTGTTCGAGCTGTCTGCCGGTGGTCAGGATCATTGGATAGTCCGCATCCGGCAGTTCCGCGGGCGCGATGATGCTGGCCGGCGTAAACTTCGCCCGTCCGCCGTCGCGCGGAAAGCCTGAACCAAAGACAATTACCTGACCGGGGTCTTGTGGAGAAAGCGACGGATAGGTGACGGCTCCTTCGTGCTCCAACCGGTCCCAGGTGATGTTATCGAGGGACTTCATCCCCGATTTCATCTCGGCAAATACTTCGCGCGGGTGGCTGTAGGTCCAGCCCAGACCAAGCCGGTTGGCCAGCGCCATGGTGATGGCCCAATCCTCGCGCGCCTCGCCCGGAGGGGCAACAGCGGCGCGGCCCATCTGCACCTGCCGGTTGGTGTTCGTCACTGTCCCGTTCTTCTCGTAAAAGGCAGCGGCAGGCAGGATCACGTCAGCGTAATTCGCGGTCTCGGTCAGGAAGATGTCCTGCACGACGAGGGTGTCGAGCTTGGCCAGCGCCTCGCGGGCATGATTCAAGTCGGGATCCGACATCGCCGGATTCTCGCCAAGGATATACATGCCCTTGATCTGGCCGGCGTGAACCGCGTCGAGGATCTCGGTGACGGTAAGGCCTTTCTCGTTTGAAAAGTCGTCAGAACCCCACAATGTCGTGAAATGCCGCCTGATGCTGTCGTCGGTGACAGACTGGTAATCGGGCAGGAACATCGGGACCAGGCCGGCGTCCGAGGCACCCTGCACATTGTTCTGGCCGCGAAGCGGGTGCAGCCCTGTGCCCGGTCGGCCGACATGACCGCACATCAATGCCAGCGAGATCAGGCAGCGCGAATTGTCGGTTCCGTGGATGTGCTGCGAAACACCCATTCCCCAGAAGATCATGCCGGATTTTGCCGTGGCGAAGTCGCGCGCCACCTGTCTCAGAGTTTCGGCGGGAACACCGCAAAAGGCTTCCATTTTTTCCGGCGGGAAGTTTGCAAGATGCGCCTTCTGGGCCTCCCAGTTTTCGGTATAGGCCTCGATATATTGCCTGTCGTAGAGCTCCTCTTCGACGATCGTGTGCATGATCGCATTGAGCATCGACACGTCAGCGCCGGGGCGGAACTTCAGCATCGAGGTGGCAAACCGGCTCAGTCCGACGCCGCGCGGATCCATGACGATGAGTTTGCCGCCGCGCTTGGTGAACTGTTTGAAATAGGTCGCGGCCACGGGGTGGTTTTCCACCGGATTGCAGCCGATGAGGATCACCACGTCGGCATGCTCAACCTCGTTGAAGCTCGCCGTCACGGCGCCGCTGCCGACATTTTCCAAAAGTGCTGCAACCGATGAGGCATGGCAGAGCCGGGTGCAGTGGTCGACATTGTTGTGACCAAAGCCCTGCCGGATGAGCTTCTGGAAGAGGTAGGCTTCCTCATTGGAGCATTTTGCCGAGCCGAAACCAGCGACCGTTCCGCCGCCATGTTTTTCGGTCAGCGCCTTCCAGCCGTTGGCGGCCTTATCAAGGGCTTCATCCCATGTCGCTTCGCGGAAGAATTCCTGCCAGTTGGCAGGATCCACATTCAACCCCTTGGCCGGCGCATCGTCGCGCCGGATCAGCGGCTTGGTCAACCGGTGCGAATGGTGGATGTAGTCGAAACCGAACCGGCCCTTGACGCAGAGCCGGCCTTCATTTGCCGGGCCGTTGATGCCCTCGACATATTTGACCTTGCCGTCCTTGACCTTCAGCGAAACCTGGCAGCCGACACCGCAGAACGGACAGACCGAAGTGACTTCGGTGTCGATGTCAGCGCGGTCGCCGACCTGATCGGCGTTGACCACGGTTGATGGCATCAGCGCGCCCGTGGGGCAGGCCTGCACGCATTCCCCGCAGGCGACGCAAGTCGATTCACCCATCGGATCATCCATGTCGAACACAGGATAAGCCTGATGCCCCCGACCAGCCATGCCGATCACGTCGTTGACCTGCACGTCGCGGCAGGCGCGAACGCAGAGTCCGCATTGGATGCACGCATCGAGATTGACGCGCATTGCAACATGGCTGTCATCAAGCAGCGGAATGTGGTCGGGTTCAAGTTTTGGAAACCGGCTGGACTGAACATCATTGGCAGCCGCCATGTCCCAAAAATGCGCCGAAGCGTCATGGGCCTTGGATTGCTCCGGCTGATCGGCCAGGAGAAGCTCCATGACCATCTGGCGCGACTTTTTTGCACGATCGCTGCTGGTCTTGACGACCATGTCGTTCGATGGTTGCCGGCAGCAGGAGGCCGCCAGTACGCGCTCGCCTTCAATCTCGACAACGCAGGCCCGACAATTTCCGTCCGGGCGGTAGCCTGTCTGATCCTTGTGGCAGAGATAGGGAATATGGGTGCCATGACGCTTGGCCACTTCCCACAGCGTTTCGCCGGGGGCTGCCGAGACTTCCTGGTCGTCCAGGGTGAAGCGGATTTGCTCGGTCACGTCAGATCTCCTCGGGGAAATGTTTCATTGTCAGGCGGATCGGATTGGGCGCCGCCTGACCTAGCCCGCAAATCGAGGCATCAGCCATCACACCGCAGAGTTCTTCCAGAAGCCCCCTATCCCATTTCGGCGCCTGCATCAGCTTTACCGCCTTCTCGCAACCGACCCTGCATGGCGTACACTGGCCACAGCTTTCGCTTTCAAAAAACCGCAGCATGTTCAGCGCTGCCAGTCTGACGCTGTCCTTGTCAGACAGAACCACCACAGCCGCCGAGCCGATAAATGTGTCATGCGCCTGTAGCGTGTCGAAATCGAGCGGTACATCATTGAGTGACGCCGGCAGAAGCCCCGAGGAAGGGCCGCCCGGCTGATAGGCTTTGAATTTGTGTCCCGGAGCCATCCCGCCACAAGATTCAATGATATCCATGATGGTCGAACCGGCAGGCAAGAGGTGGACGCCGGGGTGAGCCACACGGCCCGAAACCGAGTAGGAGCGGAGGCCCTTTCGGCCATTTTTCTCAATGGAAGAAAGGATGTGCGGCCCTTCACGGCAGATACGCGTGATCCAGTGCAGCGTCTCGACATTGTGCACCAGCGTGGGCCGGCCGAAAATCCCCACAGCCGCCACATAGGGCGGGCGCAGGCGCGGGATGCCACGCTTGCCTTCAATACTCTCGATCATCGCGCTTTCTTCGCCGCAAATATAGGCACCGGCGCCGCGGCGGAGTTCGATATAGCCATGCGCGACGATCCCTGCTGCTTCCAGCGCCTCGATTTCGGTGCGCAGGATATGCAGGACTGCCGGATATTCATCACGCATGTAAATAAAGCAGCGCTCCGCCTCGACCGCCCAGGCGGCAATCAACATGCCTTCGAGCTTCAGATGGGGCGTGCGCTCGAGATAGTGACGGTCCTTGAACGTGCCGGGCTCACCCTCGTCGCCGTTGACCGCGAGATAGCGCGGCCCGGGATTGGCGCGAACAAAGCCCCATTTGCGGCCTGACGGAAAACCGGCCCCGCCAAGACCACGCAGTCCAGAGGAGAGAACCATCTCCTGAATTTCTTCCCAGTTGCCGGATGCGCGCAATTCGGCGAGCTTGGCGTAGCCGCCCGCAGCCTGATAAGCGGCCAGGTCCTCATAGTCGGGAATTTCGGCGTGGAAATGGCCTTCCGCCAACACTAGGTCGACCTTTTCGGGCGTCGCATGATCAACGTGTCTGTGGCCGATTTCCAGCACCGGCGCTGTGTCGCACCGGCCCATGCAGGGAGCACGCAAGACACGGACCTTGTTCGGATCGTGCCCGGCCTTCAAGGCGGTCATCAGGGCTTCGGAACCGGCCATTTCGCACGACAGCGAGTCGCAGACCCGGATCGTCAGGTCAGGCGGCGGCGTTTCGTTCTCCTTGACCGGATCAAAATGCGCATAGAACGTTGCGACCTCCCAGATTTCGGCCATTCCGGTGCGCAGCTCTTCGGCAAGCGCACGCAGATGACGAGCAGACAGATGGCCATAGGCGTCCTGGATAAGGTGCAGGTATTCGATCAGAAGATCACGGCGGTATGGTCCATCGCCCAGCAGCGCCTTTACCTCCGCCCAAGCCTGATCTTCAAGCTGACGCCCCTTTGGAGTTCTGCGGCCACGCCCACCGCCTGATTTCCAAATGCCGTCCGTCCGTTTCGCATCCACGTCAGCGTTCATCTTCCAGCAACTCCCAAACTCCCTAACTGCACCCGACGATAGGATGTTTTTTTATGCGGCCATATCGAAAATACGACATCCAGCGCCCATTAACGGAACCAGCACTGCTGGGTGTTGGCGGCGCCAAGACTGTTGGCCGCACTCAAGCTTCGCAGGTCTGCCGCCACGGAAACATGCTAACCGGTCAAGGGAAACCCAAAACCTGAACGGGTCTAACTTATAGACGCGCATTCGATGGTAGCGGGTCAAGAGACGCGGACCGATCAGAACCCAAAATGAGCCTGGTTGCGTGCCTATTAAGTTCGGAGGGTGTTGCGCAAATCGCTTTGAGAACACAGTAAAATCTGCGCCCATCAGGGTGGTGTCACCGCTTCGCAATAAGGACAGTGGCGGAGGGGATGGGTCTGACGTCCAACCTTCTCCAGTATAAGTCATTGATTTTATTTGATACGCACAGCTGCTACGCTGGAAGAGCGGGAGTCCGTCCGCAAAGGTTGGCTCTATCGTGATGTCGGCAACGATGAGCGGCAGTCGGCTGCCTTGATCTTGGAGAGCACCCCCGATCATCCACCAGCCGCCCTCGGCGCCAACAGGATGACGGCCGCACCGGCGAGGCAGATTGCGGCACCTGTCAGGTCCCAAGTGTCCGGGCGCTGCTTCTCGATGAGCCACAGCCAGAGGAGCGAGGCTGCGATATAGACCCCGCCATAAGCTGCGTAGGCCCGCCCCGCAAAATCGGAGGGGGCAAGGGTCAGGAGCCAAGCGAAGACGGCCAGGCTCAGGAGGCCGGGGACCAGCCAGAGCGCGCTCGCGCCTTGCCGCATCCATGCCCAGACCGCAAAGCAGCCCGCAATCTCGGCCAGAGCGGCACCGATGTAGATGGCGAGGGTGCCGGGTGCGTTCACGATGCCGCCTCGCTCTCCGGATGCTGGTGATCGGTTGCGCATAGCGAATGGTCGCCCAGAACTTCAATGACCCGGCAATCGGCAATCCGACCGCCTGCACATTGCACGACCATGCGCTCAAGTTCGCCTTTCAGCGCAGTCAGGCGCGCAAGGCGGCTTTCAACCTCGGCCAGCTGCGCCCTGGCGATGACATCGGCGGCTGCGCAGGATTGATCGGGTCTGTCAGAGAGACTCAGAAGGTCTCGGATAGCGTCCAGCGGAAAACCGAGCTCCCGCGCATGGCGGATGAAGGCTAGCCGATCCAGTGCCGACTGCCCATAGAGCCGCTGGTTCCCGGCACTGCGATCTGGCTCCGGCAGGAGCCCGATCTGCTCGTAGTAGCGGATCGTCGGAACCTTCACGCCGGCCGCTTCGCCCAATTTTCCGATGGTGAGCATCAGATTTCCTCTTGAAGCTATAGCTACTAGAGACCTTAGGTTCCCGACTCAGCAAATACAATGTTGCCCGCTGGGCGGGTTGGAAGGGCGTGATGACGGCGAACGACAGTGCAACCTACGAATGGACGGTTTCCGGGATGGACTGTGCGTCGTGCGCCGGCAAGGTCCGGGGTGCGGTCGAACGCCTGCCTGGCGTGAGCGACGTCGATGTGGCGCTAATGACCGAGCGGCTTCGGCTGACTCTGGATGAAGGGCAGACCCCTCGCAACCAGATCGAAGCAATCGTCAAGCGGCTCGGCTACGGGATCGCGGCGAAAGGATCGAGCCCCGATCGGAAAGGCTTCGTGCTGCCGGACGATGAGCAAGCGTCCCGTGCGGACGGCTCGCGAGATGCCGCAGGACTCGAGCCCAACGCTGGATCGACAGGGCCCGAGAGCGGTCCCGGGCCCGGTTCGCGTTGGTATCAGACCGCGAAGGGCAGACTGGTGATCGGCACCGGTCTCCTCCTCGCGGCGGCATGGGCCGTGAAACTGCTCGCCTCCCAGGATGTGGCAACGTGGGCATTCATCCTCGCGACGCTCATTGGTGTCGCCCCTATCGCACGCCGCGCCGTCGCGTCCGCCAGAGCGGGGATGCCGTTCACGATCGAGATGCTGATGACAATCGCCGCCAGCGGCGCGCTCGTCATCGACGCCGCCGAGGAAGCGGCGCTCGTCGTCTTCCTCTTCGCCGTCGGGGAGGTTCTCGAAGGTGTTGCGGCGAACAAGGCCCGCGACGGGATCCGGGCGCTCGCTCGTCTGGTACCGAAGACCGCGATCCTGGAGATCGGCGGCCGGACTCGGGTGATACCAGCCGACCAGCTGCAGGTGGACCAGATCGTTCTGGTGCGCCCGGGAGACCGGGTCCCGGCAGATGGCGAAGTTATCGAGGGCACCTCGGGCGTCGATGAGAGCGCCGTCACGGGCGAGAGTGTGCCGAAGCTGAAGGAACCCGGTGCCTCCGTCTTTGCCGGCTCCATCAATTCCGAGGCGGCGCTGCGTGTTCGGGTCACCAAGTCGGCCGAGGACAACACCATTGCCCGTATCATCCGGCTGGTCGAGGAAGCGGAAAGCGCCCGGGCCCCGACCGAGCGCTTCATCGACCGTTTCAGCCGCATCTACATGCCGGCCGTCGTCGGAGTTGCGGTGCTGGTGGCCATCGTCCCGCCCCTCGCGTTCGGGCAAGGCTGGGATACGTGGATCTACCGGGCGCTCGCGCTTCTCCTGATCGGATGCCCCTGCGCGCTGGTGATCTCGGTACCGGCTTCCATCGCCTCTGCGCTTTCTTCAGGCGCGCGTCGCGGGCTGCTGATGAAAGGAGGCGCCGTGATCGAGGCCGCGGCGGCCACCACGCATGTCGCATTCGACAAGACCGGAACCCTGACCCACGGACGGCCGCGCGTCACGGACGTGGTGCCGATCTCGGGATCGGAGACAGAGGTGCTGGCGCTGGCTGCCGCCGTCGAAGCGGGGTCGAGCCATCCTCTGGCGGAGGCGATCCTGTCCCGCGCGGAAGCTGCGGGAGCGCCGTTCCTGGCCGCGACCGCCGCCAAAGCGCTTCCGGGCAAAGGGGCCGAAGCAGTCGTTGAGGGTGAAACCGCCTGGGTGGGCTCTCCACGGTTCGCCGGGGAGCGCGGTGTGTTGGACGACCACGCGCTCCGGGCGGTGGTCGGCATGGAAGATGAAGGCAAGACAGTCGTCGCGGTCTTCCGCCGGAGCCAGTTGGTCGGACTCGTAGCGCTCCGGGACGAACCCCGAGAGGATGCCGCCCGCGCGGTGCAGCAACTCAAGGCGCTTGGCATCGCGTCTGTGATGCTGACCGGCGACAACCGGCGCACGGCAGCAGCCATTTCCGCTGGGCTGGGCATTGACCATCGCGCCGAATTGATGCCCGAAGGCAAGGTCGCCGCGATCCGTGAGATGACCGCCAGAGACCGCGTGATGATGGTGGGCGACGGCATCAACGATGCCCCTGCGCTCGCCACCGCCCACATCGGAGTTGCCATGGGCTCCGGAACGGACGTCGCGCTTGAAACCGCCGACGCCGCGATCCTGCGCAATCGCGTGACCGATGTGGCCGGCAAGATTCGCCTTGCTCGCGCAGCCATGGCGAACATCAGGCAAAATGTGGCGATCGCGCTCGGCCTTAAGGCGGTGTTTCTGGTGACGACGATCCTCGGCATTACCGGGCTGTGGATCGCGATCCTTGCAGATACCGGCGCGACGGTGCTCGTCACACTGAACGCGCTGCGGCTTCTTGCGTTTGATCCGGAACGTGAGGCCTGAGATCAGATCATCGGCAGGGCGATGGTTCCGCTGCCATGCCGCAGGGCCGAGCGCTGAGAACATAAACCTCGGGGTACTGTTCCGCCGCGAGTGCTCAACATGCTGCAACTGGAATCGGGCTTCTGCTCGGTTTCGCGCTGGTGGCCGCCATCTGGTCGCGCACCACTACGGGGCTATTGGCCGTCCGGGGCGTGAAGCCGAACTCGAAAGAGAGACCGCAGGCGGCGATCATGGTGGCGTTCGTCGGGCTGCTCGCGCTCCACACGATTGAAATCCTGGCTTTCGCCGCAGTCTACAGGGCGCTGCAGGGCTGGGGCGTGGGAGGCTTCGACGGCAGCTACGACCCATGCTGGAGCGGCCTGATCTACTTCTCCGGCGTCAACTTCGCCACGCTCGGGTACACGCAGATCGAGGCAACCGGGCCGATACGGATGGTCAACATGATGCAGTCGCTCGGCGGCTTCATGGTGCTGACCTGGTCGGCGACGTTCCTCTAACTCGGTCTGCGAACTGGCCTGGCGCGAGTAGCAGCCGACGACCATGGGGAATGTCAGTTTGCCTCCGACACCCTCTCTTGGTATCGACGCTCGCGCTCTGGCCATGTGCTCTTGATGTAGTCGAGAACGGCGCGGATGTCCGCGTCGCTCAGCACGTCTGCGAAGCCGGGCATGTCGCTCTCGTATCCGCCGCCGACCACGGCGGCGGTGCCTTCCCTAACGATGCGGAACAGGACATCGTCAGGATGGTGCCAGGTGTGGCCGCTGGCGTCGTGGGGTGGCGCCGGCAACCGGCCGGACGGAAGCGGCGAGCGCCAGCCCGGCTGGCCCTCCAGTTCCGCGCCGTGGCAGGCGGCGCACTGATCCGCATAGATCTGGCGTCCTTGCGCGATGATGTCCGCCGACGCCACGGCGGTGGATGCGGTACCGGCATAACGCCAGCCAGCAAAGACCGCGAGGATCACACCTCCGACGACCAGACCGATCACGACAGTATTTCGGAGAGCTTTTTTCAAGACGTCTATCCCCGATCACTGCGGAATAACATTCGCGTTTGGTCGAGACCACGTTGTGCCAGCGGCGAGGCGCCTGCGACTATGGACATTCTCGTGAGCAATGCCTATCTTTGCAGCATGCTCGAACGTGTCGTCACCATGCTTGCCATACTCGCGATCACCGTGGTGACGACGGTGACCTCCGCGCATGCGACACGCATGAGCATGAATTCCGGTGTGGATCACGCGATGCATGTCGCCGACATGATGCACTCTCCGGTCATTTCGGGCTTCGACTGTGACGCTGGAGAGCACTGTGGATCGGCCGATGCCGAGATGTGCGAGTTCGTATGCGCAGGCCTCTCTGCCTTCCTGACGTCGGCAGGCGAGGAAGCCGGGCACGCCTACGGCGCCGCCAGTCATGACGTCCCGTCCGCGGCAATCCACGTCAGCCGTGCGCCGGGACTGAACGAACGACCTCCCAAGCTCCGTCTCCTCTGAGCGCGCCCGGGCAGACGCCCGAGGCGCCCCATCGGTATTGATGAACGGGACGGAAGTCCCGAGGAGACGACCATGAACATGCTTTCTCGACGCGGCTTTCTTGCCGCAAGTGCGGCCGCCATTGGCGCTGCACACTTGCCCCGCATCGCCTTCGCGCAAGGGGTGGCGCCGATCAGCCTCTCCGCTGCGACGCGCACGCTCGACATCGACGGTCGCGCTGCCACGGTCTTCGGGCTTGCCGGCCCCGGCGGTCAGGGACTGATCCTCGACCCCGGCCAGAGGTTCCGGGTCGATCTGACCAACGACCTGGACGTCGGTACCATCATCCACTGGCACGGACAGATCCCGCCCAACGCGCAGGACGGTGTGCCGGACATGCCGATGCCCCTCCTCGCACCGGGTGAAACCCGATCCTACGACTTCGAGGCACGGCCCGGCACGCACTGGATGCACAGCCATGTGCCCACCCAGGAGATGCAGCTGCTCGCCGCGCCGCTGATCGTGCGCTCGGCCGAGGACGTTGCTGCCGACCGGCAAGACGTCGTGATGTTCCTTCATGACTTCTCCTTCAAGGCCCCCGAGGAGGTTCTGGCCGAGATCGGCGCAGGTCATGGCGGCGGGCACGGCGCGGGCCATGGTGCCGGTGCATTGCCCGATCAGGGCGCTCCCATGGGAGGCATGGGGGCGATGCAGGGCATGGATCACGGGGCCATGGGCCATGGCGCCACGGGCGGCATGCCGATGGGCAACATGCCCCGAATGGGCGGGATGATGGGTATGGGCGGCCAGATGGGCGGCATGGCCATGGACCTGAACGACTATGACTGGGACGCCTATCTCGCCAATGACCGGACCCTGTCGGACCCGGAGGTGGTCCAGGTCGAGCGCGGTGGCCGTATCCGGCTTCGGGTCATCAACGCCGCTGCGGCGACGGTATTCTGGATCGAGACCGGCGGTGCCGAGGCGCGGCTGGTCGCGGTAGATGGGCACGCGGTCGAACCTCTCGCCGGCACGCGGTTCGGTCTGGCAATGGGCCAGCGTCTGGACATCGAGATCGACCTGCCGCACGAAGGCGGCGCCTGGCCGATCCTCGCCCTGCGCGAAGGCGCGCGCGAGCGCACCGGCCTGATCCTCGCCACGCAGGGTGCCGAAGTGCGGCGTCTCGATGCAATGGCGGATGCCGAAGCGCCCGCGTTCGACACCGATCTGGCGCAGGAGGCGCGCCTCATCGCGCTGGACGCTCTGCCGGATCGACCCGTGGACCGCAGCCAGATGCTGATGCTGGGCGGTTCGATGCAGCCGTACGTCTGGACGATAAACGGGGCAGTCTGGGGCCAGCACCAGCCGATCACCGCACGCAGCGGTGAGCGGGTCGTGCTGTCGTTCCACAACATGTCGATGATGGCGCACCCGATGCATCTGCACGGCCATGTGTTCCAGGTCGTCGGGCTGAACGGGCGTCGGGTCGCCGGTGCACTACGCGACACGGTTCACGTGCCACCGATGTCGATGGTCGATGTCGCCCTCGATGTCGGTGAGGCCGCCCGATGGATGCTGCATTGCCACCACATGCCGCACCTTACGACGGGGATGATGACCGAATTCGCGGTCACGGCGTCCGTCTGATCCCAGCGGGTCGTCCGGACATGGCGCCCCGCCCGGCACCGATCCTGGTCTGTCCTGCCCCATGTTGTCGTGAGGGCCGGCCAAAAGACGCACCCTGCGGGTAAAAATCAGGAGGATGAGATGATGAACTGGAACGACATGGGCCCCGGAATGGGTTTCGGAATGGGGTTTGGCTGGCTCTTCGGCCTGCTGATCCTCGTGCTGCTGGTTTTGGCCATAGCAGCGCTGATCAAGTATCTTCGGAAATAGAAAAAAGGAGTTGGCAATGACCTACACGATCAATCGAATGTTCCCCGACGCCGGTATCGACGACGTCGACGCTCGCGCGCGGAAGGCCCTCACCGACCACGGCTTCGGCATCCTGACCGAGATCGACGTCAAGGCGACGATGAAGAAGAAGCTAGATGTCGAGATGCCCGCCTACCGCATCCTCGGCGCCTGCAACCCCAAGATGGCGCATCAGGCCATCGGGATCGAACCGCGCGTCGGTGCGATGCTGCCATGCAACGTCATCCTGCGCGAGGTCGACGGTGGCGTGGAAGTCAGCGCCATCGATCCTGTGGCGTCGATGCAGGCGATTGAGAACGCCGAACTGACGGCCGTGGCGGGCGAGGTGCGCGACCTCCTGGCGAAGGCCGTCGCGGCGGTCTGAGATGAGCCTGCGCGTCACCATTCTCGCGGGCCTTGCGATCCTCGGCATCGGACTGCTCGCTGTCTGGCAGTTCGCGCCTTCGGTGTTCGCCGAGGCGCGCAGCCTCCTGGAGCCCGAGCGTCTGGAAACGCTGGTGGCGCGTGCGGGTCTCTGGGGGCCGGTCCTGATCGTCACGCTTATGACCATCGCGGTCGTGGCCAGCCCAATCCCGAGTGCACCCATCGCACTGGCGGCCGGAGCGGCCTACGGACATCTCTGGGGGACCGTGCAGGTCGTCATCGGCGCCGAGCTCGGGGCGCTGATCGCCTTCGGTCTCGCACGGGTTCTGGGGCATGACGTCCTGCGGCGGGTGTTCGGGGACCGCGTCGATGCCGGGCTGCTCGGCTCGCAGAACGCGTTGACGGCGACGGTTCTTGCCAGCCGCCTGATGCCCTTCGTGTCCTTCGACATGATCAGCTACGCGGCCGGACTGAGCCGATTGCACGCCTGGCGTTTCGCCTTGGCAACACTGGCGGGGATCATTCCGGCAAGCTTCCTGCTGGCCCATTTCGGCGGCGAGGCGGTGAGCGGAGATCTGGGCCGGGCGACATGGGCAGTACTTGGCCTCGGCCTCTTGACGGGCCTGCCACTGCTTTGGGTAGCCATGCGGCAAAAGCCTGAAAAGGGAAATCCATGACCGGAAGCGAGTACCAGAAGAACAGCATCACCCTTTCCGGTGCGGTAGCCATGGGCACCGGCGTGATGATCGGCGCGGGCATCTTCGCGCTGACCGGCCAGATCGCCGAACTCGCCGGGCCTCTCTTCCCGCTCTCGTTCGTGGTCGGCGCCATCGTGACCGCCTTCAGCGCCTACACCTATATCAAGATGTCGAACGCATACCCGTCTGCGGGCGGCATCGGGATGATCCTGAAGAAAGCCTACGGACCGACGACGGTCGCGGCGGGCGCAGCTCTCCTGATGGCGCTGTCGATGGTCATCAACGAAAGCCTCGTCGCTCGCACCTTCGGAACCTACACCCTGCGAGCTTTCGGCGGCGATCCGGACAGCATTCTCGTGCCGGTCCTCGGCGTGGGGCTGATCGTCTTCGCCTATCTCGTGAACGTCTCTGGCAACCGGTCGGTCGGGCTGCTGTCCATTATCATGGCCATTCTCAAGGTGGGCGGCATTGCGCTGTTCGGGGCGGCCGGTCTGTGGGCCAGCGGCATTTCGTTCGAAGCGTCGGGCGGAGATTTTCGTGCGGGTGGGTTCGTGGCGTCGGTCGCGCTGTCCATTCTCGCCTTCAAGGGGTTCACGACCATCACCAACAGCGGCGCCGAGGTGACCAATCCGCATCGGAACGTGGGCCGGGCCATAGTCCTGTCCATCGCCATCTGCGTCGTCGTCTACCTGCTGGTCGCATTCGCGGTCGGCTCCAGCCTGCCGCTCGATCGCATCGTGGCGGCGAAGGACTACGCGCTGGCTGAAGCGGCCCAACCAGCCCTCGGGCAAACCGGCTTCTACCTGACGGTGGCGCTTGCGCTGGTGGCAACTGCCTCGGGCCTGATCGCCAGCGTGTTTGCCGTCTCGCGGATGCTGGCGATGCTGACGGACATGAAGATGATCCCGCACAGCCATTTCGGGATGCCAGGCACGATCAAGGACCACACACTCGTCTACACCGTCGTGATCGCAGGCTTCCTGACGGTCTTCTTCGACCTCAGCCGCATCGCCTCGCTCGGGGCCTTCTTCTATCTGGTGATGGACATGATCATCCATTTCGGCGTGTTCCGGCATCTGCGCGAAGAAATCGGCGCTCGGGGCTGGGTGTTGCTGACGGCAATCGCACTTGATGCCGTGGTGCTGGCCGCCTTCGCCGCGATGAAATGGCAGTCCGACCCCTTGATCGTCGTCCTGGGTGCGATCGGCATGGCGCTGGTGTTCCTGTTCGTCGGAATCTTCCTCGCACGGAATCCCGCCCTGGAAGGCGCTCACGACCACCATTGAAAAGAGCTTGAGCTTCCAACGGCTGGAAGCGGCAAGCTGAAACAAGAGATCGAAAGGCTGGCAGACTATGGAGCACGATCACCATCACGCGGCGCCCGACATTCCGGCGGGGGCGAATACCGCAAAGGACCCGGTCTGCGGGATGACGGTCGCGGTCAAGCCGGACGGGCGTCACGCCGAGTTCCAGGGAGAGACCTTTCATTTCTGTTCGGAGAAATGCCAGTCGAAGTTCAAGGCGGATCCGTGGTTCTACGCCTCGGGCCGGGCCGCCGGACAGAAGAAGGCTGCTCCGGCCAACGTCCAGTACACCTGTCCGATGCATCCCGAGATCGTCCGCGATGCGCCGGGGTCCTGCCCGATCTGCGGCATGGCGCTGGAACCGATGGTGCCGTCGGATGAGCCCAGCGAGGAGCTGACCGACTTCACGCGTCGGATGTGGATTTCGGCGGCGGCGGCGGTGCCGCTCATCATCCTGACGATGGGTGAACTGGTCGCGCTGCCAGTGCGCGACTGGATCGGGCATCAGACCGCAAGTTATCTCGAGTTCGTGCTGGCAACGCCGATCATCCTCTGGGCCGCCTTGCCTTTCTTCCGGCGCGGCTGGGACTCCATTGTGAACCGCAGCCCAAACATGTGGACGCTGATCAGCATCGGCGTGGCGGCGGCCTACCTTTACTCGCTCGTCGCGACGTTCCTGCCGGGGGTGTTTCCGGAACAGTACCGGATGGGCCACGGCGTCGGCACCTATTTCGAGGCGGCGGTGGTGATCGTCGCGTTGGTCTTCGTGGGCCAGGTGCTGGAACTCCGAGCGCGAGAACGCACCGGGGATGCGATCCGCGCGCTTCTGGATCTGGCGCCGAAGACCGCGCGGCGCATCCTGCCGGACGGCACTGAATACGATGCGCCGCTGGAGAACATCATGGAGGGCGACCGGCTGCGGGTCCGTCCCGGCGACGCCATTCCGGTCGACGGCACGGTGATCGAGGGCCGCTCGTCGCTGGACGAAAGCATGCTGACCGGCGAGTCAATGCCGGTGGAAAAGGGGCCGGGGGATGAGGTGACGGGCGCCACGATCAACAAGAACGGCTCTCTGGTCATGGAGGCAGGCAAGGTCGGGTCCGATACCGTGCTGGCGCAGATCGTGGCGATGGTGTCGAACGCGCGGCGGTCCCGCGCGCCGATCCAGGGGCTGGCCGACCGGGTGTCGGCGATATTCGTGCCGACGGTGGTGGTCATCGCCATCGTCGCCTTCGTGGTCTGGCTGATCTTCGGCCCGGAGCCCGCGCTGGTCTTCGCAATCGCCTCGGCCGTGTCGGTCCTCATCATCGCCTGCCCCTGCGCGCTGGGGCTGGCGACACCGATCTCCATCACCACGGCGGCGGGGCGCGGCGCACAGGCGGGCGTGCTGATCAAGGACGCCGAGGCGCTGGAGCGAATGGCAGGAGTCGATACGCTCATCGTCGACAAGACCGGCACGCTGACCATGGGCAAGCCGAAGCTGACCGATACGGTTGCGCTCGGGGACGTCACCGAGACCGACCTGTTGTCGCTGGCCGCAGCGCTGGAGCGTGGCTCGGAACACCCGCTGGCTGAGGCGATTGTCGAGGGAGCCGAGGCGCAGGGTGCGCCGCGTCAGGAGGCCACGGACTTCGACGCCGTCACTGGCAAGGGCGTACAGGGCCGGGTCGGTGGGCGCGCGGTGGCGCTAGGCAACGCGGCGATGATGCGGGAGATGGGGCTCGACACCGCGCAGGCCGAGTCAAAGGCCGACACCCTGCGCGCCGAGGGCAAGACGGCGATGTTCGTCGCGCTTGACGGCGCGCTCGTCGGCATCGTGGCGGTCGCCGACCCGATCAAGGAGAGTACCGCGCAGGCCATTCGGGAACTTCATGCCCAAGGGCTAAGGGTGATCATGGCCACGGGCGACAACGAGCGCACGGCACAGGCGGTGGCGGGCAAGCTTGACATCGACGAGGTCCGCGCGGGCATCCTGCCCGAGGCCAAGAAGGACCTGATCGACCAGTTGCGCCGCGACGGCCACAAGATCGCCATGGCGGGCGACGGGGTGAACGACGCCCCCGCGCTCGCCGCCGCCGATGTCGGCATCGCCATGGGCACCGGGGCCGATGTTGCGATGGAAAGCGCAGGCATCACCCTGCTGGGCGGCGACCTGATGGGCATCGTGCGGGCGCGCAAGCTCGCCCGCGCCACCCTGCGGAACATCAAGCAGAACCTGTTCTTCGCCTTCGCCTACAACGCGCTTGGCGTCCCCATCGCCGCCGGGCTGCTTTACCCTGTCACCGGACTTCTGCTCTCGCCGATGATCGCGGCGGCGGCGATGAGCCTGTCGTCGGTCTCGGTGATCACCAACGCCCTGCGGCTCAGGCGGGTCGACCTCTGATCTGCCAGCCCACACATCCAACCTCGAAAGGAACATCAGATGACCCAAGACATGTTTTCCCGCCGCACGCTCCTGATCGGCGGAGCTGCACTGGTGGCTGCATCGCCCCTGAGGGCTCTTGCGCAAGGCGCCGGACCGGCGATCCACGTGATGAAGGACCCCAACTGCGGCTGCTGCTCGGCCTGGATCGAGATCCTCGAGAACGACGGCTTCTCCGTCACGACCGAGGCGAGCGCCGGGACGCTTCTGATGCGTTACAAGCTGGACAACGGAATCCCGCAGGAGATGGCCTCCTGCCATACAGGCCGCATCGAAGGCTACATGATCGAGGGCCACGTCCCCGCTGCCGATATCTGGCGCCTTCTGGAAGAGCGTCCGGACGCAGTCGGCCTCGCAGTGCCCGGCATGCCCTACGGCTCGCCCGGAATGGGACCGGAAAGCGAGCGAGAGGCCTTTGACGTGTTTCTGATCCGAGGCGACGGATCGACCGAGGTCTTCACCAGCTATGCTTCTGCCTGACCTTGAGGCTGCAATTCGGTTCTTGATCAGGGGCGAGAAGATATACGCGCCTGATCCCGCATAACAGCGTAGTCCGCCAGCATCTCCGCGACCGCCGACCCCTCCGGCAGCAGGGCCAGTTCCTCGGCCGCCCGCGCCTGGAGATCCCGGCTGTACTCGACGACGGGCGGACACGCCCCGAGGCTGCCGACGTCAGAAGCGCCCGTCGCGCAGCTGCTCAGCCAGATCGTCGCGAGAACGAGGGCGACGCGTCGCGGCCTCGAGCATCTTGCGTTGGACATCATTGGCCTTCTCCGTAGTCTCAAGGCGTTCGACGAGGCGTCCCGCTCGCTCGCCGAACCGCCGAAGCGCGAGCACGAACAGCACCACGGCGAGGATGATGGCCCCGTAGCGCAGCGCCGCCTGCACCCACGGGCGGGCCGCGATCCCGGTGAGGAGCCCGGCGATCACCGCCGGCCCCGCTTCCAGTCATCGAGGCGAGCATAGATGGTGACCGCGATGCCTCCGAGCGCCACAAGGATGAACACCCAGCGCAGGGTGTCGAGATACGGCACAAGCGGCAGGATGGCGGATTGGGTCTCTGCCAGGACGCTCTGCGCGACCTCGACCCCGGCTGCGCCCAGCGTCGCCACGCCAGCCGCCCCGCCACCCTTCATCGTGCGGCTGTCGGCCAGCGCCTCGCGCGCGGGCGGCGTCTCGGCTGCAAATGCGGTCGCACGGACCGGAAACCGCTCGCCCCACTGTCGCGCGGGACCGAGGTCGACATGGATGAACCCCGATCGCGGGTAGAAGCCGAAGCCGAGGAACCCGACCTCGCGCGCCGCCGCCTCGAAGGCCACTGGATCGTGGTTCGCCATGGCGATGTCGAAGGCGGCTCCGTCGAGATGCTTCGACCGGGTCGCGCCGCCGACGGCGCGGTTGTGCTCGGGGCTGCGATAGGCCGAGCGGACGATGAGCGGCTTGCCCAGCCGGTCGCGCAGCGCCTGCAGCCTGTCGAGCGCAGGTTCGTTGATGAGCAGCTTGCCGGTGCCCCGGCAGGCGATCTCTGCCGGGCTGAAATTCGGCCAGCGCCAGACGCTGTCCGGCACGTCGCGCCAATGGCGGTGGAAGGTCGTGGTCATGGGGTCCTCCAAACGAAAAAACTCGCCTCAGGGGCGGGGTACGGGTGGGCAGGTGAACTGGGTCGGTGCGCGGCTACGGGCTGCCGCCGAAGATCTTCAGCTTGATGGCGATGCCTGCGAGCAGCGCCAGCATGACGCCGGTGGTGATCATACGGACGGCGGTCTGCATCGCGGTGCGGCGGACCAGCCGGATGCAGTCCACCAGGGAGCGCAGATCGCGGATGTCGAGCGCGGCCTCGTCGCCGTCGAGGCCGACATCGGCCAGCGCGCGCTTCGCGCCTTCCTCGGCCGCCCGGGTCAGGATCGCCTCGAACTCGGCGTCGGGCATTCGCACGAAGCCCTCGGATCGGGGTGGGTTCATCGGATCCTCCGTCTGCCGCTCAGCCGACCTTGCAGCCCCAGAAGGACGTGTGATCGGCGGCGAAGTACCCGTCCGCGACCCGGAAATACCCCTGCAGCTCGACGGTATCGCCTGCCGTCAGCGGCACCATGGTCTGCAGCCAGATCGCGGTAGCGAGCGAGACGTGGGTGGCGGAGATTTCCCCGAGGGAGCCGCGGATTTCGGTCGTGCCGTTCAGCACGAGCCGTCCGCGCATGCGGGCCGTGGCGCTGGCGTTGATCTTGTAGAGCAGCGTCGCGCCGAAGAGGTAGGTGCCGTCCACCGGCGCCACGAAGTGGTTGTTCGCGGCGTCGAACGCCCCCTGGTCGTTGTGGTCGGTGTTGTTGAGGCCGATCTTCGTCCAGGTCCCGACGCCGACGTAATTGTCGTAGTTGGTGTAAGCCTTGAACCGGGGCAGACGGGGCTGGTCGACGATGCCGTTGGCGTTGTCGACGCTGAGCCCGTCGAAGAAAGTGCTGCCGTCGGCCGAGACGGCGAGCCGGAACCTGTCCGAGCCGAACAGGCCAACCAGCGCCTTGGTGACGAAGCCGGTCTGGAGGGTCAGACCGAGATCGTCGCCGGCCGCTTCCTTGTTCATGGTATAGAACAGATCGCCGGTGCCGCCCTCGGCGACGGTCTTCGCCGTCCAGAGCGCGGTGTTCAGCTTGGCCGAGAATGGGTTCGACGCATCCGCCGTCGTCCCCAGCCCCAAGAGCGCGAGGTTCTGCAGCGCGTCCGGCGTTGTCCCGATCCAGCCTGCGCCGTCATAGACCAGCAGCAGACCCTCGTCTTCGACCCAAGCCCGCCACCCGGTCCGTGGCGGAAGGCGCAGCCAGGCCCCATCGGTCCAGAGAGCAACGCTCAGGTCCCAGCCCGCCCAGTCGCCCGTGGCGCCTGAGCCGACGATATAGCGGTCGCCGTCGTCGGGGTTTACGGGCGGCGCGGTCAGGTCCCGGTCGAGCACCGAGAGCTGCACGAGCCCGTCGAGGATCCGCAGCGCCTCGTTATGGGTGATATGCTTCTGGGCCTGCGCCGCCAGGATGTAGGGCAGCAGGAGATGGGTCGTGGCATCGGACATGGGTTGGCTTTCAGAGTATCAGCGTGACGGTCTTGGGCGCGCTCCGCCCGACGAGGGCGGAGAGCTGGAAGATGCGGATGTCGAGCGTGTCACCGGGGCCGAGCGGCGCGCCCCAGTCGGCGGTCTGCTGGGCCGAGGTGTAGACGGCGCTGGTGGTGGCAGTGCTCAGCACGCGCTTCACGGTTGCGCCGTCGAGGACCTCCACCTCGTAGGCTTCCAGTTCCTCCGCCAGCGGCACCTCCAGCCCGCCCCAGCTGTCGGCGGAAAGCGCGCGCGATCGGCGTGTCCAGCGGATGGTGAGATCGCCGGGCGTACGCGGCGTGCGCCACGGCTGCTCGACATGGGCGATGGAGAACGGCCGCAGCCCGATGCCTTCGGGCGTGAAGGCCTGCGCAACATAGGTCTCGTCGCTGACCGAACGGCTCGCTGGGCCGATGCGCCAGTTCCACGGGATCCCAAGGTCGGCCTCGGCGACTGGTAGTGACGCGAGTGCAGTGTCGAGCACCACGACTCGCGCGCCGGCGGGCGCCGGGTTGCCTATGGCGCCCTCGGTCCCGCGCTGTCCGCGCAGGAGCCGTGTCAGCCGATATCGACCGGGCGCCAACAATTCAGCCGCGCCCGCCTGCACGATTTCCCACACGCCGGGCGCGCTCTCGATGGCGAGCGCATTGGTGCCGCCGAAGAGCGTCAGGTCCGTGACGCTCTCCAGCGTGCCGGTCAGCAGATCGACCACCAGCGCATTGCCGAGGTCGAAGCGCGAGGTGGGGCCCGCGTAGAAGTCCGAGACCAGCGTGCCGATCCGCCCCCGCGTGCCGAAGCTGGTGAGCAGTTCGAAGCCGTCGGTCGATGGGCTGCGGAACACCGCCATCTCTCCCGGCCAGGGAATTGCGTGCGCCGCGACAAACGGTCGATGCGCGGGCTGGTCCTCGGTCAGCTGCGGCAGGTCCATCAGCACCGCGTCCGGCGCGCCGAACACCACGGCCCGCGTCAGCGATGCCGCACGCGGATCGCCGGGCGGCAGGTCGTAGGTCGCCCGGTCCTGGCGGACCGCCTCGATGCCGCGCGCCTCGGCGTCGGCGATGGAGACGAGCCGCAGATCGACCAGCCGCCCGTCATGCGCGAGCCGGATCGCATCGGCCGGATCGAACGCGAGGCGCGAGGGTGGCAAACGGAACGCCGCCGTCTCGCGGCCCACCCACGCCTCCATCAGCGCGCGGCGGCAGCGCCTCTCGGCCTCCTCGGGCGGCACCGCCATTGGAAAGGACTCGGACGCGATCCGGGTCGTGTCCACGGTGATGCGCCGGGCCTCGACGAGGGCCGCGTCGTAATCCTCGTCGGCGCGGGCGACCTGCCATTTCAGGGCCTGCGGCAGTTCGGTCTCCTGGCCGCGCGTCAGTTCCAGCACATCGCCCTCGCGGGTGGCCACCAGATCATCGGGACCGAGCGTGGCGACGGAAGCCCGGCCGCGCATCACGAACCGGATCACGCCCTCGGTCTCGACCGCGTCGAAGCCGAAATGCCGCGACAGCGTGGTGATCGAGGCGCGCGGGCTTTCCAGCGCGGTGATGGCGTAGCCCTCGACCGCACCCCAGAGGCCGGTGACGTCGATCCGGTCCTCGGGCAGCCCCGCGCGCAGGCAGAGATGCCGCACGAGGGCCGCCAGCGACACCGCGCCGAGACGCCCGGTCAGCCAGTGCCCGAGCCGCCAGTTCGCCCCGTCCGTCCAGACATCGGTCAGCGCAGGGAAGAAGGGATAGGGCCGCGCGTCCCATGTCCAGGCGGCGCATTCCGGCACATGCACCATCCGGCCGCCGTAGACCGAGGACGCCGGGTTGTTCGCGGCATCGCCCCACCAGAGATACGTCGCCTCCAGATAGGCGCGCTGAATGGCGTCATCGCGCCAGCCCCGCGAGAAATGCGGCGTGAAGCTCTCCGACGACTTCGGGTCGAAGAAGACGTTGGGCTGGTTCGTGCCCCGGTCGATGGCCGGGCAGCCGAGCTCGGTGAACCAGATCGGCTTCGACTCCGGCGCCCATGCCGTCGGCGTGCCGCTCTCCACCCCACCGGGGCGGTCGTAATGCGGGTTCGACCACCAGGCGCGCAGATCCTTGTAGCGGAACACCCACGGCTTGGCCGCCGCGCCGTCCGTGATCGGGGTCCGCACCTGCGCGGTGCGATCGGCGGTGCTGGCGTAGAACCAGTCGAAGCCTTCGCCGCCCGCGATGTTCCCCTGCAGATAGGTCCGGTCGTAGATCGCGGGCCAGCCCTCGGCCGCATCGAGGTGCTCGAAGCCGTCGCGCCAGTCCGACAGCGGCATGTAGTTGTCGATCCCGACGAAATCGATCTCCGGATCGGCCCAGAGCGGATCGAGGTGGAAGAACACGTCGCCGCTGCCGTCGCCCGGCTGGTGCCCAAAATACTCCGACCAGTCGGCCGCATAGCCGATCTTCGTCCCGGACCCGAGGATCGAGCGCACATCCGCGAGGAGGTCCCGGTAGGCCAGCACCGCCGGATAGCTGCTGGCGCTCGAGCGGATCGTCGTCAGCCCCGGCATCTCGGTGCCGATCAGGAATGCGTCGACCCCGCCCGCCGCCGCGCAGAGATGGGCGTAGTGCAGCACCATGCGGCGCAGGCCCCAGTCGCCCGATGGCCCGGTCCAGGAGACCGACTGACCCGAGACGCTGAAGCTGGCGGGCGTCGCCGCGCCGAACAGCGCCGCGACCTGACTTTCGGCCGTTGCGGTCTTGTCCACGGTCCCGGCGAAACCTGCTGCTGGAGAACAGGTGATCCGGCCCCTCCAGGGAAAGGCAGGCTGGCCCGATGCGGCGGCATTGTCGGAATACGGGTTGGGCAGCGTGTTGCCCGGCGGCACGTCCATTAGGATGAACGGGTAGAAAGTGACGCGCAGCCCCCGCGCCTTCATCTCCTGGATCGCCTGCACCACGGCGAAGTCGGACGGCGTGCCGCCATAGACCGGACGATCCTGATCGTCGCGGCTGACGAGGAAGGCGCCGGCCCGGCTGACGCCGTTGACCGACCAGCTGGCAGGCGTGGTCGACTTGGCCGACACCTCGACGCCCGGCCGCACCTTGCAGGATCCTGCGCGCAGGTCGTCGCCGAACCAGGCCACGACGAGGCTGACGCTTTCGACCGCCGGGGCCATGGCCTGCAGCCGGTCGAGCGCCTCCACCATGTCGGTGGAGTCGGCCAGAGCGTTCAGGTTCTCGGGCACCGTCGCGCCGCCATCGGTCTTCCGGATCGCCTGCGTGGCGTAGGTGAACTCGCCCGAGGCGGGGATCATGGTGACGGCCTGCGTCAGTCCCTCGGCGGTGTCGGGATCGGCGAGCGGCCGGAAGACCTCGAAGGAGAGTTGCGGCAGGCGGTTGCCATAGGTCGAGAGCGCCAGCTCCTCGAAGACCACATAGGCGGTGCCGCGATAGGCGGGCGTGCTGGCCGCGCCCATCTTCGCGGCGACGAACGGATCGGCGGTCTGGGCCTCGTCGCCGGGATACCAGCGCCAGGTGACGCCGGAGAGGTCCATCGGCTTGCCGTCGGCCCAGACGCGCCCGATGCCGGTGATCGGTCCCTCGCAGAGCGCCACGGCGAAGCTGGCGTAGTAGAGATACTCGGTCGTCTTGACCTTGCCGCCCCCGCCGCCCTTGCCGCCGCCCTGCGTGGTGGTCCTGGTCTCCTCGCGGAAATCGGTCGCCCAGATGATGTTGCCGCCCATGCGCATGCGCCCGTAGAGCCGCGGGATGACTGCGCCTTCGGTGGCCGAGGTAATGCGCAGCGTGTCGAGCCGCGCGCCCTCGATGCGCTGCGTCGGCGCCAGCGACGAGATGATCCAGCTGTCGACGACCGATCCGATGCTGGAGCCGATGAACCCGCCGATGGTCGCGGCGCTGACGCCGAGGATCGCGCCGCCGATCGAACCGCCAATGGCTGCGCCAGCCGCGCCGAGAACGAGGGTAGCCATTTCTGGGTCTCAGCGTTGGGGAAAGAGGAAGGCGAAGGCGATGCGCCGCCGCCAGGATGGGGTAAGCGGTTCCTCGATCACTCCGAGGCGTTCATAGGCGTGGAGGAAGGTGTCGGGTCCGGTCAGGATCCCGACATGCTTGGCGATGGCGCGGGGCTTCATGCGGAAGAGGACCAGCACGCCGGGACCGGCCTCGGCGGGCCGCACCTCGGTCATCATGCGCCGCGCGCCCTCGGCCAGAACCTCGCGCGGGCCGGTCTCACCCCAGTCGCGGCTGTAGGGCGGGATCGGGAATGGCTCGGGACCGACGACCTCGCGCCAGACGCCCCGGGCGAGTCCAAGGCAGTCGCAGCCGACGCCGCGCATGCTGGCCTGATCGTGGTACGGCGTGCCGAGCCAGGACCGTGCGATGGCGATGACGCGGGTGGGATCGGCGGAGGTCACAGCACGGACCCCTCGTGCCCGCCATCCTTGGTGGCATAGCGCAGAACCGCATCCTGACCGGGGATGTGCGGGAAGCCCCGGAAGTTGGCGGTATTTGCGAACTTGGCGCCGCAGGTTTCCATCCGCTTGTCGCAGCCTGCACGGATGATGAAAGCATCGCTCTCGGCGATGCCGCGTACCGGCGCTTCAAGCAGCGTCAGCACCGCAATGTCGTCGGTGACATCATGGCTCAGCACCTCGGTGCGCCGCCCTACGTTCGCGCCGCTCGTCCACTCCAGCGTGCCGAAGGTGAACCAGCCGGAGGTGAAGCCGCCGAGACCCGAGGCGGTGAACGCCCGGTCCCGCAGGAGATCGATCACAGCGCCTGTGCCCTTGACGGCCGGGTCCTCCAGATCGACGCCGCAGCGCGCATCGCCGAGCACAGCATCACACGTCGCCTGAAACGTACGCCCCACGGTCTGGCCCAAGACATGGGCGAGCGAGCGCACCTCGGCGACGAAAGCCAGCTGCCCGCGCCGGATCTGACCGATGGCCCCACGCCGCATCAGCACGCGCTGGCTTGTGTCCGCCCAGTTCACCCGCCAGACCTCGACCTCGGCGTTGTCCCAGCGCCCGTCGAGAATATCGGTCTCGGTGATGCGGTCGGAGGTCAGCACGCCCTCGGCATCCTGCGCATCGACCGACAGGTCCGAGCCGGAGCGGACCTCGGAGGCGGTCAGCCCGCTCTCGGGCTCAAAGTCTGTGCCGTCGAAGCTCAGCGTCCGGTCATGGTCGGTGAAGCCGAAGGTGACGCCGTCGGCCCGCGTGATCCGCCAGCACCAGGCGAGCGTGGTCGTGCCCTCGTCGAGATGGGCCTGCAAGGTAGGAGCGAAGGTCTTCATCGGCGCAGTTCCAGAAGAGGAATGGAAGTGATCGAGCCGAGCCGCTCGAGGTCGAGCGTCACGTCGAGCACGTCGGTGTCGAAGCGGACGGGCACGTCGAACTCGAAGCCCGCAGTGATCGCGACGCCAGCGCCCGGCGCGGCGCTGAAAGTGACGACGCCGGTCGCGGTATCGACCGACCAGCCGGAGGGCTGCTCGACGCCCGACAGCGCGATGCGGACGCTGCTTGCCACCGGCTTGGCGATGGCGCGCGTCCAGGATTGCGCACCGGAGGCGTAGTGCTTGACCAGCTGGAAAGTTGTTGTCGCGCCGTCGCCGGTGCCGATCGCCTGGTCGGTCGGCGACGGCGTGCCTGACGGCAGACAGGACTTGTGGTCGCCCCAGTCCTTGAAGCGGAACCCATGCAGCCGCCCGTTCCGTGCCTCGAAGAAGGCGACTACCGCCGCCAGATCGTCGGCGCGCCGGATCCCGTAGGCGACGTCGTAGCGGCGGCGCGAGTTGGCCCAGCTGGCGTTGCGCTCCTCGTCGCCCGAGGCCAGTTCCACGATCTGTGTGCGGCGTTCCGGCCCACCCCGCGCGCCCCGGCTGATGTTGTCTGGAAACCGGACCTCGTGAAACGCCATCACATGCCCCTCCGCCCGAGCGACACGGCGCGGGCGATGTCCGCCGCGACCTGCGTGCGGGACTGCCGGAAGCTCTCGGCGTCACGCGCCATGATGGTGACGTTGACCCCGCCGCCCGCGCCGTAGCTCTGGGCCTCGCGACGCGACAGCACCCGCTCGCCCCGCTGCAGGATCGCGGGCACCTCGTCATGCCGAAGCCCGGCCATGCCGCCGCCATGCATCCGCGGCGCGGCAGCGAAAGCCATGGCGGGCACCATGCGCGAGGGCCCCGCGGCCCCGACCATTCCGCCCGCATGCAGGATGTTGGCGAAAATCCCGCCAGCCCCGGAGAAGACGCCGGAGAGCGCGTTTGCGATCGGCCCGAGGATGAACCGCCGCGCCGCCAGCTGGGCGAGATCGGCCAACAGCGAGGTGACCAGACCGCGGAAGTCCAGCTTGCCGGTCTTGACGAACTCGCCGACGGCGTTCTCAGCCGACTGAAATGCACCAACCAGCGCCTGGCCGATATCACCGCCGATATCGCGGGCCTTGCTGGCATAGTCGGAAAGTGCAGCGGTGACCGCCTGCCAGCCGGTGACGGCGGCTTCGGTATTGGGTTCGGCGGCGGCCGCTGCAGCCCCGGCCGCTGCGCCCGCACCGGCAGCGGCGCGTCCAGCATCACCTAGGGCTGTCTCAAAGCGGTCAGCTGCGTTGGTCGCCTCGGTCAGCGCGTCCGCGCCACCTTCATCGCTGCCCCGCACCGCATCGCGCAACGCCTGCCAACTGGCGAGCGGCGCGCGTGCCCCCTCGGCCAGATCGCGCGCGGCACCACGATAGGTATTTGCGGTGGCAAGCGCAGTATTGGCCGCTTGGGTGAGCCCGAGATCGGGTGCGGCGAGCGGGTTGTCCTCGAAAGCCCGGTCAAAGGCAGTCTGAGCTGCGGTCGTCGCGGCCGTCGCGGCACCCTCGAAGCGGTTCTCGATCTGACCCAACTCAAGATCGGGGATGATCGAGATGCGCCGCTCGGACCCAAGCGCCTCCAGCCCCTGGTTGATCCCGCCGATGAACGTGTTGATCCGGGAAACAACGCCGTTCAGCATCGCTTCCACGCCATCGATCAGGCTGTTGGCCGCCTGAAACGCCAGATCGCCGATGGCGGCTGGCAGCATGCCCCAGATTGCCTTGATCGCCTCATATGCCCCCTCAAACGTGTTCGCGGCAGTGTTGCCAAAAGACACCACGCTCTCGATGGCGCTCTGCATTCCGGAGGCAGCATCGGCCTTCAGATCGAAGAACATCGCCGTGGCCGCAGCCCCCGCCGCAGCGGCACCCATCTTGATCCGCTCCCAGACCTCGACCGCGAGGTCATTCAGGAGCGACATTGCTTCTCCGAAACCGCCCGCGGCCGACACGAGGCGGGTGAACTGATAAACAAGCTCGCCTGCGCCAACGATCAGCGCCCCGATGCCGGTGCGGATCAGTGCGCCGCGCAGCAAAACCAGCGCGGTCGCGAGCCCACGGACCGACAGCGCTGCGGCTGCCATACCGGCGACCCAACGCCCTGCAAGAAAAGCCACAAACGTGGCGGCATAGCTGGTCAGACGGCCGATGTTGTCGAAAAGGCCTCGGATCGCGATGCCGAGTGGCCCGGTGCGGCTGGCCACGGCCCCCATGGCATTCGCAACCGCTTCCAGCGCGGGTGCCGCAGCGACCGCCAGCTGGTTCGACAGCCCGCGCCAGATCAGCCCCAGCCTTGAGATGGCGTCGTTCGTCCGCTCGATCTGGTCGGCATCCTGCTCCGACACGACGACGCCGAAGGCCAGAACATCCTCTGTCGCCTGGCGCAGCGTCGCGGTGTCGATCCGCGACATGGCGATGGAGCCTTCCTCGCCGAAGAGCTGGCCCGCGACCGCCGCGCGTTCTGCGGCGGGCACGAAGTTTTCGATGGCGGCGTTGATCGCCCCCACTCGCTGATCCAGCGGCAGGGCGATCAACTCGTTGGCGGAAAGGCCCAGCCGGTCCAGCGCGTCGGCGGCAGGACCGGTCCCGGCCGCCGCCTGGCTGAGACGGCGCGTCAGGTCCTTCGTCGCCTGTTCGATGCCGGACATCGACACGCCCGCCAACTCGCCCGCGCGTTCCAGTGTCTGGATCGAGGCGACTGTTGTGCCGAGCGACTGCGCGAGCTTGGCCTGCGCATCCACCGTCTGCAGGCCGGAGCGCACCATCGCAACGCCAGCAGCCGCAGCGGCGGCCACTGCGGCAGCGGCAGCCACTCCGACACGGCGGGAAAACGCCGCGAGCCGGGTGTTGGCCGCCTCCATCTCCCGGCTGAGCCGCCCGAACCCGCGCGCCCCGGCTTCACCGACACCTTCCAGCTCGGCGCGCACATGTCGACCGCCCACGGCCGCCAGGCGGACGGAGACGCGTTTCTCAGCCATTGGAATGATCCATCTGTTCGTTGAGTTTGGCCACCATCACCGCCTCGATCACGGGCAGCAGTTCGGCCATGGCGAGGGGCGGCACGCCAAGCGCGTCACCGAGCACCAGCGCCGCTGACAGGTCCCAACCGATCACCGCGCACGGGAGCACGCGGAGCTGGCCACCGAGACGGCCGACCAGGTCCCAGACTTGCCAACCCTCCGGAGTTTCCGGACGGTTCAGCCGCGCCGGGCAGTCCGGGCAGGCTTTCGGGCAGGCCTGGCAGTATCGCTCGCCCCCGCCGAAGGACCATTCGGCGAGAGCGCGGAGGCGTTTTTTTCCTGTTCCAGCAGCAGGCCTTTGGAGACGTAGGTCAGCTGGAACGCCTCGAAGATCGGCCAGACGTCGAGCAGCGCGTCGATGGCCTCGGAGTTGGGATCGATCGGCTTGCCGTCGGCATCGCCGATGCCCTCCCATGAAAGTACCGCGCGCCGGGCCAGCGCCTTGGCGAAGGCGACAGCGCGTTCCTCGTCCGAGGCCTCCTCGGGCACCGCCTCGACGGCGGGATCACTCCGCGTCGCGACCATCAGGGCGGTCGTCAGCGGGCGCAGCTGCGCCCGGACGCCGGGGGCGAGATCGTGCCAGCGCGGCGCGTTGGTCAGGTCGAGCGTCAGCATCAGTAACTCTCCACGTCGTTCACGAGGGTGGCGGTGCACATCCGGCCGACGATGCTGTCGCGCGCGGCCTGCCAGTCGAAGGTGGCCTGCACGCCCTGTGGCCCCGAAATCTCGATCCGCGGGCGCGGCAGGTAGACGGCGTGCACGGTGAAGGTGAAGCTCTCGCCGGTGGGCAGGACGTAGGCGAACTCCATCTCGCAGGCCTCGCCGTTGATGGCCTGCGTCACCAGCGTCTGGTCGGCGAAGCGCACCTCGATCCGGCCGGTGAGCGCGGCGATGGACGGGTCGGCGCCGTCGATGCGGCCGTCCGAGCGGATGGTCTCGATCCGGTCGAGGTTGTTGGCATAGGTGATCTCGGCCGAGACGACGTTGCCGAGCGCCGTGCCATTGCGCGTGATCGCCCCGTTGAAATGGCCGAAGCGCTTCAGCTCCAGCGCGGCGGGCGTCCCGGCGCTGGTCGTGGTGCCGACCGTCTCGCCCTGCGCCACCAGCCGCGCGGTCGCGGTCAACAGGCCCGAGCGCTGCATCTGCCAAGTGATCTGGTCGAGCACGCAGCCGGAATACATCGCGTAACGCGGCACCTCGGGCATGCCGGTCTCGATCGACATGCTGGGCAGTGTCCAGGACCCGGACTGGAACTCGTGGCTGTAGGGGGCCTCCGCGCCCGTGGTCGTGGGTGTCCCGAAGGCCGCCTTCAGCCAGAAGCCAAGTGCCTCGGCGTCGAGCGGCACGACGACATCGCCATCGGCCGTAACCGCGTCCTTGATCGGCGCCAGCGGATCGCGGCCGTAGCCGAGTAGCTCCGAGTTCAGCAGCGGCTGCTCCGCGCCAAGCGAAGTGCTGGCGAAAGGCATGCGGGTGAAGCCGCTGGCGGGCGGCGTTCCATAGGTCGTCTCGAACGCAAGCGCCATCAGCGCCCGCGCCCCCTGGGCTCGTGCCATGGTGTTCTCCTTTCTTTGCCTCGCTGGGCGGATCACAAAAAGCGGCGTTGCTGCCGAGTTACGCTAGGCTTAGGCTGCACCCAACGGGCTGAGAGCAGAGCTGCTATGGATTTCAAGGACCTATTGCGCCTTCAAGGATACGACCCAGACCTCAGAGAGCGCATTGTCCTGCTGCGCCACCGCCCCTTCGAGACCCGACTTGCCCGCGCGATGCCGTGGATTATCGAAGAACGCCCGGACCTTTTCGAAGTCTACCAGTCCGTCCCCGGCCGACCAAAAGCCGCCTTGCGTCGGGCCGAATTCGCGGCGAGCTTCCTGGGACTCTCGCCCGGCAAAGCGCACTTCGTCGGGCTTTATCGCATCGGCGAGGCGCGCTCGCTCGACCATGATGCCTTCTGGCGCATACCGGAGAACCTTACCCTCAGGGAAATGGGATACGAGGGTTTCACAGCCGATCACGCAGACCGGGTGGGAGCCGAGCTTCAGTTCGACTTGGAGCGCCTTCCTTTCTACAGCAACTGGCGCGGTCGGCTGGTCATCGATTTTCCGCCGCCGGAGCGCTCATGGTTCCGGTGGGTGGACCGCGGGATCTTTCCTGTCAGCGCGATCCTCGAGGAAAGCGCTTTCGCAGCCCCGCCGCCTGACTGGCGCGAGATCGATCTCACCTTCGCGGAACTCTTGGCGCTACCGGCGTCTTGGCGGGCGCGGCTGGCTGAATGGCGCGGGATCTACCTCATTTTCGATGAAAGCGATCGTCGGGCCTATGTCGGCTCCGCCTGCGGTCGCGAAAACATTTACGGTCGGTGGCAGGTCTACGCCCGCGATGGTCACGGTGGAAACCGCGAACTGCGCGGCCGCGACCCTCACAATTATCGGTTCAGCATACTCGAACGCCTTGCGCCAGACCTGCCAGCTGAAGATGTCATCGCTCGCGAGAACAGCTGGAAGCTGCGGCTCCATTCGCGGCAACCGTTAGGTCTCAACGCCAACTGAGTCACCCACCAAGAGGATCGTCCGTCGAATAGTGCAAGACGACTTGGATCACGGCGGCCTTTAAGCTGGCCGCGCCCTCGATCGGCAGGTCCACGGGGCGCGGCGCTTCCGCCTCGACCCAGTCGCAGAGGCCGCCCAGCGCGCGGTCGGCGGTGAGCGCTGCGCCGATGCTGGCGGTCAGCGTGTCGAAAGCGGTGTCACGGTCGGCGCCTTGGACCACCGCCTCTATCTCGGCGCGGTGCTGGTAGTGGTAGCGCAGTGGCGACAGCGTCACCTCGGGTTCACCGGGCTCACCGTCTCGGAGGATCAGCAGCCCCTCGGTCGGGACACGCTCGGGCAGCACCTCACCGCGCAGGGCGGTGGCGGCCAGCGCCGAGAGCCGCGCGTGCAGTGCGGCGAGGATGGTTTCGCGGGGGCTGGGCATTTCTTTTCACGCTACCGTGCAGTTGCAGAAAGGGTCCGGAATGAGCCTATTGTCACGGATGCTGCACAGTGCGCAGGTGGCTGGCAATCGCCAGAAACCGACACTGGCAGAAGTGAGGACGGCCCTTGGCTGCCTCGTGGAAAGCTGCGTCAAGCTGCCCAAGATTACGAGGCGGGGCGCGATCAGACGCCCCGCACGATGGCTTTAGCCGATCGCGGCGGCGACCGCCGTGGCAAGCGACGTGGTCGGGCGGCCGATCAGGGTCGATAGCTGCGTTCCGTCGTCGAACAGCACCCCCTTGGAGGCCTCGACATCACAATGGGCGAGGAACCCTGCCAGTTCGGTAGGCAGGCCCGCGCTGGTCAGCGCAGCGGCATAGTCAGCCTCGGGCATATCGACGTAAGGGATGTCCTTGCCCGCCTGCGCGGATAGTGTGGCCGCCAGATCGGCGAGGGTGAAGCTTTCATCGCCGGAAAGTTCATAGGTTTTGCCCTGAAGGCCTGTGTCCAGCAGCACGGCGGCGGCGGCCTCGGCATAGTCCTGCCGCGTAGCCGACGAGATCCGGCCATCCTTGGCCGCGCCGATCAGGGCGTTGTGTTCCAGCGCCGCAGGCAGGCCCATGGCGTAGTTCTCTGTATACCAGCCGTTGCGCAGCACGGTATGGCCGATGCCGGAAGCGGCCAACAGTTTTTCCGTCTCAACGTGCTCCGGGGCAAGGCCGAGCGTGCTGGAGGGTGCTTTCAGCAGGCTGGTGTAGACGATATGCTGAACCCCGGCGGCCTTCGCGGCTTCGATCACGGCGGCATGTTGCGATACGCGGCGACCGATGTCGCTGCCCGAGATCAGCAGCAGCGTGTCGATACCGTCGAGCGCCGCCGGGAGGGTTTCGGGGGCGTCATAGTCGAAGATACGCGCCGGAACACCCAAATCCGCGGCCTTGTCGATGTTGCGGGCCAGCGCGACGATGCCGCCCGGCGCATTCTTGGTTTTCAGGGTGTTGATGACGAGGCGGCCAAGCTGGCCAGTTGCGCCGGTGATTGCAATGGTCATGGTGCATCTCTTTGCTTCTGGTTGCGATAGCGGAGAGTTAGACCCTTTACTTATGAAAAGTAAGTACATACATTTTTGTTAGCTTGAATTTTCCGAGGTCCCCATGCCAAAACTCAGTGACGCCGTCCGGTCGGGCAAGCTGGTGGGCAACCTGCAAGCGCAGGAATGCCCATCGCGCGATATCCTCAAACATGTCACCGGTCGCTGGGCCGTCTTGACACTGATCGCCCTTCAGGGGCGGACGATCCGCTTTGCCGCGCTCAGGCGGACGATCGGCGGGGTAAGTGACCGGATGCTGACGCAGACGCTTCAGACGCTGGAGGCGGACGGCTTCGTGCATCGGCAGGCCTTCCCGGTTGTACCGCCGCATGTGGAATACAGCCTGACCCCTATGGGCGAAGAGGTCGCGCAACACGTGCGCGTGCTCGCCGACTGGATCGAAGACAACACCAGCACTATCCTGTCGACGCGGAAAGAGATCGCGGCGGAGTAAAAAGCCGCTATTGAGCTCAAACGTTCTACAATCACATATGCCGCGAATGAGGGCTTGTCGCCCATAGTGATTTTCGGGGCGGTCGCGAGGCACACAGAGCGACCGTTCAGGTCATGTATTCCAATGGCGGGTTTGTCCGCACAGCGGCCTTCAACCTGTTCGCCCCTCCACCCAGTTCGCCACGATCAGCCCCGGCACGCTGTCCAACGCCCGGTCCGCATCCCGCGCCAGATCCAGCCGCTTCGGCAGCTTGACCTGCGGCACGAGCAGGAAGATCGGCGCGGTGACCTTGCCGCGCCCGGTCTTGGAGCGGGACACAACGGCCTGGCCCTTCGTGTTCAGCCGTCCCTCCGCCACAAGCAGGCTCGGGCCGGTGCGGCGATAGACGAAGCGCAAGCGCAACCCGCGGCGGCGCTCCCATTCGCCGGGCGTGATCCTGCCGCCTCGGAGGGACTTGCCTGCGGCAGGCAGCGGGATCGCCAGCCAGAACCCATCCTTCGAGCGGATCAGAGGACCAGTGTCGTGCGCACCGACGATGACCGGGGCTTTGGACCAGACCAGCGCCGCTGCATCAAGGCTCTCGCCTGCGCGCGGGAAGGTCTGGTTGCGGATCGAGTTGGCGAGCCGTCGCCCGAGACCCGCGCCAGTGACCTGGGTCCGCCACGAAGACTTCAACCCGGTACCGGCCTCGCGCATGGCGGCCGTGACGGCCTTCTCGCCCGCGTTCACCTCTGCGGCCATGGCAGCGACGAGATCGGGGGTGATGTCGAGCTTGAGTTTCACGCGTGCCTCAGATCTACGGTCCAGACCAGCCGCTCGCGGTCGCGGACGGGCTCGCCTTGAATGAGAAAGGCCTCCCCGTCGATTTCCAAGCGGTCGCCCGGGCGCGGTGCCGGAACCTCCGCGACGCGCAGATCGATCCGGGTCGTTTCCGACCAAAGCCGGGCGTCGCCAAAGTCGGTGATTGCATCAGCCTGCCGCGAGACGATGCGCACCAGAACGGGCGCACCACCATCGGAGGTGTAGACCGCCTCTTGCCCGATATTGGGATCCGCGAACAGCGCATCAACGACGGCGGTAAATGCCGTCATCAGAAACTCGCGTTCAGGCGCACCCGGCCGATAAGGTCGCCCGCGCCGCCTGCAACCGCTTCGGTGGCCACTCCGATCAGCGTATTCGCCGTGGCGGTCTTGGTGGCTTCCTTATTGGTATTGTCCCAATAGACCTTGTCACCGGCAGACCAGGCTTGGGACGCGACCTTCTTCAGGTCAAAGATGCCAACGAGCGAAGCCTCGACCGTTTCGGCGTTGGCGGCATCCCCGGCGGCCACGCCGAAAATGGAGCCAACAAGCAGGCCATCGCCGGAGGTCACGGCATAGGGCGCGGTCAGAGTGATGGTGTTTCCGGGCTGGACGTAGTTTTTCATGGTGGGATCCTTTGCAAACAAGAACGGGCGGCCCGATTGGACCGCCCGTCAGAGGTGAGATTTCTGGGATGCCCGGTTTATGCGCCCGGGTTCTTGTAGAGGCCGCGCCAGTCGATGGCCTTTGCGCCGAAGTCGAGGCGGCACTTGATCTCGACGCCGTCGACGTCGAAGCCGTTGCGCGTCTCGATGTATGCACCTTGCTGGCCCTCCAGATAGGCGTATTCGATGGTGTCGATCTGGTTCGGGCTGGCCGCCAGATACCAAGCGGTCTCGCTGGCGGCATCGAGCCGGGGCTCGCTGATCGGAGCGAGCGTCCGGATCGACTGCGGCACGACGCTGGACGTCGCAGCGGGCACGAGGTTCTGGGCCACCAGCTGCTCGGCCTTCAGTTCCAGCGAGGCGGGCACGATCAGGAAGGCGGGGCGGACGTTCAGCACCGTCTTCTTGTCGAGCCCGGTCTGCTTGGCCATGGCGGCGCGGGCCGCACCAACCGCCTCGACCGCCAGCGCCGCCCCGGTGCCCGCAAGGTTCTTGTGGGTGGTGTGGAACAGCGCGTTTCCGTCGGCCATGGCCGGGTTGGCGGTGATGATGCCCCACACCACGTCCGACTCCAGCTGCGCGATGGAGTTGCCGTACATCGCGGGGATCCGGGTGAAGGCGTCGAGATCGTCGTTGATCAGCGTCTGGCGGGTGATCGCGACCACCCGTCCATAGGTCTTGACCTTGTAACTCTCCTTCGACTCCCCGAGCGTCCCGCGCTTGAACTCGCCGCTTTCCCCGACCTCCAGCAGCTGCGGCGCCTCGCCGAGCTGGACCCGGTGCATCGCCTTGAAATCGGTGGCGAGCACCTGGCGGCAGAACAGCATGAAGGTGCGGGGATAGGCCTCGTAGGCCTGCCGCAGGGTCTTGTTGGTGACCGCCGACAGGATCTCGGGGAAGTCAGAAGTCGAATGCAGCGCGCGCGTCGCCACCTCGTCGCGCGACAGGCCGCGCGTGTTGACCCCGGCATTGCCGAGGCTTTCGCGGGCGAGCTCCAGCAGGGTCATGCCGCGGTACTGGCGGGCGACGTCTTCCAGCTGGAACAGCGTCGGGCTGTAGCGGTGCAGCAGCGCGTTCGCCACCGCGTCCCGACGGGTGATGCGCTCGTCGCGGCCGCCGAGCGGGACGGAGACATGGGGGAAGGTCCGGGTCTCGTCGGATTTCGCAGCGACCTGGTCGAGGATCAGGCGGCGGGACTCGTCGACGCTGACGCCGCGCTTGACCAGATCCTCGGCGAAGCCGCGCTCGAGGTTCAGCCGCCCGGCCAGATCGTAGATGGTGGAGACGCGGTCGCGCTCGGCCTCGCGGGCGCGGGTGGCGACCGCTTCGGTGTCGGGCGCAGCAGGAGCATTGGCCTTCGGCTGCGTGCGGGTTTCGCTCGTGCGAACCTGCGGTTCAGCGTCGCCACGCTGCGGCTCGGTCGTGGTGGCCTTCGGCTCGGTCATAGGGGTGTCCTCGGTCGCGACAGAGTCGCTGGGCTTTTCATTGGCCGGTTCGGCCGGGTCATTGGATTTGTCCGTCATCGGGATGGCTCCTGTTTGGGTGGGTGGGACGTCCCGGCGGTGGAGGACGCAGTCGTGAAGTGGGGATTGGGCGCGGAAGCCTGCGGCGGGGTCGGCCCCGACCGGCACGGCGGACACCTCGAAGGGCGTCCAGTCCACCGCGCGCCAAAGCTCGCGAGTGGCTTCGGGTTTCGAGACCTCGAAGCGGTGGACCTGGTAGCCGATGGAGACAGCGCGGATGTGCCCGGCCTGAATGTCGCGCCAGATCGGCTCGACGTCGGCGCGCTCGGAGATGCGCACCAGCGCAATGCCGCGTCCATTCTCGATCCGCGCCGTACCCGGCACGACCGAGCCGATCACCGCATCGAGCGTGTCGAGCTCGTGCACCTTCAGGAAGGGCGCGCCCGCGTTCAGCCGATCGAGCCGGACATGGGCGGGATCGAGGCTCAGTTCCTCGTCATAGGGCTCGCCGAAGAAGGTCGCGCGGCGCACGCGGGCCCCGGCTGACCACACCACCTCGACGGTGCGGGTGTCGGCATCGGCCGTGTTCGGCGCAAGCTCCGCCGACCGGCGCATGGCTGGCAGTTCGATCATCGTGTCCATGGGATCAGTCCTGTTGGTTGGCCTGCGCCGGGTCGGTTTCATCCGCTTCGGCGGGATCGTTCGTCGGATCGCTGGTCTGCGCGCTGCCGGTCTTGGTGACGCGGCGCGGATCGCTGTCGAGCACCAGCCCAAGCGCGTCGAGCTTGGCGTTGGTGGCTGCGATCTCGGCCAGCACCGCGTCGGGGTTCCGCCCCTGCCGGGCGATCACCTCCGCCAGCGTCATGGTGCCGGAGCGGATCGACAGCAGGTTCGCCATCGCGTCCTTGTGCGGATCGACGGCCTCGAACTTCGGTGGCGACCATTCGACCGGCACGGTCGGCGACGGGATCTGCCCTGCCGCCCATGCTGCTTCGGTGAACCAGCGCCAGACCGGCGCGCAGAGCATCGGGATGAACAGCTGCCATTGCACGGCGTCGATCTGGCGGCGGAACTCGACCAGGCCCGCCCGGATCGAGGAATAGTTGACCTGGCTGAGATCGCCGGTCAGCAGCTCGTAAGGCACCCGGAACCCGGCCGAGATCGTGTGCAGGCTGGCCCGCTTATATTCGCCGTAGCCGCCTGTGGCGGAGGGCTGGTTGAATCGGATGTCCTTGCCGCCCCGCGCATAGGCTATCAGCCCCGGCTCGAACTGCTCCACTCGGTTGCCGTCTGCATCTACCACGGAGGGGGCGATGCCCTGCTGCGCCTCGTCGTCGCCAAAGACGATGGCCGTAACGCAGGCCTCAGTCTTCTTGCGAACGAGTTCGGCCACCTCGTAATCGTCAAGATCGCGCAAACTGCGGATCACCGGCGCGCCCCAGGGAACGCCGCGCGCCTGCGTGCGCTGCTTTTCATAGACATGGGCAATCTCGCTCGCAGGCACCGGGCGGCTCTGCAGGCCATTCTGCAAGGCACCGTAGGCGTCACCCGGATGCTCGGCATGCAGCCAATAGGCCCGGCGCTTGCCGACCGGGTCGAACTCGATCCCCTGGACCAGACGTCCCGCGCCAATGGCGCCGGATTTCGTGGCGTCGAGGAAGTCGGCCTCCAGCACCTGCAATTGCAGCGGCACTGGCAGGCCGTCGCTCGCGCGCCGGAGGCGGCGGCGCACCAGCACCTCACCCGCCTCGACCATCTCGCGGCAGATCAACGTCTGCAGACCGTAGAAGTCCAGTTGGCCGTCGGCGTCGCAATCCGCCGTCCAGCGCTCAAAGAGCGCATCGACCTTCCGGTCCAGTGTGTCATCGCCGCTGGCGGCGCGCGGCATGATGCCCGCGCCGATGATGTTGTTGACCAGCACCGCAACGGCCTTTGCCGCATGCGGGTTGTTGCGCACCAGATCACGCATCCGGTCGCGCAAGAGCGCCCCGGCGACGCCGATCTCGGTGTCGGCGGAGGATCCCGGCGCCCGCCAGCCCTCGGTCCGCCGCCCGCGCGCAGCCCCATCATAGCCCCGCGTCAGGGTCTCGAAGGCCTGACGCGCCATCACGCGGCGCGCGGCCATGCGCGGGGCCACCGTTGCGATGGCGTGGTCGAACCAGTTCGCCGACATCAGCGGTCCCCGCGCGAGAAACCCGCCAGACTGGCCACCGACAGCGGTCGGCTAACGCCCGCGATGGCGCGCTCGATGGTGCGGATGCGGCCCAGCAGATCCGCGGCCGAGCCGTAATCCACCGACTTGCCGTCATAGCTGACCCGGGTCGTGCCGCTGGCATAGGCCCGGCGCAGCGCCGAGAGCTCGGTTTCCGTCCAGTCCATCATGCTCAAAACCATCCTTCGCGCCGCCCGAGCCAGTCGGAGCGGCGCTTGCCCTGCGGGGCCTGTCCCTGCCGGTTGATCTGCCCGGCTGCATCGCTGTCGGTGGGCGCTGCCCCGAGCTGATCCTCGAGGTCGCGCCATTTCTCGTCGGGCCAGCGGTCTGCGCCCGCGATCCAGGCGGCGCCGCGGGCATAGACCCGGCAGTCCAGCGCCTCGTTGCGTTCCCGAAGCTTCTGCCATTCCAGCCGGGCGAACCCGCGTTTCGTGCGCACGGTCACCAGTTGTTCGGCCACGAACTGCTTCAGCCATTCATTCTCGACCCAATGCGGCAGATGCACCGAGCCGGGCGGGAACGCGGCCCCATCGGCCATCTCCTCCTCGGTCGGGCGCGCCAGCCGCAGGAAGCGGTAGGTTTCGGCCTTGAAGGTCGAGACCGCCACGGTCCAGAGCCGCGCCCCGCGCCGCAGGCGTTTGCCGCCCTCGGTCGCGTCGACGAAGGTCGGCCCCGACACCGGGCTGGAGCGGTTGAAGCCCTCGACGCCCTTCACCGGCGACACCTGCGCGAAGCCTTGCGCCCGCGACCAGGAATAGACCGCCGGAGCCTCGTAGCCGGTGTCGATGGCGAGCCGCGCGATCCGCAGATGCGCGCCGCGTTCATGCGGCCAGGACCGATCCAATAGTGCCGTCAGCTCCGACCACGAGTCATGCCGGTCGGGCCCGCCTTCGATGACAACGTGATCGACGAGCCAGCTTTCGAGCCCGCGACCCCACGCCCAGACATCGACCTCTATCCGGTCCTTCTGAACGTCGGCTCCCGCGGTCAGGAACAGTCCGCCTGCAGGCACCGTGCCGGATTTCCAGCGCTCGCGGCGGTCGTAGAGCCGCTGCCAATCCGGTGCTTCCCCAGTCTCGACCCATGTCTCGCCGAGGATCGTGTTGCGGAAGGCCTTGATCGCCTCGTCCGACCCCTGCGCCGCGTCCCATGCCCGCACGATCCGCTCCCAGCTCAGCCAGCCGATCGGCGAATAGAGCGCCGAGAGGTGATACCCGACCGTGGTCGGATCGGCGGCAGTGGCGGTCGCCCGCCATTCGCCGCCTTCCAGCATCGCAGTCTTGTGGTGTTCCGCGATTGCCGCGTCGCAGCCCTCGCAATGATATTCAGCCGTCTCCGGACGACCCTTTTGCCAGCGCAACCGCTCGAACTTCAGCCATTGCACCTGACCGCAATGCGGGCACGGGACGAAGAACCGGCGCTGGTCGCTCGCCTCGAACTCCCGCTCGATGCGCGACAACCCCCGGATTGTCGGGGTCGAGACCAGGAACACCTTGCGCCGGTGGGCGAAGGTCAGCGACCGCGCCTCGGCCAGCGTGACCGGATCGCCTTCCTCGTCGGCCGAGGCCGGATAGGCGTCGACCTCGTCGAGGAAGATGTAGCGCGCCGGGGTCGAGCGCAGCCCGACCGCCGAGTTCGCCCCGGTCATGATGAGGATGCCGCCCGCGAATTCCTTGGACAGCATCGTGTTACCCGCATCGCGGGACCGCGCGGGTTTGATCCGGTTCCGCAGTCCCGGGCTTTCGTCGATCAGCGGGTCGATCCGCTGGCGCGAGTTGCGCTTGGCCAGTTCGACCGTCGGCTGGACAGCCAGCATAGGTCCCGGAGCCTGGTGGATCGCAAAGCCGATCCAGTTGTTTCCGGCCTCGGTCGCGCCGACCTGTGCGGCCTTCATGAACACGATGCGCTGCATCGTGTCGCCGGGCGAAAGGCGATCCATGATCTCGCGCATGTAGGGCGTGCGCGCGGTGCGATAGCGCCCCGGTTCGGCCGAGGCGCGGCCGGAGAGCATCCGGTGCCGGTCCGCCCATTCCGACACGGTCAGGTCCGGGTCGGGCCGGAGCCCGTTGCCCCAGGCGCGCAGGATCTCACCCGCGCCGTCGAAGTCGGTCAGGCCATCGCCGTTCTCATCGGAAGTCGGGCCGGACCTCGGCGAGATCGTCGAGGTGGGCGCGTACATGTTTCTCCAATGCCTTCTGCATGGCGGCAGGCTCTACGCCGAGATCGGCCGCCATCAGCGCCGCCGCGCGCACGGGCCAGTTCACCCATGCATCCCGTTCCTCCCGCGCGAGCCGGAACACCAGCGCCAGCGCGCGGGCCCGCTCGATCAGTTCCCCTTTGAGCTTCTGCAGCCGGATGCGCCGCTCCTGCGCCTTCAGCACTTCGTTCGCCGTCTTGGCCTGCAGGAAGGTCGTGCCGCCGCCGACCGCCAGACCCTGTTCGCGCAACGTGTCGCCGACAGCGGCCACCGCCGCCGCGGGGACGGGTTTCAGCTTCGGCGCAGGTGGCTTCCTGGTCTTCGACGGGTCCGTCGTCTCCGCCCGCCGACGGTCTGAGGCCGCAGCGTCGATGGAACCGTCGGGAAGCAGCACGAGCCGTTCGGCGGTCTTTGCCTTCTGGATCGCGCCCCGCGACAGCCCGACATGGGCGGCGTACTGGCGCTCGCTCATGCCCTGCATCGATGACTCCGATTATCATTCAAAATCAGTTTCTTATTGAGTTGATAAGCATCGCGAGCGGAGCGAACGTCATTCCGACGACGATGCAACTCGACCCAAGGAGCCAGCCCGATGACCCGCCGCGCGACCGACAATACGAAAGCCCTCGACGCCTTCATCGTCGCGAAGACCGAGATCGACGCGATGCTGGAGCGGCTCGCCGCCCTCAGCGCCGACCACTTCGAGACACACCCCGACGAGATCAACTGGGGCCATGTCGGCACCCTGAACCACTACCGCGCCAAGCTGCGCGAGATCACCGACATGGCCTTCAGCGAAGGCGAACACGCCGAGTAAGACGACCCGCTCCCGGTCCCGCCCGCCGACTGGCGGGCTCGACCTCGTAGAAGGGCCCGCATTCCGCGCGCCCCGATACGGGAGACGACGATGACCAAGCTTTCCGACACCCAAGCCGTGATCCTGAGCGCTGCCGCCCAGCGGCCCGAGCACATCGCCCTGCCGCTGCCCGAGAGCCTGCGGGGCGGCGCCGCCGCCAAGGTGGTCAGCGCGATGCTCGCCAAGGGCTTCCTGCAGGAGGTCGACGCCGACATGCGCAACCGCGAGCCCGTCTGGCGCGAGACCGGCGACGGCCACGGCGTCACGCTGGTCGTCACCGACACGGGCCTCGCCGCCATCGGCTTCGAACCCGAGGACGTGAACACCGCGCCTTCGGGCGCGACGGACGCGCCCACTGATGCGCCCGCACCGGAAACCCGCACCGAGCCGGAGGCCGCGCCCAAGGCGCGCGCGCCGCGCGAGGGGACCAAGCAGGCCACGCTGATCGCCATGCTGCGCGCACCGGATGGCGCGACCATCGAGGAGATCATGGCCGCGACGAACTGGCAGTCGCACACGGTGCGCGGGGCGATAGCAGGGGCGCTGAAAAAGAAGCTCGGGCTCGAAGTCACCTCGGAGAAGGTAGAGGGGCGTGGGCGCGTGTACAAACTCCCTGCCGCCTGACGCACCGGACCCCGACAAGTTGATGGCCGCCGTCCTCCGGGACGGCGGCAGTTCTTTCGGAGAGTTGTCGCTCTTTAATTGTGGCTATCTGCTCTTGTACGGAATCTGGTGAAAGGGCAACCTACGGTAATAGAACCGACGCGATCGAATCCGCCGCGCTTCGTTGAGGCAGCGGCCACTCTATGGAATTGGGCCTCGCATGGACGTATTGCATTTTTTCAGAGAGCGCACCCGGTTCATCAGGCAGTTCTATGATACGGCCGCTGGTCCGTTTGATGGGATCATGAAGGCCATTGAGGACAGGCTGCCGCCATTTGATAACCCTCCATACAGCGAAGATGGTGAGCCAGCGTATCTAGTCGAGTGGCTCGAGGCATCGGAAGGCCTTGAGTTACTGGGTCGTACCTGCTTGTCGATGCTTTCACCCTCACTGCAGCTATTTTTCAGAACCTGGGAGAAACAAATCGGCGTGCAGTGGGAAAAGGGCGAGCGAAAGAAGGCATTTCAGAGAGGCTTTATTGAAGGGTACATGAATTGCTATGAGCAGGTTCTTCAAATTTCACGCCTAGATTGCCCAGCAGATCTCGGTTTGGTTGAGCAGATCACGCTAGCGCGTAACAGAGATCAGCATCCAGAAGAGATAACGTCAATGCGAGTTACCCACTCCAAGGCAGATATAGAAAAGCATACTTCTCTGTTTTTCATGAGTGAACAAGATCGTTCGATGTTTAGTGATGCCGATCTCGTAAATCTCTCGTTCTTGAGCCCGGCAGTACACGTGTCACGGGATCAGCTTTATGCAGCAATCGATGAAACAGAGAAGCTTGCGGATTGGCTCGATGGCCATTTGATCAAAGCACGTTGGAAACGCTGACAAACATTGAGCGGCGTCATGTTGTTTGAGCGGATGCGCTTCAACCATCACTAAAATGCTGCGTCGCTCAGTGCTGTACTACTGTGTTTTGCTAACTCTAATCGCCTCGAACAGTCGCCGCAGGGTAAAAGACCGCGCGATGCTCACCAACGTGAACACCGCGCCCATCTTCAGGTTCTGCGCCAGCGTCGTGTGCAGCCCGAACACCGGGAAGATCAGGATCTGTGTAACCACCGTGACGCCGTAGCCCACCGCGACGTTGGCGATGGCCTCGACCAGCGACATGAGGCGCGACTGTTTCATGCCGCCGCGTCCTGATCCTTCGAAGTCTCGCCCAGCCGCTCGGTTCTCACCTGCGCGAAGGTCCGGCCATCGCCGTCGAGGACCGCCTCGCGCCCCGTGTCCGCCTGCCAGCGTTCCACGGCGACGTCGACATAGGCGGGGCTGATCTCCATCGCAAAGACGCGGCGGCCGTTGGCTTCGCCTGCGATGATCTGCGAGCCAGAACCGGAGAACGGCTCGTAGCAGAGGCCGCCGCGGGCGACGTGCTGACGCATCGGGATCCCGAAGGCGTCGAGCGGTTTCGGCGTCGGGTGGTCTGGCCGGTCATCCTTGGCAAAGCTGGGCAGTGCCCATGTCGATGGCAGAGTTTCTTTGGCAACCTTCGGCGGGCGGTTCGGACGGCGCCAGCCCATAAAGCACGGCTCGTGCTTCCAAAGGTAATGCGACCGGGTTAGAACCCCTCGGTCCTTCACCCAGATGATCTGCTGGTGAACGAAGGCCCCAGCCTTTTCCCAGCAGGCTTCCAGCATCGCCTGGCGGCGGGAGGCGTGCCAGCAATACCAGGCGGCGTCTTCGGCAATTGCCTCTGCCACAGCAGCGGCGATGAAGCCGTTGTAGAGCTCGGCTCCCTGCGAACTGTCATCCCAGGTCGTGCTGTAGGACGCTGACCAGTCCTTGTTCCGGGTCGGATGGTTCGATCCGTCGTAATCCACAAGATACGGCGGGTCGGTCGCGAACAGGATGGCCCGCTCGCCGTTCATCAGGCGGCGGACGTCTTCATGGCTGGTTGCGTCGCCGCAGAGCAGCCGGTGGTCGCCGAGGATCCAGAGATCGCCCGCGCCCGAGGCCGGGTTGCGCGGCGGCTCGGGGATGGTCACCGGCGGCACGCCGGCACCGCCACCTTCCTCGCTGTCGCCTTCGGGCACGAATGCCAGCAACTTGTCCAGTTCGCCGTCGGAAAACCCGACCAGCGACAGGTCGAAATCCTCGGCCAGCAGGTCGTTCAGCTCCGCCGACAGCAGCGCCTCGTCCCAGGTGCCGAGTTCCGTCAGCTTGTTGTCCGCGATCCGGTACGCCCGGCGCTGTGCCTCGGTCAGATGCCCGAGCACGATCACCGGCGCTTCGGTCAGTCCCAGTTGCGTCGCGGCCAGCACGCGCCCGTGCCCCGCGATCAACTGGCCGTCCTCGGCGACGAGGCAGGGCACCGTCCAGCCGAACTCGGCCATGCTGGCGGCGATCTTCGCGACCTGGTCCGCGCCGTGCGCCTTCGCGTTCTTCGCGTAGGGCTGGAGGCGCGACAGCGGCCACGTCTCGATCGCGTCCGGGGCGAAGCTCAGCGTCATGGTGGGCAAGATTCCTCGGTCGGGTGGATGCCGGTGGCTTCCGGACTCCGGATGCCGGGCCGGACTCCACGCGGGGTCCAGCGGCCACCAGCGGTGTCCGGTCGGAAGGCCAGCGTTCATTGGTGTTTGCGCGCGGCTCGGGTGGGTCCGGCTTCCGGGTGGCTTCCCAAAAATCCGGGCCTGTCGCTGGCGATTTCCCGCGCTTCGCCCGCCAGCATACAAATATCGCCAGGAAGGAACCGCAAACTCGCCAGATTGGCTCGCGGTCGTGTCTCACCTGAGCTTATCGCCACTATAGACCTGCTCGACCCATTCTGTCCGAGCGAAAACTGTATGGCGGACATTTCACGCAGGACTTCGCGTTGCCTCAGAAGCGTTGGCAAGCTCAATGATCCGCCGCCTGGAAAGCTTGCGGTTGAACCGCTGCTGGTTGAGCGTCAGGGCGATCATGCACAGGCCATACATCCAGTTCTCATGCGCCGCAGAACGCTGCAGACCGACTTTCCAGCAGATCGTCTTCCATGGAATGTTGCGCGCGCGCATCCAGATGATAGTGCCTTCAATAGGCTCAAGACCGAACGTCCATTCCAGCGCCGCTTCCATCCGGCTGATCGCGGCGGGGGAGGGCGGTGGCATGGATGTCTTCCTCGGTTCTTGCTCCACAAGGTCCGCAAAGTCGTGCCGGTATTGGGGCCACGTGTTGAAATATCCCAGGCGGCGGTCCTCCGGCAGTCGCTTCAGGACGGAAGCGGCCTCGGCCAATCGCAGCTCCACCAGTTTCGGTGTCCAGATGGTCTCGTTCACGCTCGCTCGTCCTTTGCTTCTGGTCGACCGTAGAGCTTTTCACCGAGCTGACGCACCAGTTCTCGCTCCGGCCAAGTCAGCCTGTGATCATCCAGGGAAACAGCGAGCACGCGCTGCTCCCGCCAGCCATCGCGCTTGACCAGGTCAACCGACCGGCGATTGCCTCCAAAACCACGGGGCGTAAATTTCATAGTCTCTCTCCGTTGGCAGGGTTGCGAATTTTCTGTCTCGTTTGTGCCGTGACGCTTCTGCGACCGGCTGTTAAGGTCCAAGTCATTGATTGTGCTCGCGTGACGCACCGGAGCGGGGATCTTCTGCATATGTGCGCGCACGTATGCGTGAAGGATTGGCACCTGCTGCGACACGCAAGCACAATCAATGGGTTAGTGTGGTTTCTTGCGTCACCCATGCGTCACCTCACCGTCACCGTCCGCCAAGTGACTTGCATTCCGGGGCAGCACCATGCCGATGAAAAATCGACCGTCGCGGCGGCGGCGGTATTCGACGCCGGTGGCGTTGGCTGTAACGCGCTGGACGAATGCGTTGATGGAGGGGAGGGTGCGTTCCGCGAACCCCTCCGATAGTGCCCAGTCTCGAAACTCATCGAATGCAAATCGTGTTGCGATGCGCGGGGACTGGTCAACGATCTGGCGGGATCTAACCCGCTCTGCGAGCCAGGCAAGGACGGGATCTGCACCGAACAGCCAGTCGTTCATTGCAGTCTTGCTGGTCGGCGGCAATGTGAACCCCTTCTGTCGAATGAGCCGCGACGCGCCACCCACCGCCCAGGCCAGCAACTGGTCCGGCTCCTCCTCACCAATTCGCCGACCAATGGCCTCTATGCGTTCCTCGCAGGGAATGACGCGATTGAAGCCTATGACGAGCAGGCGGCGCTGTACGCCACGGTCCATGCCACCCTGAAACACAGGCAGTGTGTTGGTTGCAAAGACGTGCTGCGCCAGTGGCCGAAATTCGATGCGCGACTTGTAGACATCCCTGCCTTGAACAGGTTCACCAGTGACGATCGCCTTGAAGGTGTCGGAGGCTATTGCCGACGATGAGGAGAGTTCGTCGCTTGCATTCAGGAGCTTTCCGACTAGACCTACAATATGGCGTTCGTCGCCCATGCGGCTTGCGGTCACCGATGCGATGGCCGATTTGGGCAAGACGCCGCGCATGAGATCAAGCACCTGGCTTTTTCCGTTTTCGGCGGTCTCTCCCTTGAGAATGACCGCCCGAGGCTGTCTCAGGCGCGTTGCATGACCAAGAGCGGCGGAGCCAGCCACTTCCGCGAGCAAATCGATCTTCTCGCCGGCATCATCGTCGCCGCGGAAAACACCGCCGAGAAGGCGCCCCAGCAGTGACCCCTCGATGGGCTTGGGGGACTTCCCAGCTTCCCAGCATCCCGCAAGCGTATGGCGACATCGATGATCACGGTGATGTGGCTCAATCCGCGCCACACCTTGCGTGTCAAACCGAATGAATCCGTTGGTGCAGTTGATCCCGATAGCTGCATCGGCGAAGAATTCAGATGCGGAGACGAGTGCCGCCAGTTCATTGAGCGCGGAATCGATCCGTGACCTAGATAGTTTGACCCGGGATGGCTCGCCGGAAGGCGATCTGAACGCGGCACCATCATAGACGTGGACGGCAATTCTCAACTCATGATCCGGAATGGCCTTCCAGCACGTCTGCTCATGACGCCAGAACCGGCCCTCTGTCTGAACAATGTCGCCGTAGCACCGCTCCAGATCTTCGCGGACGCGGCCGGCGATCTCGACATCGGAACCGATGTCTAGCTGATAGCCTTCCGAAACAGATGCACCCGGTACATTCAGCGCAGCCAATCGGTCCAACGGGTCAGCCCTCATCGACGCGGCTCCTGCGAGCGATTTCGCGTGCAGCGATGCTCCTGACGGTGGCAACGACCTCATCATCCTCAAGAGGCGGCTGGCAGTGCAGGCGATTCCAGCTGATGACGAGTGATAGGCAAACACGCGGATCGATGCGTGCTCGCAGCAGATGGCCGGTCAGACGCGCGACCGCGTCGTTGCGCTGGCCTTCTCCATGCATCCCTGCAACATGGGCTCGCCAGTTGCTTGGCTTGGAGGCAGTTCCCTTTCTCGTCCTGGTGCCATTTGTGATCCGTGCCTTCAGCCAGGCGGGGACGTCGGCAAGTGGAAGATCGTCGGGATGATGGTCAACGGAAATCGCATAGTTCCGTCCGCAGATGTGCCGCGACGGCGGAGCCACAATGTAGCCGCCATCGCCGCGAACATCGATACCTCGCCCAAGCGCGCCGGCGCTGTTGCGAACCGTCCCACCAGGATGCCGGAACAGGATGTGCTCGCCGCCACCACCAGTAAGAAATCGCCAGGTCGCCGGAAGCGCGCCGAATTGCCTTTCCAGTTCGGCCAGGGCGAAATCGCCCTCATGGCGGGGATCGATATCGAGCACGATGACCCCGCTGGCGACACCCGTGGTAATGCCGATGTTGAGCGCCTCGTTGCCGACCCATCCGTGGATCCTCGACCGGTCCTTGCTCGCGTCGAGAAGGCCGCGTGGGACAAGCCTTCCATAAGGATGCTTGGCGGCCTGGCGGCAATCCGTCCTGCCGCACGAGCATTGAAGGCCGCGTGGTCCCAATACGGGATGATGAAGCGGCAGGACCGCCATGCCGAGCGCAACGTATGAAAGCGCATGATCAATCAGCGGCTGAGGCAAGGCTCTTCCCCCGAAATCGCTGGGCTTTGGATTGAGGCTGGGAGGCGCCTGTCCTTCGGGGACGCATCACAGCAAGATATTCGAAGTGATCCGGTCCCAGACGCCGCTGAACGAGATGGACGATCCGCGCTTCACTTGCACACCATGCGAGGTTGGCGATCGCCATAAGCTTGCGGTGGGCAGCGATCGACAAGTTGATGTTGGTCTCTGCCACATCGAGACTGAGAAACCCGACGTGGTACTGGATGATGCTGCCGGGCTCGGCGACGGCCAGCCAGAGACTGAATGCCTCTTCGGAGAGCGGCGCGTCATGCGTCTTGTGTGGGACAATCATGGGCATTTATTCGGCGTCCTCTATCGTGGAACCTGCCGATCTCGGATTTACAATCATCACTGGCTGCTCCGGTCGGCCGCTTGGCGTGAGAATGCCGGAAGCCCGAAAGTGCTGCACTACGAACGGCTTCGCGCTCCTACTTGCGAGAATGAATGAGAAGCAGAGCGACAACAAAGTTACCGACACGAAGATCAGCGTATGATTGCGTAAAGCGCTATCGGTCATCAGCGTCGCTCCTGCGTCGCCTTCAATTGCTGCTCTTCATGCTCGATAATGTCTTCGAGCCGGTAGATGACCCTGCCGCCGACCTTCAGATAGGCCGGACCTTCACCAAGCCAGCGCCAGCGTTCCAGCGTGCGTGGACTGATCTTCCACCTGCGGGACAACTCGACCTGATTGAGATGACTGACAGCCTGCATGGAAATTCTCCTTCGAAACTACCCTTGAGCCGCCATTGGCTCGCTTCAGGAGGTCGATTTTCGATGGAGCGCGCAGAAAACGATATTCTCAGCGCGGATATTTCGTGTGACACGAGTGAACGCGGTCACACCGAAAACGCGGCGTTGTCAGATGTTTGGTGTGACGGTTTCGTGCAGAGCCTGTGACATCACGCTGTGGGTGCCACGAGGTCGGCGCAGCTGACCTCGCACAGTGCGGGTGCCAGCCGATAGCCTTCTCGTGCTCGGTTCTCGATAAAATCGTCGATTTCGAGAATGATGCCCTGATCTACGGCCAGTCGATCTGAAACCTCCCTGCGCAAGCGCGTCACACGCTGACGCAGACTTTGCTCATCTACCCCGAGTTCGTTCGCAAGCTTCCACGCCTCGATGAATGGAACTTCCGACATACTAGCCTTGGCAGATCGATGGTGCGGCAGGAGGGCCTTGAACAGTTTGAAATTGGCGCCTTCGAGCCAGAATTCTCCACCAAGGCAGATACTCTGAGCTTCTTCGTCAACGGCGAACATGCAGACCGGCGTGTCAAGGCGGTCCATGAAGTCTGCAAGCTGACGATCGACGTCATTGGTTGGAGGTGCCGGAATGGTGGCGCGACTGAGACAGAGGGACAGCAATGATCCCGGCGGTAGCGTACTGCGCACCACGGCAGACTGCTCGCTCACCAGACCGGCGGATATGACCGACAGCACGTCTCGCGCGTGCCGGCGATGCAGATCGAAGATTTGGTCTCGCGCAGCATCATTGGAAAGCTCGGGAAAGAAGCTCAGTGCCGCGGCGACTTGGGGAAACTTCTCATCGAACTGACGACATTGGCAGCTGTCAATCGTCTGACAAAACTTCACATAGGCCACCGCCATCCGCAGCTCCTCGTGCAGGGACCGATCGCCCGTCAACAGATCCAGTTCGTAATTGCTCTCGGGCTCATACTCACCTGCGCGGGCGGAAAGAATGGCGAAACGCCTGTCAATGCACTGCGAACAGACACCGCAGTGCCTCACTTCTTTCGTCCACTGCATCGGATGTGCACAGCTGACGGTACCCCCGATCAGATGCCCGAATCCTTGCTGGACAATTCGCTCGACGATGTCCCGCTTGGTCAGCCAGATATATGGTGTTCGCACCTCGATTGGCTCCTCTGCGAGGAGGGAGAAAATCTCTGCGAACCCTCGGATAACCTTCGGATGGGTGGTTCTGGTGGCCCGACCGCCGAGAACATCCTGCGCGATCGGGAGGTTGAAGCTGACGATGCCGTTCTCGAAGAACGTAAAGCCACCCTTGCCGAACATGCGGGCGATCACGTACGCGAGGCTCGCATAAAGGAACGAGCGCGTACGCTGCGTGTACTCGGTCGCCTGAACGCCGCAATTCGTGATGTTGACCGGTACATATTGAACCCGGCCCGGCGCAACGGCATGCTTCAGGTGTTCAAAAAGAGCTTTTTGGGCTGCAAAGACCTTGGGTGACGAGTGATGCCCGACCAGAGCCGTTCTGTGGCCATTGGCAACAATAAATTCGATTGCGCCCGCAAAGGAGTCCAGCCCGCCGGAAAACAACGCGACCTCTTCGATGTCACCGGCTTGGTCGGACAGTTGCTCGAAATAGGCGTCGTTCTCGGCAAACGGCTCATCGGCCCGGACAAAGGTGAACTCGTAGGTATCGTCCGAGAGAAAGCCGATGGTCTTGCGTAGAGCGTCCTGGAGCTCGCTTCCGGACCATACATCCGGATTGCGGACCGGTATGGTGAAATGCATGGACCTTCGCCAGGCAGCGCCCGCTTGGGAGAGGGTATCAGTGCCACGAGAGGCACGCTGATCGGCGCAATAGATGTACGCGGCAATCTCGAGCAGATCGAATAGAAGGCTCGGGATATTGCTGACCATTGACCGGCTGATGTCTGTTATCTTTAACCTGATGTTGTTATCGGGCCCGTGGGCCTGAAGGCTCAAGCGTGTGGAAGCCGGGTCAGATTCCGAATGCGGCACGCCACCGCAAGCAAAATAAAACTGTCTCACGGCTGCAGCCCGCTGCGACGCGAGAGTTCGCTTCTGATCTTTGTGAATGCATGAGCGGCAAATCCGGTCGCATCGAGGCGTGAAAGGTCCCTGTTCTGATGAAATCTGTTCTTGCCCAGCCAGTCTTTGGCGAACGCCCGCATGATGACGGTCGTTTCGTTGCAATGCTGCGAGATCGTTTCGTCCAAGGTCCTTGTATCGGCCACTGATTGAATCGCTGCACCGGGCCCGACCTGTTCGGGAATAGCGCGGTCCAGAAAATACTGGAGGTGACCGGCCAGGAGTTTCGTGAAAAAGCGCTGGGTCAGCTCACCGAAACGCTCGGTTGAAGCAAATGTGGCCAGCGTTGTGCGTTCATCCTCACGCGTCGGTGCCCATAGCGATGGGCTTCGATCGTTCATCAGGCTTCTGAGTGCCGAAATGGCTGCGTTTTTTGCGATCAACCCGAAATCGCTGAGCGACTTGTCCTTCCGATGACGAACATCTTCCAGGGCGCCGTCGATCGCTGCCAGGATGTCCGTAAGGGTCGGGTCATTCGGAACCTTCAGCCCAAGCTTGCTCAGCTCCCCTGCAAAGTCGTCTTCCCGTGCAGCCTGCGGAACCTTTAGGAAGAGCCAGAGAGCTTCGATGAAGGCTGGATCTTTTACGGCATCCGCCAATGAGCGATCGCATGCCCTCTCAACCGCTTCGGCTAGGCTAGAGATCTCGATCTCTGCCCCACCAAGCAGCTTGACGACATCCTTCCATTTCCGCGTCGCCGGAAGTCTGCCCAATCGCACGTGCCCCATCGCCCGGACCTCGCTCATCACGAATTGCAACAATAACGGGAAATGGTGCTCTGCACAAGTTAAGGAAGTTTTAACGAGCAGGCGCAGAAAAGTGATGAACTAAACACCAAGCGTATTCCGTGCGGCCGCAAAAACCACATAACTGGACTTGCATTGCCGGTGGATTAGTTTCAGTCGAAACTGCCGTTGAACAGAAACTCCGATCGCTGGCTGCTTCGTTTCAGACAGTCATCGATATGCTTTTCGAAGCGAGGTGTACTTATGCTCTCGCGAATCTCGAATTGGATTGCAAGCCGCCGAACCAGACGGCAGTTTGTTTGCGACGACGCGCAACAGCTGCTCCAGCGAGATCCGGTCAACGCTTACTATGATGCCCAAAGAGCAGCAGCTCGTGCGCGCCTGGCCGGCGAGCCCATTTTCGCGTTCCATTGGGCGAAGGTGGCAGCGGAGATAGCTCGAGTCAGCGATGCGGAGATGGATTTCGATGTCGTTCGGGCGATTGTGGATGAGGAAGAACGACCGGCGGCACAGGTCGACCAGCCTTAGAACTGTTTCGCAGCCGTGCTTTTGTCTTCGCGGTGCCTCCGTCAAGCCGTTGCAGTGTCTACCTATTTCCTGTTGAGCATGATTTGCTCTGCGTCGAACAAGGACGCAGGAACCCATGAATCCACTTCACGCAAAACATCTGACACCCGCCGAACGCCGCACTGAGCTGTGCCGGTTGCTGGCACTCGGGCTGGTTCGGTTGCGGATGGGGGAGGGGAGCGACAAATCTGACAATAGTGGAGAAGGTTGCCTACACTATCCGCCCGATCAATGCCGTCATGCAACTCCAACTCACCGGAGAAATGCATGAACAAGTCCGATCCCATCCCCGCACGCCTGGCCGCGCTGACGACCGCGCCGACGACAGAGCTGAAGAAACAGTGGCGGGAGCTGTTCGAAAGCGAGCCGCCGCCGTTCAACCGCCGCTACTTGGAGAGCCGGCTCGCGTACCGCATCCAGGAACTGGTCTATGGCGGGTTGAAGCCGGAGACAATCCGGCGGCTGGAGCGGCTCGGCAAGGAACTGGACGGGGGCGACAGGAAGAAGCGCAGCATCCGCGCCGGTCGCGACCGCCCTATCACCGGTACGCGGCTGCTGCGGGAGTGGCAGGGCGTTGAGCAGATCGTAACCGTCACCGCCGACGGCTTCGAATGGCAGGGGCGGCCCTATAAGTCGCTGTCGGCCATCGCCCGCGCGATTACCGGCACGCGCTGGAACGGCTGGATTTTCTTCGGCCTCAAGAACCACAGGGGGCGAACATGACGAAGCCACCGGAAAATTCGAAGGTCGTCCGCAAGCTGCGGTGTGCCGTCTATACCCGCAAGTCCTCGGAAGAAGGGTTGGAGCAGGAGTTCAACAGCTTGCATGCCCAGCGCGAGGCCTGCGAATCTTACGTCGCCAGCCAGCGATCCGAGGGTTGGGTACTGGTGCGCGACCAATATGACGATGGCGGTATCTCCGGCGGGACGCTGGAACGGCCGGGACTGAAACGGCTGCTGGCCGACATCGAGGATGGCTTGGTCGACGTTGTCGTGGTCTACAAGATCGACCGTCTGTCGCGCTCGCTGATGGATTTCTCGAAACTGGTAGAGATCTTCGACCGGAACGGCGTCACCTTTGTCTCGGTCACGCAGTCTTTCAACACGACCACGTCCATGGGGCGGTTGACGCTGAATATTCTGCTCAGCTTCGCGCAGTTCGAACGTGAGGTGACCGGCGAGAGGATCCGCGACAAGATTGCCGCCTCGCGCCGCAAGGGTATGTGGATGGGCGGCTGCCCGCCGCTGGGCTATGAGGTAAAGGACCGCAAGCTGGTGAAAAACCCCGATGACGCCGCACATGTCCGCTGGGTCTTCGCCCGGTTCATCGAGATCGGCTCGGGTACTGAACTGGCGCGCGAACTGGCCGAACGGGGCGTCACAACCAGTCGCGGCCATCGCATCGACAAGAAATTCATCTACCGGATCCTGAACAACCGCGTCTACATCGGCGAAGCAGTGCACAAGGGAACCAGCTACCCCGGCGAGCATGCAGCGATTATCGACCGCGAAACGTGGGACAAGGTGCACAACATCCTGCGGGAGAGCCCCCGCAAACGCGCCGCCCGCACCCGAGCCAACACGCCCGCGCTGCTGAAAGGTCTGCTCTACGGCCCCGACGGTGCGGCTTTCTCGCCCACCCACACCCGCAAGGGCGGGAAGCTCTACCGCTACTACGTCAGCCAGACGGTGCTGAAGCATGGCGCAGGGTCGTGTCCGGTCGGCAGGGTTCCCGCAGGCGAAATCGAGGCGGCGGTCATCGCCCAACTGCGTGCCGTGTTCCGTCAGCCCGAGATCGTGGCCGGGACTTGGAAAGCCGCGCGGGCACATGATGTCGACATCACCGATGCCGAGACGCACAAAGCACTGACCCGAGTCGATCCACTGTGGGACGAGTTGTTCCCCGCCGAGCAAGCGCGCATCGTGTCACTTCTCGTCGATAGGGTCGACATCGGCACCGAAGGGTTGAACGTGCGGTTGCGAATGGACGGGCTGACGGGGCTGGCGCGCGAAATGGGTGCCGAAGTGGGAGAAGCTGCATGACTCGTTCTCGGCCGACCCCCGAAACCATTACCGTCCACGTCCCATTTTTCCACGTGAAGCGCGGCGGACGCAAGGAGATGCAGCTACCGCCGGGTACACCGCCGCAGCACAAGACCGACAACACGCTCATCAAAGCGTTGGCCCGCGCGTTCCGCTGGAAGCGGCTGCTTGGGACGGGGGAGTTCGCCACCATCGCCGAACTGGCCGAACGTGAACGCATCGCGCCCTCTTACCTCACGCGGGTGTTGCGCCTCGCATTTCTCGCGCCGGACATTGTCGAGTCAATCCTCGATGGGCGGCAGGGGCCAAAGGTCACGCTCTCACACCTGGTGGAACCGTTTCCGGCGGAATGGCAGAGACAGCGTGATTTCTTCTCGGGGTAACAATGTCGCGATCCGCCAGTGGCCAAGTTGAACCACGTCAGAACTCGGATGCGTGATGCAGCCGATATCACGACGCGCGCGCATCCCCGATCTGTCCACCGTTGCGCCGGGTTGAATGTGGCGGCCAAATGAGAAGCGCGGCAGAAGGTGCCTCGCGAACGGCACCGTTCTGCTCATCATCATCATTCCACAGTTGTTTCTAAGAGCGATTGTGTCTAGCGTCGCCTGATAGGTTCCTATCACAGCCGGTGGACGAGGATGAACGATCGGACGAAGCCCCGTTCGACAAGACCCACGGACAGAGAGAAGCGGCAGATGCTGCTTCATCTGGACAACGATGTGATCAAGGATCTGAAGAAGGCGGCGATTGATCGCGAATCATCTGCGTCGGCAATCGCGAATGAAGCCATAGACGCATGGCTCAAGAAGAACAAACTGCGCGGGCCGTGACCAAGAGTTACACCTACTGCAGCGACATAGAGATAGGGTGGGCATGACGCTTCCAAACATATTCGACCTCTGCAAACCGCGCGAAGACGTCGTCACAGGTACGATCGCGGATAGCGATTATGCCGCCAATCTCGCAAACGTGCTTACCGGCCGTGCATCACGCGATTATACCGACGCCCCGACCTTTTTTACCAACACCTATCCCACCGAGGGGCTGAAGGAGCTTCTTGTCAACGTATGCGGTCGGCTTTCTGGGCGCGGCGAAAGCGTCTCGGCCGTTTTCCGCCTCGATACCTCATTTGGAGGCGGCAAGACGCACGGCCTGATTGCCCTTGTTCATGCGGCAGCCGGGATGCAGGGTGTATCAAATGTCGCAGAATTCCTTGATCCCAAACTGGTGCCGACGAAGCCTGTCCGCGTTGCCGCTTTCGACGGCGAGAATGCCGATCCGGCAAATGGTCGTCCGATGGGTGACGGGATTCGCGCTCACACACCTTGGGGTGAAATTGCGTATCAGCTTGCTGGGAAGGCCGGATACGAAGTCGTTCGCCAATCGGACGAGCAACGTATCGCCCCGGGCGCTGACACCATCAAGGAATTGTTCGGTTCCGACCCTGTGCTCGTCGTTATCGACGAACTAGGCGAGTATCTCCGGCGCGTACAAAATATGGGTGGGCGTGACCAACTCGCGGCCTTCCTGAAAGCTCTTCTTGCTGCTGTTGAAAGCACTCCGCAGGCAGCAGTCGTCTACACGCTTGCGGTTCGCTCTGATGATGGCAAGGGCATCGATGCTTTCGCGGACGAGAATGAATTTCTCGCAAGTTCCATGTCGGAATTGGAAAGCGTGTCAGGCCGCAAGGCTACTAACCTCAATCCAACGAGGGACGATGAGACCGCGAAAGTTATCCGGCGGCGCCTGTTTGCCTCGATTGATGATTCCCGCGCAACTGAAGTCATCAACGCATATCGCGAACTGTGGACAGCCCATAGAAACATCCTATCGGAAGAAGCCAAGCGCTCGACCACGAGCACAGAGTTCGCACAGACCTATCCGTTTCACCCCGACGTCCTGGATACACTGACCGGGAAAACAGCTACACTCGGCGGCTTCCAGCGTGTGCGTGGCATGTTGCGAATTCTGGCGAAGACCGTTGCGACCGTCTGGGCGAACCGGCCTCCTGATTCGTCCGCGATCCACCTGCATCATATTGATTTAGGATCGGATGTCATTCGCCGCGAATTCACAACGCGCCTGCAGCAAGGCGCCTTCGTGCCGGCGATACTTAACGACATTGCAGGCCCCCCCGAGAAGCTGGCGTTGGCCCAAGAGCTGGACGCGACAAACTTCAAGGGGCTGCTCCCTTATGGCACTTACGTCGCTCGCACGATCTTCATTCACACCTTGGCGTTCAACAACGAGCTGAAGGGCGTCGCAGCCGACCACCTGCGCTATTCCATCCTGAGCCCTTCGGCGGATCTCTCCTTTATCGACGATGCAAGGACGAGAATTCGTGCAGAATCCGCCTACCTTGATGATCGGCCGAACGCGCCGCTGCGCTTCAACGCCGAAGCAAACCTTACCCAGGTGATCGGACGGGAAGAGAAGAACATCGATCCTGGCGAGGCGCGAACCCAGCTTGTGGACCGGGCAAAGGCAATTTTTGGCGGGCAATCCTTCGACCTCGTGCCTTTTCCGGGCGGGCCATGGGATGTCCCGGATGACGTGTCGGACGGCAAGCCCCGGCTTGTTTTGCTTTCCCACGACGCGCTGGAAATCGGCGCCGATCTCCGCGAGATCCCGGAAATTGTCGGTCGCATGTTCGAACGTAAGGGCGCAGACGGAAACGGACTGCGATCCCTCAGAAATAACTTGGTCTTCGTCATAGCGGACGAGACCAAGGTCAACGAGATGAAACGCGCTTCCGTGCGCCGTCTCGCCCTTCAAGAACTGAAGCGACCGGAGCGTGTCAGAGAACTTGCCGAGCATCAGCAAGCCAAGGTCTTCGAACTCGAAAAGAAATCCGAGACTGAGGCTGCTATCGCGATACAGCAATGTTATCGCCACATCCTTTATCCATCGCGAAATGCGCTGAGTGGTGCCGGTTCAGTGCAGCTAGCACATTCGGTTATCGATATTCAGAACGCCTCGGAGCGCCCGGGGTCAGGCCAGCTTCAGGTGGTTCGTCAACTGCAAAGTCAGAACAAGGTTCGCGACGCTTCCGACTCGCCCGATTCCCCGTCCTATATCCGCGACCGAACACCCTTGAAGAAAGGCCAGATGACAACGCGCGATCTTCGCGATGAATTTCGCCGCGATCCGTCGCTCTCAATCCTTCTTTCGGATGACGTGTTCCGTAAGGCGATACGAAAGGGCATCGAAGAAGGCGTCTACGTCTACAAGCGTGGCGATCTTCTTGCTGGCCAAGGCGATCCGATGCCCTCGATCAACATCGATGAAGAGACGACGATCTTCACGATGGACTTCGCCAAGACCAAGGGCATGTGGCCTCGGCCGGCGCCCGCGGCAGCGGCCCAGCCTGCATCGGCTGGAACTGGCGCTGCAATTTCGAGCGAACCGTTCCCGCCGATTGGTGGAGCTCAATCACAAGGGTCGGCTCCCGGCTTGGGCGAGCCACCACAAGGTGGCCCGGACGGAGTTGTGGCAGCGAGTGCTAAGGTCTTTGCCGCCGAGGGCGTGCTGAAGGAAGCGCTGCGCAGAGTGATAGAACAGGCCAAGTCTGCGAAGCTCGAACAGGTGGATCGCGTGGTGATCCGCCTGTTCGAATATGGTGACGCTTTCAAGCTGATCCCGATCGCAAATTCTGTCGCCGGAACAAAGCGGACGGTGAAGATTGCAGGAAGCTTTATCACAACGCAAGACAGTGAAATGCAGTTCGAATTCAGCGGCGTTGCGCAAGATGCATCGACGATGAAGGACTACCTCGAGCCTCAATTCAGGGCAGCGAAAGAGACTGATCTGCAAACCAGCATTTACTTTGATTTCGAAGGCGGGCTCGCCCTGAATGGGGATGCCGCGGACAAATTCATCGAAAAGTTGACGCGCTTTGCGAGTGCGGCGGCGTATGTCGAAGCGACGGCGGAGGTGAAGTGATGCGTGTGCCACGCCGAAAAGAGGAAGGCATGATGGTCTCAACGACCCAGCCCGTTTACGAATTGCGCGCCCGTCGCCATGGTCCGGGGGATACCGAGGTTGAAGTGTGGCAAATGCCCTCGCTGGCGACACCGCAAATCACTTCGTCGGTGCGCCTTGGCGGTCTGCGCGGTCGCAATCTTGAGCTGACCGAGCATCGAATCTTGAAGCGTCTCAAAGAGAGCGGCATCCGCCTTGATCTCCTGCCGATCGAAGGAATGGGATCGGCGCTGTCAGAAGATATCGCGCTGCGCTTGGCGCTGTTGTTTCGCACACTTGCGCCGATGCGCAATCGCGACAATATGCGCCTCGTCGCCGAAGGCATCGAGGGCATGGGCAAGGAAGAGGCCGGTTATTGGCTTGGTATGTCGGTCCACCGCAAGAACCCGCGACGTGTGCTCACCGCGCTGCGTATCCTGCTTACGGATCCGGCGAAATGATGGAAGAAGAGCGTATGTCTGATGTGCGACTGATTGAACGATGGTTGCCTATCGCTGAAATAGGCATCGAGGGACTTCGGGAACGCACGCCGATGACGCCGTTTCCTGCTCCCAACCGCTTGCACGTCTGGTGGGCAAGGCGACCGTTGGTAGCGTCTCGCGCAGCTGTACTCGCTTCGTTGCTGCCAGCCGGAGCAAGTCATGACGCATTCCTGCACGCGCTAGGCATTCACGGTGACCCTTTGGCCGCCAAGAGACGCATCGCGGTCGCTGACCGCAAGGGCGAACGCCTAGGAAAAGACGCGTATGGTTATCCTCGTGCGTTTGGTCATCGAGCAGCTAGTGCAGAGCTCAAGTCTCTAAAATCGCCTCCCAATGCCACCATTCTGGACCCAACAGCGGGTGGCGGCGCAATACCGTTCGAGGCGATGAGGCTAGGTTATAAGTCCATTGCCAATGATTTGAATCCGGTTGCAGCCACAATACTGAGCGCAACTGTTGATCTCCCGCAGCGATTTGGACTGGCATTGGTTGACGAGTTTGAAGCAACAGGGATCGCATTTCGAAATCGCATTCGGGCTAGATTTTCGGACGCCTTTCCAGAGGAGCCGACCCGAAATACGCGCCCCGACGGCTACCTATGGGCACGCACGATTTCGTGCCCATATTGTTCCGGGAAAATTCCATTGTCCCCAAACTGGCGTTTGAATGGGGAGGGTGTTGGAGTTCGATTGGTTGCCCATATGGCTGGCGGCCCTGGCTCAACGAGACGAATCTGTTCGTTCGAAATTGTCGATAAGCTGGCTGACCATTCGAAGGGAACGGTGTCAGGTGGCGATGCGACTTGCCCTTTTCCAGATTGTGCCAGGGTAGTAGATGGAGATGAAGTTAAGCGCCAAGCTCAGACCGGTGGAATGGGTGATCAATTGTTCACTGTAGTCTACAAGCGCAGAATTGAGACAAAGCTAAAGTCCGGCAAAGCAGGAAAACCAAAGTGGACGCGGGGATATCGTGCTCCGCTTCCCGCTGATGACAACGTTGACGAAATACAGCGGCGTCTAGATCAACTCATTCCAGAATGGGAAGTTCTGGATATTATTCCGAATGAGGATATTCCAACTGGAAATAAGACCGACGAGGCTATTCGTTATGGGATGAAGACCTGGCGTGACATGTTTGCTCCGCGTCAGCTTCTTGGGCACGGACTAGCTTCTGAGATATTTCGCGAAATGGTGGAGGAGGATCGCTCTTCTGGACTTTTGTCCGAAATTCGACGGGCCGCCTACATCTACTTGAGTTTTAGCTTGGACAAGCTCCGCGACTACAACTCCCGAATGACCCGTTGGCACGCAACCCGCGAAGTCATGGTCAACACTTTTGACAGGCATGATTTCGCGTTCAAATGGTCATACGCAGAGATGGTCATCATGATTGATGGTCTTGGATATGACTGGGCCGTAGAGCAGACTGGCAAATGCATTCGGGAGCTGGTCGAACTTTCCGCTCCAGATAGCTCAAAAGACGGACCGCTTTTCGCCAACAAATCACTTCCGAATGCAGGAGTGGTGATCTCATCAAAATCTGGCGCTTCGCTCGATCACATCCCCGATGGCTCGGTCGATGCTGTTGTGATGGACCCACCCTATGGGGCGAATGTCATGTATGCTGAGCTTTCAGACTTCTTCTATGTCTGGCTCAAGCGCACAGCCGGGCTGGTGGCGCCTGAGGTCTTCACGCGGCGCCTCACCGACAAACAATCCGAAGCGGTCGCAAACAAAGCCCACTTCAAAGGTGTGAAAGGTGCTGACGCCCTCGCCAACCGTGACTACCAAGAGAAGATGGCCGCAATCTTTGCGGAGTGCCGGCGGGTGCTAAAGACCAACGGCATCATGACTGTGATGTTTACCCACAAAGACACCAGCGCCTGGGATGCGCTGACGAAGGGCTTGATCGAAGCGGGCTTCATCATCACCGCCTCATGGCCGGTGAATACCGAGGCCACAGGCTCGTTGCATATCAAGGACAAGGCTGCGGCAAACTCCACGATCTTCCTCGTCTGCCGCCCACGTCCTGCCGAGCAGGGCGACGAGACTACTTATTGGGAAGATGTGGAGCCGCTGGTGGCCAAGGCCGTCCGCACCCGGGTCGAAGAATTCCAGAAGGCAGGGATTGCCGGCGTCGATCTCTATCTCGCGTCCTTCGGCCCGGCGCTGGAAGAATTCTCGCGCCACTGGCCGCTGAAGCGCGGCACGCCACGCCCCGAGCCCTTGGCGAAGAAACGCCGCAAGCAGGCCGAGCTTTTCGAGGAAGAATTCGATCCCTATGCCGTGACGCCCGAAGACGCGCTCGATGCCGCCCGTCGCGAAGTGAAGACCTGGCGTCTGAACCAGCTTACCCATACCAAGGGTCACGGCGATCTTGATGCAACCACGTCGTGGTTCGTGCTGGCCTGGGACGCGTTCAAGGCGCCGGTGTTCAGCTACGACGAAGGCCTGCGCCTTGCCCGCGCGGTTGGCGCCGACCTCGACGGCCAACTGATCGGCAAGATCTGCGAGAAGAAGGGTTCGGATATCAAGCTTTGGGATAGCGCCACGCGCGCTGCTAAGAATGCCCTCGGCCCCGCCGACGGATCACGCGCCATGATCGACGCAATCCACCATGCTGCCCATCGTGGCAGGACGCGAACCCTTGAAGCGGCTTTCGATCTTCTCAAGGACGCGGGGATCGATGGCGATCCGCAATTTCTGGCCGCGCTCGAAGCCGTGCTCGAAGTTCTGCCGCCGTCCCGCAACTTTGTCGGCTTCGATGTTGCCACCGGCGATGCAAAATCGGCGGCCGACGATTTTGACGCCCTTGAGAAGCTGCGCCGCCTCGCTTTCTCCGACAGAGTGGATGAACCCGAGCAACTATCCATGTTTACGGAGGATGCTGCTTGACGCTTCTGCGCGACACGGCATGGCGTCTCAAATACACGCCGGACGATGGCGACCTCGTTCGACTTTTCTATGTGCCCGCGTTGCGCTCGGCGACCCGATATGATCGCCTTACCGGGTACTTCTCAGCGCGCGCTCTGGCGCTTGCCGCTCGGGGCGTCGAAGGATTGATCGTCAACAATGGGCGGATGCGGCTGATTGTTGGTTGTACACTCGGCGAGGACGAAGTCGCGGCGATCGAACGCGGAGAATCGTTACGCGACGCGGTCGAGCGTACCCTGATCAAGATGCCGGTTTTGTCGGCTAATTCCAGGACTATCGATGCGCTCGAACTGGTCGCCTGGATGGTGGCGAATGGATATCTAGACGTAAAACTCGCAGTGCCCTGCGATCTCGACCGCCGCCCGGTCCGCGACGACAGCATCTTCCACGAAAAGACCGGGATCATTGAGGACAAGACCGGTGATAGGCTGGCATTCAACGGCAGTATCAACGAGACCGAGTTCGGCTGGACGCGAAACTGGGAAAGCTTCAACGCCTTCACTTCCTGGAACGACGGACCGCGGGTAGACGAAGAAGAATCCAGCTTCGCGAAGCTCTGGGCCGACCGAGCTCGCCGGGCGATCACGATTGATGTGCCGACTGCACTGCGCGAGCAGCTGCTGACCTTTCTGCCCGACCCCGAAAGGCTGCCGAAGCGACTTGCAGAACACGACGACCAATCGACTGGACCATCGGCCCCCAGACCCACTCAAGAACCGGCCCCTGAGGACGCACCAAACACCGGCGGGCTGGGGCCAACTGTTTCGGTTGACGAAGAACGCCAGGCCGTTTGGGAGAAGATTGCCAACGCGGCCGTTCATCCCGTCGGCGGCGACCGTGTCGGCGAAGCGACTTCCGCGGTCGTCCCCTGGCCGCATCAAATCCGCGCCTATCATCGCCTTTATGACAACTGGCCGCCGAAGCTTCTGATTGCCGATGAAGTTGGTCTCGGAAAGACGGTTCAGGCCGGGCTGCTGCTTCGCCAAGCCTGGCTGGCGGGCAGGATCAAGCGCGCTCTCGTCCTCGCGCCCAAGAACGTCTGCAAGCAATGGCAGATCGAACTGCGCGAAAAATTCAACCTGAATTGGCCTATCTATGATGGCCAAAAACTGACGTGGTATCGGTCGCCGGCGCGGGATCATGATTTCGAGAAGCCGGTTTCTCGCGAGGCATGGCACCGTGAGCCATTCGTGATCATGTCGAGCCATCTCGCACGGCGCCAGGATCGACAACGCGAAATTCTGGAAGCGGCCGATCCGTGGGATCTGGTAGTCCTCGATGAAGCGCACCACGCCCGAACGAAGGGCGCTGGAACGGCGCAAGCCAAAGGCCCGAACCGGCTTCTCCAATTGATGCGGTCGTTGCGGCATCGAACGGACGGGTTAGTCCTCCTTACGGCGACACCCTTGCAGGTCCATGCCACGGAACTTTGGGATTTGCTCGACCTCCTAGGTCTGCCGGCTGCTTGGACGCCGGATGCCTTTGTCCGCTTCTTCTCGGAAGTTGCGAAGGACCCCGTGACGAATGAAAGCCTCGATTGGCTGTCGGCGCTCTTCCGGGCGAACGAAGCCGAATTTGGAGAGGTCTCGCGGGCGGATGCGGAACGGCAGACCCGACTGAGCGGCCTGAAGACCCGGAAAGTCGTCCAAGCATTGCGGGATCCGGTTTCGATCCCACGACGGCAGCTCTCGCCGGAAGAACGGCGTGCTGCGATTGCGATCATCAAACGGTCGACGCCAGTCAGCGCGCTTGTTTCGCGACACACGCGCGAATTGTTGCGCAAGTATTTCAAGGCTGGAAAACTATCTACGGCCATCGCGACACGCCAAGTCGAAGACCGCTTCATTCCGCTATCGGCAGAGGAAGGCGATCTCTACCAGCAGGTTGAGACCTACATTTCGGAAACCTACAACGCTGCGGCGCCCGAAGCCCGCAACGCCGTAGGGTTTGTGATGACCATCTATCGCCGCCGCCTTGCCTCAAGCTTCCATGCGCTTCGGCAAACAATGGAGAAACGCAAGGGCGGCGTCGGAGGGCTCCTCATGGCGGCGGATGAAGCCAGAATCGACGAGGACGTTGCCGACCAAGTCGAAGCTGGTGAAGAAATCGATATCGAAACAGTGTCCGAGGATGAGCGTCGCGCCCTTGCGTTCGAAGAAATCGCGACTATCGAAACCATAGTCGACGAGATCAAGCAACTGCCAACCGACAGCAAAGCGATGGAGCTTTCGAGGGTTCTGGGTGACCTCAAAGGCAGCGGCTACCCGCAGGTGATGGTATTCACCCAGTTCACCGACACCATGGACTATTTGCGAAATTTGCTTGTCGGCGCCGGCAACTCGGTGATGTGCTTTTCCGGGCGCGGCGGCGAAGTCCGCAACACCGATGGGACTTGGACATTAATCACACGCGACGAGGTCAAGCGATGCTTCAAAGAAGGACGTTCAGAGGTTCTGGTCTGCACTGACGCCGCAGCAGAGGGCCTGAACTTTCAGTTCTGTGGTGCTTTAGTGAACTATGATATGCCTTGGAACCCTATGCGGGTTGAACAGCGAATTGGTCGCATCGATCGCCTGGGCCAGCGCTTCTCCGATATTCGGATCATCAATCTTCACTATGAAGATACCGTCGAGGCCGACGTTTATCGTGCTCTGCGAAGCCGCATTTCAATTTTCGAAAAAGTGGTTGGTGGCCTTCAGCCAATACTTACAAGGCTTCCGCGCCTAATCGAGGAATCTGTTCTATCCAAGTCCAGCGGCCCGGAGGGCAAGCGCGACGACGCGCTACATGCGCTAGACAATGCCATTGCGGTCGGGGAAGGGTCCACACTGGACCTAGATGAGTTTGCGGACGAGGATCTTGAGGTTCCACCGCGCCCTGATCCTGCGCTAACGCTCTCCGATCTCCGCGCTGTTCTGGATCGGCCCATACTGCTACCGCTCGGGACAGAAGCGGTTCACCTCGACGAGAAGGACTATCGCCTCATCGATGGTTTCCTCCCGTATGCTGTTCGCATCACGGTGGATCGCGAGTTCTACGAAATGCATTCTGATAGTGTTGAATTTTGGACGCCGGGTAGTCCGACATTTCCCGAGTTGTCGGTATACCGACGGTAATTTCCGATGACGGTCTTGCTCGCCACCCGCGCGGCATTCAGAACCGGGCAGAATTTGAAGCAGGATTTCTCTATATTTTCTATAGCCTTAGAAAAATTCACTATAACGGCGCAGGCAACAGGTCGGGAGAACACGTCCCCGGAGAGAACGATTCTGGGCTCCCAAGTGTGGAGGTCGGTGGACAGCCTCACCCGTATACCCCTCGAAAACAACGGAAGAATCCGGCCACGGCCGGATCGGGAGAACGCTTTCGCGAGGGCAAGTGGCGGAGAGGAAGGGATTCGAACCCTCGATACCGTTCCCGGTATACTCCCTTAGCAGGGGAGCGCCTTCGACCACTCGGCCACCTCTCCGTTGAGTGGTCTGTTACCTTAGCGTGGCGTGGTAATCAACTGCAATTCGGCAGAGAAACTGGAGACAAGCGACATGAGATACCCACGCTGGTCATGCGGTCCTGCATTGCCGGGCTCGTGCTGCTTCCCGTTGCTCGGTCTGCCTTCGATTTTTGGGTTGTTTTGGCTCCGGCTTGCCTTGTGTTTGCCGGCGAGGTCGGCTGTTTGACGTGGGCTTGGTTTCAGCCGCGCTGTTGATGACATCAAGCGCAACCGCACATTGATCAAGGTCATTGGTGGCGAGGTGGGCGTAACGCAGCGTCATCTGGATGGTCTGGTGACCCAGGAAACCTTAAACGCGCCTGAGATCAATTCCCGCCTGGACTAGACGCGAGGCGCAGGTATGGCGGAGGATGTGAGGCACCATGTGCGGGTCACTGTCAAAATGATTGAGTTTACGCGCCCTGTTCCAATTGTATTTGAAATTCGGATAAGAAATTGTGGAAAAAGGTCCAGGGCCACCGAAGTTTCGCGCAGAATTCAGCGCCTGGGCGGCGCGAATCGTCAAGGGGACCGAGCGGCTCTTGCCGGATTTGGTGATCCAGAAGGTGGCAACATTACCTTGGATGTCGTTCCATTTGAGGGCCAGAGCCTCACCGATCCGGGCACCGGTATCGATCAGGAAGCGGCAAAGAAGTTCGTGATGCGGGTTGTGCTGGGCGATGGTTTGAAACATCACGCCTTCCTCCTCGGCAGTCAAAAACCGCACGCGGGAGTTGCGTTCGCGCAAGCGAACGTAAGTCGGGAGCCTTGGAATTTGTCCGCTCCTATTTGCTTTCCGCAGCAAGCGGTAGAGCGCTGATAATTTACGATTTATGGTTGAATTTCGATTGCCTCTGCTCCGAAAATAATCAACCAGCTTGTCGATCAGTATATCATCATAGGTTGCAATTTTATGCAATACTACAAAGTCATGAATCTCAGAAATGAAGGCGTAGCAGCTATCTTTGTGACGGCCGTTTTCCCAAAGGACCCCGGCATGTTGCAGCCAGAGAGAATGCAAGTTGGGGAGGGGAGCGGATAACTGAAGGGTAGTGGGGTTAGTTTCCAAGGTTGTATCTTCCGGGAGAATACACTCTGGAGCAGTGAAGCTGGATCGGAAACCAAAAATCAAGTATGTTTATATTCATTACAACTTTCAGCATGTGAAAAAGAAAAAATGCCGGCGATCTAAATCGCCGGCAAAATTCCGTGAAATCAGATGAAGTCTGATTAGAACGAGCGCTGCACGCGGAAGTAACCACCGAACTTGCCGTCGTCAGCAGTACCTTTGTCAACGTACAAGACTTCAGGTGTCACGGTCAGGCCAGGTACCAATTCGTAAGCAACGTTAGCACCCAAGCTCCACGCGTCAGAGTTAGCTGCTGTGTTGCTTTCGCGCCAGTTGCCCTGGATGTTGAAAGCGGCCTTGTCTGTCAGCTGGTAAGAGCCACCAGCGATGACGGCAAAGGTCTCGTCTGTAGCAAGGCCATCGCTCCAAGTGGTGTAACCCGAAGAGTTTTCACCGTAGAGCAGCATTGCGAAGACGGATGCCCGATCATTGAGGGTCACGTCTGCACGGATCTTGCCTGCCCAGCCACCACGTTCTGTGCCGCCAAAATCGTCACGGGAATCCCAAGCGAAGACGCCGCGCAGCTGAACCATGCCTGCGGTGTAACCGATACCGGCAACAACATGCGGCATGTAGTCGTCGATACCCCAGTTCCCCGAGCCATCTGTTGTGCTTGCGCCGTTAATATTAGCAGCATTATATTTAGTGCCTACGGCACCATAGCTATCGTCGCCCTGCTCAAGCGCCAATGTTGCGCTGAATGGACCGCTATCATAGGTATAGCTGATCAGGTTGGTATCATAATGCCCTGCAGCAAAGAGATAATCGTCGTTCATCAAGCCGCCGGCATAACCAGTGAAGGTGATGAATCTTGACTCGTCTTTACCGACGCGAAGACCGCCAAGCTGAATCCAGGCAAAGTTGAGCGTGGAACTCGACAAGGTGGCGTAACCGTCAGCAGCACCTGCAACAGCAGTGTTGTAGTTGGCATTCGTGTCGTAGTTGAAGCGAACTTCAGTGTAGGTACGCAGGGTGCCCATTTCGGTTTCCGAAGCAGTCGACGTACGGAAAGCGAAACGAGCGCGCTTGAAATAGGTCTCTTCGCCAGTGTTCGAAGTGCGCTCGAACAGGTCGCCGCCGCCGATGTCGTAACGCAGATAGCCGTGAATGCGCAGGCAAGTCTCGGTGCCCGGGATGTAGAAGAAACCAGTGCCGAATGCATCGCAAACGCGGACGTATTCAACGGGTTCCGGCTCAGCTGCAACGATAGCGTCTGCAGCGCGAGCGCCGGATACAGCAACGAGGGCTGCTGCGGAGCCGAGGAGTAGGCTCTTGATGTTCATGTTCTGACCTCCAGTCAAAAGATGAACTGGAAAATCGGTCTCATGGCTAACTGATTGATAACTATCGAAATACTAGCTTTTCAGTACTTTAGCGGATCGCCTCCAAGATCGTTTGTTGGCAGCAGATAACTGCGGAGCAGGCGTCTGCAGCTCTGTCGGCGGCCGAGTAGAGCCTCGCCGCGTCTCATAAAGAGGTCCTGTTCTGATGCCGGGAGGCAGACGACCGGCAAATACTTATTGTCCAGGAGTGGCAGATCTCGACCAGCTCCACTTCCTATACGAAAAGCGCGTCAGACCGGACCGCAGTCGCGCACGGCTCAGTCAGACAAAGACGAGGAGGAGGCCGCACCGTAAGCAGGCACCACTTTAGAGAGCCGCAGTTGATTCAAGCCTATGGAGCAAGCATGAGAATCAGTCCGCCCGACCAAAGCCCGGGTTTTCCGGCAATTTTTCTCGCGATTCCCCGCGTTTTTGAGCTTAAGGAGGACGAGAAACCTAACGAGGGGTAAACAAAACAGCCGGCTGGCTCGGATTTCGTGTCATTTGTGCAACAGGGCGATGTGAAGGCATGGCAGGGAGGGGCCAACGGGGTTGATCGGCGTTGCGTGGGCGGTGCTGGCGAGTATGTTCGTTTTCGAAGGCAAGGCGGCACCGTCTTTCTTCTTCCATCGTGGGGATGGGGCAGGGAATGCTGTCCTTCAGCGAAAACCCAGACCCTTTAAATACTTTTGACTGGAGGTCAGAACATGAACATCAAGAGCCTACTCCTCGGCTCCGCAGCAGCCCTCGTTGCTGTATCCGGCGCTCGCGCTGCAGACGCTATCGTTGCAGCTGAGCCGGAACCCGTTGAATACGTCCGCGTTTGCGACGCATTCGGCACTGGCTATTTCTACATCCCGGGCACCGAAACCTGCCTGCGCATTCACGGCTATCTGCGTTACGACATCATGGGCGGCGACCTGTATTCGCACACTTCGCGTACCGGTGATGAAACTTACAACAAGCAGATGCGCTTCTCGTTCCGCACGTCGACCGCTTCGGAAACTGAACTCGGCACCCTGCGCACCTACACTGAAACCCGTTTCAACTGGGCAGACAGTCAGGATGTTGTTCCGGGAACATTCCCCGTCACGACGGCTAATGGTTACAGCCACGGTTCCAACGTTTCGCTGAACTTTGCTTGGATCCAGCTCGGTGGTCTCCGCGTTGGTAAGGACGAATCGCTGTTCTCCACCTTTACCGGTTATGCCGGTGCAGTGATCCAGGATACGCTTGCTGGTGGTTACGGCCCGTTTGACACCAACCTGATCAGCTACACGTACAATAGCGGCGCCTTCCGCGCAGCTATCGCTCTTGAACAGGGTGCTAGCGATACAGGATATGTTAACGGTGTTGCGCTCGCCGCTACGGCGCGCTCTGGCTGGGGCATTGACGATTACATGCCGCATGTTGTTGTCGGTCTCGGCTACAATGCCGGCATGGTTGATCTTTCCGGTGTGTTTGCATGGGATTCCCGTGACGACCTCGGTGCCGTTCAGTACGGTGGCTGGGCTGCCAAGCTCCGCGCTGACGTAACCATCAACGACATGGCTTCGGTCTTCGCAATGCTCCAGTATGGTGAAAACTCTTCGGGTTACACCACTTGGGCAAACGGCCTCTCCACCGACGAAACCTGGTCGGTTATCGCTGGCGGTACGCTGAATGTTTCCGAAAAGGCAAGCATCAACGTTCAGGGTCAGTGGGTCGAAAGCAACACTGTTAACTCCGACGCTTGGTCGCTGGTTGGTAACGTTGCTTACACCCTGGTCCCGGGCCTCGTGGTCACGCCTGAAGTTGCGTACTACGACGACGGTTCCGTCAACGGTGGCGATTTCGGTGCACAGCTTCGCGTGCAGCGCTCGTTCTAATCAAACCTCGGTTTGATCTGATAGAACCCGGCAGCCTTGGCTGCCGGGTTTTTTGTTGTCTTTGTTCCGGCATTACTCGCAGCTAGCTACCGTTCTCCGACCCTTCCGGCATTTGGCTTGGCCAAGCCGAACTGGCGATGCTAGGTTCGTCCACGACAAATTCTTGGCGGAGATATCATGGTCAATTGGAAATCCTGGATTTGGCCGGGGCTGGCGGCAGTCGCGTGTCTGACTGCTCTGGCAATGTGGTTTCGCGCCGACATCATTGAAGCCGATCTCAGAAAGCGCGCGCTCCTGGCACTTGAACCTCATCAAGGATGGGTCCAGCTTTCGGTTCGGGGGCGTGACCTCAGGCTCACCGGCCTGGCGCCGGACGAGCCAAGCCGCGCCAAGGCGCTGGAAATAGTTCAAGCTCTTTACGGTGTGCGCGTAGTGAACAATGCGTCAGGGCTGTTGCCGCTGGAATTACCCTATCGCCTGTTGGCAGAAAAAACCGAGCACGGGGTGACGTTGAGTGGTTTCGTGCCCAATGAGGCAACACGCAAACAGGTAATTGCCGACCTGACCGCGATGCTGCCGGGGATCGCGCTTCTTGATCAGATGAAACTGGCGCGCGGTGCACCCGATCACTTGACGGAGCTGGCCGATTTCGGGCTTGCGGCATTTTCCTGGTTTTCGACCGGGGTGGTGGAAATTTCCGATACAGTCGTCAAGGTGAGCGGGCAGGCGCTTAATCCTGAAGATCACGAGGCGGTCTTGTCAGCGCTTGCCGCACCGCTGCCGGCGGGTGGAACCTTGGGCGATGTGGAAATTACACCCGCGAGCGTGACCGAGGGCTATGGTTGGAGTGCGGAAATTGATGCGCAGGGGATCAACTTGGCTGGCTACGCGCCCAGCCCGGAGGTTCGCCAGCAGATTGTCGATGCGGCAATGTCCGTCAGGTCTGGTGTGAAGGTTGTCGACGGGATGCGGTTTGCGGCCGGTGTGCCGGTTGGGGTCGATTGGCTGGCTGCTTCGTCTGAAGCCATGTCGGTCCTTTCCCATCTGGCAGAGGGGCGGGCTTCGATACGCGGCAATGTGCTTGATTTGTCCGGGCAGGCTGCAACAAGCGATGATTTTCGCAAGGTCCAGCAGATTCTCGATGACGGTTTTAGCAGTGGGTTGGTGCTCGGTACTGCTGATATCGGTATCGTTGCGGTATCGCCCTTCGAGTGGTCGGCCAGCCGGTCCGATGCCGGGCTGGTCCTTGACGGATTTGTCCCGGGGGAAGCAACCCGGGCGCGGCTTGCCGAGATTGCCGGGTTGAAATTCGGTGCGCTGACAATTGAGGACCGGCAAAAGACTGCCAACGGTGCCCCGAAAGAGTTTGAGACCGCAGTACTTGCAGCGTTGCAGGCGCTCAGCCGGCTTGATGATGATGCCGAGGTTCGGGTGAACGGCCGGAAGGTGATCGTGCGGGGAGAGGTTCTGAACCCGGCTGCGCTGCAGGTAGTCAAACAGGCGATGGCCGAGGATTTGCCGCAGGGCTATGAAGCCGATACGCAAGTGGCCGTGCGACCGGTGCCGGAGGACGTGCTGGATTCGGCTTCGTGCCAGCGACGGCTCGACCAGTTGACCGGCGCAAACTCCGTGCTGTTTGACACTGCTCAGGCAAATATTCAGCCCCACTCCCATGGCTTCCTTGACCATATTGCATTCGCGGCCAGCCAATGCGGAAACATCCGGCTGGAAATCTCAGGGCATACCGATTCAGATGGTGCGGAGGACGCCAATCTGGATCTTTCCGAGCGCCGGGCGGCCTCGGTTATCGAATTTCTGGTTGAAGCCGGTGTGGAAGCGGACCGGTTGTCCGCAATCGGCTATGGTGAAGCTCGGCCTGTGGCCGACAATGGTACCAGCACGGGCAAGACGGCAAATCGCCGGATCGAGTTTCGAGTGCTGAAATGAAGGGGCTCTGCCCCGGAGGAGGAGACGATGGCTTACGTGTTCATGCATATGTGGTTCTGGCTCTTGTGTGCATTCCTGGTCGGCGGGTTCGTGGGTTGGAAAACCTGCGCGCGTGACCGAGCATGAACGGGTGTCCTGACAAGAGGGTGGGGGTGGAATGATCATGTTGTTTTTACAAACGTTTTTCCTGATCGCTGTGGCGTTTGCGCTTGGCTGTCTGGCCGGGTGCTGGCTCAAACGGACTATGAGTAAGGGTGCGCAGACCCACTCTGGCGCCGCTGCTGCCGTGACCCATGAAGGTGCTGCACGCACATCGACGGCATCTGAACTTGCTGCGCCGCGGCCGCATTATGAGCCGAAATCGACGCCGCAACCTGCTTCGGCGCTGACCACAACTGCCAAAGCCGTGACTGATGCCCCAGCTGAAGGTGCAGCGGTAAAGGCGCTATCAAAACCGAAAAAACCTGCGGCAGCCAAGACCGCGACGGGCAAGACACGCACGACCAAGACGGTGGGCAAGAGTGCCAGCAAGACGCCAGCGGTAACCGGCAAAACGGCAAAATCCACCGGTGTGGCTGCGCCAAAGGCGAAGGCTGCAACGCGGCGTCCCAAATCGGTCAGTGCTGAACCTGCGGCTACGGAGCCGACCGTCGCCAAATCCGCCAGTGCGAAACCTGCCAGCGTCGTGCCCGCCGAGGCCAAAGCGACCAAGACCAGGTCCGGCAAAGCCAAATCCGCAGCGATCAAATCAGTGAAAGCCAAACCCGCTGCGGCTAAAACCGTCAAGGCAAAGCCCGCTGCGGGTAAGCCAGCCGCCGCAGTCAAGCCAGGCAAGGCCAAGCCGGTCGCTGCTGAAGTGCCGGACAACCTCAAGCAGGTCAAGGGAATCGGCCCTCAGAACGAGGCCAAGCTGAACGGCATCGGCGTCAACAGCTTTGCCCAGATCGCCGCATGGACCAAGAAGGAACAAGCGGAAATCGGCGAACGGCTGGCCTTCCCGGGCCGTATCGAACGGGAGGACTGGGTTGGCCAGGCCAAGGTGCTGGCCAAGGGCGGGAAAACCGATTTTGCCAAGCGCGTTGCCAGGGGTGAAGTGGCGAGCTCGGCCGGTGCAACGCCAAAACGAGGCACAGGTAAAAGCAGCTGAGTCCGCTTGGATAGGCGCGCTTTTTGCTGCCAAAGATTAATTGAACCGGCGCGCCTTGCGCCGGTTTGTATTCTATCTATCTGAATATCAATTGATATTTTGTGCCGGACGAAAAGATCTTTGATGGCAGGCTAATGTCGTCGCGATTTGTCGACCGTGGCAAAGAAGCTGGTCAGGATCTCGGGAATGCCGGCCAGATGCAGGATTGGCGCATGGCCATGGCCCTCCACAGTGACGGTCTCAAGTGACGGGACACGGGACTTCATCTCCGTCAGTGTGGCGGCAGAAAGCAGGGTTGAATGCTGACCGCGCAACACCATTAACGGCATGGTGCCAAGTGCTTCAAATTGCGGCCAGAGGGTCGGCAGTGGCGTATTGAGATCAACTCCCTTGAGGCCTTCGAGCAGTGCAGGGTCGTAATCGGGAACGAGCTTGCCACCCTTTTCAACATAAATCGCCCGGGCAAAGTCGACCCAGTCGTTCTCACCAAGCGCCGGAAAGCTCTTGTGGTGCGCTTCGGCCAGGATGCGGCCGGCATCGACCCAATCCTTCGGCTTGGGGGTGCGCGACAGGTAAGCCTTGATCTGCGCAAGCCCCGCGCCGTCGATCACCGGACCGATGTCGTTGAGCACACCGGCAGCCATCAGGCCAGGACGCATGGCGGCGAGCACATGCATGATCAACCCGCCGCGCGAGGTGCCCAGGAATATGGCGTGTTCAAGCCCGAGCGCTGCCATGCCGTTGATCACGTCCTCGGCTTCGACAACGATCGAGTAGCGTGAGGGGTCCTTGTCCCAGCCGGATTGACCGCGGCCGCGATAATCAAAACTGACGACCCGCCGCGGCGTTTTGGCGTGGCGGGATATCAGCAACGCCAGATCATGGAAATCCCGGGTGTTGCGCGTCAGTCCCGGCAGACAGACCAGCGGCAGGCGCCCACGGGTTGCCGGATCGTGACGGCCATAATCCGCCGCATGCAGCCGCAAGCCGTCGCTGGCGGAGAAAAAGACATCTTCATGGGTGACAGGCTTCAGAGCTTCGATATTGTTGTTCGTCATGCTGCGCATTCGTCCCTGATCGTGTGATATCAGGCTATAGCGCATTTTGGCTTTGATGCCAGCGCTGCGTAATTCCGACGTTTGTCGCAACCCTGAGATTCCCATTCAACGGGGCGGGGTGGAACGGTCGGTGTTGGGTCCCGGTTCGAGCATTACCCTCGGTTTGACATGCATCAGCGACGCCCGAAACGGAGGTCATTCTCGATGCTCGCCGGTTCGCCAAGGCGGGCCTTGTAGACTTGGTAGTTTTCCATCACCCGCTGCACATAATGGCGGGTTTCGGTGAAGGGAATCATCTCGATCCAGTCGATCACCTCGTCAAGCGGGCGGCCACGCGGGTCACCAAAGCGCTCGATCCATTGCGGCACCCGGCGCGGACCGGCGTTGTAGGCGATGAATGTCAGGATATAGGAGCCACCGAAATCGGTAATTTGCTCGCCCAGAAAATGGGTGCCTAGGGTTGCGTTATAACCGGCGTCGGAGGTCAGGCGGCTTTTCGAATAGGGCAGGCCGTAGCGGGCGGCAACGCCCTTGGCTGTGCCGGGCAGAATTTGTAATAGCCCCAGCGCGTTGGCAGGCGATACCGCGGCCTTGTTGAAGGCGCTTTCCTGCCGTGCGATCGAATAGGCTAACGCTTTGCCCGATCCCTTGATGTCAGCGCTGCCGGGCACCGCACCCAGCGGATAGGCGAGAGCTGCGACGTCGAGACCGCGGTTCCAGGCGATCTTGCCGATTTGCAGCGAAACCTGATGATCGCCGCGCTTTTCGGCCATGGCGGCCAGAATCGCCAGTTCGCCGGGACTGTCGAGCTCACCCGCCAGTGCGCGGTAGAGGATGTCGGCGCGGCTCTCGAAGCCTGCGCTTTCTAGTTTGCGGATCGCCTGCACAGCTTCACGGCCTGCAAAGCGTGCGCGGTCGGTCGCAGTGGGTGATGGATAAGCAATGTTGAGCGATTTGCGATTGAGCCGGGCGCTGGCAAGCTGTCCGTAAAAGGTCGACGGGTAACTTGCGGCGCGGCCGTAGTGATCAGCGGCCTTGCCGGTGCCGCCGGCTTCCGCGGCGCGGCCAAGCCAGTAATAAGCGCGTGCCCTGGTGATCTGGCCGTCGGCAACAGAGAGAATGGCGGCGAAATGTTTGGATGCGGCTTTCGCGTCCTTCAGCCCGCGCAGCGCATACCAGCCGGCATGAAATTCGGCCTCAGCAAAATCGGCGGGACTTGACGCCAGGTGCGCTGCGGCGAGCTGATAGGCACCGCGGGCATCTCCCTGCTCATATAGACCACGGCTGACCACCCGCGCCTCGATCCACCATTCATCGGGATCGACAAGGGCTGCGCGATCGCGCGGCATCTGTTTGAGCAGTGCTGCTGCCTCCTTGTTGCGCTCGAGTTCGCGCAGATGGCGGATTCGCAGGTAAAGATAGGCCGGGGTGTCATGCCACGACCGGTGCACCGACGATATCGCCCCTGCCGCGTTTTTAGGATTGGTGATGACCGCAGTCCACGCGCGATAGAGCGACTGGGCGCCGGCCTTCTCCGCCAGGGGCTTGGCTTCGCTCACATGATCGCGATAGAGTAACATCTCCATCCGGCGCAAATGGTCTGATTTGGACAGCAGACTGTCGAATTCACCCAGGAATATCGCTGTTTCCTTGCTGTCCATGCGTGTCGTCCGCCAGAAACTGGCCGCCACCGACCGTGCCCGCTTGGCGTCGCCGCTGGCCATCAAGGCGCGGACCAAAATGATGGCACCCTTTACCGTCTCGGGGCGGGTGTCGCCAAAGGCAGCCAGCACCTGGCGGGCAGGCGGGTTTTCGAAGAACAAGGCGCGCTCTGAAAGGCTGCGCAGGGATTTGAGACCTGGCCATCCGTTCAGTTCGGTGGCGGCAGCAGCTATTTCGCCTGACGGCACGCCTTCCTGCCCCGAGAGGGCGATCGCCCAAGTCAGGATATGATTGTCCAGTGTGCCTGCAGGCATGGAATCACGGACCGCGCGGGCACGCGCGGTATCACTGCCGGCCAATGCCTCGAGCCCGGCTTTCAGCTTTTGACTGGCTGGCGTCGTGTCGCTGACACGGGGTACGGATGCAGTGGTTTCGGCGCTGAAGGCGAGTGGACGCGGGGCGGGCAGGGGGATGTCGCCGTCGGGCAATGGCGCCGCTGCGGTGACAGTGATGAGGGCTGAGGAGAGCGTCAGCAGCGCGGCAACGGCGGTTCTTGTCATCATGGCGTTGTTCCGGATTGGCGATCCCTGGAAGCTTTACGGACGCTTGCCGCCCCATCAGCCCGCGCCCGATTGTACATGTTCAAGCCGCAAGCTTTGCATTTCGCGGTGAAACAAGAGTTAACAAAAGCTTATGAGATTCATTCAAATGAGTTATTCCGGCGAAATTACGGATGCCTAGCCGCGGGGATTGGGCTAAGGTTACAAAAATCGGTCGGCAATTCGGTAAAAGCAGAGCCAATCCGGAGGCAAGGCTTTTCCGGCGCGGCGATTTCCTGTATCCGGCAGCAAGAGAATTGTAACCAGTGTGACCGCGCTGGAGGCGTTGTTTTGGAGAATAGCATGTTCAAGGGTTCCCTTCCGGCCCTCATTACCCCGTTCACTGACGCAGGCGCGGTGGATGAGGATGCGCTCGCGCGCCACGTCGAGCGTATGATCAAGGCCGGTAGCCGTGGCCTGGTTCCGGTCGGTACCACCGGTGAATCACCGACCTTGACCCACGCCGAACACAAGCGCGTGGTCGAGCTGTGCGTGGAGGCGGCTGATGGCCGCGTGCCGGTGATTGCGGGAGCTGGATCCAACAACACAACCGAGGCAATCGAGCTTGCTGTACATGCCGAGAAGGCTGGTGCCGACGCCGTGCTGGTTGTGACGCCCTACTACAACAAACCCACGCAAAAGGGCCTTTACGTGCATTTCAAGGCGGTGGCCGAGGCGATCAAGCTGCCGATCATCATCTACAACATTCCGCCGCGTTCGGTGGTCGACATGTCGGTGGAAACCATGGCGGCGCTGCACCGCGACTTTTCCAACATCATCGGCGTCAAGGATGCGACCGGCAATCTTGCCCGGGTGCCCGAACAGCGCATGGCTTGCGGCAAGGATTTCGTGCAGCTGTCGGGTGAAGACGCTACTGCGCTCGGTTACAATGCCCATGGCGGCATTGGCTGCATCTCGGTCACCGCCAATGTCGCGCCACAACAGTGTGCCGAATTTCAGGAAGCAACGTTGCGGGGCGATTACGCCACTGCCCTGACGATGCTTGACCAGTTGATGCCGCTGCACAAGGCGATATTTGCAGAACCTGGGGTTGCCGGTGTGAAGTATTGCCTGGCCAAGATGGGCCTGATCAAGAATGTCGTCCGCTCGCCTCTGACCACGGTAGAACCCGCGACGGCGGCTTTGCTTGACGCCGCGCTTGCTCAGGCGGGCGTGGCCAGCTGATCATGGCTCCCAAAAAAGAAGACAAAGCGCAACACGGCAAGATCGTTGCTGAAAACCGCAAGGCGCGGTTCAACTACGAAATTGTCGAAACGTTTGAAACAGGTCTGGTTCTGACCGGCACAGAAGTGAAATCGCTTCGTGAAGGCAAGGCCAACATCGCTGATTCCTATGCCAATGAAGAGGGCGGGGAGATGTGGCTGATCAATTCCTATGTGCCCGAATATCTGCAAGCCAACCAGTTCAATCATGAGCCCCGGCGGCGGCGCAAAATTCTGGTGAAGGCGCGGGAAATCGCACGGCTTGGGCAATCCGTGCAGCGTGACGGGATGACCCTGGTGCCGCTCAAGATCTATTTCAACGACAAGGGCACGGCAAAGCTGCAACTGGCTCTGGCAAAGGGCAAGAAACTGCACGACAAGCGCCAGACCCAAAAGGAACGCGACTGGAACCGGGACAAGTCCCGGCTTCTACGGGATCGCGGCTAAGGCTGGGTGCGGGACAGAAACCGTGACGCATCTGCAAAAACTGCATTGAACATGTTTGGCGTCAGCCGCCCGGTGTTGATGTTGTAGCGCGAGCAGTGATAGCTCGAAAATAACTCAAACCCACCAATCGAGGTGTGCGCGTTGTGACCGAAGGGGTGGGCAGAAACCTTGCCGCCCAGCGCACGTACTGTGCTGTCATGGGAAATCTTGCCCAGCGTGATGATGGCGCGGAGACTCTCCATCTGGCTGATCGTGGCGCTCAGAAAAGCTCGGCAGGTGTTGATCTCGGTGCCGATCGGCTTGTTTTCGGGCGGCACGCAGCGTACCGCATTGGTGATGGCGGTTTTCTCAAGTCGCAAACTGTCATCCGTGTCCGCCTCGAAGCTACCGCTGGCCAATCCGTGCGCACCGAGCGTGGCGTATAACAGATCGCCGGAGTGATCCCCGATGAAGGGACGACCGGTTCGGTTGGCGCCGCGCATTCCGGGGGCGAGCCCGACGATCAGCAGCTCAACAGCTTGTAGACCCTCGCGCGGGCAGAGGGTCCGAACCGGTCCGTTGTGCCAATCGGGATGGCGTTTTCGATTGTCCAGTATGAAGCTGCGGAGCCGGGGGCAAAATCCGCAGTCATGATCGGGCTCTGTCATCATCCCGCCGGCGTACACAGCCACTGAGAATCAATCGTCAAACTCGTCTTCATCCTCGTCCGCGACTGGCGCCGGACGTAGCGGACGTTCGGAAGCTTCCCGTCCGATTTCGGCCTTCAGGCTGGTCAGGTCGATGAAGTAATCGGCCTGGCGGCGCAGATCGTCGGCAATCATCGGCGGCTGCGTAGCGAGTGAGGAGACCACTGTCACCTTGCGGCCCTTGCGCTGAAGCGCTTCGACCAGCGAAGTAAAGTCGCCGTCGCCTGAGAAAATCACCAGGTGGTCGACGACTTCGGACTGTTCCATGGCATCGATCGCCAGTTCGATGTCCATATTGCCCTTGATCTTGCGGCGACCCGCCGCGTCGGTGAATTCCTTCGCCGGCTTGGTGACGACTTTGTAGCCATTGTAGTCAAGCCAATCGATCAGTGGCCGGATCGATGAATATTCCTGGTCTTCGATCAATGCGGTGTAGTAATAGGCGCGCAGCAGATAGCCACGAGATTGAAACGTCTTGAGCAGTTTTCGATAATCGATGTCAAAATTCAGACTTTTGGAGGCGGCATAGAGATTGGCTCCATCGATGAAAAGAGCAATTTTCTCTCTAGGATCAAACACTTGATGGTTTCCTTTCTGCAATAGTAGTTTGGTTGCAATATTGGTTGAATTTCAACTATATGAATTGACAATAGCACATTGTCGGGTGGTAATCGCCAGACAGCGAAGTTGCCCGGGCGTATGAAGTCACTTACAACGCCGTATACGCAGCAATTGTTCCCCTTGCGGCTGTTTTTCAAGGGGTAAATTTTTATGGCGACGTTAAGCCGCGTAACTGACGAGCACATGAAGCAGCACGAGGCGCACAACTTTCTCGCTGCTGAGAAGGTGTTTTGACCCAAATGACTTGAAATTGCCGCATAATGTGTTTATCGGCAGGGTTGATCCCCCCATTACAGTTTGTAAAGGACAGGCAATGGCCCGCGTCACAGTCGAAGATTGCATCGACAAAGTTGAAAATCGTTTCGAACTGGTTCTGCTTGCGAGCCACCGTGCGCGCCAGATTTCGCAGGGTGCCCCGATCACGATTCCCCGTGACAACGACAAGAATCCGGTTGTCGCCCTTCGTGAAATTGCCGACGAAACCCTGTCTCCCGGCGACCTGAAAGAAGACCTGATCCACTCGCTGCAGAAGCATGTCGAGGTGGATGAGCCAGAACCCGATCCCGCACAGTTCATCCAGCCTGGTGAAGCTGCAGGTGATGCAGTGGTTGAAGATGACCAGCCTGAAGCTGCGGCGTTTGGCTCGATGTCGGAAGAAGATCTGCTTGCCGGTATTGAAGGGCTTGTGCCGCCGGAAAAAAGCGACGACTATTGAGCTAGTTGGTGAAGCCCGATTGATTTGGTTTAAATCGACCGGGCTCGCTGGAGGCCGATAGACAGCTGATGCGATGTAATGCGCCGGTCGTTGGATTCGGCGCATTTGCTTGTCGCGGAGTATCCATTTCATGATGCGTCAGTACGAGCTCGTAGAGCGCGTGCAAAAATACAAGCCGGACGTCAATGAGGCCCTGCTCAACAAGGCCTACGTCTATGCCATGCAGAAGCACGGCAAGCAGACGCGTGCCAGCGGCGACCCCTATATTTCGCACCCGCTTGAGGTGGCCGCGATCCTGACGGAAATGCGGCTTGATGAATCCACCATCGCGGTGGCGCTTTTGCATGACACGATTGAAGACACATCTGCCACGCGGGCGGAGATCGATGAGCTGTTCGGTGAAGATATCGGTCGGCTGGTCGAGGGACTGACCAAGATCAAGAAGCTCGATCTGGTGACCAAGCGCGCCAAGCAGGCGGAGAATTTGCGCAAGCTGCTGCTGGCGATCTCCGACGATGTGCGGGTGCTGTTGGTCAAGCTTGCCGACCGCCTGCACAACATGCGCACGCTTGATCACGTCCCACCTGAAAAACGTGCCCGCATCGCCGAGGAGACGATGGACATCTATGCGCCGCTGGCCGGGCGCATGGGCATGCAGGAGATGCGTGAAGAGCTCGAAGGCCTCGCCTTCAAACATCTCAACCGGGAAGCCTACGACACGGTGACGGGGAAGCTTGCCGAGTTGTCGGAGAGCAACCGCGACCTGATCCGCACCATTGAGGGAGAACTGTCGGCGTTGTTCGAGCAGGAAGGCCTGAATGCCAGCGTTCGTGGCCGGCAGAAAAAAGCCTATTCGGTGTTTCGCAAGATGGAATCCAAATCGCTCTCGTTCGAGCAGCTCTCGGATGTGTTCGGGTTTCGCATCGTTGTTGATACCGAAGCCGATTGCTACCGCGCGCTGGGGATTGTGCACATGCGCTGGTCGGTGGTGCCCGGTCGCTTCAAGGATTATATATCGACCCCCAAACAGAATGACTATCGCTCGATCCATACCACCATTGTCGGTCCATCGCGGCAGCGTGTTGAACTTCAGATTCGCACCCGGCGCATGGACGAGATCGCCGAACGCGGCGTGGCCGCGCATGCGCTCTACAAGGATGCGAGCAACAGCGCCGAAGGCGAACTGCTGTCGCGAGACAGCCGCGCCTATTCGTGGTTGCGCCAGACCATCGAGGCGCTGTCGGTGGGCGACAGCCCGGAGGATTTCCTGGAGCATACCAAGCTCGAGCTGTTCCAGGATCAGGTGTTTTGCTTTACCCCCAAGGGACAGCTGATCGCATTGCCGCGCGGCGCGACACCGATCGATTTCGCCTATGCCGTCCATACCGATATCGGCGATACCTGCGTCGGTGCCAAGATCAACGGCCGGATCATGCCGCTGGTGACGCGTCTCGCCAATGGCGACGAGGTGGAGATCCTGCGCTCGGGTGTTCAGGTGCCGCCACCGGCGTGGGAAAAAATCGTGGTTACCGGCAAGGCCCGCGCGGCTATTCGTCGTGCGACCAAGGTAGCCGTGCGCAAACAGTATTCCGGCCTCGGCATGCGCATTCTCGAACGAACATTCACCCGGGCAGGCAAACCCCTGTCCCGCGATGGCCTGAAACCGGTCCTGCACCGGCTTGGCCACAAGGAAGTCGAGGATGTGCTGGCGGCGGTCGGGCGCGGCGAATTGGCGTCAGACGATGTGTTGCTGGCAGTGTATCCCAATCATCAGGAAACCCGGGCGCCAGCCCGCAAGCCAGCCGACGAGGGGTGGTTCAACCTCCGCAGCGCAGCGGGTCTGATCTTCAAGCTGCCGGGGCTGAATAAATCGCAAAAGACGGCCAAGGCTTCGCTTCGGGCAGGAGCGGAGAGGGATCAGAATGCAATGCCGATTCGCGGCATGGATGATAATTCCGTGGTTAATTTCGGCCCCGGTGGCGCAGTGCCGGGCGACCGGATCGTCGGTATTCTGCAACCGGGAGCAGGAATTACCGTCTATCCAATCCAGTCTCCCGAACTGACCAAGTTCGATGACGAGCCGAGCCGATGGATCGACATCCGCTGGGATATCGACGAGAATAACAAGAAGCGGTTTCCCTCCCGGATCCTGGTCACCGCAATCAATGCGCCGGGCACGTTGGCCGAGGTGGCGCAGGTAATCGCGTCGAGTGAAACCAATATCCAGAACCTTTCCATGGTTCGGGTAGCGGCGGATTTTACCGAAATGCTGGTGGATCTTCAGGTATGGGATCTCAAGCATCTCAATCAACTGATCACGCAGTTGAAGGGGCTGGAGCCGGTTTCCTCGGTGGAGCGCATCTACGAATAGGCTGACACGGCGGCTCACCGGCCACACATGCCGTGCGACCGACGCCTCTGCCGGGCTTGAGAAGGCCACGGTCTTTACCCAATCTTTGGTGTTGGCCGGCATACTGAACTTGGGATCTTGCGCCCCTGAGTCGACCAGAAATTTGTCGGTTGACTTAGGACTGACACAAAGAGAGCGATATACGGACACCAAATGCTGTTTCGTCGCCGAAGACCAGAGGGATTTTTTGACCGGATGCGCACTGCGCTCTGGCCTCGTCGCTCTTTTGCGCGCTCGTTTCAGTATCTTATCAAGCGTGTGTTGCGGCTGACGGCAAGTCCACACGCCATCGCCGCCGGCGTGGCGGCCGGGGTGTTCGCCTCGTGGACGCCGCTTCTGGGGTTTCATTTCGTCCTCGCCTTCGCGCTCGCCTATCTGCTGGCAGGCAACATGGTGGCGGCTGCGATCGGCACTGCTTTCGGTAACCCGATTTCGTTTCCCTTCATCTGGGCGCTGACGTTGAAGTTCGGCAACCAGCTTATCGGCGTCTCCACCGGCGCGCATCACAAGCAGATCAATCTGGAAGCGCTGTTGAGGCATCTCGACATCAGCCAGTTGTGGGATCCGGTGCTCAAGCCGATGCTGATTGGCTCGATTCCACCGGCGCTGTTCAGCGGCATCGTGTTTTATGTCGTCACCTATTGGGCAGTGGGCGCGTTTCAGACGCGGAGAAAATCACGGCTGGCGGCACGCGCTAAAGCACGGCTTCAGGAAATGGCGGCAGCGCGGGCTGAACGCGCCGCGGACAGGACCAGACGGGCGTGATCATCGGCATTGGCAGCGACCTGATCGACATCAGGCGAATTGAGCAAACGCTTGAGCGGCACGGGGAACGGTTCACCACGCGCTGCTTCACCGAAATCGAGCAGCAACGCTCGGACCGCCGCAAAAACCGGGCGGCATCCTACGCCAAGCGATTCGCTGCCAAGGAAGCCTGTTCCAAGGCACTGGGCACAGGCTTGTCGAAGGGCGTGTTCTGGCGAGACATGGGTGTTGTCAATCTGCCTGGCGGGAAACCAACTATGGAACTGACCGGCGGCGCTGCCAAACGATTACTGGCAATGACGCCGGCAAACATGACTTGCGCCATTCATTTGACAATAACCGATGATTATCCACTGGCTCAGGCTTTCGTCGTTATCGAGGCGCTGCCCGGCGTTTGAATGCAAACGAGCCGTGTGCCTGGCGGCGGTGTTGCCGGAAACGATGCAAACAGCTAGAGAGGGCGCATCCGCGCCACATCTGAGGAAATCCAAGCGTGTCCGAGACATCGAAAGACAAATCCAGCGGCCTTTGGGAAAACGTCAAGGTTCTGGTCCAGGCACTGCTGCTTGCAGTGATCATTCGCACGCTGTTTTTCCAGCCGTTCAGCATTCCGTCCGGGTCGATGATGTCGACGCTACTGGTTGGCGATTACCTGTTCGTTTCGAAATTTTCCTACGGCTATTCGAAATATTCGCTGCCGTTTTCGCCGGATCTTTTTTCCGGCCGGATCTGGTCGTCCAACCCTGAACGCGGCGATGTCGCGGTGTTCCGGCTGCCGTCCAATACCAAGATCGACTACATCAAGCGCGTGGTTGGTCTTCCCGGTGACCGAATTCAGGTGAAGGATGGCGTTCTGTATATCAATGACGAAGCGGTCAAGCGCGAGCAAGTCGGTTTCTATACGCCGGAAGGGCGCTATAATCAGGGCGCCGATGTTCCGATCTATCGCGAAACCTTGCCTAACGGCGTGAGCTACACGACGCTCGATATCAACCCGAACTCACCAGGCGACAACACCCGCGAATTTTTGGTGCCGGAAGGCCATTATTTCATGATGGGCGACAACCGCGACAATTCGCTCGACAGCCGCTTTGACGTCGGCTTCGTTCCGCTGGAGAATTTTATCGGCCGGGCAACCATCCTGTTCTTCTCCATTGCCGAGGATTCCTCGCCGCTGGAAATATGGAAGTGGCCGTCTGACCTGCGCATCGAGCGGTTCTTCAAATCCGCTCAGCGATGAAGCGCGCTTCCAAAAAACAGGCAGAGGTGATTGCCGGAGTCGAGGAAAGAATCGGTCATCACTTTGCCAACCCGGCGCGGCTTGAACGGGCGCTGACCCATTCGAGCACGCGAACCGCGGTGGGCGGAAATTACGAGCGACTGGAATTCCTTGGTGACCGGGTTCTGGGGCTGTGTGTCGCGGAATTGCTGTTCAGCCATTTCGGCAACGCCAGCGAAGGCGAATTGTCGGTGCGGCTCAACCAACTGGTCAGCGCCCAGACCTGCAGTGAAATTGCCGACGAGCTGGGTCTGCACGAATTTATCCGCACTGGTGCGGATGTGAAGAAGCTCACCGGCAAGCGCATGGCCAATGTTCGCGCCGATGTGGTAGAATCAATAATTGCGGCGATTTATCTCGATGCCGGGCTCGAAACAGCGCGTGCCTTCATCGACAAGCACTGGAGAACGCGCGCGCTCGCCGATGATGCGGCGCGGCGCGATGCCAAGACCGAATTGCAGGAATGGGCGCATGCGCGATTTGGCGTGACGCCGGTGTATCGGGTGACGGACCGCGGCGGTTCCGACCATGAGCCGGTGTTTACCGTCGAAGTCGACATTGAGGGCGCCAAGTCCGCTCGCGGCGAAAGCCGATCCAAGCGTGCGGCCGAACAGGCCGCCGCGACCGCGATACTCGAACGTGAGGGCGTCTGGCAGACCCCCGCAGGGCAAGATGATGAGTGATACACCCGATACCTCCGATACCCCCGACGTAGAAACTATCGTCGAAGAACCCAAGCGGCCGACCCGCTCCGGTTTTGTGGCGCTGATCGGCGCCCCCAATGCCGGCAAGTCGACGCTGATGAACCAGCTCGTTGGCGCCAAGGTGTCGATCGTTTCGCACAAGGTGCAGACCACGCGATCGATCGTGCGCGGGATTGCGATCCATGACCGCACCCAGATCGTGTTCATCGACACGCCAGGGATCTTCACGCCCAAGCGGCGGCTCGATCGGGCGATGGTGACAACCGCTTGGGGCGGCGCCAAGGATGGCGATCTGGTGCTGGTGCTGATTGATGCCGAGCGCGGGATCAGGGGCGAAGCAGAAGCGCTGCTGGATTCGCTGGCCGACAGGCATGGGCACAAGGTGCTGGTGATCAACAAGATCGACCAGGTCAAGCGCGATACGCTGTTGGCACTGACCGCTGCCATTCACGAGAAGGCAAAATTCGACGAGACCTTCATGATCTCGGCGCTCAACGGTTCGGGTTGCAAGGACTTGATGGACTATCTGGCGAAAACACTGCCGGAAGGCCCGTGGTATTACCCCGAGGACCAGATTTCGGATCTGCCGATGCGGCAACTCTCGGCCGAAATCACCCGCGAGAAACTGTTTTTGCGCCTGCATCAGGAATTGCCCTACGCCTCGCATGTCGAAACCGAAGGCTGGGTGGAGAAAAAGGATGGCTCGGTTCGCATCGAGCAGGTCATCTATGTCGAGCGCGATAGCCAGAAGAAGATCGTGCTTGGCCACAAGGGCGAGACCATCAAGGCTATCGGCCAGGCGTCGCGCAAGGAGATAGCCGAGATCCTCGACCAGAAGGTGCATCTGTTCCTGTTCGTCAAGGTGCGCGAGAACTGGGGCAATGACCCCGAGCGCTACCGCGAGATGGGACTTGAATTTCCGCACTGAGCGGGCACATTCAATCCATGGAATGGCGCGACGAGGGAATCATCCTGGGCCTGCGAAAGCATGGTGAGACCTCGGTCATCGCCGAGGTGATGACCCATGCGCATGGCCGCCATCTTGGCATCGTCCGCGGTGGCCGCTCAAAGCGGTTGCAGCCGGTGTTGCAGCCCGGCAATTCGGTCGACCTTGTCTGGCGCGCCCGACTGGACGAGCATCTGGGGCAATATCAGGTCGAAGTGCTCAACGCGCGGGCCGGGCGGCTGATGGAGAGCGCCATTGGGGTCCACGGTGTTCAGGCCATGGCGGCGCTGCTCAGGCTGCTGCCCGAACGTGATTCCCATCCACGCCTGCATGATGCGTTTGCTGTCATTCTCGACAGTCTCGACACGCCGGAGCAGGCGGGGGCGCTCTATGTCCGGTTCGAACTGGCCGTGCTTGAGGATCTTGGCTTCGGGCTCGATCTGAGTGCGTGTGCAGCAACCGGGGTGCGGACCGAACTGATCTATGTATCGCCAAAAAGCGGACGTGCCGTGTCGGCCGCCGCGGGTGCGCCATGGGCCGAGCGGATGCTGGCCTTGCCGCAATTCCTGACTGACCGGGACTGTCCGTGCACGAATGCAGAGGTGCTGGGGCAGGCATTCCGGCTGACCGGGTATTTTCTTGACCGGCATGTGTTTGAAGCACGCGGGATCGAGCCGCCGATCAGCCGCGAAAGTTTCTGCACAGCGGCGCTGCGCGCCATGCCACCGGCAGATCCTGTCCTGTCTGAAACGGAATTGATGAAATGAATGATCTTCCCAATGCAGCCGCCGACCGGCAATTTGCTGGCGTCGTGCCCCTTGAACTTGTCGCGAAAGAGGGTGGCCTATCGGTGACGCAGGGCATTCTCGAGGGTCGGCTGCCGGGCGCGGCGATGGCGAAAACGCTCAATTTCTGGCTTACCAAGGTGGAAGAGGGGCTGATCGTATTCACCGGCAGCCCGACCGAGGAGCATCTCAATCCGCTTGGCACCATCCATGGCGGCTGGGCGGCGACGGTGTTGGATTCGTCGCTTGCCTGTGCGGTGATGACGACGCTTGAGCCGGGGGAGGGCTACACCACCGTCGAATTCAAGCTCAATCTGACGCGACCGATCCTTCCGGGGATGGGAGAACTGGCGTGCGAAGGCCGGCTGGTCCACCGCGGCAAGACGATTGCCACCTCCGAGGCCTATCTGCGTGACAGTTCCGGCAAGTTGCTGGCCCACGGAACCGAAACCTGCGCCATCTTCCCGATTGCCAAATTGATGCGCTGAGCGCCGGGCTGCCGGTTCATTCGGCTGGCACCAGCGCCGGACGATCGACCGGCTGCTCCCTGATCGGCCAATGGACAACGGCGGCGAACAGCCCGAGGGCGACGCCCAGCCACCAGACCGGGTCGTAGGTACCGAAAACATCATAGAGGTAGCCGCCGAGCCAGACGCCGAGGAACGAGCCAACCTGGTGCGAGAAGAAAACGACACCGCCAAGCATGCCGAGATGTCGGGTGCCGAACATGATTGCCACCAGCGCGTTGGTTGGCGGTACCGTTGACAGCCACAACAGGCCCATGACGATGGCAAAGACGATCACCGATGTTTCGGTCTGTGGCAACAGCAGGAAAGCAGTGACCGCAACCGACCGGCTGAGGTAGATCCATACCAGGAACATCGGTTTGGAATGGCGCTGGCCGATTACGCCGGACGCCAGCGAGCCGATGATGTTGAAAAAACCGATCAGCGCCAGCGACAGCACCGCATAGGAATCGGCAATGTTGATGTCGCGCAGGTAGGCCGGAAAGTGGGCGGTGATGAAGGCCACCTGGAAGCCGCAGACGAAGAAGCCCGAAATCAGCAGCACATAGCTCTTGTGGCCCAGTGCTTCGCGCAGTGCTGCGCCGATTGATTGTTCGGCATCGGTCTGTTTCTGGCTGCCGGAGGAGGCATTGCCGCGCAGCGGAATGGCGAGAAGCGGGATCACCAGCATCAGCATGCCAAGCCAGACCAGCGCATCGGACCATCCAAGCGCATCGATGAGGCCCTGGCTCAGGGGGGCGAAAACGAACATGCCGGCCGAACCTGCTGCGGTGCCAAAGCCGAAGGCCAGCGAGCGCTGTTCAGGGGCGACATTGCGGGCGAATGCCGCCAGTACGATACCAAAGGATGCCGAGGCGATGCCCAGCCCGACCAGCACGCCGCCACCAATGTGCAGCCAGGTCGGGCTGTCGGCATTGGCCATGATGACCAGGCCGCTTGAATAGAGCACCGAGGAAAGCGCCAGCACCCGCCAGGTTCCAAACCGGTCGGCAATGGCGCCGAAGATTGGTTGCCCCAGCCCCCAGAACAGGTTCTGGATTGCCATGGCGAGACCGAAGGTGGTGCGGTCCCAGCCGGTATCGGCGAGCATCGGCAACTGGAAAAAACCCATCGCCGAGCGCGGCCCAAAGGAAAGCAGGGCGATGGCGCAGCCGGCGATGATGATCAGCCAGGGGAACGGCGTGGGAGCCGCGGCGGAACGGTCTTGTGACATCGGAGTACCCTAATTGTGCAGCGACAATAGGGATTCGGCGGCCATCGACAAGTGCATTTACCTGAATGCAGAGATCACCGAAATTGATGCGAGGTCGGATTTACCGCCCATTCATCGTGTCCTGTATCGGGTGCCGTCAATAGTTGTGGCACGGCCAGAAGGCGTGTAGGCCAACCTGTCATTTGATGGATATTTTCATGTTTGGTCTTTTCGGTTTCATTGTTCTTGTTGCGCTGGTGCTCTGGGTTCGCACCCTGCAGGTCGACCAGCGGCGGATGGCCGAGGAGATTGCGCTGCTGCGCCGCGATCTCAATCAGCTTGGAAACAATGCGCCGGACGAAACTGATGCTGATGCCGGTGCGGCTAAGGGCGATGCTTCGTTGCCGCCCGAGGAAATATCGGTCGAGGATCAGGCGGCGGATACAGGCGATGGTGGAGAACCCGACAATGAGGCGGACACCAGCGATGCCGCTGACGAGCCGATTGTTGAACCAGTTGCCGCCCGCGCTGCGGCCTTGGCGGCAGATACCTCGGTTTCATCGGTCGCCGGCAGCCGCAAGAGCGTCGATCTCGAAGGCCTGATCGGTGGTCGCTGGTCGGCCCTGCTTGGCGGTCTGGCGATTGCGCTCGGTGTGTTGTTCCTGGCGCGCTATTCGATCGAGGCGGGGCTGTTGGGCCCGCGGGCGCGAACCGCCATGGGGGCGCTGATGTCCGTCGGGCTGTTTGCGGCCGGCGAGGTCATGCGCAGGCGTGACCGGCGAGATGCGCTGCCGATGCTGATGACCGCAGATATTCCCGGCATTCTGACAGGGGCGGCGGCGATTGGTGCCTTCGGCACCCTGTATGCCGCCTATGCGCTCTACGGCTTCATTGGGCCGGCCATCGCCTTTGTGGGGTTGACGGTTGTCGGGATCGCCAGCCTGCTGCTTTCCGCGGTGCATGGGCCGAAGCTTGCCGCAATCGGGCTGGTTGGCGCCTATGCGGCGCCGCTTCTGGTTTCGTCAGATACGCCTGATCCGGTGGCTTTTGGGCTGCATATCCTGGTGGTAACCGCGGCGGTGATGGGGGTTGCGCGGATTCGCGGCTGGCTGTGGCTGGCGATTGGCGGAATCGTCGGCTCCACCCTGTTGACGCCATTGTTGCTGACAATCGGAACCGATGTCGCCGGCGTCATGCTGGGCGTTCTGTTGCTGCTTTTGTTTGGCGTCCATCTTGGGAGCCTGGTCGTGGGCGTATCTGACCGGCCAAAACCACTGGCGGACCGGCCCGCGTTGTGGATCGCCTTTGCTGCCACGCTCGAAATCGTGTTGATTGCCGTTGTTGCGGCCTGGACCGGCGGTGCCCATTTCCCGGTGCTTGCCGCAATTCCTGTTCTTGCCGCCGTGTTGATGGCGGCAGCGGGAACCTGGCCTGCGCTGTCGCTGGTGGCGCCGGTGTCCGCCGCGCTGGTGGTTCTGACGCAGATCTCGCTCCGGGTCGATTTCCCGATCCTGACCGGCATGACCACCGGCATCGATCTGCGCGATGGCATGATCGCTCCCGATATCGCCGGGTTTGCGCGCGACGGGCTGCTGCTGGCTGTGCCTTCCTTTGCCCTTGCCGTCTGGTTTGGATTGCGGGCAGCGCCAATGGCGCCGAAAATGGCCGGGCGGCTGGCGTTGGCGGCGACGATCATCGGCGTGTTGGCGATGACTGCGTTTTACCTCGTGGTGGCGCCTTTCGAGACCCATGTCGCCACCGGGTTGGCGGCGTTGGCGCTGGCAGCCGTGATTGTGGCGTTGACCGAGATTTTCACTCGCGCAAGGCCGGATGACTGGTCGGCGCCCGCACCGGCCTGGCTGGCGGTCGGGGCTGTGGCGCTGACGGGTCTTGCCATCGGTATTCTCCTGACCCGGCAATGGATGCCGCTTGGCTTTGCGGTCACAGTGGCAGGCGCCTGCATGGTTTGCCGCGTCCGGCCGGTTCCGGCTCTCGGTTGGCTTTCGGTGGTGCTGGCGTTGCTGGCTACGTCGGGGCTGCTGTTCAACGCCCCGTTTGCTGCCGATCAGATCGGTATAACGCCGATCTTCAACAAGTTGATCTTGATTACCGGCGTGCCTGCCGTGTTGCTGATCTGGGGCGGGATAGCTCTGAGGGCCGCCGGTGGCCGACGCCCGGGAGAACTGGTGATTGCCTTCGGGCTGTCGCTGCTGGCGTTGTTTGTCGCGCTCGAACTGCGGCACCTGCTTGCGGGCGGCGACATACTTGGTGCGCCATTCGGGCTGATCGACATGGCCACCCAGTCGATCGCGGCGCTAGGCTTTTCCATCGGGCTGCAACTGGCAGCAAGGCGTGGCAATGCCGACGTGTTCGGCTTCGCATCGCTGGTCGCCGGCGCCATCGGCATTGTCGCCATGGCACTTGGCCTGGTGCTGGCCTTCAACCCGTTTCTGGCCGGCGATCCGGTGGGCGAGGGGCATGTGTTCAACCTGCTGTTGCCGGGCTATCTGGTCACCGGTCTGCTCGCCGTGCTGACCGCCTATATGTCGCCACCGACGCGGCCGCGCTGGTATCGCTACGGTTATGGCGGGGTGGGTGCGGTGCTGTTGTTCATCTATGCCACCTTGATGACCCGGCATGGGTTTCAGGGCGGCGATGTGCGGTTCTTCCGCGCGACGTCGGATGCTGAAATCTGGTCCTATTCGGTGGTGTGGCTGGCCATGGGCGGAGGTGTGCTGGCGCTCGGTCTGATGCTCAAATCAGTGCCGTTGCGGGCGGCTTCCGCGGCGATCATCCTGCTGACGGTGGCCAAGGTGTTCCTGATCGACATGTCGGCGCTCACCGGGGTGCTGCGCGCGTTCTCGTTCATCGGGCTTGGCGGCTCGCTGCTGGTGATCGGCCGGTTTTATCAACGGATATTGCAGCGGACCGGCAACCGGCCGGCATAAGGCGGGCAATTGTTGACACCTGCAGGTCAGGCAGTGATGCTTGCATTAGATCCGATTAAGCAGGGGAGCAGGCATGATGCAGGGAGTGGGACGCGTGTTCGCCGCGATTGTGGTTGGCCTGGGGCTGACATCAATGGCTCTGGCAGATGAATTTGATCCCGACCGGGCCAGCTTCGATCCGGAAACCAAATTCGTGATCACCCCCTATGGCGCGATCCTTGGCGACCCGGCGCAGCTCACCGATCTGGCGACCGGGCGTACCGGGTTCAGCTATTGCACGGCCGTGCCCGACAAGGACCGGGGGCTGTTGCTGATGGCGTCGATTGTGATCCCGGCGCAGGATGGCGCCGAGGGCGGCGGCCATGCAGCGATGATGACGGTTGATCAGGCGCGCGAATTCATCGCCTATCTGCGCAAGGCGCCGGAATGGGCCAAGGTGGCCACCGACAACAAGGTCGGACTGTTTTCCAAACCGATTGGCGATGTGGTCGGCGGTGAGGGCGAGGCCGAACATCTGTCGATCAAATTTGTCTCCGACGAACAAAGCAATGGGGCAATCCGCATCGAGCATGTGTTGGGCGGCGTGACCAAAGCATTCGGGCTTGGTATCAATCCGGCGCAAAAATTTGCCACACAAGTCGAGCATACGCTGGAAACCGCGCTGGCCCAGAATCCGGACGCTGCTCCGGCCGAGGACGCGGAAAAGAGTAAATTGTTCGAATAAATCAGTCTCGGTTGACGGATAATGCGACATTGCGTTCGCTTGCAATCGGTCCAGCAACGTCTTATGTGAGGGGCTTACCGGCATTGCCGGTTTCTTTTGGTGCTTATTATGCTCAATGTGAGCATAATAGAGATTGACGGGAGGGTTGCGATGACCCGGATGGAAACAGCCGAGAACGGCCAGACTGTGAAATCGACGCCCAGCGCAGCCGAGCGATTTGGTGTTCTGGACCGGCCAGAACTGAGCTATTCGCCCGCCGTGGCGCGCGAAACCGCGCATCTTTACGAGCGGGTACGCGATCACATTCCGGAAATCGAATGGCCGGTCTACGCCCCCTATATCCACGCCATCAACCGGATCAAGAAGGAGCGCGGGGCGGCAATTCTCGCGCATAATTACCAGACGCCGGAGATCTATCATTGCGTTGCCGACATCGTTGGCGATTCGTTGCAATTGGCGCGCGAGGCGACGCTGGTCGATGCCCAGATCATCGTTCAGTGCGGCGTGCATTTCATGGCCGAGACCTCGAAACTGCTCAATCCCGATAAAACAGTACTGATTCCCGATGCCAAGGCGGGGTGTTCATTGTCGGATTCGATCACCGGCGCCGATGTGCGGCTGCTCAGGGAGCGTTATCCGGGTGTGCCGGTTGTCACCTATGTCAACACATCTGCCGACGTGAAGGCCGAGACCGACATTTGCTGCACATCGTCGAACGCGGTGGCGATTGTCGAAAGTTTCGATTCCGATACGGTGCTGTGCATTCCCGACGAATATCTGGCGCTGAATATCGCCAAGCAGACCAAGAAGAAAATTCTGACCTGGAAGGGCCATTGCGAAGTGCATGAGCGCTTCACCGCCGAGGAACTGCTGGCCTACAAGCAGGCGGATCCGACAATCGAGATCATCGGCCATCCCGAGTGTCATCCTGACGTGATCGCGGTGTGCGATTATTCCGGTTCGACCGCCGGCATGATCAATTACGTCAAGGATACGCGACCGGCGCGGGTGCTGCTGGTGACCGAATGCTCGATGGCGTCGAACGTGCAGAGCGAAGTCGAGGGTGTCGAGTTCATCAAGCCCTGCAATCTGTGTCCGCACATGAAACGCATCACCCTGCCCAAGATCCTCGACAGCCTGTTGATGATGGCCGAGGAAGTACGGATCGACCCGGCGATTGCCGGTCGGGCGCGGCTGGCGGTTGAACGGATGATCAATCTGAAGAACTGACGGCGCGGCGACGAACGCCAGGCCAGAGCCAGCAGGGAGCCCCGCCATGGCATCGACAGCGATTGCCGCCTTTGTGCCCAAGCCACGCACCGGGAGTGACGATGTCGTCATTATCGGTGGCGGGCTGGCAGGGCTGTTCTGCGCGCTCAAACTGGCGCCAAAGGCGGTGACCGTGCTGGCGGCGGCGCCGATCGGCCGTGGCGCCTCCTCGGCTTGGGCGCAAGCCGGCATCGCCGCCGCCGTGGGTGCGGGTGACACTACCGACAAACACATCGCCGACACCATCATCGCCGGCGACGGCATCGTCGACGAGGCGGTAATCGGAGCGATGGCGGGGGAGGCTGCCGACCGGATCCACGATCTGCTCGAATATGGCGTTCCGTTTGACCGCGATCTCGAGGGCAAGCTGGCCGTCAGCCGCGAGGCCGCGCATTCGGAAAGCCGGATCGTGCGGGTGAAAGGCGACATGGCAGGACGCGCGATCATGGCGGCGCTGGTCGCAGCCGTGCGCAAGACGCCGTCGATCCGGGTGCTTGAAGGCTATGTGGCCGAGGAACTGATCGTCGAAGATGGCCGTGTCAGTGGTGTCGTGGCCCGCGACAAGGCCGGCAGCGGTGAGGAATTGCACCGCATCACCGGAACTCATGTGGTGATGGCCACCGGTGGTATCGGCCATCTCTATGAGGTGACGACCAATCCGACCGAAGCCCGTGGCGGCGGCATCGGCATGGCGGCGCGCGCAGGCGCGCGGCTTGCCGACATGGAATTCGTGCAATTTCACCCAACCGCGATCCATATCGGCAAGGACCCCGCGCCACTGGCGACCGAAGCACTGCGCGGCCATGGCGCGACGCTGGTCAACTCCGCCGGCGAACGTTTCATGCTGCCGCTGCATCCTGATGCTGAATTGGGCCCACGCGATGTGGTCGCGCGCGGCATTTTCGCCGAGGTGAAGGCGGGCAGGGGCGCGTTTCTCGATTGCCGCACGGCAATCCATGATTTTGAGGCCGAATTTCCGACCGTCTATGGCTATTGCACGGCAGCAGGCATCAACCCGGCCAAGGATCTTATCCCGGTCATTCCGGCGGCGCATTATTTCATGGGCGGGATCTGGACCGATATTGTCGGGCGATCGTCGCTGCCGGGTTTCTGGGCCTGCGGCGAATGCACCTCGACCGGCGCCCACGGCGCCAATCGGCTGGCGTCGAACTCGCTCCTGGAAGCGGTGGTGTTTGCCGCACGGATCGCCGAAACGTTGAAGGCCGAGATGCGCGGCGATGCGCCGGCGGACTGGCAGGCGGGGTCGGTGACGACCGACGAGCACATGACCGAGAATGACCACCCCAACATGGTGGCGCTGCGCCAGATCATGAGCGCCCATCTGGGCGTGCTGCGTGACGGTGAAGGCATGCGCGAGGCGCTGCGCACCATTCTCAAGCTTGCGACCGAGAGCCATTCGGTGCGATTTGACAATGTCATCACCACCGCGAAACTGATCGCGGTCTGCGCGCTCAACCGGCTGGAGAGCCGCGGCGGGCATTTCCGCACGGATTATCCGCAGGAAATGCCCTACTGGAAACGTCGCACCATCGTGACGCTGGACCAGGCGAACGCCATCATTCCCGATCTCCTGGAGGGTTGAACCATGCCATTAAAAGCACACCTGCCGGATCTGCCGGGCCTCATGATCGAAGATCAGGTGCGCGCCGCACTCATTGAGGATCTGGGCCGCGCCGGGGATATCACCACCAGCGCCACCATCGGCCCGGACAAGCAGGCCACTGCCGAGATGAACAGCCGCGAGATCGGCGTCATCGCCGGTCTGCCGTTGGCAGAGGCGGCATTCCGGTTGATCGACCCGGCGATCCGCTTCGATCGGCTGGTGCAGGATGGCGCGCGAGTCGAACCGGGTGCAGCCATCGCCCGGATTTCAGGACCGGCGCGCGGATTGCTGTCGGCTGAACGGGTAGCGCTGAATTTCCTCATGCACCTGTCGGGCATTGCCACCCACACCGCGCGGTTTGCGGACGCCATCGCCCACACGAGCGCCAGGGTCACCTGTACGCGTAAGACCATTCCGGGCCTGCGGGCGGTGGAGAAATATGCCGTGCGTTGTGGCGGCGGTTCTTCGCACCGCTACGGGCTCGACGATGCGATCATGATCAAGGACAACCATATCGCTGTCGCCGGCGGCATCGTTGAAGCGCTCAGGGCTGCCAAGGCCTTTGCCGGCCATCTGGTCAAGATCGAGATCGAGGTCGACACGCTCGAGCAATTTGAGGTCGTTCTGAACGAACGCGCCGATGTCTGCCTCTTGGACAATATGGGGCCGGATCTGCTGCGCCAGGCGGTGAAGATGAATGCGGGCCGGATCACGCTCGAAGCGTCCGGCAATGTTACGCTCGACACCATCACCGCAATCGCCGAGACCGGCGTCGACTATATCTCTACCTCGAAAATCACCATGGCTGCGCCGACGCTTGATATCGGACTGGATATGGTGATTAGCTGAGCGGGGCTTGGCCACCGCTGCGATAGTAAAGTTCTGTATCGTGATCTGTCGCAGCAATGGTCAGCGAACTGCAACTGACTGCTTCTACACTTTCTGATTGTATTCATTTACACATCGGAATTCGAGAAAACCACGGCTGATTGGCGATGTAATTGCGATCGTCAAAGCTATATGAAGCACTGGAATATCTGTGACAATTCACATTGCGACTGACCGCAAGGCCGACCTGGCCGGCAGCGTCTGGATGATTGCGGCGATGGCAATTTTTTCCATCGAGGACGCCTGTATCAAGGCAGCGTCGGAGATTCTGCCAATCGGTGAAGTTCTCATCATTTTCGGTTTGGGCGGAGCCCTGGTTTTTGCCGGCGTGGCGCTCATCAACAAGGAGCCGCTGTTTTCCCCGGACGTCGTTTCACGGCCGATGTGCATTCGTGTGGTTTTCGAGATCACGGGCCGGCTGTTTTACGGGCTTGCGCTTGCGCTGATCCCTTTGTCGGCGGCAACCGTCATCCTGCAGGCAACCCCGCTTGTGGTGGTCGCGGGGGCGGCGGTGGTTTTTGGCGAGAAAGTGGGCTGGCGCAGATGGACCGCAATTATCATCGGTTTGGTGGGTGTTGTGATCATCATTCAGCCGGGGACGGACAGTTTCTCGACCCTCTCGCTTCTGGCCGTTTTGGGAATGTTCGGATTTGCGGGGCGCGACCTGGCCAGCCGCGCCGCACCTGCCGGGCTAAGCACCACGATCCTGGGTCTGTATGGTTTTCTATCCATCGTCGTGGCTGGCGGGTTGTTTTCGCTGTGGAAAGCGGAGCCATTTGTGCTGCCCGGTGTCGGGGTGTTTCCATACGTACTGGGTGCAGTTGTGGCAGGCGTCGTGGCCTATTCGTGCCTGATGAAAGCGATGCGTATCGGCGAGGTGTCAGCGGTAACGCCGTTCAGATATTCGCGGCTGCTGTTTGGAATAGCTCTCGGGATCGTATTGTTCGGCGAACAATTGAGTTTCGCGATGCTGGTCGGATCGGGTCTGATTGTGCTTTCGGGCCTGTTTATTTTCTGGCGCGGCAGGCAGGTGGAAGCCACCCAGTAGTCGTCATAATGCGGCATCGCGTTCGCCTTGTACTCCTGGCTATTGGATTTCGGTTTGTTCCTGGAAAGAGTGTATCGGAGGCCGGATGTCCACGGCAGATCACTTGCTGACGCATTGAATCCCCCGCGCCATTACCGTCCGCCCAGCCGCAGGCCGGGGGCGGGGCGTTCTTCGAGGATCTTGGCGCGAAACCGGTAGAGAGCGGCAGGACGGCCGCCGGTGGCAGAACTTGCCGCGCCGGTGTGTTCGACCAGTTCGGCGCCTTCTACCAACCGGCGGAAATTTTGCTTGTGCAGATGCCTGCCGGAAATCGCCTCGACGGTCGCCTGCAACTCGGTCAGGGTGAAGGCGGGAGGCATAAGTTCGAAGATCACCGGCCGGTACTTGATCTTGGCGCGCAACCGCTGCACCGCGGTGGCGGCGATGCGGCGATAATCGAAGCGCATGGCAAAGCCGAGCGGTGCGGGTAGCCCCGTGGTGCTCACGCGCTGATCGGCGACGGCTTCGGTCAGCAGACCGGCTTCATAGAGCAATTCGTAGCGGTCGAGCACGCGTTCCTCATCCCAAGGGAAATCATTGAGCCCGAAGGCCAGCCGCGAGCGGGCCATGCGCTCGAGCTTCTTGGCGGTGTTACCGGTGCTGGCGATCCAGTCGTGCAGTCGTGGGAGAATGATGGTGTCGAGCATGGCCGGGCGGCCATCGCGCCAGTCTTCCCAGGGAAACAGGTCGTACCAGTCGCGCCACCGCGCGCCGGTGGCGTAGAGCGCATCAGGGCTTTCGGCGTCAGCGCGGGTAAGCGCCAGATAACCGACGGAGACGAGATGCGGGCCGTCGCCTTTGTTGCGGCGGTGGCGACCACGATCACCAAAGGTATAAAGCTGTTCGACATAGCCCAGATGCAGCGCAGTCTGGCTCTCGACACTGTCACGCAGACTGGCCTCGAAAGTGCGGTGGCGGTCCGGGTCGAAAGGGCCGAAAGGCAGCCCGTCGGCTGGCCCCTTGGCTGGTGCTGCCGGCACGGTAAGGATGTTCGGGCGGCGGTTGGAGACGGCAACAATGGCCGCATTGAGCCCGATGCGCAGCGGCGGGATGTGGTCGGGTTCCATGCTCAGCTCCCGCTTGGGAATCGGCCGGGTGTGGCCTCTGGCACCGTGTCGCCGGGCTTGATGGCGAAGCAGAAGCGGTTGCCTTCAAAAGTGTCGGCGCCGCGGCCGATTGCCCGGATGGCGCGCACCAGCCGGCCGCCACGGCCAAGCAGTTCGTCGCCGATCTCGATCAGACGGGAATTGGGAGTGACAAACGGGGACGCCATGCGCATCCGTTCGGCCAGCGCCATTTCGTCCTGATCAGGCTCGACCGCAAGGGCGGCAATCGCGGCGGCGGCTGGTGAGCGGGAAATCCCCATCCAGCAATGGATCAGCAGCGGGGCGCGACTGTCCCAGCCGCGGGCGAAGCGGATAATGCGATCGACATGAATTTCGGCCGGCGCCACCAGACCTCGCCGGTCTTCGGAAATGTCGTTGACGCCCAAGTTGAGGTGACGGTTCGCATCAATTACCGCAGGGCGGTGAAAATCCTGATTTTCAGCCAGCAGGCTGATCATTTCGCTGGCGCGATGCAGCACCGCCGACTCGGCAATCTGATTGAGGCGACAGACGATGATGTAGGGCATGGATCAGCCCCTTTCCGTCTGGCGGGCAGCCTCGATGGCGTCAAAACGTTTGAGAAACAGCTTCTCCACCTCGGCGGCGGGCCGCGGTGCGACATCGATCATGTCACGGCTGATGCCGCGCGGCGGTCCGAAAAAGGCGCGCGCCTCGGCATCGGCAAAGCCCGCGAGCTCGGTGGCCTCGAAATAGGCGGCAATCCGGTCAGCGCGCTTGATCAGCGCCTTGGTCGCCTTGGGCAAGGCGGGGGGCAATCCGAAACGAATGTGGATTGCTGCCTCAAGCCGCGCCTCGACCGCCTTGTAACCGCCACCGACCACCGATTTGAACGGCGATATCATGTCGCCGATGACATATTCGGGTGCATCGTGCAGCAGTGCCAATTGCATCAGTTCCGGCGACGCACTGGTCAGATGGCCGATGATTGTCTCGACCACCAGCGAATGTTGGGCCACCGAGAATGCGTGGTCGCCGCGGGTCTGGCCGTTCCAGCGGGCCACCCGGGCAAGGCCTTGAGCGATGTCTGAAATCTCGACGTCAAGTGGCGAAGGATCGAGCAGATCAAGCCGGCGGCCCGAGAGCATGCGCTGCCAGGCGCGGGCGGCCTTGTCGGTTACGGCCATGGTTCAGGCGTCCACGGCGGTGTCATCGTCGCTCTTGAATGACAGCCCGGTCCATTCCGGCAATGTCAGGCTCACGGGAATACCGGCGGCGGTGAGCGGCGTTGCACCCGCGAGCGCGTCGGCCACCCGGTCGGTGCGCACGATCGCCAGTGCCTGGGTACCGACGACGGTGCCAAGAGTTCCCACAGGCTTTTCGCCGGCCAGCAGCGGCGTGCCGGTTTCAGGCAGTTGCGCTTCGGCTGTCACCGTTGCCGGCCGCTTGCGCGCCGTGCCCCGGTGCTGCATGCGCGAAACCACTTCCTGGCCGACATAGCAGCCCTTGCGGAAATCCACGCCGTGGTTCTTGTCCATCAGCAATTCATGCGGAAATGCATCCGATAACGCGTAATCGGTGCCTGATTCGACCACCCCATAGCTGATCCGGACAGTGTCCCAGTCGGGCCGGTTGGCATCGACCACCGATCCGCTGCCATAGAGCCGCCAGACGCGGGCTTGTTCGGGAAAGCGCTGGTCGCGCAGCGCGGCTTCGGGCGCGGGGCTTTCCCAGCCGGCTATCACCGGTGTCTCTGCAAGCTTCTCGAAGGTCACGGCGGCGCGCAGCTTGTAAAGCGTCAAACGCCGGACCAGATCATCGACAATATCGACGCGAACATCGAACTGGTAGCCGCTTTCGGGTGCGCGAGAAATCAGAAAATCAAACAGGATCTTGCCTTGCGGGGTCAATAGTGCCGCGGGCTGGGCATCGCCGACCTTGAGCGACTCGATATTGGCGGTGACCAGATTCTGGAGGAAATGCTCCGCTTCGGCGCCGTCGACGTGGACAATAATACGGTCGGTGAGAACGAGGGCTGGCACTGGGCGAGACTCCTGCTGAATCAGATAATGGCTGGTCGATAGGTAGGCGCTTGGCAGCCGGCGGACAAGGGCGCGCGGCGGCGCGGCGCTAATCGCTGGCCAGGAAAAAACGCCACTCACCGTCTGGCGAAATGCCGATGCGGTAGAAATTGTAGCCGCCATAGGTCTTCATGTTGTCAAGATCGCCAGCGGTGACGATGCGCAGCAGATCCACCCGCTGCGGCGGCGTGAGCTCATCGATGGTCAGGGCGACGAAATAGGGCCAGATATAGGTTTCATCCGCTTCGCCCGCGCCCACGCGGATGAAGCCGGTATTGAGCAGGTCGATCAGGATCGCCAGAATTTCCTGTCCTTGGCCATCGCCGGAGACCGAACGGATATAGTCGACCGGATCGGCGTCGACTTCGCCCAGCGAAAGCTGTGTAGCGGTGGGGCCGATGCCAAACAGCGCGCGCAATTTTTCCGGGTCGCCGCTCGATGCGGCATCGATGATCAACTGCCGCATGCGCTGGGCCGGTTCGGGCAACAGCGCGAGATCGGTCATCACCTCCACCGGTTCGGCAATGTCAGGCTCGTCCGTGTCGTCATCACCGGCGGGTGACGGCAAGGTCTGGCGGATGATCGGGCTCGGGTCGGGCAATCCGCCATCGGGATTGGTCAGCGGGCCGTCAAGTGGTGGTGGCGTCTTGGTGGTTTCGTCCGCAATAACCGGCGGCTCGACCGGCTTGAGTTCGCTCAGGGCATGGGCCGGCCGCAAAGCAAATACTGCCAGCAGGGTGAAGGCGAGCGCAAACAAGACAATCAAATCGCCCGATCGGAACTCGTGCCTTGGCTGATCGACCACGTTTTGACCCATCCAGTACCTTTATTGAAGAATGCGCTCGGGTGAAAATTCGCCAGCGAGAATGCGCCCGCGCAGCGATTCCACAAGAGCTTCGGCCTGGTCCTCGCCCAGGGCGCGGACCGTTTCGCGAATCGCAATGATCATCGCAGCGTCGGCGATGATCTCCGGTTCGATGCCGTCGGCCGTACTTTCAGCCCAGGCGTCATGCTGCAATTCCAGCGCAACCTGAAGCTTTTCCTGTACGATCAACTCGTCGAGTTCATCGGGGGTGTGGAGCGTGGTTTGTGTCATGCGAGCCAACTCTTGCTTACTATGTCGTTAACACCGTAGCACGGCTTGTTTGGATTCGGCACGGGGCCGAGACGATAAGGGTTAACAAATACTTAATTTCCGTATCGGGCGACCATTTCAGAGACAAGTGTTGCACCTTCGCGACGGTATCTCTCCTCGGCCAGGCGGGCGGCGTCGGTGCAGGAGGTATAAACTGCGGCAAAGGCGCGGTATCCACGGTTGTAGCCGGCAGTCAAATGTTCGCGTCGCGTGGCCTCGCCGACGGTTTCGCTGTCAAGCAGCGCCTGCATGGTCTCGCGCCAGTCGGTTTCGCCTTCGGGGTTGCACAGGTTGCGCAGATACTGCACCGAGCCGAGAATTTCCGCCAGACGCAACAGCCGGGCTTCATAGGGTGGGGGTGGTTGGTCAGCTTCGATCGTTGGCTCGGTAGCCTCATCGACCGCTGCGGCATGGACAGCGATGGGCCCGCCCAACAGGACGATGGAAACAAGCAAGATCAGGATCTGGGCAAGACTGCGCAACATGTATGTTCCCATACACCATGGCTTCGATTGATGAAATCCCGTTGGTGGTGCGTGTGTCAATCGAGAATGGCGGTCTGGGGCAGAAAGGCACTGACAACGAAAGCGAAAGTCAGTTCGTGGGCGATATCCTCGCCATTGCGGGTCACGGTGATGCTGCCAATCTCGCGGCCCTGGGCGATGGTCCCGGTATCGAGCGCCGAGCGCACGCCGGTTACCCAACTGATGGTGACGCCGCCGACCGTGATTATGCCATCGCGGCGGACCCTGTCGAGCGAGATGGCAATCGGCTCAGGACCTTCGCGCACCACCACCACATAGGATAGCGGGGCAATACCTTCGGGCATCGGCCCGTTATAGAGGAACGGTACGCGGGAACTGTCATAACCTGCATAGGGGTTGCGGCCGTATTGGCGCAGGCCGGGATTGCCGGGCGTAAGCACTTCGCCATCGGGGTGACGGTCGCGGAAGCTGGCCCAGGCTTCGAGCCGCGAGGGAATCACCTCAAGCTTGGTGCCGGTTCGGCCTCCAGTGATGGCTTCGCCGGTAAACTGTTGCCACCAGCTGTCGGTTTCCCGGTCATACATGACCAGGTCGGAATTGCGCAGCTTGCCGGTGGTGCCAAAGGTTGTTTCGATTCCTTCAACGGTGCGGTAGAAGACAATGGCAGCGTTGCACAAGGGGCAATAAGTCACCGCTATGGCGCGACCGGCAAGGGTATCGTTGACGATCTCGTGCCAGATCATCACCCGCAGCGGGTAGGCGCGGGCCGCGCCATCGATAACCACTGATATCACTGGCTCCTTGTCATCGAGGCCGGAGGCCTGGTTGACCGGAAGGAAGGCAGGGTCGTCTATCGGCGGGATGCCATCGCGCGGCGGCCCGCCCGACTTGATGCTCGTAAAATCGATACTGGATCGGGAGAAATCGGTTTTCCACCCCTCCTGTTGCCAGCGCTCGGGAGTGGCGAGCGCCACAACCGTTGAAAGCGCAAGCGAGGCCACGACCACCGCCGCAATCGCGAAAATTGGCGGCAACGACAATAAACCGGCCTTGGCCGGGCGGGTGGGGTGAAAGCCGTTCATGTGGTTTTGTAGCGTCTGCGGCACCCTGAAACCAATCAAGCCGGCTCACATTCGCTTGAGGCCTGACCGTGGCGACGCTGACTAGTTCAGGTTTTGGATGGTGTTGATCCGGTCAGCATGTCGATGCAGGTGAGCATGCTTTCGGGCACCGGAAGATTGCGGATCTCCGCAGGCGAATACCAGCCAACGGCCTTGGCGTCATCGAGCGCTTCGGCGTCGCCGCCGCAGTCCTCGGCAACAAACACGGTGAGCAGGAAATGCGAGGACATGCTGCCGTCGGCGCGCCTTGAGGGCAGGTCAAAGCTGGCAAACGGCTTTGGATTGGCTGCCTTCAACCCGGTTTCCTCGGCAAGTTCGCGCAAGGCCGCATCTTCCAGCTTTTCATCCGGTTCGACCCGGCCACCGGGAAAGGCATACATGTGCTGGGCGGGCGGGTTGGCGCGCAGCACCAGCAGGAATTTGCCGTCACGTTCCAACGCCACTGATACAGCAAGTGCCGGCTCGTCGTGGATTGGGCCATTCTGATCGGCCATTTTTGGGGTTCCTTCCACGCGCATTGTCAGCGAATTGTAATGTGCCGAATTTCTTACTGGCGGCAACCCCGGAAGTCACCCCGGCGCCAACCGGACGGAATTTGCGTGGATCTTTTCCCGACAACACATCGCCGGGGAATGGCGTTGTAAAAATATGCTGAAAACAATATGTTTCGGCTCAGTTTGCAGCCAGAGCCCGAGAACTGGACTTTTCAATGACATCTTCGCCCGAACCCGACCTGCCGCTGGACGTCATCCGGCACGATAGCGACAGTCAGCCAGTCGTCCGGCGACGGTGGCGGTTTCGCAAGCGCTATCTGCTGGTGTTGTTGATCCCGGTGTTGATGTTCTCGGGTGGGGTGATCGGCATGTATTACCAGCCCATCGCCTTGCAGAAATTCTATGCGTTGACCGGTTTGCAGCCCGGTGCCGGTTCGGCCACGCCGATCGCGCTTCCGCCAGATATGAAATGCCCAAGGAGATGGTGGCGACCATGCAGGCCAGCGATGTGGTCGGGCTGGCCCGGCTAATGCCGCGTGGCGATGTGTCGATCGTGGCGCCGCCCTATGGTGCCGGTGATGCACGGATTGCTGAGGTTCTGGTGAGCATCGGTGACCGGGTGGAAAAGGGTGCTGTGGTGGCGCGGCTCGACAATCAGGGGCAGTTGCAAAGCGCGGTGCTCTCGGCGGAGGCCAACGTCGCCGTTCGTGAGGCGGCGCTGGTTCAAACCACCGCATCGGTTCAGAATTCGCAGGCTGAAGCCCGCGCGGCGATGGAGCAGGCGCGCAGCGCCAGCACCGAGGCATCGGCCGAACTTGAGCGGGGCAAGTCCCTGTTCGAGCGCGGCGTGATCACCCAGGCCTCGCTCGATTCGCTTGCGGCAGCCGAGCGCCAGGCGGTTCTTGCGGTGCAGAAGGCCGAGGCGACATTGTCCCGGTTCACCGGCGAAATTGCCGAACTGCAGCCCGATGTGATTGTCGCGGCGCGCAATCTCGACGCCGCCAAGGCAGACCTGACCCGTGCCGAGCAGGATCTGGTCCGGTCCGCGGTTCTGGCGCCGATCAGCGGTGTGGTGCTCGATTCAATGGCCAATCCGGGGGAGAAGCCGCCAAGCGACGGCATCATGCTGATTGGTGACACCGATCACATGATGGCCGAGGTCGAGGTCTATCAGGACCGGATCGCCAATGTCGCCGAAGGTCAGCCGGTGGAACTGGCTGCGGTCGCCATCGGCCAGACGCTGCAGGGCCGGGTCAAGTCGATTGGCCTGACAGTCGGGCGTCAGGGACTGCTGTCAGACGACACGGCTGCAAACACCGATGCGCGGGTTATCAAGGTGATGGTTGAGCTGAATGAAGCGTCGTCAGATGTTGCCGCGCGCTACACCAATCTCGAGGTGATCGCCCGCATCGATACGCGAACGGTCGCCACCAAGAGCAATCCATGAGCCGTTTGCTGCAATGGTTGTTCGGGCGGCTGCCGATCGGCTGGCTGCAACTGACCCACAGCCGCACCCGCTTTGCCGCGGCGATTGCCGGCGTTGCGTTTGCCAATGTGCTGGTGTTCGTGCAACTGGGCATCATGAACTCGATGGCGACGGCAACGCTGAAGCCCTATGACTTTTTCAATGCCGACATCATGATTTCAGCCTCGGACGCCAATTCGATGACCGAGGGTGGCAATGTCGCGCGGCAATGGCTGTTTCAGGCGCAGGCCGATCCGGAAGTGACGCTGGGGACCGGGATATTTGTCGGCAACACAAACTGGCCGCGCCCGACCAAGACGCTGGGGCTGACCAGCTTCGGCATCGACCCGACGCTGCCTGATTTTTTAAGCCCGGTGCTCAAACCCAAGCTGGCGACGCTGCAACTGAAGGACTCGGGCATTTTAGACATGGCCACCCGTGGCCTGCCGCCTGAGGAAGCCGCCGCGATCCGTCCGCAGACACCGGCGAGCTTCGAGGTGAACGGCAAGACGGTGACGCTGTATGATACCTTTCAAGGCGGCGGCGGATTTGGCGGCGACGGTTATATGATCATGTCGGACCAGACTTTCCTGTCGCTGTTTCCGGCGCGCAGTTCGGCCGCGCCCGATCATATCTTGTTGCAGGTTAAGCCGGGGGCGGACCCGGAGGTTGTTTCGGCCCGATTGCGGGACCTGATTTCGGACAAGTCGCTGCGCATCCGCTCCTATGATCAGGCCAAGGCCGACGATCTCAGCTACCAGCAGACCAAGCGGCCGACCGGCATCATTTTCGGCTTTGGCGTGATCATCGGCGTGCTGGTCGGCATCGTCATCGTCTACCAGGTGCTCTCGACCGACGTGGCCGATCATCTGTCGGAATATGCGACCTTCAAGGCGATGGGCTATCCGCAGAAATTCTTCCTCGGTATTGTTTTTGAGGAGGCGCTGATCCTGGCCGTGTTCGGCTTCGTGCCCGGGGTGATCGTGGGGACGGGATTGCTGGTCGGAATGAAAAAGGCCACCAATCTGCCTTTGGCGATGACTTGGGATATGGCGGCGATCGTGCTGATCGGAACGCTGGTAGCCTGCTCGCTGTCGGGCGCCATCGCCACGCGAAGGCTGGCGGCAGCTGACCCGGCGGATCTGTTTTGAGGGCGCCGGCATGAGCGAAGACTATCCGATCATTGTGCGCGGCCTGAACCATTGGTTCGGCACCGGCGAAGCCCGAAAACAGGCGATTTTCGACGTCGATCTCAAAGTGGTGCGCGGAAGCCTGACCGTACTGATGGGGCCGTCGGGGTCCGGCAAGACAACCGTGCTGACGCTGATGGGCTGCCTGCGCGATCTGCAGGATGGATCAATCCGCCTGTTGGGGCACGAGCTGATGGGCGCTGGCAATGCGCTCAATGAAGCGCTGCGGCGGCGTCTCGGTTTCATCTTTCAGGCGCACAATCTGCACGGCAGTCTGACCGCGATGCAGAACGTGCAGATGGGGGTTCAGGTGCACCATTTGAACAACCCTAAGGTCGAGCAGCAGGCCGCGCGCCATGCCTTGTCGCTGGTCGGTCTTGGGGACCGAATGGATTACCTGCCTGGCAATCTTTCGGGCGGGCAGAAACAGCGTGTTGCGGTGGCCCGGGCGCTGATCGGCAATCCCGATATCGTCTTTGCCGATGAACCGACTGCGGCGCTCGACAAGGAGAGCGGGCTCAATGTCGTCGCCATGCTCAAGCGGCTGGGAGAGCAGCGCGGCACGACGACCGTGATGGTGACCCATGACAACCGCATTCTCGAACTGGCTGACCGCATCATTACGCTGGAAGACGGGCGGATCGTGTCCGATACCAAGCCGGTGTAGTACGCCCGGTCATTGCTTGACCCTGTTGGTGTCCTGCGGCATGGATTGGCAATGTGTGGACGGTTTTCACTGACAGCGACGCCGGAAGAGGTGCAGGAACTGTTCGGTCTCGAGGAGATCGAGGATTTCCCGCCGCGCTACAATATTGCGCCGACGCAGCCGATCCTGATCATTGCCGGCGACCGCTGTCGCGCCGAGGGTGACAACCGCACCGACCGCCGGGCGCTGCTGGCGCGCTGGGGGTTTTTGCCCGGCTGGGTCAAGGATCCGGCGGAGTTTCCGCTGCTGATCAATGCACGCTCCGAAACGGCGGCCGAAAAGGCCTCGTTCCGCGCCGCCATGCGGCATCGCCGGGTGCTGATCGCCGCGTCGGGATTTTACGAATGGCATCGCCCGCCAAAGGGCTCGAACGAAAAATCCACGCCCTACTGGATCAAACCCAGGGACGGCGGCATCGTCGCCTTTGGCGGGTTGCTCGAAACCTATATGAGTGCGGACGGGGCCGAGATTGACACCGCTGCGGTGCTGACAACCGGCCCTAACAGGGAGGTGGCACCGATCCATAACCGGATGCCGGTGGTAATAAGACCCGAGGATTTCTCCCGCTGGCTCGATTGCCTCAACCAGGAGCCGCGCCATGTGGCCGACCTGATGGCGCCGGCGCCGGATGATTATTTCGAGGCCATCCGCGTCTCCGATCTGGTCAACAAGGTTGCCAATAGCGGTCCGGAGGTGCAAGAGCCCGCCAGCGGTGATACTGCGCCGCCTGAACCAGCCAAACCGGTTCGCAAAGCCAAAGCGCCGCCTGCTGCCTCTGACCAGTTGAAGTTGTTCTGACTTGATGACACCTCTCTTCGCTCCCGCTTTCTCCGGCCTGCTGCTTGGTGGCTCGCTGATCATCGCCATCGGTGCGCAAAACGCCTTCATCCTGCGGCAGGGGTTGCTGCGTCAGCACGTCTTTATCCTCTGCCTGATCTGCGCACTGTCGGATGCAGTGCTGATCGGGCTGGGTGTCGCCGGGCTTGGCGCGATCATTTCGGGCTCGAGAATTCTTATCGCGGTGGTGACGTTAGGCGGCGCGGCGTTTCTCGCCGTCTATGCGTTTCTGGCGCTCAAACGGGCGATCTCGCCATCAGGGCTTGAGGCAGCCAAGTCCGGTCCGGGATCGCTGAAGGCTGCGGTGCTGACCTGTCTCGCCTTCACCTTCCTCAATCCGCATGTCTATCTCGACACGGTGCTGCTGGTGGGTGGTCTGAGCGGGCGCTACGAGGGGACAGCGCGACTGGCATTCGCCATCGGGGCGATGTCGGCTTCGTTTATCTGGTTTTTCGGCCTTGGCTACGGCGCGCGGGTGCTGGAACCGCTGTTTTTGAAACCCTCTGCCTGGCGGGTGCTCGACGGGCTGATCGCGGCTGTGATGGCGGCGCTGTCGGTGTCGTTGCTGGTGCGGTTTTTCGCCGGCTGAAAGCGGCTCTCCGGCATCTTGACCGGGCGGGTTCAATCGGGGATAAGAACAGCATGAAAACGGCACACGGCGCACGCGCCATCTGCATTTGCGGCATCATTATTCGCTAGCGCTTCGCTGGCTCGGCCGTTTTCGTCTTCTTTTTCCAAACAGGACAAACGACCCGGGCCAGGGTGCCGGCATCGGGGAGTGAACATGACCGAACTCAAATTCTGGAACACGCTGACGCGGGTCAAGGAAGAGTTTACGCCGATCGATCCGGACAATGTGCGGATGTATGTCTGTGGCCCGACGGTCTATGATTATGCCCATATCGGCAATGCCCGGCCGGTGATCGTGTTTGACGTGCTGTTCCGGCTGCTCTGCCATGTCTATGGCGAAGACCACGTCACCTATGTGCGCAACATCACCGACGTCGATGACAAGATCAACGCCCGGGCGCTTCGCGATTATCCCGATCTGCCGCTCAACGAGGCGATCGCGAAAGTCACCGAAAAGACCGCCGAGCGGTTCCACAAGGACGCGGCAGCACTTGGCTGCCTGCCACCGACGTTTGAACCTCGGGCGACCGCCCATATCGACGGCATGATCCGGATGATCCAGACGCTGATCGACAAGGGCAACGCCTATGTGACCTCGGGCCGGGAAGGGCGCGAGGTGCTGTTTGCGGTCGCTTCCATGCCTGACTACGGCAAGCTGTCGAACCGCAAGCTCGAGGACCAGCAGGCCGGCGCCCGCATCGCGGTGGAAGACCACAAGCGAAACCCGGGCGATTTCGTGCTGTGGAAAGAGTCCGCCGCTGACGAACCAGGCTGGGATGCCACATTTACCGATGGCGGCGAGACCACGACCATCCACGGCCGTCCCGGCTGGCATATCGAATGCTCGGTGATGAGCGAATATCATCTCGGCGAGACCTTCGACATCCACGGCGGCGGGCTAGACCTGATTTTCCCGCACCACGAAAACGAGATCGCCCAGTCCTGCTGCGCCCACGGCAATGACCGGATGGCCAATCTCTGGATGCACAACGGCTTCCTGCAGGTTGAAGGCAAGAAGATGTCGAAATCCGACGGCAACTTCGTCACCATCGCCGAGCTGTTGGAAACGGACAAATTCGGCGGCCGCAAATGGCCCGGTGAAGTGCTGCGGCTGGCCATGCTGATGACGGATTATCGGCAACCAATTGATTTTTCGGTCTCCCGCTTGCGCGAAGCCGAGGAGAAACTCGATTATTGGTATCGGAAAATTGGAGATGATCCGCTTACTGAAGGTGGAGTGCCTGAGGAGCGTGCCCTGTATGCTCTACAGGATGATCTTAACACTACGAGCGCGATTTCTTGGTTGTCGAATGAATTTGTGTATTTTGACAATAATCGTGAGGACGTAGGAAGTACAATTAAAGCTACAGCTAACCTGCTTGGCATATTGCAGTTTGAAAACGGATGGGAATGGTTCGAGTACAAAAACAAACTACTCGGAGTGGACCAAATTTATGTCGAGGACTGTATTCGAAATCGCCTCGATTTCATCGCCGATAAAAACTGGGCCGAAGCCGACAAAATCCGCGATGAACTGCTTGAGCAGGGCATCCAGCTCAAGGATGGCAAGGATCCGGAGACTGGCGAGCGAGTGACGACCTGGGAGGTCAAGCGGTGAGCTTGCAGCTTTACCCCCCTCTGTCGGCTACGCCGACATCTCCCCCGCAAGGGGGGAGATTGGGGGCTCGGGGCGCGCGCCAAAGTGTAAAACCGGGATCAGCATATATTGAGAGCTTTGTTGCACCGAACAATCGCCGGCCTGCGTCCGGGCTAACGGATTTTTCCCTTTCAGGTTGTGTTTCGGTTGCAGATGGAGTTTTGTTATCCGGGCGTGATCTTTCGGCACGTCGATCTCCCCCCTTGCGGGGGAGATGTCACGCAGTGACAGAGGGGGGTGACTTGCCGCACGGGAAAGTGTCGCCGCATCTCAGACGTAATGCGCGCCGCATGCGCAGCGCCATGACCGAGGCCGAACTCAAGCTATGGAACGAACTCAGGGCACATCGGCTGATGGGCCTGGGGTTCCAGCGGCAGGTACCGATTGGCCGATACATTGTCGATTTTGCCTGTCATGAGCACAAGTTCGTGGTGGAAGTCGATGGCAGCCAGCACGCCGAAAACCAAACTCATGATCAGGCGCGAACCACCTATCTCGAACAAGAGGGATGGAAGGTCGTTCGGTTCTGGAACGAAGATGTGCTCACTGACATCGACAATGTCTGCACGCATATCCTGCGCCGGATGGGGAGGGGCTGAGCATGGCTTCCACCCTTTCCGGCGGCTGCCAGTGCGGTGTTGTCCGCTTTCGCCTCGTCGGCACGCCCGGCACATCCTCGGTGTGTTATTGCCGAATGTGCCAGAAGGCTTCGGCAAGCCAGGCGCTGGCGCTGGTGTCTTTGGGCGAGGCGACCATTGAATGGACCCGTGGCGAAGCCTCTTGGTTTCAGAGTTCCAACACGGTGCGGCGCGGGTTTTGCAACCAGTGCGGAACGCCGCTGGCCTATGATGCGCCCGACGGGCTGGCGCTGACGGTGCTGGCGTTTGACGATCCCGATTCGGTGCCGCCGACGATTGCCTATGGCGTCGAGGCCAAGCGTATCTGGTGCGACGGCGTCCCGGCGCTTCCAGAGCGGCAGACGTTGGAGGATCCGGACGCGGTGAGTTTTCTCAAAACGCTGGTCAGTTTCCAGCACCCCGACCGTGACACCGAATCCTGGCCGCCGGAGCCGAAGCCATGAGCGAGCGCAAGCCGGGAACCGAAATGCCGAAATGGCTGCTTTACGGCCTGATCGGCAAGGGCGTACTGGTGGCCGCAGTCACAGTTGCCGTCGTTGTCTGGGTCAATTGGAGTTGAAAACATGAGTGGATTGCGTGGATTGTACCCGGAGATCGAACCGTTCGAGACCGGTTATCTCGAAACCGGCGATGGTCATTCCATCTATTGGGAGCGGGCAGGGACCCGGGGCGGCAAGCCGGCGGTGTTTTTGCATGGCGGTCCGGGCGGCGGCTGTGGTCCGGTGCATCGGCGGCTGTTTGACCCCGAACTTTATGACGTGCTGCTGTTTGACCAACGCGGGTGCGGCCGCTCGACGCCGTTCGCTTCGCTCGAGAACAACACCACCTGGCATCTGGTGGCCGATATCGAACGGTTGCGTGAACTCGCGGGCTTTGACACATGGCAGGTGTTTGGCGGCTCGTGGGGCTCGACGCTGGCGCTGGCTTATGCCGAGACCCATCCCGAGCGGGTCAGCGAACTGATTGTGCGCGGCATCTACACGCTGACCAAGGCGGAACTCGACTGGTATTATCAATTTGGCGTCTCGGAGATGTTTCCCGACAAATGGCAGCGGTTTCTGGCGCCGATCCCCGAAGCCGAGCGCGGCGAGATGATGGCGGCTTACCGCAGGCGTCTGATTGGTGATGACAAGGCCGCGCAGATGGCCGCCGCCAAAGCCTGGAGCGCCTGGGAGGGCGAAACCATCACGCTGCTGCCCGAGCCCTCGACCAGCGACAAATTCCATGAGGACCAGTTCGCGCTGGCCTTCGCCCGGATCGAGAACCACTTCTTCGTCCATGGCGGCTGGCTGGAGGAGGGGCAATTGCTGCGCGACGCGCACAAGCTCGCCGGTATCGACGGCGTCATCGTCCACGGCCGTTACGATATGCCGTGCCCGGCGCACACTGCATGGCAATTGCACCAAGCCTGGCCGCGCGCCGAATTTCACCTGATCGAGGGCGCGGGTCACGCGTTTTCGGAGCCGGGTATTCTCGATCAACTGATCCGCGCAACTGACAGGTTCGCGGGCAAGGCAGACACATGACGGATTCCGCGATGGGCAAGCAACGCATCTACCTGTTCGACACCACGTTGCGTGATGGCCAGCAGACTCCGGGGATCGATTTTTCCGTCGAGGACAAGATCGCCATCGCCAGGATGCTGGATGGATTCGGCATCGATTATGTCGAAGGCGGCTATCCTGGCGCCAATCCCACCGATACGGCGTTTTTTGCCAAGAAGCGCACCGAAAAGGCCTCGTTCGTGGCTTTCGGCATGACCAAGCGTGCGGGCGTCTCGGCCTCCAATGACCCGGGTCTCGCCGGGCTCATTCAAGCCGCGGGTGATGCGGTTTGCCTGGTTGCAAAAAGCTGGGATTACCATGTGAAGGTCGCGCTCGGCTGCACCAACGAGGAGAATTTGGAATCGATCACCGGCTCGGTCGCCGCTGTGCGGGCCGCCGGCAAGGAAGCGCTGGTCGATTGCGAGCATTTCTTCGATGGCTACAAGGCCAATCCGGCTTATGCCATCGCCTGCGCGCGCGCGGCCTATGACGCCGGTGCGCGTTGGGTGGTGCTGTGCGACACCAATGGTGGCACCCAGCCGGCGGAAGTACGCGAGATCATTGCCGCGCTGATTGCCAAGGGCATTGCCGGCGACAGGCTCGGCATTCATGCCCATAACGACACCGGCCAGGCGGTGGCCAATTCACTGGCTGCGGTGGAAGCCGGGGTGCGGCAGATCCAGGGCACGCTCAATGGCGTCGGCGAACGCTGCGGCAACGCCAATCTGGTGACGCTGATTCCGACGCTGATGCTCAAACCGGCCTTTTCCGACCGGTTCGAGACCGGCATTCCGGTGGAAAACCTCGAGCGCCTGACTGGTCTCAGCCACGGTTTTGACGAGTTGCTGAACCGCTCGCCAGCCACGCAATCGCCCTATGTCGGGGCGTCCGCGTTTGCCACCAAGGCCGGCATTCACGCCTCGGCGCTGATCAAGGACCCGCGCACCTATGAGCATATTCCGCCTGAAAGCGTGGGTAATTTCCGCAAGGTGATGGTGTCGGACCAGGGCGGCAAGTCCAATTTCATCAATGCGCTGAAGCTGCGCGGCATCACCGTCGGCAAGGATGATCCGAAGCTCGACCGGCTGATTTCCATCGTCAAGGAGCGCGAAGCCACCGGCTATGCCTATGAAGGGGCAGATGCGAGTTTCGAACTGCTGGCCCACCGTACCCTTGGCCGGGTGCCGGAATTCTTCTCGGTGACCAGCTTCCGGGTGATGGTCGAGCGCCGGTTCAATGCGATGGGACAGATAACCACTGTCTCCGAAGCCGTGGTCAAGCTGGTGGTCGACGGTGTCGAGATGATGTCGGTGGCCGAAGGCCAGGGCCCTGTCAACGCGCTCGACATAGCGCTGCGAAAGGATCTTGGCGTCTACCAGTCGGAAATCGGCGATCTTGAACTGGCAGACTACAAGGTGCGCATTCTCAATGGCGGCACCGAGGCGATCACACGGGTGCTGATTGAATCCGCCGACGAGACCGGCGCGCGCTGGTGGACGGTTGGGGTGTCGGACAACATCATCGATGCCTCGTTCCAGGCACTGATGGATTCGATTGTCTTCAAGTTGATGAAGAACCGCGACATGGCGGGCCGGGTGGCGGCGGAATAGGGCCGTTTGCCGCAGCATTTGCGGGCGGGTGATCCATCAGCAATTCTGATGGACAGATCGTGATACTTGCGTTGCGTTGATGGGCGCACGTCTGTAATCGTGACGTCTGTTCATGAGCAGGATGCCGCCGGGATGTGCCCGGACCTATCGGAGTTCCCATGCCGAAAACTATCGTCGTTGCCAATGAAGATACGCCGCGCGGCTTTGCGTTTGCGCTTGCCGCCTATCTGTTGTGGGGTTTCCTGCCGTTCTACATGAAGGCGGTGGCGCATATTCCGGCGGTCGAGGTGGTGGCGCACCGCGTGATCTGGTCAGTGCCTATTGCTGCCGCGGTGCTGATACTGCTGGGCCGGACTCAGGATATCAAGGTTGCGCTAAGGACGCCGCGAACGCTGATGATGGGATTTCTGACGGCTTCCATCATCACCGTCAACTGGGGCATCTATGTCTGGGCAATCGGCGCAGGCCGGACGGTGGAAGCGGCGCTGGGCTATTACATCAACCCGCTGTTTTCGATTTTCCTCGCTGCGGTGTTGCTCAAGGAAAAACTCGACGGTTTGCAAAAACTGTCGATCGCGCTGGCGGTTGTCGCGGTGTCATTGCTTGCCTGGGAGACAGGCGGCGTGCCATGGGTGTCGGTCGGGCTGGCGGGAACCTGGGGGTTCTATGCCTTCTTCAAGAAATCATTGCCGGTGGGCCCCAATCAGGGGTTCTTTCTCGAAGTGCTGATCCTGACGATCCCGGCGCTTGGCTATATCACCTATCTGGAAGCCAGTGGCAGCGGTCATTTTGGCGAGACCGGGATGGCCGATGTGTTGCTGCTGCTCGGTTGCGGTCTGGTCACGGCGGTACCATTGATGATCTATGCCAACGGCGCCAAGCTATTGCGGCTGTCGACCATCGGGATCATGCAATATATCGCCCCGACGATGATCTTTATCATCGCCGTGTTCGTGTTCAAGGAACCGTTCGGGATCTACAAACTGGCGGCTTTCGGGCTGATCTGGGTGTCGCTTGCGATCTATTCTGTCTCGCTGCTGCGCAGCCACAAGGCGCGCCGCGCCGCTGCCCTGCTTACAACCGGCTGATCACGTCCGGGTCGCCTTTGGCGACCGGCACCGCGCGTTCCATGATTGCCGGCACGATGTCTTCGGCACGATCGATCACCATCGGCTGCACCAGATGCGCGGTGTGGATGAAACCTTCGGTCGACATGTGGCCGAGTAAGGCGTGCAGCGGTTTCCAGAAATCCTTGATGTTGGCGAACACCATCGGCTTGGCGTGGCGACCCAGCTGCGCCCAGGTCATGATCTCGACAATCTCTTCGAGCGTGCCGATGCCGCCGGGAAGCGTTACAAAGGCGTCGGAGCGCTCGAACATCATGTGCTTGCGCTCGTGCATGTCCTTGGTGACGTGAAGTTCGGTCAGGCCACCAAGCGATTTCCGCGAGGCTTCCTGATCCATCAGGAATTCGGGAATGATGCCGACGGCCCTGCCTCCGGCTGACAGAACCGCATCAGCGACCGCGCCCATGATCCCCTTGGTGCCACCGCCATAGATCAGGTCTATATCGTTTTCGGCCATGGCTGTGCCAAGGGTTTTGGCGGCAGCCCTGTAGGCGGGATCACGTCCCGGCTGCGAGCCGCAATAGACGCAAATGGAGCGAATTCTGTGTGAGCGTGTTTCCATAAAGTTGAGGAAACATGGCGATGGAGTGATGGTCAAGGTCGGGTTGTCCGCGTAAGCTGCTTTTTCTTGTGCCAAATATGGGAACCATATAGGTTTCCGCGAGATAGCAGCATCGAGCCGGACTGGCGGAGCAGATAATGAATAAGAACAATACCGGAATTCTGGCCTTCCTCGGATTGCTTGTGGCGGTTGCGATTGGCGGGTATTTTGTGGTGCCGAAGCTGTTTGATACCGATGGCGCGAGCGTCTCGGGAACAGCCACTGCCACGAAACCGGAAATCGGTGATACGGTGGCCACGTCAGCGCCGGAAACTGCCCCCAAACTTGAGGACGCCGAAACTGCTGCAGCCGGCGACGAAGCCGAAAAGGCTGCCGCGTCAGACGGTTGGGTAATGCCGAGCTTTGATGTGCTGCGGGTGGAGCCAGATGGCTCGACCGTCATCGCCGGCAAGGCGGAACCGGGAACCCGGCTCGATATCATGAACGGCTCGACGGTCATCGCCTCGACCGCCGTGGGGCCGAGCGGCGATTTCGCCGCCGTGCTCGACGCGCCGTTGCCCGCTGGCGATTATCAGCTGTCGCTGCGGATCGTCGGTGCCGAGGGCGCTGAGCGGATGTCGGAGGAAATTGCGACGATTTCGATCCCCGAGACGGCCGATGGTGATTTGCTGGCGATGGTGACCAAGCCGGGCAAGGCGAGCCGAATCATTGCCCAGCCTGCAGCTCCGGTTTCGACCGACACCGCCGAGGCTCCACAAGCCGAAGATGCTGCGCAATCTGCTGAAACCGCTGGTCCTGACGGCAGCGACGGCGAAGCGGCAACATCCGACGCTGCGCCGTCGACAAGCGGCGATAATGTTGAAATTGCCGCGTCGGAAGCAGCAAGCCCGGATGAACCCGGCAGCGAGGCTGCAGGGTCAGGCGAGGCGGAAGTCGCTGATGCGGACGCGACCGCCGCACCGGGTAATGGTTCAGAAACACAGATCGCGACGCCGGAACTTCCTGAAATGTCATCGCTGTTGACGACAACGGCGCCGAAAATCACTGATGCTGCGGACCTTGGAAACGCGGTTTCAGCGACGGATACTGATGCGGCTGCGGTTGGCACGGATGAGGACAAGGCGACGGCGAATCCGGAGGCTGGAGAGAGCCCGGAAACGGTCGCAGCAGCTTCGCCGGATACCGAGATGGCCACGGCAGCTAATCAAACAGCCGAAACCCAGATCCCTGCGGACGCCACCGTGCGCGTCGACGCCGTCGAGATCGAGGGTGATCGTATCTTCATCGCCGGTTCGGCAACTCCGGGCGCAACGGTCCAAGTATCTGCCGACGGTGTGTTCATCGGCACCGAAAAAGCCGACGAAACAGGCCGCTTCATTGTCGAGGCGACAGCGCAACTGGCTGTGGGCGATCACACCATCAGTGCAGAACTGATGGACAGCGCAACCGGCAAGGTGGTGCTGCGCGCCGCAGTGCCGTTCAGCCGGCCCGAAGGCGAGGCCCACGCCGCCGTGGCCCCGTCCGGCGAGCAGGCGGCAACACCTATGGCAGGCAACGAGACCGCCGTTGCCGCACAAGCTGAAATAACGCCGATGATCTTGCCCGATATCAACGGTCTTTCGAAGCTGCGCGAGGATGCTTTTGAGGCGTTGTCGGCGCTTGAGCAGATGGTGGCAAAGCCGGGTGCGCTGGATGCCGCGGCATTGGCAGAGGCTCGTGCGCAGGCGGTTACCAAACTCGAGATGGCGGCGACTGCCGAGTTGCCTGCGGACAGCACTGTGGAAGCCAAGGCGATGGCTCAGTCGATGCGTGCGCAGGCTGATGCTGCACTGGCGGTCATCAATCCGCCCAAGGCCGCTGCGCCGGAGGGCGGTTCCGATGTCGCAGCCGCGGGCAACGCTGCTGAAAGCGATGTTGTTGCCATGCGCGACATGCTCAAGCAGGCCCAGACGGCGCTGTCGCAGCCAGCCGATGTCGCAGTCGCTGCCGCCAATGCGCCGGCTCCAGGCACGGATGAAGTCCAGACCGGTGAACCGGGTGAGCCGCGGACCATCGTTCAGGCGCCATTGGCATCGGCGCCAGGGGCGGTGATCATCCGGCGCGGCGATACGCTGTGGCAGATTTCGCGACGGACCTACGGCCAGGGTGTTCGCTACACGACCATCTATCTTGCCAACCGCTCGCAGATCCAGAATCCCGACCGGATCAAGCCGGGTCAGGTGTTCTCGGTGCCGGAAACGCCACTTCAGAATGCCGAGGAACTGCACCGCCAGCTCAGAGACAAATCGAACCGGTAAAGCCCGGCGCGACCTGTTCCTGGTGACTGGGCTCGCGTGGCAGCCGTGCGGCTATGCTGGGTTGTGCGGTCTTTTTTGTCCATGTGCATGGGGTGTAGGGCCGGCGCTGTGGCGCCCATCGGCGATCTCGAAGCGGTGATACGCCCCGTGGCTTGCGCCGGTTCAGTGCGCGGAATGTTGACTGCGAGCGACTGAAGTCGGTCACACACCACCATCAAAGCTTGACCTCGTAACATTCATCGTATATCGCCGATGAACGATGAATGATCTGGATTCGGAAATTGACCTGAGGGACGAGGCGGTGACGCGCAGATTGGCGGCGCTGGCCCATCCGGTGCGCTTGAAGCTGCTGCGGCATCTGGGGCGCGCGGAGAGCTGTTGTGTCAAGGACCTGGTGGCGAGGGTCGGTATGGCCCAGTCGACCGTATCGCAGCATCTCAAGGTTCTGGTTGAGGCGGAACTCGTCAGCTATCGCCCGGAACAGACCCGGTCCTGCTACACCATCAATTCTGAGGCCGTTCACAGCCTGATTGGCGTCATCGAGCAAACGCTGACCCATTGTTGTGGCGAGGGCTGCAGGCCCGTACAGGGCGATGAATGTGAAGAACTACCACGGCGTGTCGACGCGACCCTGCACCCCGCCGGTTACAAGGACATCTAATTTGGCTTCCAAGACCGTCTCCGCTGACCAGGGCAACCCGCTCGGCACGCTGAAAAATCTGTGGCCCTACATGTGGCCGGCTGACCGGCCTGACCTGAAGCTGCGAGTGCTGTGGGCAACGTTGTTCTTGTTGCTGTCCAAAATCGTGCTGATCTCGGTGCCCTATTTCTTCAAATGGGCCACCGATGCGCTCAATGGCACAAGCGATGTGGCGGCCTGGATGCCGGCACTGATCGCGACTCCGGTAATGCTGGTGGTCGCCTATAATGTCGTGCGGATCGTCCAGTGGGGGTTCAATCAGTTGCGCGACGCGCTGTTTGCCAGTGTCGGACAGCATGCGGTGCGCCAGCTTGCCTACAGAACCTTCGTCCACATGCACGAGTTGTCGCTGAGATTCCATCTTGAACGGCGCACCGGCGGGCTGTCGCGGGTGATCGAGCGCGGTACCAAGGGGATCGAGACGATCGTCCGCTTCACGATCCTCAACACCGCCCCGACGCTGATCGAATTCGCGTTGACGGCGGTCATTTTCGGCGTTGCCTATGGCTGGACCTATGTCGCCGTCACTGCCGTTACCGTCTGGTTCTATATCTGGTTTACGGTGCGCGCCTCGGATTGGCGGATCGGCATTCGCCGGGCAATGAACGCGTCGGATACCGATGCCAACACCAAATCGGTGGATTCGCTGCTCAACTTCGAAACCGTCAAGTATTTCGGTAACGAGGAGATGGAGGCGCGGCGCTTCGATCAGTCGATGGCGGGCTATGAGACGGCTGCGACCCAGGTCTGGACCTCGCTTGGCTGGCTCAATATGGGCCAGGGGGTCATCTTCGGCGTCGGCATGACCATCATGATGGTGATGTCGGCACTGGCGGTGCAGGCCGGTGATCAGACCATCGGCGACTTCGTGTTCATCAATGCCATGCTGATGCAATTGTCGGTACCGCTCAATTTCATCGGCTTCGTCTATCGCGAAATCCGTCAGGGTCTGACCGACATTGAGCAGATGTTCGAGCTTCTCGATGTCGAGCCGGAGGTGCGTGACGCGCCTGACGCCAAGCCGCTGGTTGTCAGCGATGGCGCAGTTCGCTTCGATAATGTCAGTTTCAGCTACGATCCGGCGCGGCCGATCCTCAAGGGCATTTCCTTCGAGGTGCCGGCTGGAAAGACCGTCGCCATTGTCGGGCCGTCGGGTGCCGGCAAATCGACGCTCTCGCGCTTGCTCTACCGGTTTTACGATATCCAGTCCGGCACCATCACGATTGACGGACAAAATATCCGAGAAGTCACGCAAAAAAGTCTGCGCGCTGCCATCGGCATGGTTCCGCAGGATACGGTGCTGTTTAACGACACCATCGCCTACAACATCCGCTATGGGCGGACGGATGCCAGCGACGAGGAGATTCGGCAAGCTGCCGATCTGGCGCAAATCGGGGGCTTTATCGACAGCCTGCCGGAGGGCTTCGAATCTATGGTCGGAGAGCGTGGCCTGAAGCTGTCGGGTGGTGAAAAGCAACGTGTGGCAATTGCCCGCACCATTCTCAAGGCGCCGCCGATCCTGATTCTTGATGAAGCAACCTCAGCACTGGATACGGCCACCGAGCAGGAGATTCAGGCGGCCTTGGATTTTGTTTCGGAAGGGCGGACGACCCTGGTCATCGCCCACAGGCTCTCGACCGTTGTCAGCGCCGACGAGATTATCGTGCTCAAGGACGGGGTGATCGCCGAGCGCGGCCGGCATTCCGAACTGCTGGCGCAAAAGGGGCTTTACGCTTCGATGTGGGATCGCCAGCGCGAAGCCACCGAGGCCGAGGAGCAGCTCAAGCGCATGCGTGAAGACGATGCCCTGGGGATTGTCACCCGCCGGCGCATCCCCGAAATCGGCGAGGATTGAAGCGGACGCAAGCCTCTCGACGGCGGTGATGGCCGCCGCTTTAGCCATTCGGTGGACCGTCTCTCTCCGACGGGATTGCAATTGCCGGTGCAAAGTGGTTTCCACTTGGGTCCGAATTGATGTAGGCACGGCCAACACATACCTCGGAGAGTAACGTCATGAGCATCTTTGACAGCGTTCGCAATGCGCTGGTCCCGGTCCACCGGGAAGGGTACAAATTTATCGCCGCGTTTTTCGGTGCATCGGTTCTGCTCGGCTTTATCGCCGATCCGCTGTTCTGGATCGGGCTGGTGCTGACTGCTTGGTGCGCCTATTTCTTTCGCGACCCGGAACGGGTGACGCCACTGGACGATGATCTGGTGATCAGTCCCGCCGATGGCCGGGTATCCTCCGTAGTGCGGATGATACCGCCCGAGGAACTGGGGCTGGGCTCTTCAGAAATGCTGCGGATCTCGGTTTTCATGAATGTCTTCAATTGCCATGTAAACCGGGCACCGGTGCAGGGTCGGGTCGTCCGCAAGGTCTATTCCAAGGGATCGTTCCTCAACGCCGAACTCGACAAGGCGAGCAGTGAGAATGAGCGCAGCGGCCTTGTGCTGGAAACCCGCCATGGCGAAATCGGGGTGGTGCAGATTGCTGGCCTGGTGGCGCGGCGGATCCTGTGCTGGGCCGAACAGGGCGAGCATCTGGATGCCGGCGAGCGGTTTGGCCTGATCCGTTTCGGCTCGCGGCTGGACGTATTTTTGCCCGCCGGAGCACGGCCGCTGGTCAGCGTCGGACAGACAGCAATCGCTGGCGAAACCATGCTCGCCGAATTCGGATCAGCCAAGGGGCCGGTGGTCAGTCGACGCGACTGAGACGGGTATAAATCGATGAAAGATAAAGACACACAGACACCGTTTTTGCCCTATGAGCCCGATGGGCTGGATGAGGGCCGGGGGCCGCGACTGCGCGAAATTCCGTTTCGCATGCTGATACCCAATCTGATCACGGTGATGGCGATTTGTGCCGGATTGACCGGCATCCGGCTGGCATTTGAAAACCGCTTCGAAATGGCGGTTGCCATGGTTTTGCTGGCGGCGTTTCTCGACGGTATCGACGGTCGTGTGGCGCGGCTGCTGAAAGCCCAATCGAAATTCGGCGCACAGATGGATTCGCTCGCCGACATCGTCAATTTCGGCGTCGCGCCGGCGTTGGTGCTGTATGTCTTCATCCTTGACCAGGCACGCTCCTTTGGATGGATTGCGGCTATCGTCTATACAGTCGCCGCAGGCCTGAGACTGGCACGCTTCAATGTGATTTCCGAGACAGACAGCAGACCGATCTGGCTCAAGTATTATTTTGTCGGGGTTCCTGCGCCTGCCGGTGCGCTGTTGGTGCTGCTGCCTGTCTATTTCGGTTTTCTGGGTCTGCCGATTGATCGCAGCACGGGGTTCGTTGCCGCAGCCTACACCATGTTCATCGGCTTCTTGCTGGTCAGCCGGGTGCCGGTCTACTCGGGCAAGAGCATCAGCAGCGGTGTGCGCCGCGACCTGTTCATGCCGTTCATTCTGCTGGCGGTGGTCTATGTCTCACTGTTGATGAGTTTCACCTGGGAAACGCTGACGCTGACGGCGATCGTCTATCTTGCGTCACTGCCTTTCGGGGCGGCGGCATGGTCGCGCAAATACGGGCCGAAAGCCCGGGCGAAGAAGGCAGCCGACGCGACAGCTGGCACGACGCCCGCGCCGCCTGACAACGATACCAAGACCGACTGAAGGAATTGGGTGCGGCGCTCTCGTGCGCCTTGGTGGCCATAGGCCTTTCGCAGCGTTCAATCGGCCTTGTCGCCGGCTTGGTGTGAACTGACCCACGCGTCGACGATTTTCTGGGCGCTGACATAATCGGTCTTGCCCGATCCCAGCACCGGGATTTCCTCTACATTGATGATCTCGCCCGGTACCATGAGATCAGCGGCCCCGAAACGGCGGGAATAGCTGCGCAGTTCCTCGCGCAGCGCTGGCATCTTGGTGGTCACAAGCACGATGCGCTCGCCCTTGCGGGCATCCTCGACGGCGACGGCGGCGTGTTGAGCTTCCGGCCATAGCTTTTGCACGAGCAGTTCGATTGCCCCGAGCGAGACCATTTCTCCTGCAATTTTGGCGAAGCGCTTGGCCCGGCCGCGAATGGCGATGAAGCCGTTACCGTCAATTTCGACGATATCGCCTGAATCGTGCCAGCCGTCGGCAAGCGGCTCAAGCACGCCGGGGGCGCTGGCGCGCATGTAGCCAAGCATGACATTGGGGCCGGAGACGAACAGCCTGCCGCCAGTGCTGATTCCCTCCACCGGCTCGAGCCTGAGCGCCATTGCCGGCAATAACCGGCCAACGGTGCCGTCCTTGCCATGGCTTGCGGAATTGACCGCTGCCACCGGGGCAACCTCGGTCATGCCGAAACCTTCCAGGATCGCCGCACCGAAACGCTGGTGGTAGACCCTTCTCGTTTCATCGCGAACAGCCTCGGCGCCAGCCACGATCAGCCGCAGGCTCTCGAAATCGGTATCCTTGGCAGTTCGCGCATAGCCGGCCAGAAAGGTATCGGTGCCAAACAGGATCGTTGGCCTGACTTCGCGCGCCACTGCCGGGATAATCCGGTAATGCAGGGGGGAAGGGTAGAAGAACAGCTTGACGCCAAACAGCAACGGCAGGATGGCACCGCCGGTGAGTCCAAACGAGTGGAACACCGGCAGCACGTTAAACAGCTTGTCCTTGGATGAAATGTAGATGCGTGCTTCGGCCTGGGCTGCGTTGGCGTGCAGGTTCTTGTGCGAGAGCACAACGCCCTTGGGCGTGCCCTCGGAGCCGGAGGTGAACAGGATAACCGCCGGGTCGGCGGCGTTGACCGGCCGCAGCGGCCGCCGCCAATTGATAAAGGCACTGGCTTTTTCAAGGAAGGTAATGCTTTCGCGCAGGTCTTCGAGCCAGATGATGGTGATCCCGGCGCCGGTGATGGCCTCGACCAGTGGCTCGAGCCCAGCCTTTTCGATGAAGGCGCGGCTGACTAGCACGGACTTTATCTCCGCAGTCGACAACGCCGATAGGATCGCCGCCGGACCGGCGGTGTAATTGAGCATGGCGGCAACACGACCGGCTGACTGGATCGCCAGGAATGTCACCATCACGGCATTGGCATTGGGCAGCAGCACGCCGAGTGCCTCGCCGGGCTGGCTGATTTTTTCGAACCGGGCGCCAAGTGCCCGCGCCCCCACCAGCAAGCGCTTGTACGTAAGCTTGCCGCCAAGCGCATCTTCGAGCACGGGGTCCGATCTGCCGTATCGGTCGGCGGCGTCGCGAAACGCCAGAAACAGACCGCGGCTGAAGTCATTGCTGTTGAAGCGGGCAAGCGCCAGCAGGTCGTGGATCCGGTCCTGGTCACGGGCCGCGGTGGCGCCATTGGCGGGCGGCGTGGGGTCGCAAAGATCCAGCGGACCCGATTGCGCGAGCCTCAGGCGTGGCAGGAACTTCCGTGGCGCGTTGGCGGGCGGGCGGGCTGACCAGAGAGAGAACACGGCTCCACCGACATGGAAGGCATTGAGCCGCGCGCCGTGCTTGCGCGCCAGCCGTGCCAGATCGGCGTAACGTTCAAGCGTTTCCGGCGAGGGTTCGATGTCGGGCGGGAACGGCACCGTGACCGATGCACCGGATGCCAGCGCCGCTCCCAGCGCTTGGTTATCGTCATCAGGGGCGGTGCGCGCAAACAGCCGCACGCCGAACAGGGTGAGAGAGCGGCGATCGTCGGGGTGCAGCAGTTGCAGGCATTGGCGGTCGAGCAGGCTCCACAGCACCGCGACATCGAGACCTGACTGGCGCGCATAGACATGGATGACCGGGCCGTTCGTGTCCTCGGAGCCGGCCAGTTTACCCTCGGGCAATTGCAACCGGAACAGCGTGCGCAGCTTCAGCAAGCCGATACCCTGCATCCAGGTAACCCTGTAGGTTCTGGCGGTGTAAAAAGTTGCGATCAGGCCGACCGCCAATAGAATGATGATCAGCGTCGCTGCGGTGCCCGACATTGACTAGCTCCCTCATCAAGAACAGCCGCCGGCAGCTCGGAAATCCGAGCCAAGTGGCTGTTTTCAGATGGAAGCCTAGACACTGTCCGGACTAATTGGAAGCGACAGGGTGTCGGGGAGGGACCCCGGCTATTGCGAAACCGGATAATCGAAGAAGCGGTTATCGGAAACCCGGAACAATCTGCCGGTCTCGGTGCAATCGGGGCCGCACAGCGGGACCAGCCGGTCGGCAACTTCGGAAGGATGCGGCAGCGTCTTGGGGTCTTCGCCCGGGACTGCCAACGCCCGCATCGCTGTGCGGGTTGCACCGGGATTGACCGAATTGACGCAAAGTGGGGTTTTGACGGTTTCCGCAGCCCATGTCCGTGCCAGTGATTCGACAGCCGCCTTGGAAGCCGCGTAGGGACCCCAGAAGGCACGCGGGTTTTCGGCAACACCAGCCGACAGCAGAAGCGCCCGTCCGGCGTCTGATTTGATCAGCAGCGGTTCTACCGAACGGATCACCCGCCAGGTGGCCGTCACATTGATTGCCATGACCTTGTCGAACACCTTGGCCTCGACATGGCCGATCGGCGAAATCGTTCCCAGCACTGCGGCATTGGCAACCAGGATATCGAGCTTGCCCCAGCGCTCATTGATGGCGCCGCCGAGCCGGTCGATCGCCGGCATGTCAGTCAGATCCATCGGCACCAGGGTGGAACTGCCGCCGGCTGCCTGAATGGCGTCATCGAGTTCTTCGAGACCGCCGGTGGTGCGGGCAACGGCAATCACATGAGCGCCCTCTCTGGCCAGCGCCAGGGCGGTCCAGTAGCCGATACCTCGGGAAGCGCCGGTGACAAGCGCGATACGTCCGTCAAGAGATGCCATGGTTGTGAATTATCCGTTGTTGCCAAGCAGCAACGACAGGCGACGCACATCGCCCTGGTCGCCCTGGTCGGTGAGCGCTGTCGGGTAGTCGCCGGTAAAGCAGGCGTCACAGAATTGAGGACACTCTGCGTTGCGGCTGGGTTCGCGAACCGCCCGGTAGAGCCCGTCAATGCTCAGAAAGCCGAGACTGTCGACGCGGATGAAATCCGCCATTTGCTCAACAGTCATGCGCGACGCCAGAAGCTTGGATTTTTCCGGCGTGTCGACACCGTAATAGCATGACGACATGGTTGGCGGCGAGGCGATGCGCATATGCACTTCGCGGGCGCCCGCTTCGCGCACCATCTGCACGATTTTCTGACTGGTGGTGCCGCGGACGATGGAATCGTCGACCAGCACAACACTCTTGCCCTCGATCATTGCCCGGTTGGCGTTGTGCTTGAGTTTTACGCCCATGTGCCGGATCGAGGCAGACGGCGCAATGAAGGTGCGGCCGACATAATGATTGCGGATGATGCCGAGCTCAAACGGGATATTGGCGCCCTGGGAAAAGCCGATGGCCGCCGGAGTTCCCGAATCAGGCACTGGAATCACCACATCGGCGGTGACCGGGGCTTCGCGCGCCAGTTCTTCACCAATCCGCTTGCGCACCTCATAGACATTGCGGCCTTCGATGATCGAATCGGGGCGGGCAAAATAGACATACTCGAATATGCACAGCCGTGGCGGTTGCTTCTCGAACGGGAAATGGCTCTCGACACCTTTTTCGGTGATCACCACCACTTCGCCAGGAGAGATGTCGCGGACGAAGCGCGCGCCGATGATGTCGAGCGCGCAGGTTTCCGATGCCAGGATATAGGCGCCGTCGAGGTCGCCCAGCACCAACGGCCGGATCCCCAGCGGGTCGCGCGCGCCAATCATTTTCTTTTCCGACAGGCCGACCAGCGAATAAGCGCCTTCAAGTTGCATGATGGCATCGATGAACTTGGGAACGATGTGGGTTTTCTCGCTGACCGCGATCAGATGCAGGATGGTTTCGGTGTCAGACGTGGACGAGAAGATCGCGCCGCGCTTTTGCAGTTCGCGCTGGACGGTAAGGGCGTTGGTGATGTTGCCATTGTGGGCGATGGCGAAGCCGCCACCGGCAAATTCAGCAAACAGCGGCTGGACATTGCGCAGGCCTTCGCCGCCGGTGGTGGAGTAGCGGGTGTGGCCGATGGCGCGGTCGCCTGACAACCGGTCCATGATCGAGCGCTTGGTGAACGTGTCGCCAATCAGGCCGACGTGGCGCTCGACGGCAAACTGCTGGCCGGTGTAGGAGGCGATCCCCGCCGCTTCCTGTCCCCGGTGCTGAAGCGCATGCAGGCCAAGAGTTACGACAGCCGCCGCATCATCCTTGCCAAATATTCCAAATACTCCGCATTCGTCGTGGAAGCAGTCAGCTTCGTTGTCGAGCGGCGTCGAGCCAGTATCAGTCATTTGCGTCGGACCTTTTCCAACAGGCCGGCCGGAGTGCTCCCGACCGGAAACAGTCATCCGCTTGTTGCGGGCGCTTCCTCGGAGGCAGGCTTTTCATCGCCGCCGCCGCGCAGCCGCTCGAGGATGGTCGCATCAGCGTCATCGGGCAACATGTTGACCAACCGCGCGCCAAGCGAATCAAGCATCGGCTTGGATTTCGCGGTGGCGACCCATTCGGGTTGCTTTGGCGCCGCGACCAGCCAATTGAAGAACAACATGGCGACCACGACCAGGAGAACGCCGCGGGCCGCGCCAAACACGAAGCCGAGCGTCCGGTCGAGGGCGCCGATGCGGCTGTCGATAATGAAATCGGCAAGGCGCATGGTGATGTAGGAGACGATGATCAGCGCGACCAGGAAGACAACGGCCGCCGAGCCGATCATCGCGACCTTTTCGGAATCGGTGTATTTCATGGCGAAGGGCGCGAGCACCGGATAGAGGAAATAGGCGGCTGCAGCCGCTGCGATCCAGGACGCGACTGCGAGGATCTCGCGCGAAAATCCACGGACCATGGCCAGCACCGCCGAAAATAGCGTGATGCCAAGCAGGATGCCGTCGAGAAGGGTAATAGGCATGAAATCGCGTTCCGTTCAGGCTCTGCCCCCCATCGCCCGTTTGGGCGCCCGGATGGGCTGAATTCAGTTTAGTCCTCGTCACCTTCAGTCAGTTGCGCGGCCTTTGAACCGGCAATGCGCGCCACCAGATCCGGCAAGCCCTCCATCAGCGCCAGGCTGGTGCTGCGGTGGGCGGGCAGATCGGCGGAGCCTGATGGCAACACCGCGCTGGGAAATCCCAGCTTCTCGGCCTCCTTGAGCCGCAATCCCGTTTGCGCGACCGGCCGGATCGCTCCCGACAGGCTGACTTCGCCGAAATAGACGCAATCGGGCGGAAGGGCAAGCCCGGCAAGGGAGGAAACCAGGGCCGCGGTCACCGCCAGATCGGCGGCCGGTTCGGCAATGCGGTAACCGCCGGCGATATTAAGGTAGACATCATGGCTGCCAAGGCGCACCCCGCAATGGGCTTCAAGCACGGCCAGGATCATCGACAGACGGGCCGAATCCCACCCCACGACGGCGCGGCGCGGGGTGCCGAGACTGGAGGGGGCAACCAGCGCCTGAACCTCGACCAGCACTGGCCTCGTGCCCTCGATGCCTGCAAAAACTGCGGCGCCGGGGGCTTTGGCGTTGCGCTCGCCCAGGAACAGTTCGGATGGATTGGCGACTTCGCGGAGGCCCTTGTCGGACATTTCGAACACGCCGATCTCATCGGTCGCGCCGAAGCGGTTCTTGACGGTGCGCAGAATACGGTAGTGATGGCCGCGGTCGCCTTCGAAATATAGCACGGCGTCGACCATGTGCTCGACCACCCGCGGGCCGGCGATCTGGCCATCCTTGGTGACGTGGCCGACCAGCACCATGGCGGCGCCGGTCTGTTTGGCGTAGCGCACCATGGCATGTACGCCGGTACGCACCTGGGTAACGGTGCCGGGGGCAGAGCCCGCCTGATCGCTCCACAATGTCTGGATCGAATCGATGATGACGAAATCGGGGCGTTTGCCATCGGCCAGGGTGGCCAGAATATCCTCGACATTGGTTTCGGCAGCGAGCAGCACGCCCGAGTCCGCAGCACCCAGTCGCTGGGCGCGCAGCCGCACCTGGGCCACCGCTTCCTCACCTGAGACATAGATCACCCGGTGTCCCTGGCGGGCGAGTGCTGCAGCAGCCTGCATCAGCAGCGTTGATTTGCCGATGCCGGGATCACCGCCGACCAGCACGGCGGAGCCGCGTACAAAGCCGCCGCCGGTGGCCCGATCAAGCTCGCTGATCTGGGTGGAAATACGCGGCGCTTCCTCGATTTCGCCGGACAGGCTGGCAAGCGCCACCGGCCGACCCTTGCGCGCGGCGGCACCCGGCCCGCCGCCGACGCCGGCGGTGGGGTCATCCTCGACAATGGTGTTCCATTCGCCGCAGCCGTCGCATTTGCCGGCCCAGCGTGCATGCACGGTTCCACAGGCCTGACAGACGAATTGAGTTCGGGCTTTGGCCAAGGAAGGTCCTTTCAGGCGGTGTAGTGACGGTCGTAACGCCGGCCGAGCGAAGTCAGCATTTCATAACTGATGGTGCCTGCTGCCTCGGCTGCCTGTTCGAGCGGAACTGTCGCACCGAGCAATTCCAGCCAGTCGCCGGGCTTGACTGCGTCCTCGGGCAGGTCGGTGACATCAAACATGGTCAAATCCATGGTCACCTTGCCGATCACCGGCACCTGCACTCCGTTGATGGCGCCAAAGGCGCCTTGCGGCACGGCCGAGCGCAGCGGCACGCCCGCGCCGGAACCCGAGCGGTGGAAACCATCGGCGTAACCCACGCCGCAGACCGCGATGCGGCTATCGCGGGTGAGCGTATGGGCGCCGCCGTAACTCACGCTCTCACCGGCTTTGGCATGGCGGACCACGAGCACTCGCGTCTCGGCGGTGACAACCGGTCGCATCCGGTTTGCCACGCCTGAAACCGGTTCGCCGCCATAAAGCGCGATGCCGGGACGGGTCAGATCATGATGCGTATTTGCTCCGAGAAAGATGCCGCCGGAATTGGCGAGACTTGCCTCGATGCCCGGAAAGGCAGGGCGGAGTGCCGAAAAAACTTCGATCTGGCGGGCGTTGAGCGGGTGATCGGGTTCATCGGCACAGGCGAAATGGCTCATCAGCAGCGCCGGTTGTGGGCCACGGGCCTCAGCGTGCGCCACGGCCTGCTCAGGCGTCAGGCCGAGCCGATTCATGCCGGTATCGACATGCAGCGCATAGGGCCGCGTCCCGGCATTCTCCCGCCAGAATGCGGCTTGGTCGGGTGAATTTATGATCGGGATGAGATCGTGGGCGAGGATCTGCGCAAAGGAATCATCAAAAACGCCGTTGAGCACATAGATGCGGGCATCGGGCAGCAGCGGTCGCAGGCGGGCGCCCTCGTGGGCATCGGCGATGAAGAAATCCCGGCAGCCTTCGCGCGCCAGCCTCGGTGCCGCGTGATCCGCACCGGTGCCATAGGCGTTGGCCTTCACCGCCGCGCCGCAGCGCGCGGTTCCGGATAAATCCCGCATGTAACGCCAATTGGCGGCAAGTGCGCCCAGATCCACCGTCAGGCGAACCGTGGCGGCGGAATTGGCGAGGTGAGAGAGCGGCGACAAGCAAACAGCCTATTCGTCGTGGACGAACTGGTTGTAGGAATTGTCTGCCAGATCGGCAAACCGCGTGAACTCCGCCTGGAAACCCAGCTGCACGGTGCCGGTGGGACCGTGGCGCTGCTTGGCGATGATGACATCGGCGGTGCCTTTCACCTTGAGCATCTTTTCCTCCCAGGCAAGGTATTCAGGTGTCTTGATGTCGGCCACGACCTCGTCGGGCGAGCGGCGTGGTTCGCCGTTCTTGACGTAATATTCCTCGCGGAACACGAACAGCACGACGTCGGCATCCTGCTCGATCGAACCCGATTCACGCAAGTCGGAAAGCTGCGGCCGCTTGTCCTCGCGGCTTTCTACCTGACGCGACAGCTGCGAAAGCGCGACGATGGGAACGTTGAGCTCCTTGCCCAGCGCCTTCAGGCCGGTGGTGATCTGGGTGATTTCCTGCACCCGGTTGTCGCTGGACTTGCCCGATCCGGTCATCAGCTGGATATAGTCGATCACCAGCACATCGAGGCCGCGTTGGCGCTTGAGCCGCCGCGCGCGCGCCGACAATTGCGCAATCGAGATGCCACCGGTCTGGTCGATATAGAGCGGGATCTTCTGCATCATCTGCGAACAGCCGACCAGCTTTTCGAAATCCGCCTCGGAGATCTCGCCGCGCCGAATCTTTGACGAGGAGATCTCGGTCTGCTCGGAAATGATACGGGTGGCGAGCTGCTCGGCGGACATTTCCAGCGAGTAGAAGCCGACGACGCCGCCGTTCTTGGCCTTCATAGAACCGTCTGCCTGCACCTCGCCCTCATAGGCCTGTGCAATGTTGAAGGCGATGTTGGTGGCGAGCGATGTCTTGCCCATGCCGGGACGTCCGGCGAGCACGATAAGGTCGGAATGCTGCAAGCCGCCCATCCGCGCATCGAGCGAGGAGATGCCGGTCGAAATGCCCGACAGACCGCCCTCACGCTGATAGGCGGCACCGGCCATGTCGATGGCCATGGAAACAGCGTCGTTGAACGACTGGAAGCCGCCATCGTAGCGCCCGGTCTCGGCGAGTTCGAACAGGCGACGCTCTGCATCCTCGATCTGGGTGCCGGGTGGCATGTCAAGCGGGGCGTCATAGGCGATGTTGACCATGTCCTCGCCGATCGAGATCAGCGAGCGACGCTGCGCCAGGTCGTAGATCGCGCGGCCATAGTCCTCGGCGTTGATGATGGTCACGGCTTCGGTGGCCAGACGCGCCAGATATTGCGCCACCGTCATGTCGCCGACCTTGGCGTCGGAGGGCAGGAACGTCTTGATCGTCACCGGGTTGGCAGTCTTGCCCATGCGAATGATGTCGCCGCCAACCTCGTAGATCCTGCGGTGCAGCGGTTCCTGAAAATGGGAAGGCTTGAGGAAGTCGGAAACGCGGTAGAACGCGTCATTGTTGACCAACATGGCGCCCAGCAAAGCCTGTTCGGCCTCGATGTTTGAGGGCGCCTCACGAAACATCGGGCTTTTTTCGGCTCGGGCCGGAATTGGCTCAATTTTTCGCGCAACATCATTCATTGTGTCTTCGATCCTCGTCAGGGTGTGGGTATTGATCTGGCATACCCGGACCGGGCGGCAGAGTCTGCGCGCAATCGGTACGAATCGGCCAAGCTCCAGTTTTGTTCCCATTGTCCTCGTTGTCCACAGGCGAGTTGGCGGTGAGGACAAATGAAGTCATGAATATCCAAAAAAATGCTTGGCCGGTTCAGACGCAGGATCGAATCAGGACCGTCCGTCAGGCAGCGCCAACCAGCGTGTCGCAATCCGTCAGCGTGGCATAGGTGCCTGACAGTCCGCCCATGAAGGCGGCGTGAACCTGTGCTGCAGGCACGGTCTCGCCGCCAAAGGTGATGTCGCGGGCGGCGCAGGCGTCATGAACCACAGTGACGTCGTAGCCCAGATCCTTTGCGGCGCGGGCGGTGGCGTCGATGCACATCTGGCTCATTGCGCCGATGATGATCACGCGGACAATCCCCCGTGACGACAACAGATCCTGCAGCCGGGTGTCGACAAAGCTGTTGGGGCGGTGCTTGAGGATCACTTCCTCGCCGGCTTCCGGAGCGACCGAGGGGTGGATTTCAGCCCCCTTGCTGCCGGGCCTGAAGAACGGTGCTTCGGCAGACGGGATCTCATGATGGATGTGAACCACCATCAGGCCTTGCCGGCGGGCATGGCCGAGAATTTTTGCCGCCTTGGTGCTGGCCTGGTCCATCCTGGCAAGCGGCCAACGGCCATCTTCAAAATAGTCGTTCTGGATATCGACGAGAAGCAGCGCGGTGTCGGTCATGATGATCTCCTTTGATGAAGGGCCAGATTTACACGAAAGCCGGACCACTCTAAATTGGCGAATATGACAAATACTATGCTGAAATCGCCACAATGGTAGCGCCGGTGAAATCATTGGCCATCATGGCCTATGCCGGTGCGCAGGAATCGGCGGTGCTGGGGCTTGCCGATCTGCTTGATATCGCCAATGTCATCAGCGCCGGCGGTAACGGCGCTACTGTCAGGGTCGACGTGCTTCGTCCCGATGATCTGGCGAATGCCCGGCGCGGCTACGACGCGGTGATCATGCCACCCAACCGGAGCGGTGCGCGGGGGGCTGACGACCGGGGCGTGCACGGCTGGTTACAGGAACAGCACGGGGCAGGGACGCTTATCGCCTCGGTCTGTGCGGGCGTGTTCTGGCTTGGTCATGCAGGTCTGCTCAACAATCGGCCGGTGACAACCCATTGGGGGCTCGAGGATGAATTCCGGGAAACGTTTCCGAAGGTGGATCTGCAGCCCGAGCATCTGTTGATAGATGATAATGATATTGTCACCGCCGGCGGCATGATGGCCTGGGTCGATCTCGGGCTGTACTTTGTCGAGCACTGGCAGGGGCCTCAGGTATTGACCAGCACCGCGCGCCATCTGCTCGTCGATCCGGGCAAGCGCGAGCAGCGCAATTACCGCAGCTTCCGACCGAATCTGGGCCATGGCGATGAAACCATCCTGCGGCTGCAATTGTGGATGGAGGGCCATGTCAGCGAAAATCTGAGCGGCGAAGTACTGGAAGCACGGGCAAAACTGTCCGGCCGCACTTTTCTGCGCCGGTTCAAGGCGGCGACCGGATTAAGCCCCAATGCCTATGTGCAGGCCTTGCGGGTCGAGAAAGCCCGCGGCTTGCTGGAGCGCACACGCGAGCCGGTCAGTGCCGTTGGCTGGGCCGTGGGCTATCAGGATGTTTCCGCGTTTGGCCGGGTGTTCAGGTCGATCACCGGCTTGACGGCGGTGGAATACCGCAGCCGCTTCAGCGTCCTTGACGTCAGAGCCTGACAAACAGGGTCAGGACGGCCCCCGGTCAGTGTCATCGGTGAATAGGAGGTCGGCCGCGGTGAGCGTCTCATTGGACAACAGATGTTCGCTTTCAAAGGCGATATGGCGCCGCATGGCCTCGAAGAACCCGCGCAGCATGTAGCCTGTGGCCTCGATGTTGATATCGGGGCGGTTGGCACCCAGTGCGTGCAGCGCTTCGGTCAGTTCCTCGGCAAAGCACTCATCCTCACAATGTTCGAATTTGAGCCGGTTGAGGGTGGCTTCGATATCCTCGTGCTCCTTGAGCCGTTCGGCAAACAGCGGAAAGACGACATCTTCCTCGAAACGGTGGAGGACGCGAACCATCGGGCCGAGTGCCCGAGCCGCATAGATACATTTCTGGCGGTTGACACTGTCGGGGAGGGAATCGGCGATTTCCTCGAGTTGATCGCACAGCAACAACTGCTCCTTGTGTGCCTTGCGCAGAACCGCAATCGGGTTTTCGCCCTGCGCCACCCTAATCGTAGCTTCCTTAGCCATGGTGCGTTTCATCCCAGTAAAAGAGCGATTTTTTGTGTGTTGTTATTGCCCTCTGTAAAACGAGCCTATGGACGGGTTAGGCGGGCGTCCTTGACTTGGATCAAGGCAGTTGAAGAGCGTCTCTGCAATTTGTGCAATTGCTTGGCTTATGGTCGCGGTTTGTCTAAAGGGGCGGGCGCGATCAATGACGCTTGAGTTCGACATGATACCCCCGGGGGATACCAACCATGAAATACGCTTTCGAAACAATTGCCGTGGGCATAGGCGCCTTTCTGGCGTTGCTCGGCGTGGCTTTCGCCAAGGACGACTTGTTCGCGGCCCATATGTGGGTCCTGTTCTTCGTTCTTCTGGCGGGAACCGTGCTGTTGATGCGGCGAATCAATTTTGCTGCGCCTGCTACCCAAACGGCCGATGATAAATCAGGCTACCTCGACGGCGTTGTCCGTTACGGCGTGATCGCCACGACAATCTGGGGCATCGTCGGCTTCCTGGTGGGGGTGATCGTCGCTCTCCAGCTTGCCTATCCCGACCTCAATATCGAACCCTGGTTCAATTTTGGCCGGATGCGGCCGTTGCACACATCCGCGGTTGTTTTCGCCTTTGGCGGCAATGCGCTGATCGCAACATCATTCTACGTGGTCCAGCGCACCTGCCGTGCCCGGTTGTTTGGCGGCGATCTGGCCTGGTTCGTGTTCTGGGGTTACCAGCTGTTCATAGTCATGGCGGCGACCGGCTATCTGCTCGGCATCACCCAGAGCCGCGAATATGCCGAACCCGAATGGTATGTCGATCTGTGGTTGACGATTGTCTGGGTGGCTTATCTCGTGACCTTCATGGGCACACTGCTCAAGCGCAAGGAGCCGCATATCTATGTGGCCAACTGGTTCTACCTTGCCTTCATCATCACCATTGCGATGCTGCATGTAGTCAACAATCTGGCCGTTCCGGTATCGTTTCTCGGGTCCAAGAGCTACTCGGCCTTTGCCGGCGTTCAGGATGCCCTGACGCAGTGGTGGTATGGCCACAACGCGGTGGGCTTCTTCCTCACCGCCGGCTTCCTGGGCATGATGTACTACTTCATCCCGAAGCAGGCCAACCGTCCGGTCTATTCCTACCGGCTGTCGATCATCCATTTCTGGTCACTGATCTTTCTCTACATCTGGGCCGGTCCGCACCATCTGCACTACACCGCTCTGCCGGATTGGGCGCAGACGCTTGGCATGGTGTTCTCGATCATGCTGTGGATGCCTTCTTGGGGCGGCATGATCAACGGTCTGATGACGCTCTCGGGTGCTTGGGACAAGATCCGCACCGATCCGATCATCCGGATGATGGTAATTGCAGTGGCGTTTTACGGCATGTCGACCTTTGAAGGTCCGATGATGTCGATCAAGGCGGTCAATTCACTGAGCCATTACACCGACTGGACCATCGGTCACGTCCACTCCGGCGCACTGGGCTGGGTCGGCATGATCACCTTTGGCGCCATCTATTACCTGACGCCGAGACTGTGGAACCGTCCGCGGTTGTACTCCATGCGTCTGGTCAACTGGCACTTCTGGCTGGCCACGCTCGGTATCGTCGTCTACGCGGCGGTTTTGTGGGTCGCCGGCATTCAGCAGGGCCTGATGTGGCGCGAATACAATGACCAGGGCTTCCTGGTGTATTCCTTCGCTGAATCGGTGGCGGCTATGTACCCCTACTACGTGCTGCGTGCCATTGGTGGGATGATGTATCTCGCCGGCGGCATCATCATGGGCTGGAACGTGCTGATGACCATCCGCGGCCATGAACGGAACGAGGCCCCGATTCCGGGCGTCGCACCCGTCATGCAGCCGGCAGAGTAGGAGACACAACGATGTCACTTTTAGATAAACACGGTATCATTGAGCGTAACGCAACCCTGCTCCTGATCGGCTCGCTTGTGGTGGTATCCATCGGCGGAATCGTCGAGATCGCACCGCTCTTCTATCTCGAAAACACCATCGAGAAAGTTGACGGCATGCGTCCCTACTCGCCGCTGGAGCTGGCCGGTCGCAACATCTATATCCGCGAAGGTTGCTACACCTGCCACAGCCAGATGATCCGTCCCTTCCGGGACGAGGTCGAGCGTTACGGCCACTACAGCCTGGCGGCGGAATCGATGTATGACCGCTCGTTCCAGTGGGGATCGAAGCGGACCGGGCCGGATCTGGCCCGGGTCGGTGACCGCTACTCCAACGAGTGGCATGTCGAGCACCTTACCGAGCCGCGCTCGGTGGTGCCTGAATCGATCATGCCGAGCTACTCGTTCCTGAAGACAACCCCGCTCAAGGTGGCCAATGTGACGGCCGATCTTGAGGCCAACGCGCTGCTGGGGGTTCCTTACAGCGAAGAGATGATTGCCAGTGCGAAAGCCGACCTCGCCGGGCAAGCAGACCCGGAGGCCGATACCTCGGGCATCGAGGAGCGCTATCCGAAGGCCAAGCTCGGCGATTTCGACGGCGACCCGACGGTCGTGTCCGAGATGGATGCGCTGATAGCCTATCTGCAGATGCTCGGAACACTGGTCGATTTCTCGACTTATGACGAAGCCGCGGGCTACCGCTAAGGGGGACTGAGCGATGGAAATCTATACCGCAATGCGCCACTTCGCCGACAGCTGGGGACTTGTCTTCATGTTCGTCTTCTTTTTGGGCATGGTGCTCTTCCTCTTTCGGCCCGGCGCCAAGTCCGCGGCCAATGAAGCGGCACAAATTCCGTTGAAGGAGGACTGATAAATGTCCGAAAAACACATTGACGAAGTGACCGGCATCTCAACCACCGGCCATGAATGGGATGGCATCCGTGAGCTGGACAACCCGATGCCGCGCTGGTGGCTGTGGACGTTCTATCTCTGCATCATCTGGGCCATCGGCTATGCAATTGCCTATCCGTCGATCCCGCTGATCAAGGGCGCAACTCCCGGTCTGCTGGGCTATTCAAGCCGTGCCGATGTGGTGAGCGAACTGGCTGACGCCAAGGTAGCCCAAGGCGCGATGCTCGAGAAGATCGCCGCCACCCCGGTGGGCGATATCGCAGGCGATCAGGAATTGCTGCAGTTTGCCATTGCCGGCGGCTCGTCCGCCTTCAAGGTCAATTGCGCGCAGTGCCATGGTTCCGGCGCACAGGGCTCGGCTGGCTATCCCAACCTCAATGATGATGACTGGATGTGGGGCGGGACGATCGATCAGATCTACCACACCATTGCCCACGGCATCCGTTACGAGGCCGACGAGGACACCCATGTGTCGGAAATGCCGGCCTTTGGCGACATGCTCGAGCCTGAGCAGATCAAAGAGGTTGCAGCCTATGTCATTAGCCTCAGCGACACGCCGTCCGATGCGTCACTGGTCGACGCCGGTCAGGAGGTCTATGCCGAAAACTGCGCCGCCTGCCATGGCGACAACGCCGAAGGCATCACCGACTTCGGGGCGCCGCGGCTGTCGGACGGCATCTGGCTTAAGGGCTCGACCGAAGACGCCATTGTTGCCCAGATCCGCAACCCCAAGCATGGTGTGATGCCGGCATGGATCGACCGGCTGGGCGAACCGACGATCAAGCAGCTTGCCGTGTTCGTTCATACGCTGGGCGGCGGCCAATAGGTTTCGCCTGCATCCGGTACACAGCAGGCTGAAACACAAAACCCCGCTGGATGAATGTCCGGCGGGGTTTTGGTTTCCGGGCTTGAGCAACGGAGAGGGAGGTGGTTGCGGGCTGGTGGCGAAAACTTGCTGGTCCTACTGGTTTTGGGTGTTCGTTCCGCACCAAAAGAGGACATGCGACCTCTACGGCTTTCGGGGCAGAGCTTTTGTTCGCCCGAGAGAAAGAACAGTTCCATTCGTCGCTCATTCTGCCGTTGGTCTGTAATTCCGATAAAATCGTAGCGACTGTCGAGTTTGACTGAACGAGCCATTGGGCCGCCCCCTCGCTGGAAGGTGCAAAGATACCAACTGATGTGTCACAGACGGCTTGCCGCCGACATTGGAGGGTTCTAAGCCTCAGCTATGCGTATTCTCGATAACATCATAAGTGACCGCGGGTCGAAATATGCAGTCTCGGGAGGCCCCTGCGCATCCGAGGAGGAGGCTAAAGCCTTTATCAAGGCGCTTTGCCGCAAGAAGAAATTCGCCAAGGCGTCACATAATACATGGGCTCTGCTGAGTGCTGATGCCCCATTGAAGAACGATGATGGCGAGGCAGGTGCGGGCATGGTGATCTTGCGGATGCTGGAGCGCGAAGGATTGCGCGACCATATCATCGTGGTTACGCGATGGTTTGGCGGCAAGCATCTCGGCGGCGACCGCTTCCGGCACGTGCAGGAAGCGGTGCGGATTTACCTTTCCGATCTGCGCGCAAACTGAAGTAAGTTGTCGAGCGTCAATTCGGCCCCTTTGCGGACCTCCACGCATCATGCGAGGAACGACTGGCATGGGGCGGGAAGCAACCCTCCGCTGCGCCACCCAGCAACGGCGGATATATGGTTCAAAAAGCAGGGGAAACGCTCTGACCCGATTTCATCGGTCGAGTAGATCGAACCGAACGGTGAGTATGTCGCCGGGGTAGCCATAAGAGGCAATACCTTCGGTCCGCCTGCCCTTCGTTTACAGCAGCCAATTACGAGAAGGAAACGTCCTGCACCTGAGATAATGTTTAGATTGAGGCTGTGCGAGTGCGCGCGGCGTAGACACCACCGAGCACCGCACCGAAAATGATATGCAACACCAGCGTCATCACCGGGGCCATGATTCCCAGAGACATCCCGAACAAGCCCGCACCCGCCATCGGCATGATCAAGATCATCATCAACAGCCAGTCGACGACACCGAATACGATGCCTTTCTGTATCGCGCTGCCACCGGGGATCATGTCGTAGAGGATCGAGAAGCCCGCGCCCCAAACCACTGTCCCGATCACAAAATGCGCGATCCAGCCTGCGGCAAGCGGTGCACCCATCATGCCACTCAACATGGCGATAACGTCCAGCTCAGGCATCACGCCCATCATCGTTTTCCCGGCCATCAGCACCGATAGCACCACGGTAGCGACAAATCCGGCCAGAAGACCTGATGAAATGTTAGTCATGCATTAAATCCTTATCTATGAGGGGCATCCTTGCCCGGTTGCGTTTCGTCCCGAGATCGAGTTGAGGCACGCATGTCGGGTTTACGACCGATAGTCCGGATTCTCGAACCCGAAATGACACCCTGCCTTCCAGGCATTGCGGTCGTTTCCATGATTGTCGTAGCCGCCCGCTGCTTTTAACAACCGCGCCAGGTGCATCAGGTTCCACGTCATGATCGTCGTGTTGCGCTGGGTGAAGTCATTGTCGAAGCCGACGCGGCTGCCGTCGTCTTTTTCGTCGCCGTAGGATGGGCCCGGCCCTGCCTCCCCGATCCAGCCGCAGTCAGCCTGAGGCGGGATGGTATAGCCAAGGTGCGACAGCGCGTAGCTGATGGTCATCGCAGCATGCTTGATTCCATCCTCGTTGCCGGTGATGACGCTGCCTGCGACCTTGCCGTAATAGATCGACTGCCCCTTGTCATTGAGCAGGCCTGACATGCCATAGAGCCGCTCGATCAGCACGCGGCAGACAGAACTCTCCTCGCCAAGCCAAAGCGGTGTCCCGACGACCAGAATGTCTGCCGCTTTCACCTTGTCCCAAATCATGGGCCAGTCGTCTCGGTCCCAACCATGCTCCGTCAAGTCCGGTTGCACACCGGGAGGGATAGTATGGTCGAGCATGTGGATATGCTCGACCGTCACTCCGGCGCGCTCCATCATGTCACCTGAGACGCCGAGCAGAAGCCGGGTGTGGCTGTCTCCGGACTTCCGCTTGAGCGACGTATTGACGAACAAGGCCGAGAGTCCTGAAAAATCAATCGTGTTCTCGGAACAAAGCCGGGCCTGTTTGGAACTGAGAGGCATGATGATTCCTTTCACTCGCAAGACACTGGGGGCCAGCCAAGGGGTATGTCGAATTATCAACCCGCTAAGATCAACTACCAACACAGCTCAATATAGCGCTTGCTGTCCTCTTGGCCATTGCAGCAAACGTGAGAAAATTGCGGCCACAATTTACAACTCCATTATCTGGATACGGAAAAGATTCCGAACTGTCGCCCTCAATCAGCAGTTCTTCATTCAACTTTCAGTGACTACCCGACTACTCGTTTGAGTGATCGCTGCAACATTCATACCCATCCTGAAGTCAAAGCTGGATTGGTAAGAAAATCATGCTGGATAAAACTTTGCATTGCAGACCTTGGTGGCATCGCAACGAAGGTCAGCCTCTCCCCGCCCATCGTCCCCGTTCAGTCTTCCACCCCAAAACTCAGCGAAGCCCAAAAACTTTGCCAGTCGACGTCCTGATCGGCACTGGGTTCGGTCATCTGCACCGCGGCGGCGAGGTAGGTGCCGGCGGTTGCAATGATGAACCGTGCGACGCCGTTGTCGTCCGTGCGTGTCAGCGTTCTGAGCGCGTCGCCCTTGTCGTCACGCCTGAACAGCGCCACTTGCCTGTTGGCCGACGGCTGCCCTTCCCACAACAGTGTGAAACTCATTTCCGCACCCGGTGTCAGCGCTGCCGGGTTCTGACCGGCAATCAGTTCGAGCTGCATGCCGGTGGCATGGTCCTGGTCGTTTGATGCGTCGCCGACATTGATCAGCGTCTTGGCGCATCTGGTGTAGATTTCCGTGATCCTGTCGCGTGGCAGCCCGCGGGCGTCGTGGCGGGCGGCGACGGTGTCGAGGCCTTCAAGGGCCAGATACTCGCCAAACTTCACCCAGTCGCGAAACAGAAGCTGCTGGCCGACCGAGACATAGGTGACGATGGTCAGGCCTTCGCCGCGCGGCGACACCGTGAGCGCCGGAATATCGCCGGCGGTGCCCTCGATGCTGATTTCGCCCAAGTGGTCGTACCGCATGAAGGACTGGAAGCGCGACGGGATGAAGGGAAAGGCGTCGCCCTTGAAATTCTGGCCGACACGAAGATCGGCGGTGATCTCGGAATCCGGCGCGACCGTGAAATCCTGTGGTTCGAGCCAGAACTCGTGCGCCGAGACTGGACTGAGCGCGCCCATCAGTCCAAGAAAAGCACATGCCCAAATGCGGCCTGTCTGTCGTGTCATCGTTCTTCTCCGAATTGGCCTTGCTGATGCATCTGTTCTTCCGTTCGATAAATCAAGTGCTGGCGCCGCTGGTATTTGCGCTGGTGCTGTTGCTGACGTCTGGTGCTGCCAGCCTGGCGCATGAAATCCGCCCGGCGATTGCCGATCTCACCTTTGACGGGGAAGGCGGTGTCCGGCTCGACATCTCGTTGATCCTGGAGGCGGCACTGGCCGAGATCGGCGCCGGGCACGGCGACACCGACGACAGCCCCAACGCCCAGCGTTATGATGATTTGCGGCTTGCGGCGCCAGACGACCTTGCCGCCGAATTTGAGCGTTTTCGGAGCCGGTTTCTGCAAGGGGTCGAGCTGAGCGTGGATGGAAAACCGGTTGTGCTTGAAGTTCAATCGGTCGATCTAGATCCGGTTGGCGACACCGATTTTGCACGGCTGAGCCGGTTGTCGCTCGCGGGGCAATTGCCGGCTGGGGCGCAGGCGGTGACTTTCTCTTTCGACCCGGCCTTTGGCCCGAGCGTGATCCGGACGCCCGATGCGGAAGGCGGTTACAGCTATTCCGCCTATCTCGAGGATGGCGGCCCGAGCACGCCGATCCCGGTAGAGGGCGGGCTCGAGATCACCGCGCTTGAGGTGTTTGGCGATTACATCGGCATCGGCTTCACCCATATCGTTCCCAAGGGGCTCGATCATATCCTGTTCGTGGTCGGGTTGTTCCTGCTGTCGCCACGGCTCAAGCCGCTGCTCATCCAGATCACGGCGTTTACGCTGGCGCATTCGGTCACGCTTGCGCTGGCGATGCTGGGCGTGATCTCGCTTTCGCCGGCGATTGTCGAGCCGCTGATTGCCGCCTCGATTGTCTTTATCGCGGTTGAGAATTTGGCGACCAACCGGCTCAGCCCCTGGCGTCCGTTTGTGGTGTTCGGTTTCGGATTGCTGCATGGTCTGGGCTTCGCTGGCGTGCTGACCGAGATCGGCCTTTCGCCCGGCCATTTCGTCGCCGGTCTGGTTGCTTTCAATATCGGTGTCGAGATCGGGCAACTGGCTGTTGTCGCGGTCTGTTATGCGGCGTTCGGGGCATGGTTCTCCGACAAACCCTGGTACCGGACCCGCGTCACCATGCCGATGTCGCTGGCCATTGCGGCCATTGCCACCTGGTGGTTTGTCGAGCGCATCGGCCTGATTGGCTGAGCGGCGCGGGTGTAATTGGGAACCACCAAAACCAGGCCGGGTGGCAGTATTGTCGCATGCGGGATGGTTGTCATTGACATCGGCACCCACCGGGGCTTGATGGGCGCATGTAGTCGCTTGATCTTGATCAATGCGGCGGACCTGTCTGACGGGCAAGTTACGATCCCAACCACTGGTACCGGAAATGAACCTGAACATGCCTTCCAAAAGCGCGTTGGCTGCGGACGAAATCGAGCAAATTGATGCCGAGGCGGTCAATGCCGCCTGGAAACGCAAGCCGCTATACGAGGCGCGCAAGAAGATCTTCCCGAAGCGCGCGGAAGGCGCCTATCGACGTTTCAAGTGGATAGTGCTGCTGATCACGCTGGGCATCTATTATGTCACGCCCTGGATCCGGTGGGACCGTGGTCCCTATGCGCCGGACCAGGCGGTGCTGCTCGATCTCGCCAACCGGCGATTCTACATCTTTTCCATCGAGATCTGGCCGCAAGAATTCATCTTTGTCGCCGGGCTTCTGGTGATGGCAGGGTTCGGATTGTTCCTGATCACCTCCGTGGTGGGCCGCGCCTGGTGCGGCTATACCTGCCCGCAAACCGTCTGGGTCGATCTGTTTCTGGCGGTCGAGCGCTTCATCGAGGGTGATCGCAACCAGCGGATGAAGCTCGATGCTGCTCCCTGGACCGCATCGAAACTGGCGCGGCGCGTATCCAAGCACGCGACCTGGATCCTGATCGGCGTCGCCACCGGCGGCGCCTGGATCTTCTATTTTGCCGATGCGCCCACGCTGCTGGGCAATTTTCTGACCGGCACCGCGGCGCCGGTGGCCTATATCACGGTGGCCCTGCTGACGGCGACCACCTACACCTTCGGCGGTCTGATGCGTGAACAGGTGTGCATCTACATGTGCCCGTGGCCGCGCATCCAGGCGGCGATGCTCGATGAGAGCTCGCTGGTTGTCACCTATAATGACTGGCGTGGTGAGCCGCGCGGGCGCCACACCAAGAAGGCGGCTGCACAAGGACTGATTCAGGGGGATTGCGTCGATTGCAATGCCTGCGTTGCGGTCTGCCCGATGGGCATCGACATCCGCGATGGCCAGCAGCTCGAATGCATCACCTGCGCACTGTGCATCGATGCCTGTGACAATGTGATGGACAAACTCGACCGGCCCCGTGGCCTGATTTCTTACGCCACCCTGTCCGATTATGCGGAAAACATGGCTTTGGCCCAGGACCCGGCAACCGGAACGCTGGATCCAGCGCGGGTTCGCACGGCAGACGGCGGCTTTGTCGACAAGGTCAAGCATTTCAACTGGCGCATCATCTTCCGTCCGCGCTCGCTGCTCTACATGGGCGTGTGGTCGCTGGTCGGGCTCGGGCTGTTGGTTGCGCTGTTGTCGCGCGACCGGCTCGAGGTCAATGTGCTGCATGACCGCAATCCGCAATATGTGCTCGAATCCAACGGCGATATCCGCAATGGCTATTCGGTCAAGATCCTCAACATGATCGCCGAGCCGCGGGTGATCTTCCTGTCGATCGAGGGGCTGGAGGGTGCCACCATGCGCATTCCGGGCATCGACCAGCCGGCGGGGACTTCCTTCGCGGTTCCGGTCGAGCCGGATCGGCTCAGGGAACTCAAGGTGCATGTGCTGCAGCCCAAGCAATATATCAGCTCCACCAGCGCCAGCTTCCGTCTCATCGTTGAAGACAAGGGCAGCGCCGAGCGCGATGTCTACAAGGCGAATTTCCATGCGCCGGAGATGAAATGATGCAGATGCTGCGCGCCATTTTCCAGCCGACGGAATTTACCGGCAAGCATATGCTGGCCATTCTGGTGGCATTCTTCGGTGTCATCATCACCGTCAATCTGGTGATGGCGCGGTTTGCGATTACCAGCTGGAGTGGGCTGGTGGTACCCAATACCTATGTGGCGAGCCAGCAGTTCAACGGAAAGGCGGAAGAAGCCCGTGCCATCTCGGCGCTCGGCTACGAAGTGGACCTTGGCGCCAATGCCGATGGCCTGCAGATCACGCTGACGGACCGCGATGGTCGGGTGGCCCGCGCCGATGAGGTGACGGCCTCGTTGCGGCGGCCTGTGGGAACCCATGAAGACCGGGAACTGGTCTTCAACGCCATTCAGGCAGGCATCTACGTCGCCGACGGACGGCTTGCCGAAGGCGAATGGATCGCCCATGTCACCGCCGTCAAGGATGGACAGGCGATCTACCACAAGGCGCGGCGGTTCCATGTCGAGGCAGACGGGAGCGTGCTGAAATGAGTTGCTGTGCGGCGGGAACGGAAAGCGCTGCCGAACTTGAAGCGCTGAAGACGGAAGGCCCGTCCACTGAAGAGATGTGGCTGTCGAGCCGCTCTCTGGGTGATGGCAAGCGCCAGCTCGACCTGATCGTTCCCGGGGTGCATTGCGGCGCCTGCATTGCGCTTCTGGAAAAGGAATTGCCGAAGGTCTCGGGCGTCGATCATGCCCGCGTCAACCTGTCGACACGGCGGGTGGCGGTGGTATTTGACGAGAATGCTGGTGATGACGAGCACCCCGAAGCGGTGCTGAGCGCGCTTGGTGACCGGTTCAAGGCGCTGGGCTATCCGGCGCATCTGCCCGGCGGCGCCGAAGAGGGCGTTGATCCGGTGTTTCGCGATCTGCTCAAGGCGCTCGCGGTGGCAGGCTTTGCCTCGATGAACGTGATGCTGCTGTCGGTCTCGGTCTGGTCGGGCGCGGAGGCCGCGACGCGGGATCTGTTTCACTGGATTTCGGCGCTGATCGCCGCTCCGGCACTGGCCTATTCGGGACGGATCTTCTTCTCGTCCGCCTGGGGCGCGCTGCGTCATGGCCGCGCAAACATGGATGTGCCGATTTCGCTGGGGGTGATCCTAGCCTATGCGATCTCGCTCCACGAGACCATCACCCATGGTGAACACGCCTATTTTGATGCGTCCGTCACCTTGTTGTTCTTCCTGCTGGCAGGCCGCACGCTCGACCACATGATGCGCGAAAAGGCCCGGTCGGCGGTGCGCAATCTGGTGCGGCTGTCGCCGCGTGGCGCGATGGTGATCCAGCCCGACGGCAGCCGCGATTACATGGCGCTCGACGAGATCGAGGCGGGCATGCGGCTGGCGGTGGCGCCGGGAGATCGGATACCGGTTGACGGGCGGGTTGTTTCCGGCCGGTCGGACATGGATTTTGCCGTGGTCAACGGCGAGAGCGCGCCGCAAATGGTCGAGCCCGGTTCGCTGACACCTGCGGGTACGCTCAATCTGACCGGGGCGCTGGTGCTGGAAGCAACCCGCGACGCCAAGTCGTCATTCCTGGCCGAAATGGTATCGATGATGGAAGCGGCGGAAAGTGGCCGCGCCGGCTATCGCCGCATTGCCGACCGGGCTTCGGCGATCTACGCGCCGGTCGTGCACATTTTGGCGCTTGGCACTTTCATCGGCTGGATGATGGTGACAGGTGACTGGCGGATGGCGATGATGACCGCTGTTGCCGTGCTGATCATCACTTGTCCCTGTGCGCTCGGACTCGCGGTTCCGGTGGTCCAGGTGGTGGCGGCGGGAAGGCTGTTTGAAAACGGCATCATGGTCAAGGACGGGTCCGCCATGGAGCGGTTGGCCGAGACCGACCGGGTTGTATTCGACAAGACCGGAACGCTGACCCGGGGCCAGCCACGGCTGATCAATTCGGCCACGGTAGCGCCGAACCATCTGGCTATTGCCGCGCGGATTGCGCGCGCCTCGCGCCATCCGCTGAGCCAGGCGCTGGCCGCGCATGATGCGGGTAACGGGTTCATGCCGGAATTCGACATTGTCGAGGCGCCCGGTGATGGCGTCGAGGCGATTTCGAGCGATGGCGATGTCTACCGGCTTGGCCGGGCGGCGTTTGCGCTGGACGGCCATGATGATGGCCTCGACCAGGTGGATGCAGCCAGCCAGGTAATCCTGTCGAAGAACGGCCGTTTCCTCGATGTGTTCCTGTTCTCCGATCAGTTGCGGCGCGGAGCTGCGCAGGCTATTGCCCGGCTGAAGGCGCTTGGCATCGAAGCGGAAATCTTGTCGGGTGACCGGGAATTGCCGGTCAAGGCACTGGCGAGTGATCTGGGAGTCAGTGATTACGTGGCCGGTGTGCGGCCACGCGACAAGGTCGACCGGGTCAAGGCGCTGTCTGCTGCCGGTGGCAAGCCCTTAATGGTTGGCGACGGCCTCAATGACGCCCCGGCACTGTCGGCGGCGCATGTGTCGATGGCGCCGGCGAGTGCCGCCGATGTCGGGCGAATGGCTGCCGATTTCGTGTTTCTGCACGATTCGCTGGAAGCGGTGCCGCTGGCGATCGAGGTGTCGCGCAAGGCCGGCAAACTGATCCGGCAGAATTTCGCGCTGGCCGTCATCTATAATTGCATTGCCGTGCCTGCGGCCGTGCTGGGGCATGCGACCCCTCTGGTCGCGGCATTGGCGATGTCGTCGTCATCGGTGATCGTGGTGCTCAACTCGTTACGGCTGAGGCGCAAGACCCGGATCGAGCAATTTGCCCGCAATGAACCCGGCGTCTCGGCAGTGGCCACGGTTGCGGATCCGGGCCTCGGTGCGCCGGTATGACCAACCTCATTTTCCTGATTCCCATCGCGTTGTTTCTCGGCGGATTGGGGCTTGCAGGTTTTCTCTGGTCGATGAAAAGCGGTCAGTACGACGATCTCGACGGTGCCGCCTGGCGAGTCCTTGATGATGATGACGACAAACCGAAACCGGATTGACCGCCGTCAACTGCACTCTCGGCTTTGTGATAGCTGACGACCGGTCCGCCAGGCCATGAGCCTTGCCGAGCGCTGAGCAATGGGCCACAGATGCAGCCAATTGTGTGTGAACAGCGGAGAACGGACATGGCGAAAGCGGAAATCGGAGTCATCGGGCTGGGCGTGATGGGCGCCAATCTGGCCCTCAATATCGCTGATAATGGCTACCACGTTGCTGTCTATAACCGGACGACCTCACGCACCGACGAATTTGCTGCTGCAGCAGGCGACTTGGCCGACCGGGTCACGGCCTGTGCCACGTTGGAAGAATTCGTCGCCGCGATCAAACCACCGCGTCCGGTGATCATCATGGTCAAGGCCGGCGCGCCGGTTGACGAGCAAATCGCAGCACTGCAGCCGCTGTTAGAAGCCAATGACATCATCATCGACGCCGGCAACGCCAATTTCCGCGATACCATGCGCCGTTTTACCGACCTTGAAGGCTCGGGCCTGACCTTTATCGGCATGGGTGTTTCCGGCGGAGAGGAAGGTGCGCGCCACGGACCGTCGATCATGGTCGGTGGTGCCGAGGCGGCCTGGAAGCGGGTCGAACCGGTACTGACCGCGATCTCTGCGAAATATGAGGGCGAGGCCTGCGCCGCGTGGCTGGGCGAGAACGGTGCGGGACATTTCGTCAAGACCATTCACAACGGTATCGAATATGCCGACATGCAGATGATCGCCGAGGTCTATGGTGTCATGCGCGATCATCTGGGCATGGACGCGCCGTCGATTGCGGCGGTGTTTTCGGCATGGTCGACCGGTCCGCTCGATTCCTATCTGATCGACATTACCGCCGAAGTGCTCAAGGTCAGTGACGTCGTCTCGAATCGGCCGATCGTCGATATCATCGTCGATGCCGCAGGCCAAAAAGGAACTGGCCGCTGGGCAGTGATCGAAAGCCAGATGATGGGCGTACCGGCAACGGCAATCGAAGCGGCGGTGGCCGCGCGCAGCCTGTCGGCAATGCGGGCCGAGCGGAAGAACGCACAGGCGCGGTTCGGGCTTCCCCCACAGCAGGCGCGACGCGATGGTCAGCAGGTCATCGACGATCTCGAAAAGGCGCTGCTGGCCGGCAAGGTCGCGGCCTATGCGCAGGGCTTTGCGGTGATGGCAGCGGCATCGGCTGAATTTGACTGGAAGCTGCCGATGGCGACGATCGCACGGATCTGGCGCGCCGGCTGCATCATCCGCTCGCGGTTTCTCGATGAGATCGCTACGGCGTTTACCGACACCCCGGATGTAGCCAATCTGGCGATGACGCCGGCGTTCTCGAAAATCATCGAGGAGACCGACGGCAGTCTGCGGCGCATTGTTTCGGAATCCGTGCTGAACGGGTTGCCGGTGCCGGCGCTAGCCAGCGCGGTGAGCTATTTCGATACCTATCGCCGCGAACGCGGAACCGCCAATCTCATCCAGGCGCAGCGTGACTTTTTCGGCGCTCACGGATTTGAGCGCTTTGATGCCGATGGCGCGCATCACGGGCCTTGGGGAGGCGAACAGGGCTAGCGCAGCCGCGGGGACCGGCTGACGCGAGCGCTCACATCGCTGCCGATTTGGTCAGAGATGGCCCGGCGGGCCGGATCCGGCTACCAGTCGGTGAGGTTGTTTTCGATGACGCTCAGGCCTGACTCGAGCCGGCTTGCGCCAGTCTGCCCCAAAGTCTCCAGCAACTTGGCTTCATAGCTGCGCGCCAGTTCGACCAGATCCTGGTATTGGCGCCGGCCCTCGCGGGTGAGCTGGATGTGTTCGATGCGCCGGTCATGCTCGTCGGCCTGGCGGTTGATCCACTTGCGTTCCTCGAGCGAGCGAATGGCGCGGCTGACCTTGGTCTTGTGCATGGAAGAATGGACGCCGATCCCGGTTGCCGTGGTCTTGCCGAACTGACCGATGGTAGCCAGGGTGCGCCATTCCGGGCGGGTCATGCCGTGGCGCTCGCGGTAGAGCGTGGCGAACTGGCGGCTGACGGTTTCCGCGGCACGGGCAAGTCGGTAGGGCAAAAAACCCTCCAACGCCAGGATGTCGTCCTGCGGATCTATCTTGAGGTTGGCGTGGGGTGGCATATCGGATTTCGGCTTTCATGGACGTTGCGTTTGTAACAGTTGCAATCGCGCCGAATAGACCGAATTTCCTGTCAACGCAATTGCCATGTGTTCAGGATAATCCTAATCCTCGATCTAATCGATTTTACAAACGGCCCTGAGCGGAGAAACCGATGGAACGCAGCCAGATCAACGACATCCTCGAAGAGAGCGATCGGTTCATCCGGTCGTTCGGCTATATTCTGCCGCCATTTGCCTATTGGAGCACGGAGGAAATGCGCCGCCGCACCACCAGCGACGCACGGAATATCCGCGCCAATCGGCTGGGGTGGGACATCACCGATTACGGACAGGGTAATTTCGATGAACTCGGGCTGTTCCTGTTTACCGTCCGCAACGGCTCGGCCGAGGATCTGGCGAAGGGCAGGGGGATGCTCTACGCCGAGAAGATCATGATCTCGCGCAAGGATCAGCTGTCACCGATGCATCGTCACGATATCAAGGCGGAAGACATCATCAACCGGGGTGGCGGCAAGCTGGTGCTGGAACTGTTTGCGTCAGCCGAAGACGGCTCGGTTGATCCCGACGCCAAGGTGTCCGTACTTACCGACGGCGTGGTTCGGAACCTGGACGCGGGCGGGTTGCTCAAGCTTGACCCGGGCGAAAGTGTGACCCTGATGCCCGGCGTCTGGCATGCGTTCTGGGGAGAGGGGGCCGACGTGCTGATCGGCGAAGTCTCGACCGTCAATGACGATCTGACCGACAATGTGTTTCGCGAGCCGATCGGGCGCTTCTCGACCATTATCGAAGACGACAAGCCGACCCGTCTGCTGGTGTCGGATTATGATGTCTGGCTCTGAGAATGGTATCGACGTCCGTGCCTGCTGAATGGGTCATCGACAAAAACAATGAGCGTCAGCCTTGACCCCGCATGGCCCTGGCTGACGCCCTGGAAAAACCGTGCCGCTGATCAATCCCCGCCCGAGGTGAAACAGCCTACGGCTTCTCGTGTGAGATTATAGCGGCGGCGAGCCGATGAACCCGAGGCGCGCAGCTTTGGCCAAGCCGGCCATGCGATTGGGTACCCGCAATTTGAGGATGGCCACGGAAAGAACCGCAGAGACTTCGCCGCTGGTCAGCTCGAGTCCGCGTCCAATCTCCACGTCAGTGCGCCCTTCAGCGCATTGGCGTAGGCAATTAAGCTCGGTGCGAGTCAATGGTATCAGCCCTCTGTCCCTGCCCAGGTCCATGTTGCGTCCTCTTCCAATGATTTGGATTACAGACTCCTGCGGGCGCAGCATCAGTTCGCCGACCGCATGGAGATCAATGTTTCCGGTTCAAATTCTGAGGATGTTTATGCACTGATTGGCTGCATACCACATTCACATCGCGCGCCATTATTCTGGGTCATGGTAAGGATGAGATGGCCAATTCGAGAACCGTTGACTCGATTTTCCTTCGCGGCATCGTGCGTTGTGCCGCTGGTTCAGGAATCGGGCCGGTGCGTCTTGCGATAGGCGCTGGGAGTCATGTCGAACCATCTGACAGCCGACCGTGTAAAGGCGGCGGGGGCTGAAAAACCCAGTTTATAGGTGATGGCCGAGAGCGAGAGAGATGTTTCCAGAAGCAACCGTTCTGCCAGTTCGCGGCGGCATTCGTCGAGCAGGCTCTGCATGCTGGTTCCGGTTTCTGTGAGCCGGCGTTGCAGGGTGCGGGGACTCATGCCGAGACGTTCGGCTTCCTCGGTCAAGGTCGGGACCTTGCCGGCCAGATTCTCCACCAGATGAAGACGGATAGCCGTGGCCGGATCATCGCCATCAGCATGGCGGATCTTCAACGCGTCCATCTGCTGCGACATGAGGGCAAACAGACGAGGATCTGCGCCAGGATTGGCGCGCGCGAGGAATTCTGTTGGCAGAATAAGAGCGTTGATGGGCGCGTCGAAAGTTACATTTCGCGTCAGCAACTCCTTGTGTAGATTGATGTTTGCGGGTTTTTTGCGCACAAGCTCGAGTTGCACCCGGTTGATGTCATGGCCCAAAACTGTCCTGAAATGAGACAGTGTCTGAGACACGCCCATATCCACGTACTGGTCGCAGTGCAGGATCAGCGGGGAATAGGCCCATTCAAAATGCGTATGCCGGGCGCCGATCTCCAGAGTACACATGCTTGTCTCGCCGGCCTTGTGAAGATTGCGGCCGAGGAAAATCAACAGATCGCGCATGGTCGGGGCGCTCATCAGCGCGTAACCAAATGGCCCGCTCGCACCCTTCTCGAATATTTTTGACGATTTCAGGCCGAACAGTTCGTCGCCCGAGATCATCGCCAGTGCTTCCATGAAACGGCACAGGCGGTCGAGACTGACCCGTTCGCCAATTGTATCAAAACGATCCGGGTCCAGACCGCAGGCGCGTGCAATCGGGGCGGCGTCAATGCCACGGCTAGCCGCATAGGTGCCTATTGCGGAGGCAACACCGGCAGCAGCTTCAAACTGGTCGGCAAGTGATGGGCTCATTGCTTTGGCGTGAGATGTAAAATAATTGACGCTTCAAGTGAAGCATGTATCGTTCCTTTTGTCGACTTCAAGGGTAAGCTTGAATTCTGTTTTTCTTATCATTTTCAAATGTGTTGCTATGAACCACCGATTTATGCCGCCGAATTTTCGACTCCCTGATGGCGCGCATCCGCGCATTTGCTCGTTCTTTGGGCTTTGGCTCGATGCCAGCGATGGCGATCTGCCGGAGGCCACCTGTTTCGATGTGGCGGCGCTGAGCGTCGACTATCCCTTGCTGGCGAGTATCGGCGTTGATGAACCGGACAAGGTATTGGTCTGGCGCAGGGTCTCTTCAAAAGTCCGTTGGCCATTCGGTACGCCTGTCAGTGGCAGGCCGGTGGTCGAATCGGTGCCGCCGCTCAGTGTCAGGCGGGTGATGAATTCATTCACCGAAACGCTGGAAAGCGGCATGCCCGACTATTTCGAGACAACATCCTGGCTGTATGGCGGAAGCACACGGGCGCTGTCGCGTCTGGTGGTTCCGGTAAATGCTGGCGCCGGGCGGGAATTGATCGCATTATGGGAAATCATGGATCCGCCGGCTGCGCCTTGATGGCAGGTCAGACACCACTCCGGCTCGGAAAAAGAATTTTAAGCCTATAGTATCTTCGTGGAACCGTGATAAGGAAAAACCAAAGGCTGCGGCGCCCCGCGAGGCGGGTTGACCTCATGCTGACCGGATCAAATTGGAGTATATAGATGTCCGTCTCTCCCGCCGTTTCGATCAAAACCGCCAAATCATCGTTCCAGTGGGAAGACCCGTTCCTGATCGCGGATCAGTTGAGCGACGAAGAACGCATGATCGCTGACGCAGCGGCCGCGTTTGCCGCAGACAAGCTGGCGCCGCGAGTGACCGATGCCTATTTGAACGAGACGACGGATCGCGCGATTTTTTCGGAAATGGGCGAGGCTGGACTGCTCGGCGTCACCGTGCCGGAACAATATGGCGGCGCGGAAGCAGGCTACGTGTCCTACGGTCTGGTGGCGCGCGAAGTCGAGCGGGTGGATTCAGGCTACCGTTCGATGATGAGCGTCCAGTCGTCCTTGGTGATGTACCCGATCCAGGCCTATGGCAGCGAAGAGCAGCGGATGAAATATCTGCCGAAGTTGGCGAGCGGCGAGTGGGTCGGCTGCTTCGGCCTGACCGAGCCGGATGCCGGTTCCGATCCGGGCGGCATGAAGACCCGGGCCAGGAAGTCCGATGGCGGCTATGTGCTCAATGGCTCGAAAATGTGGATCTCGAATTCACCGATCGCCGATGTGTTCGTGGTCTGGGCCAAGTCCGAAGCGCATGACAACCAGATCCGCGGCTTTGTGCTGGAAAAGGGCATGAAGGGTCTGTCGGCGCCGAAGATCGGTGGCAAGCTGTCTCTGCGCGCCTCGATCACCGGCGAAATCGTCATGGAAAATGTCGAGGTCGGTGAAGAGGCGCTGTTGCCGAATGTTTCGGGTCTGAAGGGTCCGTTCGGCTGCCTTAACCGGGCACGCTACGGTATCTCATGGGGCGTGATGGGGGCTGCCGAGGATTGCTGGCACCGCGCCCGCCAGTACGGTCTCGACCGCCATCAGTTTGGCAAGCCGCTGGCCGGCACACAACTGTTCCAGAAGAAGCTCGCCGACATGCAGACCGAAATTGCGCTGGGGCTGCAGGGCAGCCTGCGCGTCGGTCGGTTGATGGACGAGGGCCGTTTTGCGCCGGAGATGATCTCGATCATGAAGCGCAACAATTGCGGCAAGGCGCTCGACATCGCCCGGATGGCGCGCGACATGCACGGCGGCAACGGCATCCAGGCCGAATACCACGTCATGCGCCATGCCCAGAACCTCGAAACGGTCAATACCTATGAAGGCACACATGATGTGCATGCGCTGATCCTGGGTCGCGCGCAAACCGGCATCCAGGCGTTTTTCTGAAACTCTCTGAGTTCCGAGCCTTTTTGAACAGGACGGGTCGCCACCATGGCGGCCCGTTTTTTTGCAGTGTGGTCTGAGACAGCGCGGCGGAGGAAATGGCAGTAAAAAACGCGGCCTTCAGGAAGCAATTCAACCGGATGCATTTCATCCATCGATAGGCCGGCCAGGCGAGGTGGAATGGCCACACACCCCACCTGGCCCCAACCCGGTTACAGACCGAGGTCGGTAAGTCCGGGATGATCGGCCGGGCGCGGACCCAAGGGCCAACGGAACTTTCGCTCGGCTTCGCTGATGGGCAGATCGTTGATCGAAGAGAACCGGTTTTCCATCAGGCCGTCCTGATTGAATTCCCAGTTTTCATTGCCGTAGGAGCGGAACCAGTTGCCGCTGTCGTCGTGCCATTCATAAGCATAGCGGACGGCGATACGGTTGCCGGTAAAGGCCCACATTTCCTTGATCAGCCGATACTCCAGTTCCCGGTCCCACTTGCCGATCAGGAAGGCCTCTGCTTCAGCTCGGCCGGTCACGAAACTGGTGCGGTTGCGCCATTTCGTATCTTCCGTGTAGGCAAGCGCCACCTTGGCCGGGTTGCGTCCGTTCCAGCCGTCTTCGGCCAGCCTGACCTTCTGTCGCGCGGTCTCTTCGGTGAAAGGAGGAGTGAGTGGGCGGGCGTTCATGGGGTTTCTCCTTGTTGTGAAAATGCGGCTGCGCTTTACAGCTCGATCTCGATTCTCGCCGAGCCTTTGGCGGGTACGGCGCAGCAGATGAGGATTTCGTCATCGCCGTGGTCAGCTTCCGTCTCGTGCCGGTAAGCGACCGCGCCGGATTTCAGTTTGACCGCGCAACTTCCACAGTTGCCCTGGCGACAGCCGAAATCGGGGCTGAGGCCATGCGCCTCGGCGAACCCAAGGATGGGGCCATCGGCCGTTGTCCAGGCATGCTCGATCCCGGAGGCGGCGAAGACAATGACAGCCTCGTCGGCCTCCTCGACTTCATCAACGGAGATCGGGGAAGGGGGCTGCGTTCCCGCCTCAGCGGCGCGGCGCAGCGATGCCGGTCCGAAGGCTTCGGCGTAAATACGGGCATCGCCCACGCCCAACATGCGCAACGTATCGTAGAGCGCCTGCATGAACGGCGGCGGGCCACAGAGATAGAAATCATAATCGTCAAGCGGCAGTGCCTGCTGCAGAACCTCTTTGGTGATGTAGCCGGTGCCGGTGAAATCGACGCCGGGCTTGTCGTCCCGGTGTGGCCTGTCGATAAAGGAGAAGTAGCGGATCTTTCCGCCGGTCTGGCGTTCCAGATCATGAAAGGTCTGACCGAAGGCCCGCTGGCGGGTGTCCTGGGTTGCGTGCAGCACCGTCAGTGGACGCTGCCAGCCTGTCCGTGAGCCCTCAGTGGCCACGTGGCGAGCCATGGAAATCATCGGCGTAATGCCGACCCCGCCGGCAAGCAGCACCGCCGGGCGGTCTATGGCTGGATCGATGAAATAGTCGCCGGCTGGCGCCCGGATCTCGACCAGATCTCCGGGGCCGACCGCCTCATGCAGATGCCGTGAAGCCTGACCATGTTGCTCGCGTTTGACGGAAATGCGGTAATGCGGATCTCGGGGAGAAGATGACACCGTGTAGGTGCGAACAAGCGGATCCTTGCCCAGTCCGCGGGTCAAGCGAATGGTCAGAAACTGGCCGGCCTGGAACGGAGCCAACCCGCCACCATCAGCGGGCTCGAGGTAGAACGAACGGATTACTGAACTTTCATCTTTGACGGCCGCAACCCGGAATTTCCGCCATGCGTGCGCGTCGTTGTTTGCAGCCTGTTTTTCCGCTGCCTGTTGCCAATTGCCTGTCGTCAGCGTGCTCAGCGAATAGGACTCGAATTTGTAGCGGTACGGGAATGCGTTTTGCCGCCAGCAGCCGTGATCGAGTGTGAACCGCCAGGCCCGTTCAGCGCCTTCGAAGGCAACAACCTGCGGGTCATCCTCGGGCAGCAATTCCACCGTGCCGGTCAACTGCAGAAGATCGCCGGATTGGAAATCAGCAAAGAGCAGCCCGGCCTTCGGGTTGACGAGGAAATTGCCAAGCGTGTTGAAGTAATGATTGCCGTTGTAATCAGGGATCGTCAGCGTGTTGGCGTCTACCCGGACAAAGCCCGGCATGCCGCCGCGATGGGAGACGTCGACACCGTCGGCGGGTGACTGCGTTCCAGTGCGGGCGTAGCTGGATACAAAGAAGGTGTCAGCGGCACCAATCATGGCGCGGGCCTTGCCATCGAGTTCACGGAAGGTCTGAACGCCGATCTTGGTACCCGATTGCGCGGGCGTATGATCACTATCGAGCGTGCGGCTTTGAATATATTGCGGACAATTTCCGAATGACTGGTCGACGGCGAGAGTGAAGCCGGTGGCATCTGCTGACGTCACCCGGCCGTTCAGGCGGTTGCGGCGGCGTGTCGACGGATCAATGCCAAGCAGGCCAAGTTTTGCGCCGGGTTTGATCGTGCCATGCAGCGGGTCGGTACCCGCGGCTGTCGCGCCAACCGAGATGGTGGTCGCGTCCGGCGTTGACATGAAACCCGGCCGACCGCTGAGGACCGAAGCCCACGGCCAGTCTTTGTCATCCACACCGCCGACCACCAGGAATGGAAGCTGGGCGAAGAACGACCGGTGCTGGTCAAGCAGGAACGTTCGAATGAAGCGTTGGCCGAACTGCTCCGTCGCTTCGCGTTTGTCGATGCGCGCCTGTAGACGCTGCTCGCCGTCATGAAATGGCGAGATGTCGGGCTGATGGCTTTCTTCAGGGGGCATTTGAGGTCTCGCGGAAGGTGGTAATAAAGCCTCGCCGCCGGAAAGCCGGGGGAGCTTTCCGGTCTCCCTCTTCCGGGGACGGTATCCGGGATCGGGGGCGAGGCAGACGGTGCGGCTTAGGCAGCCAGACCGACCTTGGTTGCGGGCATCGGAACGAAACCGTCCAATGCCTCGATATTCTTGAGCAATCGGCGAACGTTGGGGTAGGGCTCGAGTGAAATGCCGCCTTCGGGCGCGTGCGCCGTGTAGGAGTAGATCGCCACATCGGCGATTGTGGGCCGCTCGCCGACCAGAAACTGGCGACCTTCCATCAGCGTTTCGAGCAGGCCCAGCAGCTTGGCTGCCGTTGCCTTGCAGGCCTCAGGATCGAGCGGAGCATTGAAGACGGTAATCATGCGCGCGGCCGCCGGGCCAAAGGCCAGGTCGCCGGCGGCGAGGCTGAGAAATTTCTGCACTTGGGCTTCGGCTGCCGGATCGGTGGGTAAATAGGACGGCGCATATTTTCGGGCGAGATAGACCAGAATGGCGTTGGAATCGGCAATCACCGTGTCGCCATCCTCGATTACCGGCACCTGACCGGCGGGGTTGAGCGCCAGGAAAGGCGGCTTCTTGTGTTCACCGGCTGGCAGATCGACCTCGATCACTTCATGGGCGATGCCGGCAAGATTGGCAAACAGACGTACCCGGTGCGCGTGGCCGGATTTTGGGAAGCTGTGGATTCGTATCGCCTGAGACATTGGGTTTACCTTTTACGGTGGGGATGGTGCGTTTGGTTGCAGATGCAGATTTAGCAAGCCGAAGCGGCGGCGATAATCCATTGCCTTTGCGAATGGTCATGTACAAAATGGCGACAGTAATTGATCCGGAGGCGGGGACACATGGACAGGATCGGCGCAATGCGGACATTCGCCGCGGTGGCGGCGCAGCACTCCTTCACCTCCGGGGCGCGGCGGCTGGGCATCAGCACCAAGCTTGCCAGCAAACAGGTGCGGCAGCTTGAGGAACAACTCGGCGCGCAACTGCTCAACCGGACCACGCGCAGTGTCTCGCTGACCGAGACCGGGCGGGCCTATTTCGAGCGATGTGTGCCCTTGCTCGACCAGTTCGACGAGTTGGAAGGGCTGGTGCAGGAGCGGCAATCCGAACTGGCCGGGCCGATCCGGCTGACCGCGCCGACCGGATTCGGCAGCCTTGAACTGGTCAATGCAATCCGGCCGTTTCAGCTCGCCCATCCGAAGGTCTCGCTCGACATGCACCTGTCGGACCAGCATGTGGCGATCGTGGAGGAGGGGATCGATATCGCGGTCCGGTTCGGGGCGTTGAAGGATTCAAGCCTGGTGGCGCGCAAGCTGATGGACATGCGCATGGTGGTGGTGGCGGCGCCGGATTATCTGGCCCGGCATGGCCGGCCGTCTGACGCTTACGGACTGGCGACCCACAATTGCCTGATCCAGAAGACCTCGGCCACCCCGCAGGACTGGCTGTTCCGGATCGGCGGCAAGCAGGTTCTGGTTCATGTCGATGGCTCGTTTCATGCCAATTCGCCGCGGGCGCTCACGCATATGGCGATCGGCGGCCTAGGGATCGCCCGGTGCCCGCATTACGCCGTGGCGCCGTTCATCGCCAGCGGCGAACTGGAGCTGCTCTTTCCCGAGCTCGAGGTGACCACCATGGCGCTCTACGCGGTCTATCCTCCCGGCCGTCACCTGACCGCGCGGATCCGGGCGCTGATTGATCACCTGGCGGAGACCTTCAGATAAGCGCGGGCGTCCGACCGCCGCAATAGCCTCTCAGAGACCGCCTTCGACCGTGGTCAGGCCGAGAATCTTCCAGGACTGCATGCCGCCGCGATAGTAGGAAATACGCTCCGCCGGGTAGCCTTCACGCAGCATGGCGCGGATGGCGGTGGGCGACTGGCCGCACCACAGGCCGTTGCAATAGAGCGCGACAGGGGCAGCATTTGCGCAATCCCACGCCTCGCCGGTTCTGGTGCAGCCGAGTTCACCCAGACGATCAGCGATCTCGGTGTAGGGAATGTTGAGCGAGCCGGGAATGGTTTCCTCCGCGTGCCAGTCGATGGTGCGGGCGTCGATGACCATGGCCTGATCGTCGGCAAGCAAATCGAGCATTTCCAATTCACCAATGGTGGCGACGCCCTCGGCAACCTGGAACGGCTGGATGCAGAACGGCGGGCAGGCGCGCGAGGTCTGGGCGAAATAGCCGGTGATCTCGTGCTCGGTGTCCTGAATGCGCTCGATGGTCACCGGGCCATCGGCGGTGTTGACCTCGACGCTGGCGATGTCGGGGCGGATCTTGACCACCACTTCGCTGTCCTGGGCGTAGACCACGCTGCCGGCAAGGGCAAACCAGAGCAATCCGAAAAATACCGCCAAGCGTTGCATTTCAACCTCCCTTGCCGCTGGTTTGCGGCGCTCCATCCTGCGTTGCGCACAGTATCGGCAGCCGCGATGACGCTGTAAAGGGCCGCGTGCATGGATGAATGGATACGGCCTCGGGGCGACCGGATTTAGTCTCCTAGGAATTGGGCGATCACTGCCGCCTGCTGCTTGCGTCCGTCGGGATCGAGCCCGGTCTTGAGCGAACAGAACTGCTCGGCCCAATTGGAGGTGCGGACCCGGATCGGCGGGTTTTCGGCCTCAATGCAGTCAATCGCCACGGCAGCGACTTCCTAGGCGGTCTGGTAGATGTTCTGGTCGCGCCGGCTTTCTGCACCACCGATATATTTCTGCAGGATCGGCAGGTACTCGTCCTCGAGCATGCCGCCGGTCTCGCTCACCTGCTTGAGCACGGTGTTGGCAAATTCTGAGGTGATGCCGCCGGGTTCGACCACGCTGAAATCGAGGCCGAAGGAGGGAGTTACGTAGCTTGCAAGCGATTCCATGTAGCCTTCGACGGCGAATTTGGCGGCGCAGTAGATCTCGTTGAACGGCTGGCCGACCAGCCCGCCGACCGAGGAGATGGCGATGACATGACCCTGGCGGCGGGCGCGCATATGCGGCAGCACCGCCTTGGTGCAGCGGACCACGCCCATGAAATTGACATCCATCACCCAATTGATTTCAGCCTCGCTCGCTTGTTCGGTGGAGCGGACGAAGCCGGCGCCGGCATTGTTGATCAGCACATCGATGTGGCCATTCTCGGCAATAATGGTGTCGACCGCGCTGGCTATGCTGGCGCTGTCCTGCACATCGAGCTGCAGCACGTTGAGGCTGACACCGGCGTCGCTGGCTGCCTGATCAAGGGCTGCGCGTTTTCCGAGATTGCGCATCGTGGCGTAGACCTTGTGGCCGGCGCGGGCAGCCTGCACCGACAATTCGATGCCGAGACCGGTGGAGGTGCCGGTAATGAGGATGATTTTCTGCATGACGAATTCCTGACGGTTAGGGCGAATTTAAAGGTTAGCGCGCGCTTATGCCGATCCAGACGCGCTCGAAGGTAAGGTCGATTTCAGATTTCTGGACGGCGCGGCCCGCAAGCAGCGCGGTGCGGGCCAGATGCATGGCGGGGGCGACCAAGAGCACCGTGAGCGTGGTGATCGGCAGCGGCGCCAGCGTGCCGTCATCGACCGCGCGCTGCAGCATGGCGGCGATTTCGGCCTGCATGTAGCCGATGCTGCGGCTTTGCGCGGCGGTCAGCACCTGCGCGGCGCCGGCATATTCAACAAACTGGAAATCATGCGGGTGAGCAGAGACGAAATCGAACAGGTCGCGCCACATGCGGCGGATCATGGCGCGGGAATCGGGCTCGTCGCGGGCGGCGACGATGATGCCGTGAAACTCGGTCTTGATCTCCAGATAGACCTTCTGGAGCATGTCTTCCTTGCTGTCGAAATGCAGGTAGATGGTGCCCGGCGAAATGCGGGCGCGCTTGGCGACATGACCGACGGAGACCGCGCCAATGCCTTTTTCCGCGACTTCGCGCACCAGCGCTTCGCGGATGCGGGTTCGGATTTGTTCGGCGGTGGGTCTTGGCATCAGACAGCAATACCAGTAATGAATATTCATTACTCAATAGGCGTTGGCGGCGTTCGTTTCAACCCGAAATTCAATCGGAGTGCAAAATGGCGGACGGCAAACAGGTGGTGATGATCGGCGCGACCGGCGCCGTCGGCGGCGAGGTGGTCAAGGCACTGCTTGGCATGGACAGCGTCGGGGGCATCACGCTTATCGGGCGCAAGCGCTATGAGGGATCATCGAGCGCGAAAGTCAGCCAGCATGTGGTCGATGTCGCCGATCCCGAAAGCTACCGGCATCTGCTGCCGGGCCACAGCCACGCGATCTGCACGCTCGGTGTCGGCCAGCCGTCGAAGGAGGGCCGCGCGCAATTTCTCAGGATCGACCGCGATCTGCCGCTGGCGTTCGGCCGCGCCTGCCGCGAGGCAGGAGTCGGGCATTTTCAATTGCTGAGTTCGGTGGGTGCCGACGCCACCTCGAAATCCTTCTATCTGCGCAGCAAGGGCGAACTGGAACGCGGGCTTTTAGCGCTCGGGTTTGCGCGGCTGAGCCTGTTTCACCCGAGCATGATCCTGACTCCAACCAACCGCTATGGCGCGAGCCAGGCGCTGACGCTTGCTGTCTGGCCCTGGCTCACGCCGCTGCTTGCCGGGCCGTTGCGCAAGTTTCGCGGCGTCAAGCTGGCGCGGCTGGGCCAGGCCATTGCGCTTAATCTCGAGCGTACCGCGCTTGCGCGCACCGGAGAGGCCAGCGAGATCCTTGAATGGGATGATTTCAACCGGATTTGTGAAGGCGAGACACGGAAGTAGCTGGGGCCGCCTCTCCCCAAAGGGGGGCCGGGTATTGCGCAAGCCCATCCTTCCGTCTCCCCGGACTTGATCCGGGGTCCAGCAGCGCCGCGTCTGCGGCGCGGAAGAACGTCGTATCGGATCAATGGGTCTCTCACCGCGTGGACACGCGGTCGCTGGATGCCGGGTCAAGCCCGGCATGACGGCGGAAAGGGTGGTGTCGGGAGTCGCAAAGCTTTGGAAGCATAGGGCTTGCCGCTTGAGGCCTGATTTTTCGGCTCGCGGGAACAATGCGACAACTGGCACAGCCGCACAATCATCATGCTCGGCCAAGGCGTAAATGGATCTCGATAAAAGCTTGTTGTTTTCCAAGCCGTTGTCCAAGATATTGGACGGCATAATTTGATCGCTTTGGATTGAGTCTCAATGGTTGCGGCAATTTTTTATCACAGGCCGGACAGCGTCTATGACGATTTGCCGGATCGCTATTACCATTTCCCCAAGCAGTACCTTTCGCGAGTGGAGCAGGTCATTGGTCAACCGATTGTTTATTACGGTCCGTTAGTGTCGGTCCGGAAAGAAGTTGAATGATATGAATCGTTTGTGATTCCATGCCGTTGATTTGTTTGACGATGGGATGGAGGCTATGTGGACGAAAGCGAACCGTGGGAAATACAATCGGGATGGTCTGCGCTATCCCAGCGATCTGACGGATGCGGAATGGGCGCTGGTCGAGCCTTTGATACCTCCTGCCAAGCGGGGTGGCCGCAGGCGTGAGGTCAATGTGCGCGAGGTTCTTAACGGCCTGCTTTATGTTCTCAGCACCGGCTGCCAATGGCGGGCTGTTCCGAAGGACTTGCCGCCGAAGAGCACCCTGTTCAGCTATTTCGACCTTTGGAACTGGGACGGCACACTCGGCCGTATTCATCAGGAGCTTTATGTGAAATGCCGCGAGGCGATGGGACGCGAGGCTAGCCCGACAGCGGCGGTCATCGACAGCCAGAGCGTCAAAGGCGCGGAAAAAGGGGGGCTTGTATCGACCCGAGCGGGTATGATGCGGGGAAGAAGGTCAAGGGTAAGAAGCGGCATATCCTTGTCGACACGGTAGGTCTGCTGCTGCATGCGCTGGTTCATCCAGCCGACATCCAGGACCGCGACGGCGGCCTGCTGGTCATCAAGACGTTGTTCGGGCGCTATCCGTTTTTGAAGAAACTCTTTGCGGACGGTGGCTATCAGGGACCTGTCTTCGCCAAGGGTCAGAAGAAGGCCATGCCCGGGCTGGCGATCAAGATCATCAAGCGATCCGACATCGTCAAGGGTTTTGAGGTTCTGCCGAGACGCTGGGTGGTCGAACGGACTTTCGCGTGGCTTGGGCGATGCCGCAGGCTGGCAAAGGACTTCGAGAACCTTTCGCGCAACGCGCTCGCCTTTCTCAAACTCGCGTCTATCCGCCTCATGCTGCGAAGGCTCTGTTCAAAATGAACAACTTTCCGGACCGACTCTTAGGCAACCAAGCAGGGCGGTTCTATTGGGCGACAGCGATTGTCACTGGGATACGCCAAGACTTGCTGCGGCCTGACCATTATTATGCAGACCTTAAACGATATGTCGATTTCGATCGATTGGTTGGTTATCAGGAAAACGGCGGCTTTGAGAGCAAATTGTTCCTACCTGACGGTCGTGTCAGTGGAGGCCGTGCAGTTCAGGCCGTTCGGGTGATCAGTGATGAGGAATGTGACGCTATTCTGAATGCCGGACTGAGTGAACGGAGTCCGTGGCCGGAACGCTATGACGAGGCCGGACTGGGCAATGAATTTGAAGAACAACCGCAAGCGCCGCTGGAACGCCCCCTTGTTGAGCAACTGGTCAACCGACGTTTCCGCGACGCCAAATTTCGCCAGCATGTTCGCATTGCCTATGATCGGCGCTGTGCATTTACAGGCTTGCGGTTGATCAATGGGAAAGGCAGGCCTGAGGTTGAGGCGGCGCACATAATGCCTGTTGAAAAGAACGGGCCAGACTCTGTGCAAAATGGCATCGCGCTGTCGGGTACAGTGCATTGGATGTTTGATCGTGGCTTGCTCTCGATGGATGATGATTACACCATTCTGAAATCCCGTCATCTCAACCATGACGTCTCACATCTTCTAAGGCCGGATATGAAAGCGCTGGTGCCGGATGATCCGAGATTACGGCCGCATCCCTATTACCTTGATTGGCATCGCAGCAATTGTTTCAAGGCTGCGTGACTTTAACGATTCCAGACCATCACGCTCCCGGATCGTTGGCCTATGACCGAATGATGCGAACATCCCCCAAAACAATCCCCGCCTTCATTCCGCCCGCCCATTGACACCACACCCCCTCGGGCATTCCTATGGCGCGAATTCCGGGCGTGGGAACAGCGATGAAATATTCGGCATTATCGATATTGCGACAGGGGCTTTCGGGCAACAAGGGCTGGCAGCCGGCCTGGCGGGAGCCGGAGCCCATGAGCCATTATGATGTGATCATCGTCGGCGGCGGCGGGCATGGGCTGGCGACCGCGCATTATCTGGCGAAAAACCACGGTATCACCAATGTGGCGGTGCTCGAGAAGGGCTATCTCGGCTCCGGCAATGTCGGGCGCAACACCACGATCGTGCGGGCCAATTACCTGCTCGAAGGCAATGAGCCGTTTTTTGCGCATTCGCTGAAGCTGTGGGAAGGGCTCGAGCAGGAGCTGAATTTCAATGCGATGATGTCGCAGCGCGGGGTGATCAATCTGTTTCACTCCGACGGCCAGCGCGATGCCTATGCCCGGCGCGGCAACGCGATGCGGCTGGCGGGCGAGGATGCGGAGCTTTTGGGGCGCGAGGAAGTGCGCGAGATGCTGCCCTATCTCGATTTTGATAATGCACGGTTTCCGGTGCATGGCGGGCTGATGCAGCGGCGCGGCGGCACTGCGCGGCATGACGGCGTGGCCTGGGGCTATGCGCGCTCGGCCGACAGTCGCGGGGTGGATCTGATCCAGAATTGCGAGGTGACCGGAATCCGCCGCGAGGGCGGCAAGGCTGTGGGCGTGGAGACCTCGCGCGGCTTTATCGGTTGCAACCGGCTGGGGCTGGCGGCGGCGGGTAATTCGAGCCGGGTGGCGGAAATGGCGGGGCTCCGGCTGCCGATCGAAAGCCAGGTGCTGCAGGCATTCGTTTCCGAAGGGATCAAGCCGTTCATCGATCAGGTGGTGACCTTTGGCGCGGCGCTGTTTTACATGTCGCAGTCGGACAAAGGCGGGCTGGTGTTCGGCGGCAGCCTGGATCTGTACAATTCCTACGCCCAGCGCGGCAATCTGGAAACGGTGGAAAGCGTGATGGAGGCTGCCTGCGCGATGGTGCCGGCGGTTGCCCGCGTCAAGGTTCTGAGATCCTGGGGTGGGGTGGTCGACATGTCGATGGATGGCTCGCCGATCATCGACAAAACGCCGGTCGATGATCTCTATCTCAATGCCGGCTGGTGCTATGGCGGCTTCAAGGCGACGCCAGCCTCGGGCTGGTGTTTTGCGCATCTTCTGGCCACCGGCGAGACCCATGAACTGGCGCGTGCCTTCCGGCTCGACCGGTTTTCGCGTGGCCATCAGATTGATGAAACCGGGCATGGCGCCCAGGCAAACCTGCATTAGGGGACGGATAAGATGGCCAGTCTGATCACCTGTCCGTATTGCGGCGTACGCCCCAAGGAAGAGTTCACCATTCGCGGTGACGCCAAGCCGGTGCGGCCTGCGGCGGATGCGCCGTTCGCGGCCTGGGACGAGTTCGTGCATTTGCGCGACAATGTGCGCGGTGTGATGGCCGAGCACTGGCAGCATTCGGGCGGTTGCCGGCGCTGGCTGGTGGTGGAGCGCGATACATTTACCCATGATGTGCATGGGGTGACGGATGCGGCGGAATTTACCCGGGCGCGCGCGGAAAAATCAGCGCCTGCGAAGCCGAAGCGGGCGGCAAAGGCCGGCACGCCGGGCAACAGTGCCGCCAAGCCCGGGAGGGCCAGGCCATGAGCTTTTCGCGGTTTGAGGATGGCGGGCTGATCGACCGGGCGCAGAAGATCGGGTTTTCGTTCGATGGCAGCCGGTTCGAAGGATTTTCGGGCGACACGCTGGCCTCGGCGTTGCTGGCGAATGGCGTGAGCCTGATGGGGCGGTCGTTCAAATATCACAGTCCGCGCGGGCTTTTGAGCGGTGGGGCGTCCGAGCCCAATGCACTTGTTACGCTGGGCGACGGCGCAACGCGGGAGCCCAATCTGCGCGCCTCGATGGTGGCACTGCGTGACGGATTGGTGGCCGAAAGCCAGAACCGCTGGCCGTCGCTGGGCTTTGATGTCGGCGCGGTGAACCAGACGCTGTCGCCGTTTCTGGGCGCAGGATTTTACTACAAGACCTTCATGTGGCCGGCAGCCCTGTGGGAAAAGCTCTACGAGCCGGTGATCCGCCGGGCGGCGGGATTGGGCCGTGCCAGTCATGCGCCGGACGCGCAAGAGTACGAGAAGCGCTGGGCGCATTGCGACCTGCTGGTGATTGGTTCCGGGCCCACCGGGCTGATAGCGGCGCTAAGTGCTGCGCGATCCGGGGCGCGGGTGGTGCTGTGTGATGAGAATGCCGATTTTGGCGGGCGGTTGCTGAAGGACCGGGTCGAGATCGGTGATGCGGACGGGCCGGGCTTTGCGGCGGGCGTGATCGCGGAGCTCGCAGGCAATGCGAATGTGCGGCTGCTCACCAACACCACGGTGTTTGGCGCCTATGACAGCGGTGTCTATGGCGCGGTCGAGCGGCGCGATGGCGAAACTTCCGGTCCAACGCAGCGGGTCTGGCGGATTGCGGCCAAGCGCGCCGTGCTGGCGGCCGGTGCCGAGGAACGGCCGCTGGTGTTTGGCGGCAATGACCGCCCCGGCGTGATGACGGCTTCGGCATTGCGCGGGCTGGTGAATGGCCAGGCGATCCGGCCGGGCGATCATGTCGCGGTGTTTGCCACTGGCGGGTCGGGTCACGAGACGGCGCGGGATCTCATCAGGCGCGGGCTTGAGGTAACGCTTGTTGATGCGCGGGACGATGTGCCTGCGGCGGAACTGGCGGCATCACAGGGTACGCGGATGCTTTCGGGCCATGTGGTGGCGGATGCGCTGGGTGGCAAGGCGGTGTCGGGTATCGAGGTGATCGACCGGGCATCGGGCACGCGGCAGAAGATCAAGGCAAACGCGCTGGCGATGTCGGGCGGCTGGAACCCGGTGGTTGGGCTCGCCTGCCATCGTGGCGACAGGCCGGTGTGGGATGCGGGCACAGGCATGTTCCTGCCGCCAGCTGAACGCGACGGATTGAGCGCTGCGGGCAGTGCCGCGGGTGTTCTCGATCTGGCCGGGTGCCTCAAGAGTGGCGCCGAAGCCGGGGCTCGTGCTGCGAGCGAGCTTGGGTTCAAGCCTAAGGCGGTTGAGTTGCCGAAGGCACGCGAGGCCTGTGGCGGATCGACCGGGTTCACGACGCTGTGGCATGTGACTGAAGCCAAGGGCAAAGCCTTTGTCGACTTCCAGAACGATGTCACCGTGTCCGATCTCGGGCTGGCGGTGCGCGAGGGCTATGGCCATGTGGAGCTGGCCAAGCGCTACACCACCACCGGCATGGCGACCGATCAGGGCAAGCTGTCCAACGTCAACGCCATCGGCATTCTGGCGGAAAACCGGGGGTTGACGCCGGACCAGGTCGGCACCACGACGTTCCGGCCGTTCTATACGCCGGTCAGCATCGGCGCGCTGGCGGGCGAGCACAGGGGCGCGCATTACCGCCCGGTGCGGCGGTCTGCGTTGCATGGCTGGGCCGAAAAGCAGGGGGCTGTGTTCATCGAAGCCGGGGCCTGGATGCGGCCATCGCATTTTCCGCGTAACGGCGAAGCAGGCTGGAGAGAGGCCTGCGACCGCGAGACGCGTGCCGTGCGTTCGGGTGTCGGGATTTCCGATGCCTCCACGCTCGGCAAGATCGATCTCAGCGGCAAGGATGCGGCGAAATTCCTCGATCTGATCTACACCGGCAAGATGTCGACATTGGCGATCGGCAAGGCGCGCTACGGGCTGATGCTGCGCGAAGATGGGCTGTTGATGGATGACGGCACGGTCAGCCGGCTGGGCGAGAACCATTATTTGATCACCACGACGACCGCAGCGGCGGGCGAGGCAATGGCGCATCTGGAGTTCTGCGCGCAGGCGCTGTGGCCGGAACTCGATGTCCGGCTCACTTCGGTGACCGATCAGTGGGCGCAGATTACCGTTGCCGGGCCGCAGTCGCGCGACGTGCTGGCACGAGTTGTGGATGCGGATTTGAGCGAAGAGGCGGTGCCGTTTCTCGCAGCGCGCGAGGTGAAACTGCATTCGGGGCTGGCAGCGCGGCTGTTTCGGATTTCATTCTCCGGCGAGTTGGCCTTCGAGCTGGCAGTTCCGGCGCGCCACGGCGAGGCGGTGGCCGATGCGATCATGGAAGCGGGGGAGCCCTTCGGGATCACGCCTTACGGGCTGGAAGCGCTGAATGTGCTCCGCATCGAGAAGGGCTTTATTACCCATTCGGAGATCGATGGCCGCACCACGCCGGGCGACCTGGGCTTAGGCAAGATGGTGAGTGCCAAGAAGGACGACTTTATCGGGCGGGTGATGCTTTCGCGCGAAGGCTTGCAGCGCGAGGGCCGCGAGCAGCTGGTCGGGCTCAGGCCGGTCAATCCGGGGCACCGCATTCTGGCTGGCGGACACCTGCTGGAACCGGGGGCTGTGCCAACCATGGCCAATGATCAGGGCCATGTGACCTCTGCCTGCTGGTCGCCGCATCTCAAATCGACGATCGCGCTGGCGATGCTCAAGCGCGGCCGTGCGCGGCATGGCGAACGGCTGCTGGTCTGGGATCCGCTGCGCGGGCTGGAGACCCCGGTGATGGTGGGGCCGCCGGTGTTTATGACGGGTGAGGCGGCAAAGCCGGCAGCTCACGCGGGCGGGCATGGACGAGTGCTGGCGAAGGCACCTGCACCCTCGGGGCTGCTTGAGGGGTTGGTGACGGGATCGCCCGACATCGCCGTGCTGGAATTGCTGCCGGACGCGCCGATGATTTTGGTGCTCGGGACGGACGCACAGGACCGGACGGTCCGACGGCTGGCGAAATCCGGCGACGGGGTGTTGCGCCCGGTACAGCCGGGGCAGGCGCTGGCGGCTGGCAAACCGGGCGAGGGCGCGCGCGAATTTGCCGAGCGGCTGGGAGTATCCGCCGGCCTGAGCCTGTGCGATCTTTCCGATGCGCGGCAGCGGCTGATGATCAGCGGCCCGCAGGCGCGCGAAATCATTGCCACCCAGACCGGCGCCGACATTCACGCTTCAGCGTTTGCCAAGGGCGCGAGTGGGCCGATGCTGTTTGGCCACGTCCCGGTGCAGCTCACCGCGCTGGACAGGGATCATTTCGAGATCCTGGTACTAACAACCTATGCAAGGGATCTGGCCGAAAGCCTTTCACGGGCGCTGCGGCTGGCGGCTTAAAACGCTCTGCGTCGATCGGGATCGGCGCGGCGAATAGGCGCCCAAATCGTGAGACAGGCGATCTTGGCGGTTTCCGTCAAACAGCCAGGCAGTGTAGAATTGGCAAGACGCAGTAGCCGCCCGAGACACGAAACCGTGACCTGTTGCGACAAACAGCCTCTTGTGTTTGTTGCGCTGCACCATTAGATAGTGTGAGGAGAATTCGGGAGGAATGACCTTTGGAGGTCGACCATGCTCTTCCGGTTTTTGTTCAAGCCGCGCGAACCACAATTTGCCCTTGAAGGCGAGGTCCGGTTGAGATCGCTCGGCCCCTCGGACGCTGATGCGTTCCGCGACCATATTCACGAACTTCACTTTGAAAATTTCCGCGACCGCTTCAATGGCCTGGTATCGGATGAATGGCTCGACAAATACATCGCCCGCTCGCTCAACGAGGCGATCGTGATCGGGGCTTTCATCGATGACCATCTGGCGGCCGTGGCCGAGCTTCATACCGGCGGGTCGATTGCCGAAGGTGTGGGGGAATCGGCTTTTTCGGTGTCGTCGGACTGGCGGCGCAGGGGGCTTGGCACGCTTCTGCTGAAGGCGTTGCTGCGGGTGGCGACGGAAAACGACATTGCCACCATCATCGTCGAGACCGGTGCGCAGAACCACGCGATGAAGGCGCTGGCGCGGCGCTTTGGCGCGCGGATGCAGATGCAGGGCGACCAGTCGGTCGGCCGCATCAATGTGGCCGAAGGTTTGCGCCTGGCCGCGCGCAGCAAGGTGGCGCAACGGTTGCCATCGGTGGCGGCGAGCATCGGCGACATGCCCAGCAGAGCCTCCGCAACGATGTGAGAAACTGATTCAACTGTTTGCTAGATTGAATCCGGCAATCCGCGCAAGCTGTGGAAATTGTTGTTTAAAACTCAACCCAAAAATGCGCGTGTGAATGCAAAAGGCCCGGGAGGCGGTGATCGCTTCCCGGGCCAATCATTGTGGCAGGCCTGATCAGTTTCAGGCGGCCTTGCTGGCCTTTGCCATGATCTTGGCAGCCTGGTCGCGGACCGAAGCGGTGGTTTCAGTCACCGTCTTGTTGGCGGTTTCGGCAGCATTCTTGATGCGCTCGAAATTGGCGGTGGCGCTCTCGCGAACGTAATCGGCCTGGACGCGCATGGCTTCGACAGGCGTCTTGGCGGCGGCGATCTTTTCGACCGTTGCCAGCGCATGCTCGACATTTGCGGCGGTCATGTCGAACAGGTTCTTGGTGAAAGTGGTGTACTGGCCAACCAGCGAGACAGCGGATTTTTCCATGTCGGCGGCAAGTTCGGCTGCGCTTTCATGGGCCTTCTCGGCATGGTTCTGGACGGCTGCGGCCTGGGTGGCCATGAACTCGCGGGCGGCTTCCGGAACGACGATCGATTCCTGAACCTTTTCCAGGGTCTCGGCGATGAAGTTGGCGGCAGGCGCTGCGGTGGTTTCGGCAGCCTTGGTTTCCACTGTCTTGGCTTCGGGGGCCTTGGCGGCAGTGGTCTTGTCGGTGGTCTTGGCAGTCGTTGTGGTGTTGGTCTTGGTCATGTTGGTCATCCTCGGTTGAGCAATGTCGGAACCCCGTTCGTTGCGACCCGGGGCATGATGTGGTCGCCATTTGTCTTGTGCGATGCGTCATATATATTGCACTGCAACATAAAATGCAAGAGTCCGCATTTGATTAATTCGGCGCGGTGACAGCCTTGTTGCGCCCGCGAATACGCATTGGCGATGGCGGCAATGGCTGTATAGTTGGCCCAGCCTAAAACGGTGCAAGCATCTGGCTTGGCCGCAACCGGAGGAATGTCATGACCGAGAAGAAATCCACCGACGACATGGTGTCCATGTTCATGAAGTTCGGCAAGGACATGAAGCTTCCCACGCCCGAACTCGAAGCGCTGGTCGCCCGCCACAAGAAGAACCTCGAGGCGCTGGAAACGGCAGCCAAGAGTGCGGGGACGGGTGCCACGACGATTCTGACGCGCCAGCGCGAGATGGTCGAGGAGGGGCTGCGCGAGATCTCGGAAATGGCCGAGAACATCAAATCCGGCGGCAACCCGCAGGCAATGATGGCGGCGCAGGCGGAGTTCGCCCGACGTTCATTCGAAACCGCGATCAAGAACACCAGCGAGATTGCCGGGATGGCGCAGAAATCCGGCGCCGAAAGCTTCAAGGTGCTGCAGCAAAGCATGCAGCAGACGCTTGAGGAGTTGCGCCGGACAATGATGAACCAGGGCAAGAAATAGGATTTTGATGCCCTGAGCGTGCAGGCGGACGAGCGGGCGACGGCATGGGCGGCAGCGTCCGCGCGCCGTCGCCGTCGCTGACGGTCGCCTTACGCGCCGTCGGATAGTGGTGAAAGATAAAGGCCGCCGGGCCGGTCGGCTTGCGCCCGGGGCGGGGCCGCGTCTACACATGGGCCTTACCGCGACCACAGCAAGTTTGGGACCAACACATGCGCATTATCACCGGTGACGACATCCGCTCCGTCTGCTCCTGGCCGATGGCCGTGGAAGCCCTGCGCGCGGGGCATCTGCTGGCGCCTGCGGATCTGAGGGATTCGCTGGTTGAAAATGCCGGCCGCAAGATGCTGGTCCGGACCGCCTGGATTGCCGGGCTCGCCTCAGGTGTGAAGGCTGTGACGATCTACCCGGACAATCCCGGCGCCAACCCGCCGCTGCCGTCGGTGCAGGGGCAGGTGCTGTTGTTTGACGAGGCGCGCGGCGATGTCGTGGCCGTGCTCGAGGGCGTTGATCTGACCGCCTGGAAGACGGCGGGTGATTCAGCACTCGGTTCCTCGTGCCTGTCGCGGCCCGATATCCGCATCATGCTGATGGTGGGCGCCGGGTCGATGGCGCGGCCGCTGATTGATGCGCACTGCTCGGTGCGGCCGTCGCTCGATCGGGTGCTGGTGTGGAACCGCAATCAGGCCCGCGCCGAAAACCTGGTGCAATCGCTTGCCGATGACGGCATTACCGCCGAGGTGGTCACCGACCTCGACGCCGCCGTAGCGCGCGCCGACCTGATCTCGTCGGCCACCATGTCGACCGAACCGCTGATCCATGGCGCGGCGCTCAAACCCGGCGCCCATGTCGATCTGGTTGGCGCCTATACGCCGTCGATGCGTGAGGCCGATGATGCGGCGCTCACCCGCGCGCAGTTGTTTGTCGACAGTCTTGCCACCACCGTCGGCCATATCGGCGAGGTGATGATCCCGCTTGCATCGGGCGCCATCACAAAGGCCGATATCCAGGGCGACATGCACGATCTGGTGCAGGGCAAGGCCGGCCGCCGCTCCGACGATGAGATCACCGTGTTCAAGAACGGCGGCGGCGCCCATCTCGACGTGATGATCGCACACGCGGTGGCAAAGGCGGTTGCGGCGCGGTGAGGCGGCCTCTCAGCTCTAGCCTGCTGCCTGCCGCACCCCATGCCGGGACAGGCCTGTTGATGGCCGCACCGACACCGGCCCAAGGCTCCTTGCCGATCCTGAACGCACGCGTCGCAGCGGCTTGATTGCGTGCTGCGCTGTTTGTGCAGCACCAGCCAGTGCCGCATTGCCCGTTTCTGCGGTGCCTGCAGTATTTCATTAACCATTCAAGGTCATAAATTCGTTAGGAAACCAGAGCTCGTTCCCCAAATGTCGATGTTCAGATACTACGCGGCCAACAAGGCACCAGAGCAGTCACCTGTTCCTGCAGCAGCGGTCCACACCAACTTTCTCAGAACCGGGCGGATCTCCCGCAAGGCAGAGGACTGGGTCGAAGCCGAACGGCGCTTCCTGACCTATGAGGAGGTCGCGGCGCGAACCGGCATCCGGCTTGAAAACGCTGGCAAGACGACGCATCAGCGGCTCAACAAGTTCCATAAGAACATCCGGTTTCCCAAGATCATCTTTCACAAGACGCTGGCTGCGGCGCCGCACCTTGGCTATGTCCATGTGACCGCGTCGAAAACCGATTTTGCCGAGTACAAGGACGTCACCTGGGGGTTTTACATCGCCAATTTTTCGGCCGAAATCACCGCTGACGAGACGTTCTTCAACCGCATAAAACCCAGCTCCTCGCGGATGTATTTTGCGGTGGCCATGAAAAACGGGGAAAATGGCAAGACCCGCCAGCAGGTGATCAACCGCGATTTCCGGGAAAACGGCGTGCTGTTCAGCACCACCGACCCCAAGGCCGCGCTCAAGAACGTGCTTCTGCTGGGCGCCCGAAGCGCCGAACTGCGCAGGATCGTCGAGGCGATCGGCTGACGAGGGTGGTAATGGCTGTGCTACAGTTTTTCTGATCGTGGTGTTTGGGCGGTATGGGCGGGGAACTGCCGTTCGCTGAGACCGGAATTCCAGTCCGCTGCGCGCAAAAAGCTGGCGGTTGCGTTTCCGCCCTGAGAATATGAAAATAGTGATAGAAAACGCGCTCATGTGTGTAGTGTGCCGCGACTTTCGAAGCGACCAAGCGTTAGCCGAACGAATCGACCTCCGCTATCTAGCGCAAGAATTCTATCACCACCGATACACTAAGCTGAAAAGTAGACTGGCTGCAACCTTCTAATCAGCAAGTCAAATTCGCGTCCCTTGTCTTTCCAGTTCGTATGTCTAAATTGTAACGCTAGCTCATCGAACTCCTTCTTGGAGAGCTCCTGACCGCCGAGCTTTTTGTTAAAGGTCTCCCATCTAATTGCATGGTCCGCTGCCGGGCATGACAGGAAATCACAAAAAACCAAATAATCTTCGCAGTCGACTGCTGGATCGCAAATATCGCTTGCTATGTAGGCGGCAACGCTTTGGCAGAACTCGGATCGAACGGAAATTTCCACTTCTGTGTCTGGGAGTTCCAATTCATCTGGGCTGACGCTATTCTGATAGTGTAAACCGCACAGGATCGCAAAGTATCCTTTATGGAACCCTGAAAGAACGTTCTGAATCATATTGTGGACGCTATCCTGTAAACAAAAAGAAACAGGGTCGACCATTAAGCCCAGAAGAAATGTATTGGTTACCTCGAGGCTGATCGGTCCTTTTTCTTTTTGATAGTTTACAGCAAGAAGAAGACTAAGCTCGTACGACAAATATGCGCGCGTTGCGGCTCTTTCCGACTGAGGAAGGGTTTTGGTGAGGCCAACGATATCCTGAAGCAGAAAGGAGGCACGAATCAACGGAGGAACGCGAAAGTCGACTGACAACAAATAAAACAATATCCGAATGATCATCTTAATCCGGGCCAATCGCTCATTGACCACAAGATCATTGTGCTCGCCAGTCGCAAATTCCGCTCGAATATCTCGAACTGTTTTTTGAAGAGTAGTAAATACCTCAGAAAAAGCATTTACAAAAGAACCACGCTCCGAGCCACCAAGGAAGCGAAGAGAATCTAGGGAATGTCTACTTTCCTTTAGTGCATTAGAGGGCACGATCTTGCCGCCCTCATCAAGCTCGATCTTCTCCGTAAGCGATCGGTGTAACGTTTCGCAGACCCGACCAACTTCGTGTTTGACTCGCGAAATTCCGGTTACGAATGGCCGGCTAAGCTCCTCTCTTTTATCAGTATTTAGAAAAAGCTTATACGCCTCCAGTTCATCCGCCAATAAATCTTCCAAAGCGTTCAGCGTATCGACACTATTGGAAAAGATGTGGAAGTCATCCACGTATCGGCGTATTGCGTAGTCCCTTTCTGATTGAAGACCTCGTTCCAGAGCCCGTCTTTCGAGCTCTAAGTCAATTCTCTGCAAAATAACCTCAGCAAAAATCCTCGAAACTTCTGGCCCCACCAAAATTCCTGCGGTCTCATTATAGTTGGACTTTTGCATTAGTTCGTCAAATTGCTGTTCAAAGGAATACCTTCTAGTGTTTTTCTTAGAAAACTCTTTTTCCTTTTGAGCCCAAGTAATAGAATGAGTATATATATTAAAGAAGCACCTTGAAACATCAAGCATCCGCAGATTGCTAAAACGGCTCTCCAGTCGAACTAGTTCGTTCGAGCTGAAGAATCGATCAAGCAAAAGGTATTTTTTGTAAGCGAAGTATGACGGAGAATACGGTGTGCTAATCGTTTCACCAGGGGCTTGCTCCGGCAGCCCTAACGACCACCGCTTGTGCATGCTTACGCTGCTGCCTTTGAGCTGAATTCTTAGAGTCTGACTCAAAATGTTTCCGTTTAATATCATTTGGTTGCAATTCGCCTGGCAAGTTGCTGGACGGAAGCCATGAAGAGCCAAGCGGTGGCGCTGGCGATTGTTCGCTCAAAGTCCTTGGCGAGGCGGCGGTTTCTGTTCAGCCATGCAAAAGTGCGTTCGACGACCCAACGCCGCGGTACGACCTCGAAGCCTTTCGCCGTGTCCGAACGCTTGACGATTTCTAATGTCCACTTGCCGATTTTTGTCAGTGCGGCTTCAAGTTTCGGCCCGGCATAGCCGCCGTCGGCGAAGACATGACGCAGCCAAGGGAAGGCATGGCGGATTACCTTGAGGACGGACGGAGCGCCATCACGATCCTGGATGTCGGCCGCATGAACGATGGCCCCGACGAGGAAGCCGCTGGTGTCGGTTAGGATGTGGCGCTTGCGTCCCTTGATCTTTTGCCCGCGTCATAGCCGGAAACTCCACCACTTTCCGTGGTCTTGACCGATTGGCTGTCAAGCACGCCGGCCGTGGGCGAGGCTTGGCGACCCTCAGCCTCGCGCGCCGCCATCAACAAGGTGTGGTTGATCGTCTGCCAAAGCCCGCTGTCACGCCAAGCGTAGAAATAATGCTGCACGGTGGTCATCGGTGGGAACAGGCTTGGTGGCAGCATCCGCCAGGCAATCCCGCCGCGTAGAACATAGAGCATCGCCTCGACGATCTGCCGGTAGCCCCACTTCGCAGGACGTCCGCGTGCTTTGCGTGGCGGCAATAGAGGTTCGATCAGCGCCCATTCAGCATCTGTCAAATCGCTTGGCAGTCGGCAATGCTTTCGGGCATGTTGTGCCCGGGTGATATCAGTCCACATCGTTGTATCCATGGTTGGCTTCGCAACCTCATGAATCACAACCAACTGATATCACTCAACTTCTTTTTCGGTCAGGCTCTTAAGTTGTTGGCAGGGTGACGAATCGAGAACGTGCTTCGTGCGCAGGACTGGATGATAGTGTTTTCGAAATCTGAGTAAAACTTAGCGATGCGCAACTGAAGTGTTGGGTGAATTATTCCAAGGGTGTTTCTAGATCGCAAAGTTCTATTAATTTTAAATAGAAACGGCTTGGTATAGTCTGAGTTCTGTTTCCGGATTTTGCGAAGCGCTGCCCGTTGCCGTTCTGAAAAATCAGGCATCTTGAGCTCAGATAGAAACAAGTTGTCGTTTGTAAACCCAAAAGGTAGTTCGTAGGGGAGGGTTTCGGTTAGGATCGCTCGCAGTTCGCGTAACCGAAGATCAATTTCACTCATGGCCCCATACCTTGCATATTTGACCGACCCGCTCCCGTGTAAAACCCTTCATCAGCCTTTTCTTGTATCCTTGGGCAAATGAAATATTTTGAAGCTTATCCTTTAATTCGGGAGGTAAAGTCGCAACCGCGGCTGTAAATTCGCCGCTTTTGACTGCTGATTTTAGAACGGCGTCGATTTTCACAAGCTCCCCTGCAGTGTGGTCAGCGTACACACGACCTCTTTTCGATGCAGGATAATGACCGCAACTTGAGTAGTTATAGTGAATGCCTGTTCTGATTTTTTGTTTTCTGGAGCCGCGAGTATGCTTGGTTTTGTAAACTGACCGATTTGTACTCAAGAAAATCAGTCTGTCGATTAATAACCCTCCGTCTTCATCATTCTTGAAAGCGTGGAGAGCCAAAAACATCCTTGTCATTCTCTTTTTTAATTTTATCGGAGCAATTGAGACTGTGAATTCTCGTGTCTTGTAGTAGTCTACTTTTTCCGCAGCGGAAAATTCGTATCCTAGATATGAGTATGCAGCAACCAGCGGATCGCCTTCGGTGTTTGGTGGGGGATTTGCGCGGACCTCCTGATTTTCAGTTTTCTCGTTAAGCTCCAATCCTAATGCATTCAGCTCACATTGTATGATGGGTAATAGCGGTGTGCTTGGTAGCGAAAAGACAATAATGTCGTCGGCGTATCTGAAATAGCGATGTACGCCGGGAACTTTGCGGATGCGACTGTCGAAATCCTTGAGTGTTAATTCGGCAATAACTGCGCTAATTGCCAACCCCCGCGGCGCAACTGATTTTGGAATCCCAGCAGCATCATAGATCGCTCTCAGCACGGACTTGAGGTCCGGACTGACTCTTGTGTCTACTAGAATTCCCCTTATTATGGGCTCTGCATCAAGGCTCTCGTAGAACGCGCGAATGTCACATTTGGTAACTAGATAAGGGCACGCCTCGCTAGTTGCCTCAAGTATTCCGTTGACGATACTTTCCCGATTAGGGAGTACAATCGAACGCTGTCGCATTAGTCGTTTGTAAGTTGCCCGGAGCAGTATGTCTGTCTCGATGTCCCCCGCGAAATAGATGGTCTTCCCGGACTTATCTATCTTTGAGTTGATCAACAAACCTGGCGTGTTAGATGCTGCGCGACCTGAAGCGGATTTTACTATTTCATCAATGTCTTTCTCGATGTCGACTTTCCATTTTTTTGAGTCGCCGACCCGAAAGTGTTGTTTCAGGCTTTCCTCAGAATAGGGTGATGGCATCATAAATGAAACTCGATGTTCAGACGACTTCTCGTTGTTCGCGTGTATCTTACAACGGTGACGCAACCAAAGATGCCTGCCGAAATATGATTTGTCCAACTCAAATCTCTTGCCAGTAGGTCCAGTCGGACGCTCAATGTGCTGGCGGCGATCAGCTGATGATTCAGTTTGTTCTCATAGTCCGGCTCCTGTGGAACGCCATAACTGTTGCATCTGGGGCAGACTTCGCCCTTAGGCAAGCGGCTCGTGGAAAAGGGCAGCTCGGGGTTGTATCGGTGCCATGGTCGTGTCGATCGTTAAGGTCGGCTTTGGGCCGAAAATGACCAACTCCCAGCCTTCTGGATAGTAGCAGACCGAGTGTGAAAGTTACCTGATTCCCCACCACAATCTGCCCGTATTTAACCCTTGCTGGCCAGATTAAGGTAAAGCCTCCTACGTCAAGGCGCGGCCAACCGGCGCCTCCATTCCGAAATGGGGACAATCCCGCGCCGCTCCGCCTGCCATCTCAGGCATCTACCGCAAAATCCACCCCGTTTTGTCCCCACCTTCCAGCCCCATGCCAGACTCGGTCCGCTCCCGCTGCCGGATGGATCGCGAACGTTTCGATGCAGGTGGGAGGGAATGCCTCCTGATCAGGCGCGCAAACGTCAGCGTGGCCTCTCGGGGGGAGGCGATGGCCAACGCGGTTCCGCTGGCGGCGCGGTTTCCTTCGGGAAGCTCGCGCGAGCCAGCCACCGGGCCGGGTTCCGGTTTCCTGCTTGCGACACGCGGGCGGGGTGCGGGGCACCGGTCCGGGCCTGTGGCGGGCATGGCGCGTTTTTGCGCCAGGGTCCGTGCCGGAACACGCGCCCAAAGCATCTCCCGCGGTTCGTCCGAACTGCGGCCGGGGCAACCCGGGCGGAGGGCCCCGAAGAGGGGCAGGTGAGGAAGCCAATCTCCGCGTCGTGCGAGGCTGCCGCCTGTCGGATGGGGACGCCATCCGGCGAATTCCGGGCCGCGCGCGCGTAGCGCCACCCTATTCCTTGCTTACCAGAGGCACTGCCCGCGTGCGGCCCTCCGGATTTGCCGCCTGTCGCGCGAAAGTGCTTGCACCGGAGCGATCATTTACAGGCGCACTCAAGGTTTTTACGCACACCCCGGCGGCACAGTCGCGCGGGCTGCGCTTGCGGCTGCCCGGATGGAGAGCGCGGCAACTCCCTATTGCGCATCAAAATCCAGCACCAGTTTTTCCGCCGTCGGCCGGGACTGGCAGGCGAGCGTAAACCCGGCCTCGATCTCCCAGGGTTCGAGCGAGAAATTCTGGTCCATGCTGGCGGTGCCCTCGACGATCTTGCAGCGGCAGGTGCAGCACATGCCGCCGGCGCAGGAGAAGGGAACATCAAGCCCGGCCTTCTGCGCGGCGCTGAGCACCGTGTCGGTGGCAGCATCGACTTTTATGGTGCGGCGGGCGCCGTCGAGGATGATGTCGACCGAGGCGCCGTGCCCGGACCCATTCGGTGCTTTGCCATTGGCAGTTTTGGGTTTGGGCGTGAGCGCGGGGGTGGAACCGGGGGCGGGGGTGAACAGCTCGAACTTGATCCGGTCCTTGGCCACGCCCAGCGCGGCAAGGGCTGCCGATGCCGACAGGATCATCGGCTCGGGGCCGCAGATATAGATCGCGTCAGCTTTTGCCGGGTCGATCAGGCCGTGGCTGGCGAGCGTTTCGAGCTTTTCGGCATCGAGCCTTCCATTCATGATCTCGACGTCCTGGACTTCCTCGTCCATCACATGCAAGAGCGTGAAACGGGTGGTGTAGCGGTCCTTGAGATCGTTGAGATCATCGAGAAACATCACGCTTGCGGAATTGCGGTTGGCGTAAAGCAGGGTGACGCTGGAGCCGGGCTCGGCGGCAAGCACCGACTTGGCGATTGACAGGCACGGCGTGATGCCGGAGCCGGCGGCGAGCAGCAGATACTCATGGGTGCCGCCGATCTCGGCGGTAAAACGGCCCTGCGGCGACATCACCTTGATGCGGTCGCCGGGTTTGAGGTTTTGGGCAAAGCCCGAGAAGCGGCCATTGTCGATGCGCTTGACGCCAACCGTGCGGCGGCCGCGTTCGCCCGGCGTCGAGCAGATCGAATAGGAGCGGCGCATGTCTTCGCCATCGATCTCGGCGCGCAGCGTCAGGTACTGTCCGGGAACGAAGGCGAAGGCCGCGTCGAGATCCTCGGGGATGGCAAAGCTGATCGCCACCGCATCCGGGGTCTCGGGACGGATGGAAGCAATTTCGAGTTCGTGAAAGCGCGGTGCGGCCATTGGGGGCTTCCTCAGATGCACTTGAAATAGTCGAACGGCTCGGCGCAGGCGTCGCAGCGGTAATGCGCCTTGCAGGCGGTGGAGCCGAATTCGGAGACTTTTGTGGTGTTGCTCGAACCGCAGCGCGGGCAGGCGATGGTCTCGTCGGCAAAGAAGGCGCGGCGGCCACCGGAGACACCCACCGGCGGGGCGATGCCATAGGCGCGCAGCTTTTCGCGGCCTTCCTCGGTGATCCAGTCGGTGGTCCATGCCGGCGACATCACCCGCTCGATTGTGGAGTCAATTCCAGCAGATAGCAGCGCTGTTTCAACCGCCATCTCAATGGCAATTACCGCCGGGCAGCCGGAATAGGTGGGCGTCAGCTTGACGACGATCCGGCCTGAGTCATTGCGTGAGACCGAGCGCAGAATGCCGAGATCGGCAACGGTGACGCAGGGCACTTCCGGATCGGGCACGGCGCTCGCCACCTCGAGCGCGCGGGCGAGCTCGAAGTCGGTCACAGGCGTGGTCGGATCCCCGGAGATGGTTGGCGTCGGGCTCACAAGGCTTACCAGGTCTGGCCGGGATAGGCGCGCTGCATGAACTGCAGCTCGGCCAGCAGATGGCCCATGTCCTCGCCATGCAGGCCGTCGCGGCCACCCTTTTGCCATGTGCGGATTTCCGGCACCGAAAGCTTGGCCGTGGCAAACACGGTGGCGATGGTCTGGTCGAATTGGGTGCGCAGGGCTTCGGGATCGGGCAGCAGGCCGGCGTCGATTGCCGCCCGGCGGGCGGTTGAGACCATGAACAATTCACCGGTGTAGCGGTGCAACTCATCAACGGCGGCGGCCATGCGGGCCGCACTTTGTTCGGTGCCGTCACCGAGCCGGATCACCCATTCGCCAGCATGGCGCAGATGATAGGCCATTTCCTTTTCTGCCTTGGCGGCAATGCCGCGCAGGGCTTCATCGTTCGAGCTTGCGGCAATGGCTTTCCAGAACGGCGTCATGAAGGCGGAAAAATAGAGCTGGCGGGCCATGGTGGCGGCGAAATCGCCGTTGGTGCGTTCGACCAGCAGGCAATTGCGGTAATCGCGTTCACGCCGCAAAAAGGCGAAATCGTCCTCGCTGCGGCCCTTGCCCTCGATCTCGCCGATATGGGCGTAGAGTGCGCGGGCCTGGCCCAACAGATCGAGCCCCATATTGGCAAGCGCCAGTTCTTCCTCGAGCGTCGGCGCGTGGCCGCACCATTCCGAGAGGCGGTGGCCGAGGATCAGGCAATCATCGGCGATCTCGATCAGCGCCGGTACGGTCACGTCAGCTGCCGCCATCACATGTGTCCCACTTCATCGGGGATCTCGTAAAACGAGGGGTGGCGGTAGATCTTGTCGTCGGCGGGCTCGAAATTCTGGTCGGCAAAGGAGGGATCGGAGGCGGCGATGTCGGACGAGCGCACCACCCAGATCGAGTTGCCTTCTCCGCGCCGTGTATAGACATCGCGGGCTGCCTGCAGCGCCATCTCCGGGTCGGTAGCATGCAGCGAGCCGACATGGCGGTGGTGCAGGCCGTTGCGCGGGCGGATGAAGACTTCCCAGAGCGGCGTGAGCTGGTGCGTGGATTCGGGGGTCATTCGGCAGCCTCCTGCGGGATCTGTTGGTTTTCAGCGCGTTTGCGGGCATGAGCAAGTGCAGCTTCACGCACCCAAGCGCCGTCGTCCCACGCCTTGTTGCGGTCGCGCAGCCGGTCGCGGTTCATCTGACCGTCGCCCCTGACCACCGCCTTGAATTCGGCCCAGTCGATCTCGCCATGGTCATAGGCCTGTTTGGCCTCGTTCCATTTCAGCTCCGGGTCGGGCATGGTGAGCCCGATGAACTCGGCCTGCGGCACGGTGGCGGTGATGAATTTCTGCCTCAGTTCGTCATTGGAAAATCGCTTGATCTTCCATTTCATCGACTGGTCGGAATTGGTGCTTTCGCTATCGGACGGCCCGAACATCATCAGCGACGGCCACCACCAGCGGTTAAGCGCGTCCTGGGCCAGTTCCTTCTGCTCTTCCGAGCCGCGGGCCAGCGTCATCATGATTTCGTAACCCTGGCGCTGGTGAAAGCTTTCTTCCTTGCAGACGCGGATCATGGCGCGAGCATAGGGGCCGTAGGAGCAACGGCAGAGCGGGATCTGGTTCATGATCGCCGCCCCATCGACCAGCCAGCCGACGGCGCCGATATCGGCCCAGGTCAGCGTCGGATAGTTGAAGATCGAGGAGTATTTGGCCTTGCCGGACAAGAGTTCCTCGGTCATTTGCTCGCGGGAAACGCCCAGCGTCTCGGCAGCGGAATAGAGATAGAGGCCGTGGCCGCCTTCGTCCTGTACCTTGGCCAAGAGCGCGATCTTGCGGCGGAGCGACGGGGCGCGGGTGATCCAGTTGCCTTCGGGCAGCATGCCGACGATTTCCGAATGCGCGTGCTGACCGATCTGGCGCACCAGCGTGCGGCGATAGCCTTCGGGCATCGGGTCGTTGGGTTCGATCTTTTCCTCGCGGTCAATCCGCGCCTGGAATGCGGCGAGAAACTCCTCCGATTCCGTGGTGCTCGAATCCGCGCCAATCAGGCCCTGACTGTACATAATGAAGCTCCTCCGCGATGAAGTCTATCATATGTTACAGGATTAAAATATGTCAAGGGAATGCGGTAACACGTATGGCGCGCCAGCGAGCGAGCTAAGCGGTCTCGAAACGCCGGGCAAGCCGCGAATGGGCCGGCGGCAGGGATCCGCAGACTGTCGCGGCATGGCTGTCGAGCCAGCGCTCCGATGGCGCCAGCAGCTCTCGGTAGATCCGGGCAATCAGCGCACGGGTTTCGGGTTCGGCATCGTCCTTAGGTGCAAGATCGGCGGGAATTGCGAGTACCCGCAGCGCCATCCGCCGCCATTCATGGATCATCAGGCAACGCAAGGTGATCGCGTCTTCCGGATCGAGCGAGGATATCTTCTCGAGCGCTTTGAGGATTGGCCCGTAGGCCGCGCTAAGGGCCGAAAATTCATCCGCAAGGCGGGCGGCGCGCAGCCGGTCCTGCACCAAAGGTGACGGAATGAAAGATGATATGTCCGCACCGCTCACCTCGGTGCCCGGCAGGGCTGCCAGCGCATCTTGCGCAGGGGTGAAACACAGGAACACGCGGTCGCCGAGCGCCAGCGCGCCAAGGCGGTCGAGTTCGGTGGTTTGCGCCTCGGCCAGCGGTTGGCCGGCGATGATCAGCGATCGCGGCGTATCCGCGGCCAGTAGCGACGCGCCGGCATAGATCCGCTGCTCGGCCTCAAGCACGGTTTGGGCAACGCCGGGCGAGAGCCGGTAGAAGCTGTTGCGGCCCTCGCGGGTGCGTTCGATCCAGCCATCGGCCGCGAGCCGGGAAACCGCGGTGCGCACCGCGCCGTGGCCGATGCCAAGCCGCGCCATCAGCGCCTGCACCGCCGCCGCCGACACTTCGCCCCCGCGCGGGCCGATGGCGTCACCCAGAAAAGTGACGATCAGCGACCACGCCGACAGCCGCTGCGAAGCTTGCAGCGCAGTCAGACGGGCAGCAATGGCGCGGGCGATCGGATCGGGTCGCATGGGGGAGATGGAGTAAACCGTTTGGGCTGCGGCTGGAAGAGGGGGCGGGGATGGCGCGCTGAAAAGTGCAAATAGGCAACCTCTTGGAGACGCGCATCAAAGCCTTACTGCCGCGTGAAAACCACACCGAGATTGTTGGCGGGCATCTCGGTGACGGAGGTCAGCGCCAGTCCGGATTGTTTGGCCAGGCTTTCCACATCCTCGAGCAGGCGGATGCCCCAGGCGGGGTTTCGGGCGCGGAGGCTGGTGTCGAATTCCACATTGCTTGGAACAAGCGGCTGGCCTTCGCGTCGGTAGGGGCCGTAAAGCGCCAGCACACCGCCGCTTGGCAGCAGCTTGCCCGCGCCCGCTAGCAAGCCTTGTGTGGCTGACCGCGGGCTGATGTGAACCATGTTAATGGCGATCATCGCGTCCGTCCGCTCTATTGGCCAGGTCGGGCTCGACGCGTCGATATCGAGTGGGGGGAGCACGTTGGTTGTGGCTTTCGATTTCACCCACTCCTGAATCGAGACGCGCGCCTCCGGCGACGGATCGGAGGGTTGCCAGACAAGGTTTGGAAACAGGCTGGCGAAATGGATGACATGCTCGCCGGAGCCGCTGGCAATCTCGAGTACGGTTCCGGTTTTGGGCAACACATGACGCAGCAGATCAGAGATCGGGCCGCGGTTGCGCAGCGCCGACGGGCTGGAGAGTTTCTGGTCTTGTGATGACATTGCTTGTCCTTGCCGGCAGTGCAGAGAGAGGGGGCCGCTGGATGCGGCACTGATATCAACAGCCAGTCTACAATGGACAACCGGACCATGCATCACAAAAGCCAGACATTCGATTTCGTTCGTATCCACCAAGAATTCTAGCCAGCCGTATCGCCCCAATTTATGCTTCAGAAGGCTTATCTGTTTCGTACCCCTGATGCGGTTTTGGGCGATGCTATTTGGGTGTCTAGTGAACTGCGATCAGCCGGTTCGGCCGTAAAATGTCATGCGCGCTGCCTCGGACAGCGAGACACCTGGTTCGGTGTTGTAGGCGAGGACGGCGAGCATACGGGTTCGGTTGCCCTCGTTGGGAGCAACCCGGTGGATCGAATTGCGTCCGCGGAAAAACACCAGCGTGCCGGCTTCCGCGCTCAATTGCTCGACCTTTGTGCGGCCGTCGAGAATGTCTGCGACAGCCTCAAAATTCATTTCACCGGCATCGGCATCGCGAACGGCGTTGACATACTCGAACTGACCGCCACGCTCGGGGGGCTGAATCATCAGCGTTATGGCGAAGGACGAGTTGTCAAAATGCCAGCCGAGTTCCTGGCCGGTTTTGGCAAAGTGCAGATTGATCGACGACAAGGGGTCGGCGTACTCATAAAGTGCTTCCTCGCCAAGAACTTCGCACAGAAACGCGCGAAATTCCGGCGCGTTGTAGAGCGTTCTGAGCGCCGATTGCTGCGGCATCAGATCATCGGTAATGCAGCCCTTTGAAGACACGACAAGCCTGTTGCGCGGGTGGTCGGCGGCAAAGTTTGGGTCTTGCGGGCTGAGGTAGACCGTGTGTTTGGCCGAGCTTGCGAAAACCTTGTCCTCGTTCTCGCGTCCCTCGGCCTGAATTGCCTCGATTGCCGGTTGGGTGACGAACTGCGACATCACCAGAATGCCGTGGTCTTCGTAGGTCTTGCGGCAGGCTGCACGAAAGGCTGATTTTTCAATGGGGTAGGTGGTCAAGTCAACAATCTGATTCAGGTCCATGATCTGTCCTCATCAACAGGTTCGAGTGGGGCCTGACAAGCTCTACACGGCCTCGAAAGATTGAAAAAATTGTATTATTGATGCTTATGGAAAAGAAGAGCTTTTCTTAAGGGGGCGCATGAGCAAATTCACTTTACGACAGTGCGAATATTTCCGAGCGGTTGCGCAAACCGGCGGACTTGCGTCGGCGGCGCGGGCAATCGGGATTTCGCAGCCTGCGGTGGCGCAGTCGATCCGGAAGCTGGAAGACATGACCGGGCTTGTGCTGTTCCGGCGGCTTCACGCGCGCGGCATGAAACTGACGGCGCAAGGAACCGAATTCCTGCGCCATGCAGAAATGCTACTGGGGTGTGCGGACCGGGTCGAAGAAGCCATTGAGGGAATCGCCGACAACAGGACCGGCACAATCCGGCTGGGGTGTTTCCAATCGATCGCGCCGTTCTGCCTCGCGCGGATTGTCCGCGGCTATCGGGATCTGGCCCCGGGTGTCGTTCTGGAGGTCAAGGAACTGCTTCAGGACGAACTGATCTGTGCGATCGGCCGCAACGAGCTCGATCTTGCCATCATGTATGATCTCGGACTGGATCCGGACCTGTTTGCCTGGCGGACGCTGACAGTTGCCAGGCCCTATCTCATCGTTTCGCGCGACCACCGGTTGGCGAAGAGAGCATCGATCTCCCTGAAAGACATCGCCTCGGAAGACTACATCCTGTTTGATGCGCCGCGGAGCAGGGATTACTTCTTCTCGATCTTTTCAAATCACGGCATCAGCCCACGCATCGCGTTTCGATCCGCTTCCATCGAATCGGTCAGATGCAGCGTTGCCAATGGGCTTGGCGTTTCGCTGCTGGCGATGCGCCCGGTATCTGATCAGACCTATGATGGGGGGCAAGTGGTGCCAATAGAACTTGAAGAAAATCTGCCACCAATGCCGGTCGTTGTGGCGCACACTCGCGACCATGCGCCCGACGCCCTGACGTTGCCTTTTATCGACTATTGCACGCAGATCTTCAAAGCGCTTTAGCTTGTGTGGACAATGTCGGTTGAAGGGGCGATAGCGACGCGTGTACCGGTGGTGGTTTGCACCGGGATCAGCTAGGCTCGGATTGAATTTACACGTGAATAAAGCCGGAAGGGGCTGCCAGTTATGAGAGTTGTCGTTATGGGTGCCGGCGTGATTGGTGTCACCACCGCCTATTATCTCGCCAAAGGCGGGGCCGAGGTTGTGGTTCTTGACCGGCAGACCGGGCCGGGGCTCGAGACAAGCTATGCCAATGCCGGGGAACTCAGCTATGGCATGACCTCGCCCTGGGCAGCGCCCGGAGTGCCGCTCAAGGCGATCAAATGGTTGTTCATGAAGCGCCGGCCGCTGTTCATCTGGCCGCTAATCAGCCCGACCATGTGGAAGTGGGGGCTGCAGATGCTGCAAAACTGCAACGAGGAGAGCTACCGGATCAACAAGAGCCGGATGGTGCGGATCTCGAACTATTCACGCGACGTGATGCCTGACCTGATCGCGGAAACCGGCATCGAGTACGACGGCCGCGCGCAAGGCACGTTGCAACTGTTCCGTACCGCCAAGCAGCTCAAGGGGTCGAAGGCCGACCAGGATGTCCTGGCGGAATTTGATTCTCCCTACGAGGTTCTGGATCGAGACGGCTGCATTGCCGCCGAGCCGGCGCTGGCAGAGGTCCGCAACAAGTTTGTCGGCGGCCTGCGGCTGACGGCGGACCGGACCGGCGATTGCCGCATGTTTACAATGGCGCTGGCAGAAAAATGCGCCGAGATGGGCGTCGAGTTCCAGTACGGCCAGTCGATCAAGGCGATCGCCGTGGAAAACGGCAGAATTGCCGGTGTGGACACGGAAATTGCGGGGCGGATTACGGGCGATGCCTATGTCTGCGCGCTTGGCAGCTATGGCCCCAACTTGCTCAACCCGCTCGGCGTGAAGCTGCCTGTCTATCCGGTCAAGGGCTATTCGGTGACGCTGCCGGTAACCGAGGATACCTTTGCGCCGCAATCGACCATCATGGACGAGACCCACAAGGTGGCCATCACCCGGCTGGGCGATCGCATCCGCGTCGCTGGCACCGCCGAGATTGCGGGCTATTCCGACCGCCTCGGGCCGCACGCCACCGACACGGTCAAATATGTCATCAGTGACCTTTTCCCCAAGGGCGGCGACATCACCAAGGCCGAAGGCTGGACCGGCCTCAGGCCGATGACACCGGACGGCACGCCGGTGCTCGGGGCTTCGCGCTACGACAATCTCTATCTCAACACCGGTCACGGCACCTTGGGCTGGACCATGGCCTGCGGCTCGGGTCGCGCGGTGGCCGATGTGGTGCTGGGCAAGGAACCGGAGATCTCGTTCGAGGGGCTGACGGCAGAACGCTATGGGTGAGGCACCCGTTCGGGGGTAGCTTGCAGGGCCTTTGCGTATGGGGCTCAGGCGAGGCCGAGGAAAACCGTCAGCGACCGGGTAACCGCGAGCATGGTTTCGTCGTCCAGCCGGCCAAAGGGCGGGCCGAGCTTGTTGCGTTTGATGGTCGTGGCTTTATCGACCATCACCTGAGACGGCTTGCGTCCTGCTTTTCTTTTGCTCAATGAGCGCTACTGCCGGCGTCGTCCCTGACTGACTGGGGAATAACTTCGATGATTGCACCATCCCGGTTAAACATCGAGTCCCTGTTGAACCAGATGGCACCAAGTGCTGCCAAAACGAAAAAGATCGTGTCATAGGGCTGTGCATCCGGCCAAAGCGGATTGTTCAACTGAAAATGAAACAAGACGGCGATCAGAATGCTGCCGCGTGCATTGTTGAAAAAAGGCGTCAGTATCAGGCTGACCGCGATGGAGCCGATGAAGAACGGTGTAAATCCCCAAGCGCTTTGCGGTGTGCCGCTCAGGAAAAACGCAGGCAAATGCCAAACGCCCCAAATCATGCCGAGGACAAGTCCTGCCCAAATCGGCGCCACGTGTCTTTGCAGCAGTGGCAACGCCACGCCTCTCCAGCCAAACTCCTCAACCGGCCCAAGGATCAGCATGAAGCCCAGGCCGGCAAGCGCTGCACTTACGTTCTCAAAAGGAAATGGCGTATCAAACAGGTTACCTTTCACGGCGGAGCCGGCGAAATGGATCCATGGAATGCCGAATATCAGGAACGCATACCAATAAGGTGATGCCCGCCAGAGGAAGAGGCGCGAGAGAAATCGTTTTGCCGCATCTATTCCTCCGGTCCACAGCACCAGCGAGACAGCGGCAATCGCAGGTGCATAGACCGATACGATGAAGAGCGGATTGGTTGCGCTGACCGGTCCAAATATTGAGACAACCTGATCTTGATAAAGCGTCAAGATCGCGAACAGCCCCCATGCCAATCCGAAGGTGATGATCAGGTAAGGGATCATTGCGCGTATGGTCATGTTCACTCCTGGAGGCCGCATCTGCAAATACGCTTGGTTGAGGTTTTGATGTGTTACCCGCTTTGGCCTCGGGGGGCGGTAGAAATTTGAAGTCCGCGATGAGCCGGAAATCAACATTCTGCAGATAACAGCGTGAGCCGTAAACCGGCGTTTGCGGTTGCCGTTTCCGCTTCTTTCCAGAAGCGCCTGGCTCAGTTCCCCACCCGGTGCTCGCGCCAGATGATGAACACGCCGCTGGCGATGATCACGGCGGCGCCGACGAAGGTCAGCGCATCTGGGATTTCGTTCCAGAACAGCCAGCCGAGAGCCGTGGCCCAGATGATGGCTGAGTAGTCCAAGGGGGCTACGACCACGGCGGGGGCCAAGCGGAAGGCCTGGGTGATCATGGTCATGCCGGCGGTGCCGAAGATGGCGATTGCCCCAAACAGCCAGAGATCCTCCGGCCGGATCGGGTTCCAAATGAAGGGGACGATGAACAGGCTGATGGCTGCGCCGGTGCCGGTCATGTACAAAAGCAGGGTCCAGACGCTTTCGCGGCTGTCGACCCAGCGTGCCGACAGCATCAGCATCGCGTAGACGAAGGCGGTGGCGACGGGCAGCAGCGAGATGGTCTCAAACGCCGATGTGCCGGGGCGGACGGCAATCAGCACACCGGCGAAGCCCACAAGAACGGCGAGCCAGCGCTTCCAGCCGACCTGTTCGCGCAGGAACAGCGCCGAAAGGGCGGTGATGAACAGCGGTGCGACAAAGATGAGCGCCGTGGCTTCGGCGAGCCCCATATAGGTGATGGAGGTGAAGAACAGGTAGGTTGCGCCGACCCAGAGCCCGCCGCGCATCAAATGCGCCAGCGGCTTGTGCGAGCGCAGGGCCGCGGCGCCGCCCATCTTCCAGGCGATCAGGATGGCGAAGGGCAGGGCGATCAGGTTGCGCAGAAACTGGATCTGAAACGGCGAATAGTGCGCCGTCAGGGTCTTTGCCAGCGCGTCGTTGACGCAGAGACAGGCGACACCGACGCACATCATGAGGATGCCGGCCGAGGTGTGGGTTGGCGATTGTATCGGTATTGGCTGCAAGATTCTCACCCCGGGGCTGGTGGCGCGAGACTAACAACATCAATGCGAAAATCGAGCGCGAAGTTCAGGTTGCGAGATGGGTGGGGTGAATGCGTCACACGACACGTAATCGATGCTGGGGTGGTGCGCCTTCAGACTCCGTCATCCCGGCTTTGCGTCGGGATCCAGTCAGCTCAAGCCCTTGGACTGAAAGAAGTATTTGACCCGGCAGAGGCCGGGTTGCAGGGTGCCGGAGGCTACGACGTCGCTTCGCTTGTCTGGATCGGGGTCCGGTATGAGGGGAGGTGGATTGGCGCAAGCAAGCAGTCGCCTACCGCCATCAGCCATATTCATTCATCGTGTGCAGCTCGTATTCGGCGACGTCGTCGCCGTCCTGGTTGAGCACTGCCACGTGCCAGCGGACTTCGCCATATTCGTCGGTTCGGCGGGTCTTGCGCTTGACGGTGAGTGCCACCGAGATGGCGTCGCCGGGCGAGACGGGTTTCATGAATTTCAGCCCGTCGAGGCCGGTGTTGGCGAGTACCGGGCCGGGGTCGGGGGAGACGAACAGGCCGGCTGCGAAGGACAAGAGCAGATAGCCGTGGGCGACGCGGCCGGGGAAGAACGGGTTGGCCTTGGCGGCTTCCTCGTCCATGTGGGCATAGAAGGTGTCGCCGGTGAAGTGGGCGAATTTTTCGATGTCTTCCAGCGTGACTGTGCGCGGGCCGGCCTCGATGGTGTCGCCGATGGCGAGGTCATCAAAGCTGCGGGTGAAGGGGTGAGCCGAGGATATTGGCCTGGCCGCGCCCTTGATCCAGGTGCCGGTGATGCCGGAGATGATATCCGGGCTGCCCTGAATGGCGGTGCGCTGCATGTAATGCATGACGCCGCGGATGCCGCCGAGTTCCTCGCCGCCGCCGGCGCGGCCGGGTCCGCCGTGAACCATGTGCGGTAGGGGTGAGCCGTGGCCGGTGGCTTCGTGCTCGCTGTCGCGGTTGTTGACATAGATGCGGCCGTGGGCGGCGCCTGCGTCCATCAGCAGGGACCGCGCGACAGCGGGATCATGGGTGATAACGGAGGCAACAAGACTGCCGCGGCCGCGGTTCATCAAGGCGCCTGCATGGACGAGATCACGGTAGGGCATCAGCGTTGCCACCGGGCCAAAAGCCTCGACCGAGTGAACGGCATTGGCGGTGTCGGGATCATCGCAGGCAAACAGCATCGGCTTGACGAAGGCGCCCTTGGTCTTGTCAGCGCCATCGACCTCGAAGGTGTCTGGATCGCCGGTGAGAACCCGGCATTCGGCTGCGATCTGGCGGGCCTTGTCGAGCACGTCGGCTTTCTGGGCGGCCGATGCGAGTGCGCCCATGCGGGTGGTTTCCAGCGCCGGGTCGCCGATGAGGATCTTGCCGAGCTTTTCGGCAATCGCCTCGCCGACCGGGCCGAGCAACGCCTCAGGCACGATGATGCGGCGGATGGCGGTGCATTTCTGCCCGGCCTTGGCGGTGATCTCGCGCACGGCTTCCTTGACCAGAATATCAAATTCCGGGCTGGCTACGGTGACGTCCGGGCCGAGCACGGAGGCGTTGAGACTGTCCTGTTCGGCGACGAAGCGAACGGATTTCTCAAGCAGGATCGGATTGGAGCGCAGCATCAGCGCGGTTTTGGCCGAGCCGGTGAAGCCGACCACGTCCTGATAATCGAGCCGGTCGAGCAAATCGCCCAAACCGCCCGAAACCAGCTGCAGCGCGCCTTCGGGCAGGATGCCGCTTTCGATCATGCGGCGGACGGATTGCTCGGTGACATGGCAGGTGGCGGTCGCCGGTTTGACGATGGCCGGCATGCCGGCAAGCAGGGTGGGGGCCAGCTTTTCGAGCATGCCCCAGACGGGGAAGTTGAAGGCATTGATGTGAACCGCGACGCCGTGGAGCGAGGTGGCGACGTGCTGGCCGACGAAAGTGCCATTGCGTGACAGCATCTCCAGATCGCCATCGACATAGATGTGGCCATCGGGCATTTCGCGGCGGCCCTTGGAGGCATAGACCAGCATGGTGCCGATGCCGCCGTCGATGTCGATCATTGCATCAGGCGTGGTGGCGCCGGTGGTGTGGGAGAGCGAGTAAAGCTCGTCCTTGAACTTGGAGAGCTCCAGCGCCAGGGCCTTGAGCATGCGGGCGCGGTCATGAAAACTCATCGCTCTCAGCGCTGGGCCGCCCTTGGTGCGGGCGAAATCGACCATGGATTGCGTATCGAGTGCAGCCTGACCGGCAATCGCTAAGGGTTCGCCGGTGACAGCATTTGCTATTGCGCGAGCGCCGTCATCTGCAGGCAGCCATAGTCCGGCAAAATAGCTGTGCACATTGATCAACCCCATGTCTCTCTCCCTCATGGCGACGGTCCGTCAAGTGTCATGCGTGTTGGTTCGGCGTGGGCGTCAGCCCTTGAACACGCCGGCTGCTTTCAACGAGCCGGGGCTTTGAGCCTCAATGGCGGCAAAAGCTTCGCGCATCCGGTCCATGCCGGTCTCTTCGGCCCAGAACATCGGCCCGCCGAGATGTTTGGGGAAGCCATAACCCTCGGTCCAGACAATATCGACCGCAGTCTCGCTGGTAGCGATGCCCTCTTCGAGGATCAGATTGGCCTCGTTGACGATGGCGGCCATAATTCGCATGACGATCTCGTCGGTAGTGAATGTCTGCTGCCCGGTGCCGTGCTCGGTGCGCCAGGCGGCAACCATGACTTCGACGTCCGGGTCCTGCTTGCCGCTGCCGCTTGTGTGATCGTACCAGCCCTTCTTTGCCGGGCTGCCGCGGCCCTGACGGCCAATTTCGCAGAGCTTGTCGGCGATGTCGACATAACGGCCCGGCCAGGTGCCTGCGGCCAGCTGGCGCTTGCGGTTGGCCCAGCTGATCTGCAGACCGGTCAGGTCCTGCAATTCATAAGGCCCCATCGGCATGCCGAGGCCGCGCATGGCCGCATCGACTTCATAGGGTGAGGCGCCGTCGGCGAGCATGTAATCAGCCTGTCGGCGATAGGCCGAGAGGATGCGGTTGCCGATGAAACCGTCGCAGACGCCGGTTTCGACCGGGATCTTGCCGAGGCCGCGGGCGAAGGCAAATGCGGTCGACAGGGTCTGGTCGGTGGTGACCGAGGTGCCGACGACTTCGACCAGCTTCATGATGTTGGCGGGCGAGAAGAAGTGCAGGCCGAGGAAACGGCCCGGGCCGGGCATGCCTTCGCTGATCATGTTGGGATCGAGATAGGAGGTGTTGGTGGCGATCAATGCTGTCTCGGACATGACATCCGAAAGCTGCCTGAACACTGCGCGCTTGACTTCCGGATCCTCGAACACGGCCTCGATGGCGATGTCGGCGTCACTGGCTGCAGCGTAATCAGCACCGGCATGGAAGGCCGCACGGCGGGCGTCGGCCTTGGCTTCGGTTATACGGCCTGAGGCCAGATCCTTGGCGATGATGGCTTCAACGCGGCCGCGTCCGGCTTGCGCGCTTTCGGTGTCGCGCTCGAGCAGGGTGACGCGGTGGCCGGCGGCGAGGCTGGCAGCGGCGATGCCTGCGCCCATCAAGCCGCCGCCGACGATGGCGACATGGTTGATTGGTACAGGCTCGATGGCTTTGAGGCGGGCCGGTCTTGTGACCGAGCGGCTGGCAAAGAACAGCCTTCTCAGCGCCCGCGACTGGGCGCTGTCGCGCAGGTCGAGATGGGTCTGGCGCTCGATCTTGCTGCCTTCCGCAAAGGGCAGGGTGGCTGCGAGTGCAGTGGTTTCGAGCGCGATCATCGGGGCGTTTGAGCCCTTGGCCGATTTGGTGATTTCGGCCTTCAGCGCTGTCAGGTCTGCGTCTGCAACCGGGCGGGCAGAGGTGTTTTGCGGCCGGGCTGGCAGGTTGTTCCTGAAGGACGCGATGGCCTGCATCGGGTCGCCTGAGAAGACGAGATCCAGTCCGCCGAACTCTTCAAACGTTTTGGCACTCACCGGCTTGCCATTCGCGGCCATGCGGGCGGCGCGTTCCAGTCCGATGACGCGGGGCAGGCGCTGGGTGCCGCCGGCGCCGGGGATCAGGCCGAGATTGACTTCCGGCAGGCCGAATTTGGTGTTGTCGTCAGCGATGCGCCAAGCGCAGGCGAGCGCCAGTTCGAGGCCGCCACCGAGCACCGTGCCATGCATGACAGCGATGAACGGTGTGGCACTGGCTTCGATCGCATCAAGCACATCGGGCAGATGCGGCAATGGCGGCGGTCCGGCAAATTCCGAGATGTCGCCGCCTGCGACAAATGTGCGCCCGGCGCAGACCAGGGCTGCGGTTGCGCATCCGGCCTCGTTGACGGCGCGCAACGCTTCCATCAGACCCTTTCGCACACTGACAGCGAGCGCGTTGACCGGCGGGTTGTTGATGGTGACAAGGGCGTGGCCGTCCTTGATGACCACGTCGACAACCTTAGTGTCCGGACCGGCGTTTGGTGTTGGGGTGCGGGTGGTCACGATGGCGGCTCCTGCAAATTCTGGCGTGAAGATTTTCAGCACCAAGTAGAAGTTTTAAGCATCAAATACCAGTGGATTATTAATTGACCAACCGGTCGGCTTATGCAACCCTTTATTTGAGGAGGACCCTGGCGATGAGCGAAACGGTATTGCATTCGTGGAATGATGGCGTGCTTGAAATCACGCTGAACCGGCCCGACAGGCTCAATTCTTTCAATGACGAGATGCATGAGGCGATGGCTGTCAATCTCGATCTGGTGCGTGACGATCCACGCTGCCGGGCGGTGCTGCTGACCGGGGCGGGGCAGGGCTTTTGCGCCGGCCAGGACCTTGATGCGCGCAATCCCGACAAGATGACCGGCCCACCGGACCTCAGCGAGACGCTTCAAAAATTCTACAATCCGATGATCCGCCGCATCCGTGCCATGGAAAAACCGATCGTCTGCGCCGTCAATGGCGTGGCCGCCGGGGCCGGGGCAAATCTGGCGCTCTCCTGCGACATCGTGCTGGCGGCACGCGGCGCCAAATTCATCCAGTCGTTTGCCCGTGTGGGCCTCATTCCCGATGCCGGTGGTTCCTGGATGTTGCCACGGCTTATTGGCGAGGCGCGGGCCAAGGCGATTGCCCTGACTGCCGAGCCGGTAAGTGCTGAAACTGCCGCCCAGTGGGGCATGATCTGGCGGGTGGTTGATGACGCCGACCTGCTTGCCGAGGCGCGGGCGCTGGCCGGCAAGCTGGCTGCAGGGCCGACCTTCGGGCTTGGCCGCACCAAGAGCCTGATCCAGGCTGCCGCCGGGCATGAACTTGACGCACATCTGGAGCTTGAAGCCCGCGCCCAGGGGGAGGCTGGCCGTTCTGCCGACTATGCCGAGGGTGTGCGCGCCTTTCTGGAAAAGCGTGAACCCAAATTCGGAGGTGGGTCATGAGTGGGATCAACGACCAGCAACGCGCCGAGCGCTCTTCGACTGCGATGTGGAAAGACGATCACACCAGCCAGGCTTTCGGCATGGAAATCGAGGCGGTCGGTCCCGGCACAGCGACGCTGTCGATGATCGTGCGCAAGGATCATCTCAATGGGCATGGCTCTTGTCACGGCGGGGCGATCTTCACGCTGGCCGACAGCGCCTTCGCATTCGCCTGCAACAGCCACAACAAGGTGACTGTGGCGCAGCACTGTTCGGTGACGTTTCTGGCGCCGGGACGAGAAGGAGACCGACTGACTGCTGTGGCGCGCGAAGTGACGCTTGCAGGTCGCTCCGGTGTCTATGACGTGTCGGTTGCGCGCCAGGACGGCGTGACGATCGCAGAATTTCGCGGCCTGTCGCGGACGGTTTCGGGAACGCATTTTGAGGAAACGGCCGGCTGACAACCGGTGGCAACAGCTATGGGCGGAGCGGCGCGGGGAGCGTTAGCAATCCACCCGGATCAAGGAGGATATCATGCTCGACCTTACGCCTGACCGGGCCAGCCTCGACCCGATCGAGATCGCCTCGCGCGACGAGATTTCAGCCCTTCAACTTGAGCGGATGAAATGGTCGCTGGCCCATGCCTATGCGAATGTGCCGCATACCAAGGCCGCGTTTGATGCCAAGGGCGTGCATCCGGAAGATCTCAAGTCGCTCTCCGATCTCGCCAAGTTCCCGTTCACCACCAAACTCGATCTGCGCGACAATTACCCGTTCGGCATGTTTGCGGTGCCGCGGGACAAGGTGATACGGCTGCATGCCTCGTCGGGAACCACCGGCAAGCCGACGGTGGTTGGCTATACCGCAGGCGACATTGATGTGTGGGGCGGTCTGGTGGCGCGCTCGATCCGCGCCTCGGGAGGCCGGTCGGGCGATATCGTTCATGTCTCTTATGGCTACGGGCTCTTTACCGGTGGGCTCGGGGCGCATTACGGCGCCGAAAAACTTGGTTGCACGGTGGTGCCGGTGTCGGGCGGCATGACCGAGCGGCAGGTGTCGCTGATCACCGACTTCAAGCCGCGGGTGATCATGGTCACGCCCTCCTACATGCTGTCGATCCTCGACGAGTTCCGCGCCAAGGGAATCGACCCGCGCGAGAGTTCGCTGGCGGTCGGCATTTTTGGCGCCGAGCCTTGGACCAATGCGATGCGCGCGGAAATCGAGCAGGCCTTCGACATGCATGCTGTCGATATCTACGGACTTTCAGAAATCATGGGGCCGGGCGTTGCCAATGAATGCGTTGAGACCAAGGACGGGCTGCACATCTGGGAGGATCATTTCTACCCCGAGATCATCGATCCGGTGACGGAGGAAGTGTTGCCCGATGGCGAGATCGGCGAACTGGTGTTTACCACGCTGACCAAGGAAGCGCTGCCGATGGTGCGCTACCGGACCCGCGACCTGACCCGGCTGCTGCCCGGCACCGCGCGCTCAATGCGGCGGATGGAGAAGATTACCGGTCGCTCGGACGACATGATCATCCTGCGCGGGGTCAATGTATTTCCAACCCAGATCGAGGAGCAGATCCTCAAGTGCTCGGGGCTGGCGCCGCATTTCCAGATCGAGCTTACCCGCAGCGGGCGGTTGGATGACATGACGGTGCATGTCGAGTGCCACATCAGCGCCGCAAGCGATGAGGCTCGCGCTGCGTCCTCGCGCGAGCTGGCGCATCACATCAAGAGCACAGTGGGGGTCAGCACCCGCGTCAATGTGCAGGAGCCCGGCAAGGTCGCGCGCTCCGACGGCAAGGCCAAGCGCGTTGTCGACAACCGGCCAAAGGCGTAGATCTTCATGGCGCGAACCATTGCCAAGGACCACGAAGCCAAACGCGAGGCGATCCTCAGAACCGCCGCGACGTTCTTCGCCGAGCATGGCTATGACCGGGCCTCGATGGGCAAGCTCGCGGAGGCCTGCGGGGTCTCGAAGGCGCTGATCTATCACTATTACCCGTCCAAGGACGCGCTGCTGTTTGATATTCTGGACACGCACCTGACGGCGCTGGTCGATGTGGTGGAAACCACGGCCGCAGGTTCGGCTGAGCCTGACGCGCGGCTGCGGGCGCTGATCCGCGCGGTGCTGATCGCCTATCGGGATTCCGACAGCGAGCACAAGGTGCAACTGGATGCGCTGTCATCGCTGCCTGAGGAAAAGCAGGAGCATCTCAGGGCATTGCAGCGGCGGCTGGTTGCCTGCATGGCCGACAGCGTGCGGGCGGTGGAGCCTGAGAGATTTGCCGCGCGCCCGGAACTGGTCAGGCCGGTGACCATGTCGGTGTTCGGCATGCTCAACTGGTTCTTTCTCTGGCACAAGCCAGGCGGACCTGTGGACCGTGACGCCTATGCCGCCATCGTCGCCGATCTGGTGATGGGCGGGCTGCCGGCGGTTTGCGCCGGACAGGCGGATGGCGATACGGGCTGATATCCGCGAGCGTTGGTTTTTGACAGGGACCGGGCGCGGCTGAAAGCAAATGGTCCGGCCGCCAATCGGCTCATGGGCGCTCGCCGGTATAGATCGCGCGGGGCCGGATCAATTGACCACTCGCGCGTTGCTCAAGCGCGTGGGCGATCCAGCCGGTTGACCGGCCGATGGCAAACAGCAAGAAGGCGGCGCCCGGTGGCAAGTGCAAATGCCGCCGCAGGGCGACCAGCGCGAAATCAATCGATGGCTCGGTGCCGGTCAGTTCCCTGACCGCATCAACAATCCGGGCCGTTTGCGGAAAATCGGGCAGAATTGGTTTGAGCAATGCCCGGGCGTGAACATCGCCATCGGGATAGAGCGGGTGACCGAAGCCGGGAATGGTCTCGCCGGCTTCGAGACGCCGCTGGAGGCTGCCTTTGACATCGGCGGGATCGAGCCCGTCCCAGACCTGTTCCACTCGTGTCGTCATGGCCCCGTGCTTGACCCCGCTGAGAGCGGCGAGTGCTGCAATGATTGCCGCCTTCAGCGACGCGCCGGTGGACGCCACGCAGCGCGCGGTGAAGCTCGATGCGTTGAGTTCATGATCGGCACACAACACCAGCGCCCGGCGGATCAGATCAGCGCCTGGTGGCGAAACCTGCCAGCTATCGGCCAGTTGCTGGTGAATCGGGGCCGATCGCGGTGCTTGTCTGAGCGCCGTGGCTGTCAGGATGCGCACAAGATCGCCCGATCCTTGCGCCAGCATCTTGGGGTCGTGGCGCCATGCCGAAGTAGGGTCATCGCTTGCGGCAACCGCAAACAACGGCAACAGGGTGTCGCTGACTGGTGGCATACCGACCTGGCTGCAGAGGCTGGCATAGGCCTTGAGATTGCCCGGTGCCGCGTGCGGGAAGGCTGTCTCTTTCTCCATCTGCCAGAGCAGTGCCGCAACGTCCTCCAGACTGTGGGTTTGTGAAAGTTCGACGGCGTCGTGACCACGATAGCTCAGGCGGCCGTTTTCAATCAGCGTCACCGCCGATTCCAGCACCGGCATGCCCCAGTCGAGCGTGGCGCGGGCGACTTCCTTTCGCTTGCGGCCGCGCCGGCGGGTGGTAGCCAGTTGCTCGACGGCTTCGGCGAGGTAACGGCTTTGGCGCGGGTCCGGTGCGGGCACGGCGCGCAGCAGGCCACGGCTGACATAGGCGTAAAGGGTTTGCCGCGAGACGCCGAGGCGTCGGGCGGCCTGTTCGGCGGTGAGGTATTCAGCCATGGCGAGCATCTCGAATGTTGATTTATATGATCAATATTGACGATATGATTGTTTCGAGCTTGTGTGAAGGCCTGAACGCAAGTCGGGAGTTCGCCATGACGATTTCATCAACGTCAGACCACCAGGGCGCCAGGTCGATGATTGCCGCCTTGTCGGCCGCTCTTGGTGTCCCGGACCATGCCGCTTCGGATCTGCAGATAGAGGGCGCGGGATGTCTGCCGTCGGTCTTCGCGGTCAGCGATTTCGCCGTCGCGTCGGTGGCCACGGCAGGGCTGGCGCTCGCCGAATGGATTACGCTGCGGTCGGGTGCGCAGCCGGTGACGTGCGTGGACCGGCGGCTGGCCTCGCTCTGGTTCGGGTTTTCGATCGCCCCGCAGGGCTGGGAACTGCCATCCGTCTGGGACGCGGTTGCGGGTGATTATCGTGGCTCTGACGGCTGGATAAGGCTTCACACCAATGCGCCGCATCACCGTGCGGCGGCATTATCGGTACTGGGTACGGACGCTGATCGCGACGCGGTTGCCGCAGCGGTTTCCAAATGGCCGGTTGATGATCTGGAAGCCGCGATTGTCGCCCGGGGTGGCTGTGCGGCGGCAATGCGCAGTCTCGATAAATGGCGTGTGCACCCACAGGGCGCGGCAGTGCTGACAGAACCGCTGATGCGTGTCGAGAGGACAGCGGGTGGAGTGAGACCAGAGCATGGACTTGACCGGGAATTTGATCCGGCACGACCACTCGCCGGCGTGCGGGTTCTGGACCTGACGCGGGTGCTGGCCGGGCCGGTGGCAACGCGGTTTCTGGCCGGCTTTGGTGCGGATGTACTCCGCATTGATCCGCCATCATGGGATGAAGGTGCGGTGATCCCGGAAGTAACACTGGGCAAGCGCTGCGCACGGCTGGACCTCATGGACCCGACCGACCGGGCGCGTTTCGTAGCGCTGTTGGAGAAAGCCGATGTTCTGGTGCATGGCTACCGGTCTGATGCGCTGGAAAAACTCGGTCTTGGTGCCGAAATGCGCGCGCGGACTTGCCCCGGACTGATTGACGTTTCGCTTGATGCCTATGGCTGGAGTGGGCCCTGGGCCAATCGGCGCGGGTTTGACAGTCTGGTGCAGATGAGCTCCGGCATTGCGGCGGAAGGTATGGAGCGTACCGGATCGGAAAAGCCGGTGCCTTTGCCTGCGCAGGCGCTCGACCAGGGCGCCGGCTACCTGCTGGCGGCGGCCGTGGTGCGTGGGCTGGTGTTACGCCAGAAGGATGGTAGCGGTTCGCGCTGGCGCACGTCGCTGGCGCGGGTTGGCGGGTTTTTCGCGAGCTATCCGGGTGTGGCTGACGCCATCACGATCGGCAAGCCAGAAGCGGATGATTATGCCGAGGCCACCGAACTCACCATCTGGGGGCCTGCATTGCGGCTTCGTCCGCCTCTCAGCCTCAGCGGAACCAGCATGGCGTGGCCTGGTCCAGCAGTGGAGCTAGGCTCGTCACAGCCGCAATGGCAGGGCGCGAACTGACGTGTGTCTGAACGTAAGAGACACGCGATTGGTGGTAAAAAAATTGCCGTGGATCGCTTGCTATCGAGCAAAAACATGCCAGTTATGTTCAGCCGGTTGTCTGGCGCGCCAGAGGAGATCCGCTTTGCGGATCGGCATCCGGACTATATCGCTTGAGACTGTACCGGAGTGGCGCAAGGAACCGCCGCCTCGTTTTGTTCAAATATGGAGGAACCCTCGATGATCAGCATCAACCGCAGAAACCTTGTTGCCCTGATGGCGGCGAGCGCCATGGGCCTGTCGTTGGCCCCGGCCAAGGCCGAACAGTTCGTCAATATTCTCACCGGCGGAACATCGGGCGTCTATTATCCGCTCGGCGTCGGCCTGTCGAAGATCTACGCCGAGAAGATCGAGGGCGTGCGCACCCAGGTGCAGTCGACCAAGGCATCGGTGGAAAACCTCAATCTGCTGCAGCAGGGCAAGGGCGAACTGGCGCTGGCGCTGGGCGATTCCGTCAAGCTGGCTTGGGAAGGTGACGCGGATGCCGGCTTCAAGGCGCCGCTCGACAAGCTGCGCGGCATCGCAGCGGTCTATCCCAACTACATCCAGATCGTTGCCTCGAAGGAATCCGGCATCAAGAATTTTGCCGATCTGAAGGGCAAGAGCCTGTCGGTGGGCGCTGCCAAGTCCGGCACCGAGCTCAATGCGCGCAAGATCTTTGAAGCGGCCGGGATGTCCTATGACGACCTGGCGAAGACCGAATATCTGCCGTTCGCCGAATCGGTGGAATTGATCAAGAACCGCCAGCTTGACGCGACGCTGCAGTCGGCAGGCCTCGGGGTTGCCTCGATCAAGGATCTGTCGACTTCGCTTGATATCCAGATGGTGGCTGTGCCTGAAGAAGTCGTCACCGCGCTTGGCGCTCCTTATATTGCTGCCACCATTCCGGCCGGTACCTATGAGGGACAGGACAGTGATGTGGGCACCGTGGCGGTGGTCAACTTCCTGGTGACGCATTCGGACGTCAGCGACGATCTCGCCTACGAGATGACCAAGCAGTTGTTTGAAAACCTCCCTGACCTGGAAGCCGCGCACAAGGCAGCCGCGCAGATCAAGCTGGAAAATGCCGTCAAGGGCATGCCGCTGCCGCTGCACCCGGGCGCGGAGCGTTACTACAAGGAAAAGGGCATAATGTAAGTCCGGTCAAACAACCGGATAACATCAGCTGATTGCCGTGGCGGGGTTGGAATTCTGACTCCGCCACGGGGCCTATATGATGCCTTTTGGGAGAACACCGCATGGCAAGAGATCAAGCCGCGCATCAGGCCGCGGAGGCCGATATCGACCTCGGTCTGCATGATCCGCTGGCCGAGAGCTTTCCGCAAACGCCCGAAGGGCGGCTTTTGTTCTGGATCGCGCTGGTGTTTTCGGTGTTCCAGATCGCCACCGCCGCGCATATCATCGATTTGGCGAGCCAGGTGGTGCGGGCGATCCATGTCGGTTTCCTGTTGCTGCTGACTTTTCCTCTGGTTGCTGCCGCGCGCAATGCCGGCCCGGCAGTTAAGACATTGGCCTGGCTATTGGCCGGTTGCGGCGTCGCCGTGGCGTTTTACCAATGGTATGAATATACCGAACTGCTGCTGCGCGCCGGCGATCCGCTGCAGCGTGATATCGTCATGGGCGTGATTGCGCTCACCACCGTATTTGTTGCCGCCCGGGTGATCATGGGCCCGGCGCTGCCGATCATTTCCGGTGCATTTCTGGCCTACTGCCTGTTCGGCGAATATCTGCCGTCGCCGCTCAATCACCGCGGCTATGATTTTGCTCAGGTGATCGACCACATGGCCTATGGCACCGAGGGCATCTACGGCATTCCGATCTTTGTTTCCTCAAGCTTCATCTTCCTGTTCATCCTGTTTGGCGCATTTCTTGAAAAGGCCGGCATGATCCAGCTTTTCACCGACGTTTCGCTGGGGCTGGTGGGCCACAAGCGCGGCGGTGCCGCAAAGGTTTCGGTGATCTCGTCGGGCCTGATGGGGACGATTTCCGGCTCCGGTGTCGCCAATGTGGTGACCACCGGACAGTTCACGATCCCTCTCATGAAGAGTTTCGGCTACCGCGCGGCCTTTGCCGGCGGGGTGGAAGCGACCTCGTCGATGGGCGGGCAGATCATGCCGCCGGTGATGGGGGCGGTGGCTTTCATCATGGCCGAAACCCTGGGTGTCGAATATTACGAGGTGGTCCAGGCGGCGATCATCCCGGCGTTTTTGTATTTCGCCTCGGCGTTCTGGATGGTGCATCTGGAGGCCGGCAAGCACAATCTGGTGGGGCTGGCGAAGGACCAATTGCCGTCGCCGATGAAGGCGCTGAGAGAGAATTGGTATCTGCTGCTGCCGCTGTTGATGCTGATCTATCTGTTGTTCTCAGGCTACACGCCGCTGTTTGCCGGAACCGTCGGGTTGGCGCTCACCGTTCTGCTGATCCTCGGTGGTTCGGTTGCGTTGGGCCTACCTGCGGGCGTGATCCGGACCATCTTCTGGATCGGGCTGGGGCTGGTGGCCGCCGCCTTCCTGCAATTTGGCATTCATGTGATCCTGGCTGCGGTGCTGGCGCTGGTGGCCTGGAACGCGGTCAGCAAGGGCGGGCGCGAAACGCTAGCGATCTGCAGAGATTCGCTTGCCGAGGGCGCCAAGACGGCGCTGCCGGTGGGGGTCGCCTGTGCGATTGTCGGCATCATCATCGGCACCATGACGCTGACGGGCGCTGCCAACACGTTCGGGCAATATATCGTTTCGGTAGGAGACAAGAGCCTGTTCCTGTCGCTGCTTTTGACGATGATCACCTGTATCGTGCTCGGCATGGGGATCCCGACCATCCCCAACTACATCATCACCTCGTCAATCGCCGGGCCGGCGCTCTTGGAACTGGGTGTGCCGCTGATCGTCAGCCACATGTTCGTGTTCTACTTCGGCATTCTGGCCGACCTGACACCGCCGGTGGCGCTGGCCTGTTTCGCGGCTGCGCCAATTGCCAAGGAGAACGGGCTGAAAATTTCGATGGAGGCGGTCAAGGTGGCTGCCGCAGGCTTCGTGATTCCGTTCATGGCGGTCTATACACCGGCGTTGATGCTGCAGGATGGCGGGCCGCTGGCAGCCGAAATCGGCTACGTGCCGGCGGTGATCTATATAGTTGCCAAGACGGTGCTGGCGATCGGGCTGTGGGGAGCAGCGGTGATTGGCTTTCTCGGTGGGCCACTGGGCTGGCCGCTGCGCGTGCTTGCTGCGTTGGCGGCATTCACGCTGGTGGCGGCATTGCCGTTGACCGATGAGATCGGCTTCGCGCTGGCGGCTGCGTTTGCGGTTCTGGCCTATCTGCAGATGCGCAGACAGGTGGAGCCGGCGTAAATGGCACTCGCGCTTTGCGTCAGCGCTGGCGGCAAGGCGTTGGTGATTGCAGCGACGCTGTTTAATCTTTCCTGGACCCATTCGGTTGAAAAGACCGAATGGCGCGAAGGCTGGCGAGTAACGCCGGCAGGGCTGGAACTGGTCGAGGCGCGGGTCAAGGGATCGGGTGCGGGTATGGATCCCGGCGAGGGCGCGCGGCTTGAAGACGGCTGGTGGATCTGGGCGCCGGAACTGCCGGCTGTGCCCGAACTCGTGCTGGCGGCCTCCGGCGCCACCGTTTCGGCCTGGACGCTGTGCCATGCCGGCGGGTGTGTAATACTGGGTGGAGCGGCCGGTGAACCAATCCGGATCGCACCGTGTGCTGAGCCCTGAAACGCCGCATCGGGACTGCCGATTACCGAGTACAGACGACAAGCGCGGAATTGCCGCTTTGCCTTGATGGGGTGCTGGCTCTACAAACAATTGAGAAAGGCGAGGTGTGGGGATCCTGAGAAGGATCGCATTCGGCGCTGCACGATGCACGAGATCGAGGGGATCAACAGCGCATGGGCAGGTTTTCATTTCCGATGGCGCAAGGCCGCGCCGAGGCGCTCGGCGAAATTCACGCGCGGCCGCTGGCGCTGGTCGGACAGTCGCGGGTGATCTTTCAACTGGCGTTCCTGACCGATGGCGGAGCGGCGGTCGATCACGCGGTGGTGGCCGAACTTGCGCGAGGGCGCGGCGTCGCCGTGCCGGGACGGGAGTCGGCACATTTCGCCATGGGCTGGGGACAGGGAACCTTGCGCTGGGAACGCCATACCGAGTTTTCGACCTATTTCTGGGACGCACCGGCGCCTGAGCGTTTTGGCGACCATCTCGACACACATCCGTTCGGCGACCAGTTTTCGCCGCCGGGCAATCTGATTGCCGGCATACGGCTGGAAGTCAGGCCAGAGTCGCCTGAAACGCAGGCAGCCCTTGCGACCTTCGATCCGACCAGCCTGTGCCTGAGCGAAGTCAAGGACGGGCAGGCGCTGATTGCCACCGATTTCCGCCAGGATGGCGACGGGCTGACCCGGATTCTGGTGGTCGACAAGGGCATGACCGACGCAGGACGCGGGGCGGTGGTGCAGCGGTTGCTCGACATCGAGACCTACCGGACGCTGGCGACATTGGGCCTGGCGCTCGCGCGGACACTGTCGCCGGAAATGCGCCGCATCGAGGATGGTCTGACAAAGACCACACAGAGCATGAAATCCGGCGCGCGTGAAAATGCCGACAGCCTGCTTTCTGAAATCACCGAGCTTGCGGCGGAACTGGAAGCCAGCGCCGCGCTCAGCCTTTATCGTTTTGGCGCCAGCCGGGCCTATTACAACATCGTGCGCGAACGTATCGCTTCGCTGGCTGAAACCGGCCAGCCCGGTTCCGAGACGATCGGCGCGTTCCTGGAAAAGCGGCTCGCGCCGGCAATGCGCACCTGCCAGTCGATCGAGGAACGGCAGGCCAACCTGTCGCGCAAATTGGCGCGGACCACGGCGCTGCTGCGCAGCTGGATCGACGTCGAACTGGAACGGCAAAACAGCGCGCTGCTTGGTTCGATGAACCGCCGGGTCAAGCTGCAACTAAGGATGCAGCAAACCGTCGAGGGGCTCTCGGTGGCAGCAATTTCCTACTACATTGTCGGCCTGTTCGGCTACGTAGCCAAGCCGCTCGACAAATTGGGACTGCCGCTGAGTTCAGGCTTGTTGTCGAGCCTCTTCGTGCCGATTGCGATTGGCTTTACCTGGATGATGGTTCGCTCCGTCCGCAAGAAACATTCGCTCGAGGATGAGGCGGGCAATTCCGACGTCCAATAGAAGTGCGTGCCGATGCAGGTCGCAAATTCGAACCTCTGGCGTGCCGCGCATCTGTTTTGACGCACCACCTCCTGATTACCTGAACAGGGACAAAATTGTTTCGGAGTTGGAATTTGCAATTTGAAGTGTCTGGATCGCCAGTTGTTCCTGCGTCTGGAGAGCCTTGAGACGGGTAGATTGTTCATTCATGTCGGCGTCAACCAGGCGTCCGATGCCCATATCGATGGATGAGATGAGTTTGGCCGTGAAGTCGGCCTGCATATCGATGCGGGATTGAAGAGAGCCAAGCAGGCTTGCGCTGGAAATTGCGCCCTGGAGCATGTAGTCGACACCTCTAAGGTACTCATCCAGGGTGAAGTCCTCACCGGTGATGTCAACCTCATCGAGATCGAAATCCAAAGTCCAGGTTGGATCGGATTCCACATTGCCGACGCTGATCTTCGCAGCGCGATTTCCTGCCTCCGGATATATGGTCTGATCAGCGGCGAAAGTGATGGTTGTTCCACTTGCTGTAACCGCAAGTCCGCTCGGAGCCGATGCGAATGCGATCACGGTGGCAAGGGCCGTTGCGTCGCCAATATAGCCATCGCTTGTGCCGAGCGCAGCGTCCACCGTCGTTCGGTCGACCGTGTATGTATTTGATGGGCCCAACCCAACCTGCGCGTCGAACCAGAACGAGGCAGTCGGAGATACTGTGAATGGTTCGGTAAACGAAACCGTTGCAGTGGGATACATGTTGTCGTGATTGTACAGCGGCGGGTTTTCCAGCCCCAGAGCGTATCCCACCGGATGGGCACCTCCAAAATCTGATGTCACGTTGAAGATGTTTATACTTGATCCCGGCTCGCCCGCCGTTTCAAGGGAGCCGATCTCGAACAAGGCAGGGTTGCCACCCGAGAACATGGTTTCATAAGCGGTTGCAGGAACGGAATTGTCGAGCAAAAGCTTCTCGAGAACCACTCTCATTTCAGCCGCCGTACCGATATTTCCATCTATCGTGCCGAGGGCCGTATCGACAAGGGCTTTGTCGATACGCAACCCCGAGAACGTCTGACCCGCAGAGTGGGTTCCGGCATCCACCACAATGTCAAACTCGATATAGTCTGTCGCGCCGAATGCTGCGGGTCCCGTGAAAGTGCGGGCTTCATGGCCCTGATGGGCAATGGAATTTGCATTGGTTCCCTTAAATCCGCCCATATCTCCCAGACCACCAATTTCCTTCTGGAGAATGCCACCTCCTCCGGTGTTGAGCATGCTGGTGATCTTGAGGTTTACCTCCGAGGTTTTCACACTGACAAACCCATCGGATGACCTGACGAAAGCGGAAACCACGGAGGCGCTCAAATCCGGCGTTTCCATCAGATGCGTCGGTGCGTTTGCGCTCAACCAGTTGACGCCGCCAAAACTTGCGGCGCCGACGATGCTATGGGCCTGCTTGTTGAGCTGAGAGAGTTCCAGTTGAATTTTGGCCCTGTCAACACCCGCTTCTTTCGCCGCAACCAGCCGCGCGCTGAATGTTGATAGAATGTCCACGATGGAAGCGGTTGCAGAATACGCCACGTCTGCTTTCGCAGCGGCCAGACCGAGGGCGTCGACCACTGTCGAGATCGCCTTGTTGTCAGAGCGCATGGTTGTGGAAATAGACCAGTAGGCGGCATTGTCGGATGCCGACTGGATTCTCAATCCAGAGCTGATTTGGCCCTGCGCGGTGGCCATATTGGAGCCAATCGTTCGGAGTGTCTGCAGTGCAGAAACTGCTCCGGCATTCGTTAGAATACTGGTCATATTAGCTCGCGTTAAAATTGCTTCGATTCCACAGTAGGCGGAATGAGTGCGTGCAAATAGCCCTATTTACGGTTAACAAGTTCTTTACGCCCAAAATATTTTCCAAGCATTTCAACTCACTAGAGCTCCCCGCAAGAGTGCTTGCTATCTAAGGTTGATTGGTCTGCGTGAAGCCATGAAGGTGTCCCCGGCTCTCTCGGCAAATCCGCTTGTTGCTGTTTGATGCAATTGGGGCAGTGCTGATAATGAAGGCTCCTGTTCCGGCGCATGGTGGAAGTAAACCAATGGAACAAGCAAGTCCTGCGCAACGCGTGATCTGGCCAGCAAAACCTACCCATTACTCATGTAAGCAATGGTTGGTCCGGACATATTTCAAGTTCGGGTTTTGCGACGCTGACTTGTCTTTTCAGTCCCAAGATGGACCTTGATGTACCACATCACTTGGTGGTCTTGTCTTCGACCGAATTCAGTAACCGGCATGGGTCTCCGCACCGGGGCATCACTACCCTAGCGGCATCTTGTTTTGCAGCGCGTGGCGCGCAAGGATGTGTGAGCGGCTGAGGAGCGGTGGTTCGGGAGGATGCATGACGGAGAATGCGGCGCGCGGCAAGTTCGCGCTGATCGGCGCCGGGCCGATGGGGCTGGCTGCGGCGAAGACGCTGATCGAGCAGGGAATCGACTTTCAGGGGTTCGAGATCCATGACGATGTTGGTGGGCTGTGGGACATCGACGGCCCGCGCTCGACCATGTACGAGACCGCGCATCTGATCTCGTCGAAGCGGATGACGGAGTTTGCCGATTTTCCGATGGATGAGGATGTTGCCGATTATCCCTCGCACCGGGAATTGAAGATCTATTTTCGGCGCTTCGCCGATCATTTCAAACTGCGCGAGCATTTTCTGTTCAGGACCGAAGTACTTTCAGTAAAGCCGCTGGGCGGAAACGGTGAAGGCTGGCGCGTCGTCTGGCGGAACGCGGAAGGCCAGGAGCAACAAGCCGAATTTGCGGGCGTGCTGATTGCCAACGGCACCTTGTCTGAACCCAATATGCCTGCGTTCACGGGATCGTTCTCCGGCGAACTGATGCATTCGAGCCGCTACCGTGATCCGAAAGTGTTTGCCGGCAAGCGGGTGTTGATAATCGGGGCTGGAAATTCCGGCTGTGACATCGCCGTGGATGCAATCCATCATGGTTTAAGCTGCGATATCTCGATGCGGCGCGGCTACTATTTCGTGCCCAAATATATATTCGGGCGCCCCGCGGACACGCTGGGTGGTGCCATCAAGCTGCCGATGTGGCTCAAGCGCCGGGTCGACGGCATGATCCTGAAATGGTTTGCCGGCGATCCCTCGAAATACGGGTTTCCGAAACCTGATTACGCGCTCTACGAAGCCCATCCGGTGGTCAATTCGCTGATCCTGTTTCATGCCGGTCATGGTGATGTCAAAGTCAGGCCGGATATCGACCGGTTCGAGGGCAACACGGTGCATTTCAAGGATGGCAGCCAGGCCGATTACGACCTGATCCTGGCGGCGACCGGCTACAAGCTGCATTACCCGTTCATCGACAAGGCGCTCCTCAACTGGCAAGGCGATGCGCCGCATCTGTTCCTCAACTGCATGCATCCAGAGCGTGACGATCTGTTCGTGCTGGGCATGGTCGAGGCCTCGGGGCTGGGGTGGCAGGGCCGGCACGAACAGGCGGAAATGGTGGCGCGCTACATCGCCGGAATCAATAAAGGCGTGATGGCGGCCAAGGCGCTGAAAGCGGAAAAGGCAGCCGGTTTCAAGCGGGCGACTGGCAGTATGAATTATATCGACCTGCCGCGGATGGCCTACTATGTCGACAAGGTCACCTACAGGACTGCGATCACAAGCTGGGTAGCGGCTTTGAAAGACGGTGCCAAATGACCGATATCGACGTTATTCGGCTGAATTTCAGCCCCGGCAGCCTGTTGCTGCTCAATGCCATCCTGTCGATCGTGATGTTCTCGATCGCGCTCGATCTGAAGCTGGCAGATTTTCGTGCCCTTCTGCGTGCGCCAAGAGCGCTCGTGACTGGCCTGGTTTCGCAATTTGTGGTGCTGCCGACGCTGACCTATCTGATGCTGCTGGCCACCAATCCGCGGCCTTCGATTGCGCTGGGTCTTATTCTGGTGGCGGCCTGCCCCGGTGGCAATATTTCCAATTTCATCACCCATCGGTCGGGCGGCAATACGGCGCTGTCGGTGTCGATGACCGGGATCGCCACGTTCGTCGCGATCGTGCTCACGCCTGCCAATGTAGCGTTCTGGGGCAATCTCTACGCACCGACACGGACGCTTTTGCGGGAGACAGTGCTGGATCCGGTGTCGATCGCGATTACCGTGTTTTTCATGCTGATCGTGCCGCTCGTTCTCGGGATTCTGCTCAACGCCTATCGACCGGCGCTGGCGGCCCGGATCCGCAAGCCGATGCAATCGCTGTCGATGGCTATCTTCATTGGCTTCATCGTGCTGGCGCTGGCGGCAAACTGGAATTTCTTTCTTGGCTATGCGGCGGCGGTGGCGGGACTGGTCGTGCTTCACAACGGACTGGCGCTGGCAGGAGGATACCTGACCGCGACCCTGGCGCGGCTGTCGGACTATGATCGCCGTGCGGTGACGATCGAAACCGGCATTCAGAATTCCGGCCTCGGGCTGGTGCTGATCTTTGCCTTTTTCGGCGGGTTGGGTGGCATGGCCGTGGCGGCGGCATTCTGGGGCATCTGGCACGCGATTTCCGGTCTGGTGCTGGCGTGGCTCTGGTCATGCAGCGAGGCTGAACAATGAGCCGGGTGCTGGTGACAGGCGCCGCGGGTGCAGTGGGGCAGGTTCTGCTTGAGGAACTGGCGGGCGCCGGCACCCAAACGCTGGCGACCGATATCCGCACACCGGCGGCCTTGCCGGATGGCATCAAATTCGCGCTGATGGACGTGCGTGGCGATGAGGTTGAGCGCGTGATCGCGGCGTTTAGACCGGAGGTGATCGTGCATCTGGCCTCGATTGTTTCGCCGACGCGGGCGATGACACGCGAATTTGCTCATCAGGTCGATATGATGGGCACCCGGAAGGTGCTTGATGCGGCGCTTGCGCATGGCGTCAGACGGCTGGTCGTAACCTCTTCGGGGGCGGCCTATGGCTATCATGACGACAACCCGGTGCCGCTCAGTGAAACCGACCCGGTGCGCGGCAATCCTGAATTTACCTATTCAGACCACAAGCGCCAGGTCGAGGAAATGCTGGCCGAGGCAAGAAGTCTGCATCCCGAACTCGAGCAGGTGGTGCTGCGGGTCGGCACCGTGCTGGGCGCGGGGCTGGAAAACCAGATCACCGAACTGTTTCATCGCCCCCGGCTGATTGCGGTGCGGGGCTCGGACAGCCCGTTTGTGTTCATCTGGACGCGCGATCTGGCGCGCATTCTGCTGCGCGCGGCAGGCGAGGGGCCGGCGGGTATTTTCAATGTCTGTGGCGATGGTGCGCTGACGGTGAGAGAGATCGCCGAAGCGCTCGGCAAACCGGTGCTGAACCTGCCGGTATGGCTGCTGAAAGCCGTACTCGCCGTTGCCCGGCCGCTCAAACTGTCGCGCTATGGCCCGGAACAGGTGCGGTTTTTGCAATACCGGCCAGTGCTCGACAATTCGGCGCTGAAAAATGTGTTCGGCTACAGCCCGGAACTGACGAGCCGCGAGACGTTTGAATTGTGGCGCAAGGCAGCGGGCTTGTGAGCCGGGTCGCGGTGATTAGCGGTGGCGCCGGTGGGTTGGGGCAGGCGTTTGCGGCAGAGCTTCTCAAGGAACACTGGCGCGTGGTGCTGACTGATCTGCCCGGGGCGTTGGCTGCTCTTCCGACAGGCGACGAACGGATCGAACAGATCGCCTGCGATCTCACCGATGAGGCCGCGGTGGCGGCAGTCTGCGCTGACATCTCAGTTCGCTATCCGGCGCTTGATCTGGTGATCCACAATGCCGGGGTAACCCAGATTGATCTGTTTGATGAAACCACGCTGGCCTCGCAGAGGCTGGTGATGGAAATCAACTATTTTGGCTCGGTACGGGTGGCGGCCGGTCTGCTGCAGGCTGTGCGGAGGGCGCGGGGAACCCATATTGCGGTCTCTTCGGTGGCGGGGTTTGCACCGCTCAACAGGCGCACTGCCTATGCCGCCAGCAAGCACGCCATGAACGGCTTTTTTCAATCGCTTGCGACAGAGGAAGCCGAATACGGCGTCGGCGTGGTGGTGGCGGCGCCATCGTTCGTTGCCACCAATCCGGGCCGCTTTGAAACCGGGATTGCGGGCATTGGCCGTCCAGGGGCTGCGACCGACGGGTTTGACGAAATCAGCCCGGCGCAGGCCGCGAAGACAATTCTGGATGGATGGCGCCGTGGCAAGCGTTTTGTCCCGGTGGGGCGCGTGGCGTGGATGGCCTGGATGATCAACCGGCTCTCGCCGGGGCTTTATATCCGGCTGATGCGGCGGAAAATCCGCAACTCATGAGTTAGGCAAGTGGGAGTTGAACATGAATCTGGCTGAATGGCTGGTACGCAGTGCACGGGTGCACCCAGACAATCCGGCGCTGTATCTGGGAGGCGAGATGCGCGCCGATTACCGCGGCTTTGCCCGAGCCGCGGGCGGCATCGGCGCCGGGCTCGCGGAACGTCACGGGATCAAGCCGGGCGACCGGGTGGCGATTTTTGCCAAGAACCATCCAGCCTATCTCGAAGCGATGTTCGGGATCTGGTTCGGCGGCGCTGCGGTGGTGCCGATCAATGCAAAGCTGCATCCGCGCGAAGCCGCCTATATCGTCGAAAACTCTGGCGCCACCGCCGTGTTTGCCAGCCAGCCGCTGGGAGACGAACTGGTGCAGGCGCTGGATCAGCGGGCGCCGACGGTAATCGATCTGGCGGGAGCGGAATTCGACGTCTTGCGCGAGGTCCAGCCATTTTCTGCGCCGGTTGCGCGTGATGAGCATGATATGGCCTGGCTGTTTTACACCTCCGGCACCACCGGCCGCCCGAAGGGCGTGATGCTCAGCCACGGCAATCTGCAGGCAATGGCATTTTCCTATTTTGTCGATGTCGACGAGGTGTTGACCAGCGATGCGGCGCTCTATGCCGCGCCGATCAGCCATGGCGCGGGGCTCTACTGCATCCAGCATGTGCTCAAGGCAGCGCGGCATGTGGTGCCGGTGTCGGCCGGGTTTGAGCCCGATGAAATTTTCGGTCTGGCCAGGGATCTCGATGGCATCCACCTGTTTGCGGCGCCGACCATGGTCAAGCGGCTGGTCAGTGGCGCGCGCGCAAGCGGTTATGATGGCGAGGGCATCCGCACCATCGTCTATGGTGGCGGGCCGATGTATCTGGCCGACATCATCGATGCTGTCGAAGTGCTGGGGCCGCGGTTCTGCCAGATCTACGGGCAGGGCGAGAGCCCGATGACGATCACCGCGCTCAACCGCGCCGCGGTCGCCGACCGCTCGCATCCGCGCTGGCGCGAGCGACTGGCTTCGGTCGGTATCCCCCATGCTTGCGTGGAGGTGCGTATTGTCGATTCCGATGGCGTCGAACTGGCTATCGGTGACACCGGTGAGATCATCGTGCGCGGCACACCGGTGATGGCCGGCTACTGGGGCGACCCCGAGGCCACGGCCAGAGCGTTGCGCGACGGTTGGTTGTGGACCGGCGATATGGGCAGTCTCGATGCCGACGGGTTTCTCACGCTCAAGGATCGGTCCAAGGATGTGATCATATCCGGCGGCACCAATATCTACCCGCGCGAGGTAGAGGAAGCGCTGCTCATCCATGAGAGCGTGCGCGAAGTCAGCGTGATTGGTGCGGCCGATCCGGAATGGGGCGAACGCGTGATTGCCTTTGTCGTGACGGCTGCCGATGCCGTGGTGGATGCGGCGGCGCTCGACCGGCATTGCCTAGACCACATCGCCCGATTCAAACGCCCCAAGGTCTATCGTTTTGTCACGGATTTACCGAAGAACAATTACGGCAAGGTGCTCAAGACCGAGTTGCGGGCGATGCTGGCCGAGGAGCCGTCAACCGGCTGATCGTAGCTGGGCCTTTCGCGACCCGAAAATTCTTTTCTCTGTCGCCCTCGTTGTGCCGGGACCGTCGCGGGTTGGCGATGTCTGCCGTCAGAGTGAGTGTCAATCAATCGATTGATTGACATGCTTACTTGTGCTATTTTCCCTGTCAAAATTTGGCAACAGGGAGAGTGTAGTGCGATCCGAAACAGAGCTGTCATCCGAAACCGAAAAGCCTGGCGAGCAAACCCGCATGGCGCTGATGGTCGCGGCGCTCAAACTGTTTGGCTCGAAGGGTTTCGAGGCCACATCCACCCGCGAGATCGCTGCTGCCGCCGAGGCCAATATTGCCTCGATCGCCTATCATTTTGGCGGCAAGGACGGCTTGCGGCTGGCCTGCGCCGAACTTGTAGGGAGCCGCATTCAAAGTGTGGCGATGCCGGCGCTGGCCGACATTGATCCCGGAAGTGATCCGGCATCGGCGCAGAAAGCATTTGAGCGGGTGGCGATGACCATGGCTGACTTCATGCTGGGGCGACCGGAGGCGCGTGATCTCGCCGCCTTCATCGTTCGCGAGATCGCCAATCCCGGGCCGGTGTTCGATCACCTCTATACCGATTTCATCCTGCCGGTTCACACCCGGCTGTGCACGCTTATGGGGTTGGCTACCGGCCAGCCCCCTGAAAGCGACCTGATCCGGCTCGGAACCTTCAGTATTGCCGGGCAGATCGTCTATTTTCGCATTGGCCACGCCATCGTTGCACGGCGCATGGAGTGGGACGAGGTCGGATCTGAGGAAGTTGGCCGGATCAAGACGGTGATCCATGGCAATATCCGCGCCTTCGTCGAGACCAACAGAAAGTCGCGCCCATGACGTCACTGATCTGTACCATTCCCTATATCGCGACGCTGTTTTCGATCTGCGCCGGTCCGGGGCCGCTCGCGGTCGGCTATGTCGAGGGTGAGTATGTGCTGGTTGCGCCGATCGAGACGGCCCAGATCGTTGCCCTGGATGTGCGGCGCGGCGACCATATTACCGCCGAACAGCCGCTCGCCCAGTTGGAGCGACGTGACGCCGAAATCGCGGTAGCTCAAGCCCAGGCCGGGCTTGCCCAGGCACAGCGGCAACTGGCCAATCTGCAGGAAGGGCGGCGGCCGGAGGAAATTGCCAGCATCGCCGCCGCGCTCGATTCTGCCAAGGCCCAGGCTGAAGAAGCGGAGCGGGTGCTGCAGCGCCAGTCTGATCTGCTTAAACGCGGCATATCCACCCAGGCTGCCTACGATGCTGCCTCCACCAGTGCTGAGCTTAGCCGTGCCAAGGTGGCCGAGCTTGAAGCCAATCTGTCGGTGGCCAAGTTGCCGGCGCGCGCCAATGAGATCAAGGCTGCCCAGGCCGGTGTTGGGCAAGCCCGTGCCGTGCTGGAGGCGGCCGAGTGGCGGCTGACCAAGCGGACACTCTCGATCCCGCAGGCTGGCGTTGTTTCCGACATCATCCGCAACACCGGCGAAGTGGCAGGGCCCCAGGCGCCGGTGCTTTCGGTGCTGCCTGACGGGGCGTTGAAATTGCGGGTCTATGTTCCCGAGCCTGCACTCTCCCGTCTCTCCATCGGGGCAAGCCTGGTGGTGCGGTGTGATGGCTGCGCCGACGGTATGCGGGCTACGGTGAGCTACATTTCGACCGATCCTGAATTTACGCCGCCGGTGATCTACTCGCTCGAGAACCGGCAAAAGCTGGTCTACCTGGTCGAAGCCCGTCCTGATGACGACGCCTGGGCGTTGACGCCGGGACAGATCGTCGACGTCGATCTGGAAAGTGTACGCTGATGAACGTCATCGACGTCAGTGGTCTGGTCAAGCGGTTTGGCGACAAGACCGTGGTCGATCACGTCTCGATGCAGTTTGCCGAAGGCGAGATCTCCGGCTTTTTAGGCCCCAATGGTTCGGGCAAGACGACCACTATCCGGGTGATGTGCGGGCTTTTAACGCCGGATGAGGGCGAGGGCAGGGTACTGGGGCATGACATCCGCACCGATGGTCTGCGGATCAAGCGGGAAGTCGGGTATATGACGCAGAAATTCTCGTTCTACGAGGATCTGTCGATCGAGGAGAACCTGACCTTTGTGGCCCGGCTCTATGGTCTCGAACCGATGGCTGCCACCGTGCGTGACACGCTGGAGGATCTGGGTCTGTCATCAAGGCGCAAGCAGATGGCAGGCACCCTGTCGGGCGGCTGGAAGCAGCGGCTGGCGCTGGCGGCCTGCATCATGCACAAGCCGAAACTGCTGCTGCTCGATGAGCCCACAGCCGGCGTCGACCCCAAGGCAAGGCGCGAGTTCTGGGACGAGATCCATTTGCGCGCCACGACCGGACTGACCGTGCTGGTCTCGACCCACTATATGGACGAGGCGGAGCGGTGCCACCGGATTCATTACATTTCCTATGGCAAGCTTTTAGCCAGCGGCACGGTCGCTGACGTCATCCGTGACGCGGCCCTGACCACGATCATTGTCGAGGGTGACAAGGTCAACGAGGCGGCCAGGATGCTTGAAGGCATCGAAGGGGTCGACCAGGTGGCACCTTTCGGCTTGAGCCTGCACGTGGTTGGTCGCGAAAAGGAACTGCTGACGGCAGCGGTTGAGCAGGTCTCCGCAAAAACCGGTATCCATTAGCGGCAGGGGCAGACCAGCCTGGAGGATGTATTCATCCAGTTCATGAGCCAGTCGACGGACAACATGACATGAACCGGTTCTTTTCATTGCGCCGGCTGATGGCGGTCATCGCCAAGGAAACCATCCAGATGCGGCGTGACCGCATCACGTTTGCCATGATGCTGGGCGTGCCGCTTTTGCAATTGGTATTGTTCGGATTTGCCATCAACAACGACCCCAAGGGGCTGCCGGCCGCGCTGGTGACCACGAGCCAGGATCATTACAGCCGCGCCATGATCTCGGCGATGGAAAATACCGGTTACTATCGCTTCGATCATGTGGTGGCGAGCGCGGAAGAGGCCGACCGGCTGATCCAGAGTGGCGCGGTCTCCTTCATCGTCACGATCCCGTCTGATTTCGCCCGCCGGGTGCAGCGCGGCGACCACCCGCAGATCCTGATCGAGGCCGATGCGACTGATCCGTCGGTGGCATCGGGCGCGATCTCGACACTCGGCACGGTGGCCGCCCAGGCGCTGCTGCGCGAGCAATCGGCGGAGGCGCTGACTGCGCGGCAATCCACAGCGGCACTCGAAGTGGTGGTGCACCGGCTCTACAACCCAGAAGGCATTACTCAATACAATATTGTTCCTGGTCTGCTCGGAGTGATCCTGCAACTCACCATGGTGATGATGACATCGATGGCGCTGACCCGTGAAGTCGAGCGTGGCACCATGGAAAACCTGCTCGCCATGCCGATAAGTCCGATGGAGATCATGCTGGGCAAGGTGCTGCCCTACCTGGCGGTGGGCGGGGTGCAGGTCGTGGTGGTGCTGGCCGCCGCCAAGTTCCTGTTCAATGTGCCGTTTGTCGGCTCCTTGACGCTCTTGCTGGCGAGCATTCTGGTATTTGTGCTGGCGCTGGTGTTGCTTGGCTACGCGTTTTCCACCGTCGCGCGGACGCAGATGCAGGCCATGCAACTGACGTTCTTCTTCTTCCTGCCCTCGCTGCTCTTGTCAGGCTTCATGTTTCCCTATCGTGGCATGCCTGGCTGGGCACAGATGCTGGGCGAAATTTTTCCGCTCACGCATTTCCTCAGGATCATCCGCGCGGTGATGCTCAAGGGTGCAGATATGCAGGGCGTTGCCGTTCCACTCGCTGCACTGTTTTTATTCGTTGCGGTGTTTGCGGCGCTGGCCCTGGCGCGGTTTCGACGTACGCTGGACTGAAAATATCCCGTTGTCAGCCGACGCAGGCCTGTTCATGGGTTCCGTTGATTCGAAAGCGGATCAATTCCCAAAACGAATATCTGGTTGCGAGGGCGGGAAAATTGAGCCTTCAAGTCCCGGAAGCAGGTGATTGGCTGCATTTGTGAACACAGTGGACACAATTGTGTGTACGATGGCCGACTTTCCAAATATCGCCGCCTCTTAAGTTCATATCTATAACGCCTTGAATTATATATTATAAATACGCCGCTATGAATGCCCTACGTATTTTTCAAGGGAAAGTTTCAGCGCAAATTCTCACAAAAGTGTGGTTGGCAATTTGGATTCGCCTACCCCATATGTGGATCATCGAAACACGGCGGCGAACACCTCCCATTCGCCAACCGCTTCGAATAAAATTAGAAAACCGAACGACAACCGAAACTAAACGAAGACGGATGAATCAAATGAACAAGCTCCTTATCGCCCTCGGCCTCACCCTTGCTGCATCGACCGGCGCCTTTGCCCAGTCCACTGCCATGGACGCCTATCATTTCCCGGTAGCTCAGACTTCCGGCATCGATTACACGGCAACTGCTGCTACCGGTGCTGTGGCGAATGACCAGGTTATCTACAACCGTGCCGGCAATGACGGTTCGCCGACTTTCGTCTCCTCCAAGGGTGGCGTTGATTACACACCGACCGCTTCGATCGGGAACGTGTCAAACGAGCAGGTCGTCTATGACCGCGCCGGTAACGATGGCTCGCCGCGCTTCAACTAATCGGAAAATCGGACCGGCGGGAATTTAACGTCACGCCGGTCCGCTCCCCAACCACGCTGTCCTCCCAAGACGCGACCCGAATTATAAAGGATACCTACCATGAACAAGCTTCTCATCGCCCTCGGCCTTACCCTTGCTGCATCGACTGGCGCTTTCGCTGCCTCGACCGCCATGGATGCCTATGACGTGCCCGCCGCGCAGGGTTCTATTGCTGCCGCCGTCAATGTGTCCAATGACCTGGTCAGCTACCACCGCGCCGGCAATGACGGTTCACCGAGCTTTGTCGCGCCGCAGGGTGGCATCGACTACACCCCGACCGCTTCGGTTGGAACCGTGTCGAACGATCAGGTGACCTATGACCGCTTTGGCAATGATGGTTCGCCGCGCTTCAATTAAGAATTGCGTTCAGACAACATGACAAAGGGGCGTCGCTTACAAGCGGCGCCCCATTTTCGTTCGAACCTCTGAGTGATTGCAACTGTCTGATTGCCCGGGCGGTCCGTGCTTGGCCTTCGGGGTCAGCTCAGCGGTGTGCGGCATCGTGCACTGATATCCTGGTCCCGTTCATAGTGGTGGGCCTGCACATCCATCAACCCCAACACAGTGTGGAACAAATTGTCCTGTGAATAGGCAGCGTCGGCCTGTTCGCGCAGGCAGGCAGTGTCGAGCCCGAACAAACCGGTGTAACTCTTTGACGCCCAGATCAGGAAAGGAACCCGGGTCTGTTCTTCAGGGGCGAAGAGATAGGGCATCCCGTGCAGATAGAGGCCTTTCTCGCCCAGCGATTCACCGTGGTCGGAGATGTAGACCATGGTTGAGGCAATCTGGTCGGAACGGGCGGCGAGTTTGTCAATGACTGCTGCCAGCATCTGGTCGGTGGCGACAATTGTATTGTCGTAGGCGTTGATGATTTGCTGTTGGCTACAATCGGCGAATTCGGCGGTGCGGCAGTCGGGGCTAAAGACCCGTTCTTCCTCGCTGTATCGCTGGAAATAGGCCGGGCCATGGCTTCCCAACTGGTGCATCACCAGAACAGAATTGTTCTTGACCTGATCGAGCCAGGTGTCGAGTGCGTCGACCATGACCGTGTCAAGGCATTCCCCTTGGTTGCAAAACCGAGGATCGTTCTCCTCGTAAAACTTTCGCTTGATGATCCGTTCACCGATCTTCTTGTCGCCGGTGTTGTTGTCCCACCATTCGACATCGACGCCGGCATGGGCAAGAACATCGACGAGGTTTTCCTGCGCCAATGCTTTTTCATGGCTGTATTGGCTGCGTGTGAGTGCGGAAAACATGCACGGCATCGAGACTGCGGTGGCGGTTCCGCAGGAACTTGTATTGGGAAAATAGGCAATGTCGCGTTTTTTTAACTCCGGATTGGTTTCGCGCTGATAGCCGCCAAGCGAAAATTCCTGGGCGCGGGCGGTTTCGCCCACCACGACAATGGTCAGCACCGGTTTTTTGGCCTTGCCGATTGTCGCGCCCAACTGCGCATCGGGGTCAAGCGGAGCTGCGACGATCACGCGTTCCTGGCCTGACCGGATGGCAAACTTGACCGCATTGGCGATCGGCACAATCGGGTTGAGGGTCTTGATAATCAGCCGATTGTTGCGGATCGTCGATGCTATTGCCGGATATTGCCACGTTGCCAACCCAAGCGTGAGCAGCAGAAGCGGGACGATGACGGCGAGATTGTGCTTGAGTTTGGCCGGGAAGGGGCGGTGCCGGATGCGCACAATCACGATCAGTAGCGAGGGAAGCAGCGCGTAGACCATCATGTGCCATAGGAATGCCGGCGTCAGCAAATGGCCAGCTTCCGCCGGGGTTGTTTCAGCGGCGTTGCGGATCATGTCGGTGTCGATGATCGCGCCGAAATGTTCCATGAACCATCCTGCGGATGCGGCGCTGATGATCAGCAATATGAAAATCGGCTTGGTAAGATATTTCACCGAAACGGCGATCGTGCCTGCGGCGAACAGGGCGATAATGCCGATCGAGAATGCTGCCCGGCCAGGCATGTGTTCGCCGAATGCCGTGGACACTTGGTGCCAGAAGACAGTGTTTGTGACGAGAGCAAGCCATGCCGCCACGAGCAAGCTCAATGTGATGCTGCCGATTGAGGGCCTATGAAGTTTCATTCGATGATACCTGGGGTGGATTCGGGAGAAATGGGAGATGGTCGGATTGCGCGGGTCAGCCCGGTGGAGCGTGGAGATTGGCGTTTACGGGAATGAGTATGCGGACCTCGAGCCCGCCAAGCGGCGATCGCCCGAAGTCGAGCTGTCCGCCGAAGGAATCGACGATATCGCTGGCGATTGCCAGCCCGAGACCGGCACCCATTCCGGCCTGGTCGAGGCGCTGACCCGGCTTGAGCGCAATTTCGATGTGTTGTGCGTCAAGTCCGGGGCCATCGTCGCCAATGCTCAGCACAATCGAGCCAGCTGACGCCTCGGCTGCAACGAAGACCTCGGTGCCGGCATGGCGAACTGCGTTTTCCGCTATGTTGCCAATCAACTCGCTAAGATCATCGGGGTCGACCGGGACGGTCAATGCGGCATCGATGCTGTTTTGCAGTTTCAATGTTTCGCCCTCGGGCGTGCGCTGCAATGTGCGCAAGATCCCCTCGACAATCGGCTTGAGCGCGACCTGATCCTGATTGCGGCTGTGGCGGACCCGGGCGCGGGCAAGTTCGCGCTCCATATGGCGTCGCATCCGCAGCGCCAGTTCGGCGATATCATCGGCAATCTCGGTATTGCCTCCGGCGCGGAGCCGTTCGATGTCATTTTCCAGTGCAGTCAGCGGGGTCTTGAGCCCGTGGGCGAGGTTGGCGGCGCGATCGCGCGCCCGGCTGATCGCTGCATCCTGGGCGTCGAGAAGGGCGTTGACCTCCTCGACCAGCGGTGCGACCTCTTCGGGTACGGCATCTGCGAGAAGACGTTTGCGCGCACCGGTGCGGATGTCATGAACACCGGCGACGACACGCCTGACCGGCTTCAGGCCTTCACCGACCTGCAGCAGGAAACCGAGCATAAGAACGCTGCCGAGAATGGCCAGAACCGGGGCAAGATCGCGGGAAAACCCAGTTGCCAGCGCGCTGATTTCAGCCCGATCGATCGCCGCGGTAACGCGTACGCGATGGTCGCCATCGGTCGCGGGAATCAGCACCAGTGTTTCATGAAGCAACAGGTTTGAGTCTTGTGGGCCGGAGGTGTCATGGATGTGGCTGTCGCCGGGCTGAAGATCGTCGCCGGGAACATCGAGGGAGGTGTCCCACAGCGAGCGCGAGCGCAACCGGCTGTCGCTGGTCTGGTCGATAACCTGCCAGTAAAGGCCGCCAAATACCGTCTGAAAGCGCGGGTCCACCGGTTCGCGCGCCAGCGACAGCCCTGACGCTGCATCGACCCGGAGGCCGCCGATGATCTGGCTGAGGTGGGTATCGAGTTCCTGGCCGATGCGGCGCTCGAGATATCGGGAAAACAGGGCCGACAGACTGAATCCGGTTACCAGCAATGCGGCGGCAAGAACCACGGCGGCAAGTGCGAAGAGCCTGAAGCGAAGCGAGCGGACCGGTTTCATGAGGCTGCGCCGGAATCTTCAACGATGTAGCCGAAGCCGCGACGGGTCTCGATCAGCGCTACTGGCAATTTTCGTCTGACCCGGCCGACCAGCACCTCGACAGCGTTGGATTCACGCTCGAAATGGGCTGACTGCAGGTGCTCGGCGAGTTCCTGTTGCGGCACCACGCGGCCCTTGTTGAGCATCAGATAGGCCACAAGCCGATATTCCTGCGGCGACAGATTGACTGGAACCCCGCGGATGCTTAGGCGCATCTGCCTTGTGTCGAGGTCGGCCTCGCCGATGCTGATGATGGAATTCGCCATGCCGCCCGAGCGGCGGATAATGGCGCGCAGCCGGGCGATCAGTTCTTCCATGCGGAATGGTTTGGGGAGGTAGTCGTCGGCGCCGGCGTCAATGCCTTCGACCCGTTCGCTCCATGTGCCGCGTGCGGTGAGCACCAGGATCGGGAAACTCCGGCCCGCATCGCGCCAGCGTTTGAGCACGGCCAATCCATCCATTCCCGGCAGGCCAAGATCAAGGATTGCGGCGCCATAGGTTTCGGTATCGCCCAGAAACCAGGCTTCCTCGCCGTCGGCTTCGCCGTCAACCACATAACCGGCTGCTTCGAGCGCGCGGGCCACGTCGTTGCGGATCCGGTCATCGTCTTCGACGAGGAGTATGCGCATGTCGTTCAGTCTTCCTCTCCGAGGCTGAGGATTTCAGCCGTTCGGGCATCGATTTCATATTCCAGGCGGCGACCTTCATCATTGATGATGTAGATCTCGTAGATCGGCAGTCCGTCTTCACGCTCAAATTCGATTTCCACGATACGCCCGCGAATGAACGGCATTACCTTGTCGAGAATATCGGACAGGGTCATGATTTCACCGCGCCTGATCGCCTCGTTCATGTCGGCGCGCTCGTGATGCTCACTATGTTCACTGTGCTCATCGGCGTGCGCGGGCGCTGTTGTCAGCGCCAGAATCGGCAAAAGAAGGCAGAGACTGAATTTCATCGAGGGAACATAGCGACGACAATATGACAAAACGCTGACGGGTCTTTTCAGCGGGCTGTCATGGCGGCTCTGCGAGAAAGGAGCGGTCAACGGGCACTTGTCCCGAAACCGCTTGAAAAGGAATACCCTCATGAAAACGCTCCTTATCGCAGCCACCCTTGTTGCAGCGCTTGCACCGGCTGCGGCCATTGCTGCTGACAATTGCCCGAACGTGCCGCGTGATCAGTGGATGAGCGATGCTGCGATCACCGAGAAGGCCAAGGGGCTTGGCTACGATATCCGCTCGATCGAGGCCGAGGATGGCTGCCTGGAAGCCTATGCCATAGACAAGGACGGCAAGCGCGTCGAGGTCTATTTCCATCCCGGCACCGGTGACGTGCTGCGGGTCAAGGCCGACGACTGATGGCCGCGATGGAAACCATGGTGGAAGCCGGCGATGTCACATCGCCGGCAACCATCCGGGTGTGGGACCCGCTGGTCAGGCTGTTCCACTGGTCGCTTGTCATCCTGTTCTTTTTTGCCTTTCTCACCGGTGATGAATGGCAAGATCCGCACGAGACCGCTGGCTACGTGATTGCTGCGTTGATCGCCGGTCGCGTGGTCTGGGGATTTGTCGGCTCGCGCATGGCGCGCTTTTCCTCGTTTGTCTACGGACCGTCGACGGTGACGGCATTTGTTGGCGACACGCTGCGGATGAAGGCGCGACGTTATCTCGGCCACAATCCAGCCGGCGGGTTGATGGTGATCGCATTGTTGCTGGCAATTGCGGCAATATCGCTCACCGGGGTGATGATGACCAGCGATGCCTTTTGGGGTGTGCGCTGGGTCAAGGAGGCGCACGAAACCGCTGCCTACGCCACACTCGGTCTGGTCGCCCTGCATGTCGGCGGGGTAATCTTTGCAAGTATCGAGCATGGCGAAAACCTGGTGCGCGCCATGGTGACCGGCAGAAAACGGGCACCTGGTCCCGACGACATCATCTGAGCCCTTGGTCCGTGCAGCTGTTTACTGCCCATGCCGTGCGGACCAGCCTGCCAGATGCTGCGGCACCGGCAGGCATCAACCCTTTGTCGGTCTTGTTTCTGACGCGCTGGTCGGGCAAGTTCCGCCGCGATTGGCGCATCTGAATCGGCTTGTGCGTCGGCGGCACCACAGGGGCGAATGAATGGACCTGATTGAAAACCGTACCATCGATGAAATCGAAATCGGAGATGAGGCCGAAATCGAACGCATGCTGACGCGGCAGGATATCGTCATGTTTGCGTCGGTGTCGGCGGACGTCAACCCGGCGCATGTCGATGCCGATGACGAGGATGCCTTGCTTCTCCAGCAGGGCATTGTTCATGGCATGTGGGCGAGCGCGCTGATTTCGGCGGTACTGGCAACCCGGTTGCCGGGGCCCGGTACGCTGCAATTGGCGCGAACGCTGAGTTTTCATCACCCGGTCAAGATCGGCGACAGCATCAAGGTCAAGGTCGTGGTGACCAAGGTCGACAAGCAGTCGGCGGAAGTCGGTCTCGATTGTGTGTGCATCAATACCGCTGGCGAGACGGTTGTTTCAGGCACTGCGCTGGTGCGCGCACCGCTGCAGAAAAGCCGTCGCACCATCGCGCGCATGCCGACCTCGCGGCTGATGTCGCATGGCGTGCGTTTTGGCGCATTGGTGGAGCGGGCACGGGCGCTTGAGCCGCTGCGCACGGCGATTGTCCATCCGTGTGACGATCTCAGCCTCGGCGGGGCGCTTGCGGCACGCGATGAAGGCATGATCGTGCCGGTCCTGGTCGGCCCGCGCGGCAAGATCGAAGCCGCCGCAGCCGATGCCGGGCTTGATCTTGGCGGTGTCGAGATCGTCGACGCCCCGCACAGCCATGCCGCGGCGGAAAGAGCCGTGGCGCTGGTACATGAAGGCCGGGCCGGGGCGCTGATGAAGGGCAAGCTGCATACGGACGAATTGCTGCTGGCCGTGCTCGACCGCAGCAAAGGCCTGCGCACCGAACGGCGGCTAAGCCATGTTTTCGCGCTCGATGTACCGGGGCAGGACCGCACCTTGTTTGTCACCGACGGGGCGATCAACATTTCTCCCGATCTGGAGGCGCTCAAGGATATCGTCCAGAACGCCATCGATCTGGCAATCGCACTGGGCGAGGAAACACCGCTGGTAGCGTTGTTGTCAGCGGTGGAGACGGTGACCGGAAGCCTGCCATCGACGCTGCTCGCCGCCTCGATCTGCAAGATGCACGACCGAGGGCAGATCGTCGGCGGCAAGGTCGACGGGCCGCTGGCTTTCGACAATGCGATCTCGCCCGCAGCGGTCAAGGCCAAGGGGATTGTCTCCGACGTCGCGGGCTATGCCGACATTCTGGTCACGCCCAATCTCGAAAGCGGCAACATGATCGCCAAGCAGCTGATCCATCTCGCCGGCGCTTCGTCGGCAGGCATCGCACTTGGTGCGCGGGTGCCGATCATGCTGACCAGCCGCTCCGACACCGTGGATGCGCGAATTGTCTCGGCGGCGTTGGCCAAGCTGTTTTATCACTGGCGGCGGGAGCGGCCGCTTGGGTTGCTGGGGTAGCGGCGGGATAGCTTCGGGCTCCACGACTGGATTGGGCGGTAAGACGGCTTTGGCTGCCCTACGGCAAATGACACCTATGCGAACTTTGATCATCAGGAACTATTGATCGCACGTAGGTTCGGCTGATCAAGCAGCGGCTTCAAGCTTCATCCAGTTTATAAACAAATTCAGCCGCAAGTCTGGACTTGGTTTTTTTTCGGAGACAACGTAGATGCCCTGCGGGCGATTGACCTTGAGGGGGTTGAGCTCAACGAGCCTGCCTGCGGCTTCGTCTGCCGCGGTCATTCTCAGGTCTGCGAGAATCACAGCGCTTCCTGAAAGGGCTGCGTCGAACATGAAGGCACGGCTTTCGTATTCGGTAATGCTGCTTGTGTCTTTGATCTGAACTCCTGCTGCATCGGCCCAGGCAGTCCAATCTTCACGCCAACGCCCCGCACACGCCAAGTTCAAGTCCAAAACGTTTCTGGCGGTTAAGGGGAGCGGAAAGCCAGCCACCAATTGTGGTGCGCAAACAGGCCTGACGCAATCGTTACAGATAATCGTGCTCGTGAGACCGCCCCAACTGCCCGCACCATACCGAACGGCTGCATCGAAATCCGATTTTCCCAGATCAACATAGTCGAATGACAAGGATGGTTTGATCTCGATCCCGGGGTGTTTTTCATGAAAACCTGACAGGCGCGGCAATAACCAGCGATTGGCGAAGAATGGCGCAATCGTAATTTTGAGCGTGCCGGTCAGATCATGTTTGCGGGCTTGTGCCGCTGCATCTTCGAGCGCGTCCAGCGCTTTGCCAATCTGATCGGACAACTCGCGGCCTTCTGCGGTCAGTACGACCTTCCGTGTCCTGCGCCGAAAAAGGGAAGTGTTCAGCGCAAGTTCCAGAGCCTTGATTTGATGCCCCACCGCAGCGGGGGTCACACATAACTCTTCCGCGCCCTTCTTGATGCTCTCGTGGCGGGCCGCAGCCTCGAAGGCACGCAATTGGTTAAGTGGAGGAATGTGCCTAGCCATGAGTATCATACCCTAGAATAACTAAGTTATGAGCCAATTTATGATCGTTTGTCGCGGATGGCGAGAAGAAACTACACTTGTGTCAGACAAACCTTCCAGAGACAGGAGAACGTCATGAGCCGAGAAAGCCCCAAGTTACCTCACCAAACGGACGATATCTTTCTGACGGACGGCGGAACCGAAACTTGGCTGATGTACAAACGAGGTTTCGATTTACCGGAATTCAGCGCGTTTCATCTGCTCAATGATCCACGAGCGACTGCGGCGTTACGGGAATATTACAGTGCGTTTGCGGACATCGCGCTCCAGCTTGGCACGGGCTTCATTTTTGACAGCCTCACTTACCGCGCCAGCAGGGACTGGGGCAGACTTCTTGGCTATTCCAAGGAGGGTTTGGCGGAGATGAACCACAAATGCCTTGAACTGTATCGCGATATTGCAGTCGAAGCCGGGATGGCGGCCGATAAGATTGTGATCAGTGGCTGCATCGGCCCCAAGGGAGATGCGTACAAGACCAATGAAGGCCTGACAGTCGAAGCGGCCGAGGCTTACCACAGCGAACAAATCGAGACGTTCAAAGCGGCAGGAGCGGATATCGTGACGGCGTTGACGCTTAGTGCAACGGACGAGGCGATCGGCATTGCACGTGCATCGGCCACCGTGGGCTTGCCATCGGTCATTTCGTTTACGTTGGAAAAAGACCGAAAGTTACGTAGCGGTGAAACCCTGAAGCAAGCGATTGAGACGGTCGACGACGCAACCAATAATGCGCCAGCCTACTACATGATCAACTGTTCGCACCCGGTGGACTTCGGGCCGGCCCTTGAGCCTCAGCCTTGGGTGAACCGGATACGCGGGCTTCGCGCCAATGCATCGACTTTGGACCACGGAACGCTATGCCAACTTGGGCATCTGGAGGAAGGCAACCCGAATGAACTGGCAGAGCAGTATCGTGACCTCAAAAACACCTATCCGAAGATGAATGTGTTCGGAGGCTGCTGTGGCACCGATTATGCGCATGTCGAGAAAATTGGCAAAGCACTGTTAGCCGTGGCGTGATGTCGACCGCAGAGTGCCATTAGGATTACTGGCCGCCACTCGGCAAACAATATCGCGGCCACCGACGGTCGAATAACAGCTGCGCAGTGTGGCGCGGTATTTTACGCTAAGGGCGTAACCTGCCTTTTGCGACATCATGCGTGGAGGTCCGCAAAGTGCCGAAAGCGTCAATTATAGCTTGGCATCTTCCGGGAAAGCGGACTTCGCTGCAGGTCCTTTGCCAAACAGCGATTAAAAAAGTGAACCTATATTGGGTACTAAATCGGCATTCCTGTTCGGCATGGCACAGGTCCGATTAAAGGCGATGCTGTCGGTTTTAATGGCGCTCAAGCAGCCAACCCAACATGCTGGCCATCAACCTGCATTATGCTAAGATTCGGGCAACTATCTGATCGGACCATGCATGACCGGCGAGACAAACTTGGACGAACTAATCAGATCTCTTTCGGCATGTTTGGTCGAAGGCCTGTATGTCTTCGTGACAGTTCCAACTGATCAACAACCGGCAAATCTCAAACCTCGCATGGTCTTCGAAGAAGCCGAAGGTACCACCCTTATTTTGCTGAAATCCGAAGCGGAAGCGCATGCATTGCCATACGAGTTCCCCTGTCGGATGATAACGCTGAACATTCATTCGTCCCTGGAAGCAGTGGGCTTCATGGCCCGGATTGCTTCGGAACTCGCAAAACATGAAATGGGTGTGAATCCGGTCTCTGGCTTTTTTCACGATCACCTGTTCGTTCCGGATGGTCGTGAACACGATGCCATGAATGTCTTGCAGCAAATGTCAAAGTCCACCAGTTAGTGCAAATTGATGCTGTCGCGGCATTGATCCAACAACATGCTGGGTGTTTGTTGAATGGCAACAATGCGGAAGCTGCGGCGCAGCATTTGACAAGACGACGAGGTTCCGTAAAGGGCCCTAAGATCCAGTCAGTTCGATGGCAGATATCTTCGGTCTTCCTCACCGCATCAACAGCACAGGCGCCTTGCAGGAGCGCAGCATTTCAGACGTCGTCGAGCCGATCACGAAGCTGCGGATCCGGGAATGGCCGTAGGCGCCCATGGCGACGATGCAGGAGCCGGCTTCCTCGACGCGCTGACCCAGAACCACGTCGGGTTGCCCGGCGAGGATCTTGGTTTCGACCTCCAGCCCGGCGCCGGTGAGCACGGCTTTGGCGTTTTCCAAACCTTTTTCAGTCTCGCGGTTGCGCGAACCGACGGTGATCACCTCGATCGTCAGGCCTGAAAACAGCGGATTGCGGGCGACATGGTCGACCACCCGCTGGCTCGATGCGGCGCCATCATAGGCGATGATCGCCCGGTCGATCGGCTTGAACGCGCGCGAGGCCACGAACACCGGCTTGTGGCTGGCGCGGACCAGTTCCTCGACATGGGCACCCAGCCGCAGGCTGGCAAAATCGGCAGCTTCGCCGCGCTTGCCGATCATGATCATGGCGGCGCTGTTTTCCTGGGCGGCAACCGCATCGGTCAAATCGTCCTGGCGCAGGTGGACGCCTGACACGGTCTGGCCGGCCGCCTCGATGATGGCGCGGGCATCGTCGAGGATGGCGCGGCCCTTCTGCTGCAGCAGTTTCAGGCGCTGTTCATCCAGCGTTGCCAGTTTCTCGAGCAGGGCCGTGCGCGCGCCGAGCGCGATCGAGCCGGAAAGATCGGAGTTCTGCGCGCCGGCGAGGCGGTCGAAGACATGCAGAAGTTCGACTTTCGCGTCCATTCTGGCCGCCGCCCAAGCAGCGTGATCGCATACGCTCTTGGAGTATATCGACCCGTCGACAAGGGCTAGGATTGTGCTGGTCATGGTCGGGTCCTTGCTCAATGGGACATCAACTTGTCCATCGCGCCCGGCTTGTCGTGTATCGCAAGCCGGTCGACGATGGTTTCAGAGGCTTCATTCATGCCGATGATTTCAACGGTGGCGCCATCGCGGCGGAATTTCAGCACGGCCATGTCGAGGGCAGCAACGCTGGAAATATCCCAGATATGAGCGCGGGAGACATCGATGACGACCTTTTCGAGAACTTCGTGAAAATCGAATGATTGCATGAAATCATCGGCAGACGCGAAAAACAACTGACCTTCAACAATATAGGTGCGGGTGCGGCCATCCGCCGTCAGTTCGGAGCGGACACCGAACAGCTGGGAGATTTTCCAGGCGAAGAACAGGCCGGACAACAGCACACCGACAAGCACGCCGATGGCAAGATTGTGGGTGAAGACGACAAACAGCACGGTTGCCAGCATCACCACCGAGGACGAACGCGGGTGGGAGCGCAAGTTCTTGATCGACGACCAGGAGAAGGTGCCGATCGAGACCATGATCATGATTGCCACAAGGGCTGCCATCGGGATTTTTGCCACCCAGTCGCCCAGCACAACGATAAAGAACAACAGCATGGTACCGGCAACGAAGGTGGACAGCCGTCCGCGGCCGCCGGATTTGATGTTGATGATCGACTGGCCGATCATGGCGCAACCGGCCATGCCGCCGATAAAGCCGGTGGCGGTGTTGGCGATGCCCTGGCCGATGCATTCCTGGTTCCGGTTCGATGTGGTGTCGGTCAGATCATCGACGATGGTCTGCGTCATCAGCGATTCAAGCAGGCCGACCGCTGCGACAGCCACGGAATAGGGCAGGATGATCCACAGCGTTTCCAGCGTCAGCGGAATGTCGGGGATCAGAAAGATCGGCAGCGTGTCGGGCAGCGCGCCCATGTCGCCTACGGTGCGCAGGTCGAAGCCGAAGAAAATCGTCAGGGCTGTGAGCACGACGATGGTGACCAATGGCGAGGGGATGGCGGTGGTGATCAGCGGAAACAGGTAGATGATCGCCAGCCCGCCGGCGACCATGACATAGGTCAGCCATGGCACGCCGATCAGTTCGGGCAATTGCGCCATGAAGATCAGGATTGCCAGCGCATTGACGAAGCCGGTCATCACCGATTTGGAGACAAAGCGCATGACGTAGCCAAGCTTGGCAATGCCTGCCAGAATCTGGATCAGGCCGGCCAGCACGGTGGCGGCGAGCAGATATTCAAGCCCGTGTTCCTTGACCAGGGTGACCATCAACACGGCGGTGGCCGCGGTGGCCGCCGAGATCATGCCCGGGCGCCCGCCGACAATTGCGGTGATGACGGCGATCGAGAACGAAGCATAGAGGCCGACCTTGGGGTCGACACCGGCGATGATCGAAAAGGCGATTGCCTCGGGGATCAGCGCCAGAGCGACGACCAGACCCGAGAGAATGTCGCCGCGGATGTTGCCGGTCCATTGCGAGAAATAGTGGTTGAACGAGATCATGAAGCGGGGGCGTCCTGTCCGATGAAAGGATGGTTCGGCGATGCGAAACTGGTGAGAGCAGGCAGCCCCGGAGCGCGATTGCGGTCCGGCAAATGAGCTGCCAGCAAGGGGCTGAACCCGAAATGGGCATTGGGATTGCGGCTTCGATACAGGGATATGGCGAAAATGCCAAGCTGTGCCTGTTTAAAACCGGGCAAAAACCTGCCGGTCAGGCGGAGAGTTCGTGGATCCTGACGTCGGGACAAACCGATCTGGCGATATCGCAGAGATGGCGGTGATGGGTGAGATAGATCACCTGACCGACGCCCGCCATTTCGGCAAACAGGCCGAATGTTTCCTCGGCGCGAAAATCGTCAAAGGTCTCCATGATGTCGTCGGCGATGAAGGGCACCGTGCGCCGCGACTGGGCAAACTCGTGGTAACCGGCGACCCTGAGCGCCAGATAAAGTTGAAAACGCGCGCCCTTGGACATTTCCTCGGCCTGCTTGGAACCGCCGTCATCGGTCAGTGCTATCAGCAGTTCACGACCCTTGTCGGGCTGGGAGGCGAGGCCGGTGTAGCGACCGCGGCTGATTGTCCGCACCGCTTCGGAGGCGCGCGCCATCATCGTCGAGCGGTGTTTCTCGCGATACAGCGTCAGTGCCTGCTCCATGGCGAGAACGCCGGCCGAAAGTCGCAGATAGTGGCTGGCGCCCTCGGCGATGGCGATCAGCGTGGTCTGGCGTTGTTGCTCGATCTGCGCGACCGCATCATCGCCGCCGACTGCCGCAAGTGCTGCCTCGGCCGCCCTGCGGTCGGCATGGAGATCCTGGATGTCGGCATCCAGCATTTCGAGCTCGGCCTCGAGTTCCTGCTTCTCGGCATTCAAGGCCAGTGGATCGACATCAGACAACTGCGTCAGTGCTTCGGCAAGGGAAGCTGCGCCGAGTGCCTCGCGCAGTTCGCGGCCGATGCTTTCAGTGCGGCTCATAAGCCGTTTGCGTTCCAGCGCCTGATCCACCCGCAGCGCCGCCTCGCCCAGCGTTTCGGCGGCAAGGGCATCGAGCATCTGCGCTTTCCGGCCGGCATGAACGGCGCGGGCTTCCGACAGGGCGCGCTGGCGGGCAATAGCGTCTTCGATCTGCCTTGCGAAATCCTCATGCCGGTCGCTCGCCTTTTCGGCCATGGCGAACTGGTCAGAGATCCGTCGGTTGAGGTGGGCAGCGGCCACGCCCTCGGGCTCGATGCCGATGTCTGTGGCAAGCTGTTTGAGCGTGGTGACGTAACTCTCTTGGTCGCGTTCCATCTTGGCGATTCGGTCTGCCAGGCTCGCACGCTGATCGAGCGCCGGCGCCAGTTCGGAAAGCAGCTTGAGGGTTTCCTGGATTTGTGCGGGCGTCGGCATCCGTTGTTCGCTGCCAAGCCAGGATCTCGAACAGGCATCCTTCCAGGCCAGCACCCAGGCCTGCATCTCGGCCTCGGCGTCACGCAATTCGTTCTCGCGGCGTTTGCGCTCACGCTCGGCCGTGGCGACGGCCTGGCGCAGACCCTCGAGCCGGGTTTCGCTGCTGACCAGGTCCTCGGCGTGGCTGATCAGTTGCTCGAAATTCTCGTTTTGCGGGATCGCAAGCTGCAACGGCGCCAGTGCTTGTGCCAGACGGGCGCAGGAATGCTGCCGGTCGACTTGCGCGGTTTCAATCTGGCCGATGAGGTCGTTGACCTCCGCTTCCGCCTGCAGCGCCAATTCGCGGCGCGCAAGCCAGTCTTCGAGCGCGGCCGGGGTCATCTGCGGATCGAGCTCGGCGGACATCCGGGCGATAGCCTCGGCAATAGCCGCGTGCAGTGCAGACCGGTCGCGGTCGAGTTGTTCTCGGGCTACGTTGTTGCTGTCGAGATCGGCGCGGGCGGTGGCCATCTGGATCGCGTTTTCCTTGAGCCGCGCGGCATCGGCCTGGTGCGCGGCGCGCTGGTCAACGGCCCGGTCGCAGGCCTGCATCGCGGCTTCGAAGGTGGCCGCCGTCTCGGTGTCCAGCTTTGTCTTGTGATCGCTCCAGGCCTTATCCCGGGCAGCGCGCAATGACCGAACTTCGTCCTCTGACGCCAGATCGGTGGCACGGGTGACGGCGTCGCGCTCGGCCTCGAGACGGCGCAGCAACTGGCTTATTCGTTCGGTCTCTTCGTCAAGCCGGGCCGCCTTTCGGGCCAATTCTTCAATGCCGGTTTTCCAGGCGCGAATGCGGTCGACCTCGGGCGGGGTCATGGCCCGCAGCTGCGCACTCTCGCCACGCCATGGTGCCAGCGCGGCCAATCGGCTGGCGTGTTTTTCGTGGGCAACGGCAAGGGCGCGCTCCGCCGTGCGTAACCGGGCGCTGTGATCTTCCTGCCGGGCCGCGCCAAGCGCCTGCGTGAGAGCCGCGATCTGGCTGCGGCGTTGCTCGGGCGCGACGGCTGGGTCCGAATCCCCGGTTTGCGGCAGGGCTGTCAGCGCCTCTTCGGCGCGCGCTTTGGCGTCTGCGGCTTCCTTCCTGGCTGATGCTATCCGGGCGTCGAGGCCGGCGCGGGCCTTGATCAGGTCATTCAGGTCAGCGGCGGTCGCGGCATCGAGCAAAAGCCGCGTTGGTTCGATTTCGCCGTCGCGACCCAGACGGGAAAGCAATTGGGCGATGCTGCCGTCGAGCCGGTTCAATGCCTGGTGACGCCCGGGCAGATCTTCCTCGGCGGTGTCGTGGCGGGTGCGCAACCGGTCCAGTTCGGAGATACGGTCGCCCATCGACAGCACGCGGCTGTCGACCTCGACGGCATCGCGCTCGGCGATCAGGCGCTCGAGTTCCTCGGCAATGGCGCCGGCGCCAGCCTCCAGCCGCGCCTGTTCTTCGCGCAGGGCAGCAATTTCCGCGCGCCATTCGGGCGCGGCCTCGGGAAGATCCTTGAGAGTTTCCAGCTCGGCTTGCAAATCGGCCAGTTCGTCGCGGCGGGGCAGGGCAGAGAGAATGGCTGTGATCGCGGTCACGCGGGTTCTTAACTGCTTGCGCTTGCCGCTGGCCTCTTCATGGCGCTGGCGTGCGTCCTCCAGATCCTTGTTGAGCTGGGCATATTTGCTGGCCTGGGTGTCGATCTGGTCGCGTTCGGCCTTCAGCGCTGCAAGCTGCGCCTTGAGCTCTCCGAGCACGCGTTTTTGTGCTCTGGGCTTGTAGAAGTCTTCGGTTTCGGTGCGGATCCCAGCCAGGTTCTGCGACAGTTCGCCCAAACCGGCACTGGCGGAGAACAGCAATTCACCAAGATCGCCGCGGCTGGCGAGAATGCTCTCGCCGCCCTGTTCGAGGGTCTCGTCATCAAGCGAGAACATGGTGCGGTAGCTTTCCCGGTCGAGCCCGCTGAGCCCGGCCAGCAGGGCGGCCTCGGAGACCGGCTGATCGTGACCGTCGAGCAGGCTGTTCTGGGGCCGCTTGATGCGGACAAACTCCTGTGGGCCCGATTCCAGGTCAATCGACGCGCCGATGCGCATGGCCGGATAGGGGTGGAGAAAATTGTAGGCGCTCTGGGCGCCAATGCCGAACAGCAGGTCGAGCCAGCCGTTGAACAGCGTCGATTTCCCAGCCTCATTGGGGCCGTAGATGAGATGCAGATCCGGCGAACCGGGCGTGGCCGCGCCAAAGTCGATCACATGGTCGGTGAACTTGCCATAACGGGTGAGGTCGAGGCGGTTGAGGCGCATCAGCTGCTCCCGCCCACTGGGCCGGTGCGCAGCCGCGCCATTACATCGTCGATGCCCGCCTTGGCTAGTGTCTGGCGCTGTGCCTGGGCGTCGGTCTCGTCCGTGCCGAACAGATCGCGCAGTTCTGCGGGAAGCTGGCCCTGCAACTGCTCGATGATGGCGGTATATGCAGTCTCAAAGCCGTCGGAGCCAAGAATGCTGGTTTCCATCAGCGCATGAAGTTCGACCAGCGGATCGGCGCCCGAGGATGCCGAGGGGCGTGGCGCCACACACTCGATTTCCAGCTTGTCGATCCACACCGAACCGGCGCGCGCAGCCCGATCCTCGGCTTCCGCCAGCAAGAGATCGGCGTCGCGGCGCATGCGCCAGGCAAGCGGGGTTTCGCCGCTGAAGCCGAGCCGTACAACGAGTTCGGGGGCCGTTGCTTCCGCGCGTGCGCTGCTCAGGGCTGTGGTGATGGCGGCGGCGAGATCGTCCCACTCGGCAATTCCGTCGAGGTCGATCGGCACCCGGACAAATTCGGCCAGCGCGACTGGCTTTTCCTCGAGACTGACGGTGCCGTCCTCGCCAATGGAGACCAGGGTGACGGATTTGGGGCCGTCCTCGCCAATGTCGCGGCCCTGCGGCATGCCGGGCATGACGATGGTGCTTTGTGCCGTGGTTACCGAGCGTTTGTGGATGTGACCAAGCGCCCAGTAGTTATAGCCAATGGCATCGAGTTCGGCCGGGCTGCAGGGCGCGTAGCGGTCATGGCCGGGGGCGCCACCGAGGCTAGTGTGCATGATGCCGATGTTGATCGCATCGGCGAGCGGCGGTTTGTAGCGCGAAATCAGGCTTTCGGGCGCGGTTGGCTGCGCGAAACTGAGGCCGTGAATGGCAACCGGCTTCTCACCAAGGCCGCGCTCGACCAGCACATGCTCGGGGCGACCGCCAAACAGTTTGACGGTGTCGGGCAACACCAGTTCCTTCGACACCTTGGACAGGGCGTCGTGATTGCCGCGAATGATGAAGGTGAGGATGCCTGCCTGGGACAGCCGAGTCAGTTCGCCCGCGAGAAAGCGGGCGGTTTTCATCGAGGTCTGGTCGCCATCATAGAGATCGCCGGCGATGATCAGCGCATCGACCTTCTCATCCAGGCACAGATCGATGGTCGCGCTGAAGGCGCGCCGCGTGGCCGCGCCGATCAGGCTGGCCAGATCGGCATTGCGCAAGGCCAGCGACTTCAGCGGCGAATCAAGATGGATATCGGCAGTATGGATGAAACGAAAAGCCGCGATCGAAGGGTCCTCCGCCGTGCTTTGGGCCATTCAGGCGTGCGGGTGGGATGTCAGATGCACCCAGCGATAGCATAAACCACCGGCATTGCGACACGCAAAATTCAAGGTATTGGCACGGGCTTGGGTGCGAACTTGTTTTGTGGCGCGACCTAATCAGCCGCGCATCAAAAAGCAGACGGGTGCGTCACGGGGTCTGCTTGGTCTTGCCGGTGACGCGCAGCCAGCGGCCACCGTTTTCGGGTGCCTGGATCTTGAGAAAGCTCATCGATGCAGCACGGACGGGCTTGACCTCGTTGTTGAGATTGTCGAGCACGAAGTCACCGTCCCGGGTGCGAACCACCAGCACCGTGTGAGCGACGCCGCCTGAATAGCCCATGGTCAGCAGCAATTGCGACGGCTTGAAGCCCTTGCGCATCAGCTTGGCGCGTTTTGCCAGCGCAAAATCTTCGCAGTCACCCTTCCGGGTGCGTGCGGTCCAGTATTCCTTGCGACCGAATGCGTCCTTGTCATCGACAGCCGTGATTGCGCGGTTGACGGCATTGTTGACATTGCGCAGCAGGTTAAGGCGGGCGGAGGGAAGCTTGGCCGAGGCAGAGCGCCCACGGCAATCAGACGCGTTCCGGGAGCAATATTCGACATGGCCGTAGGGGCGGGTCGTTTCATTGCCGGTTTTCAGCCAGACGGAAGCGAAGGATGGCGAAACAAATGCAAATACAGATGCCAAGAAGGCCAACAAGAACAGAGGCGCGCTCATATGGTTGTCGTGCTCCTTGGTCGTTTGTGAATCGGAATAGGGCGGTTTTCAGAACTCGTTCACATAGAATGATAATTGCGGCTTAATTGCAAGTGTTGAGCATGATATGGGCCAATTAGTCTCAATAATGCATATTTGTGACGATAAACTGTGGGGAACGTCGTGTTTCGGTCCGGCTCGACCTGAGCCAGATCGGGCCGCCTGCACGTGCTACACCGCCATCACAAAGCTTTTGTGACGCATTTCGTGGAAAGGAGATGAGGGGTGTGCTGTTCGCGGATGTGTGACCTTAGCCTGGAAAATCAGGCCGAATTGGCTTTCACTCTACGCCCTGGGCAACGGATGGCGCTGGGCGCGCCTTTTCAAGGCTGCGGACCTTACGGTCGGACAATTTGCGGTCGACCAGCCAGTCAGTCGCCATCGCGCCGATCCAGATCGAGAACAGGGTGACCCAGGCGGTCAGCGCAAAGATGCTTGCCCCGGTCACCCCGGCGCCAACAGCGCAGCCGCCGGCGAGCATGCCGCCAAACCCCATCAGAGCGGCGCCAGCAAGATAACGCCGCATCGCGTCGCCGCCCTGAAAGCCGAGCAATTCGAGTTCACCGCTGAAAAGGCCAGCGAGAAACGCGCCGATGAAGACGCCCGGCACCAACCCGACATCGAAATCGATCATCGTGCCGGGCGGCGACAGAAACAGCATCAAGGTATCGGCCGAAGGGCCTGTGAAACTTAGGGATTCAAGCTGCACCGGTTCAAAGGCGATCGATCTCATGGCGTGGGTGAACCACCAGGCAAGCGGGATGCAGGCGCCGACGCCGAAGGCGGCAACCGTCTTCCAGACCCCAATTCTGCGCCAGTACGCCAGCGCCAGACTGGCCACGAGCCCGACGGTTACGGCAACGCCTGCGACCGTTTCGGAGACGCCTGATAACAGCAGCAAGTCGTTGGAGCCGATATTGAGCGTAGTCAACGGATTGGCGAGCGCTTCGCGCACGGGCGAGAGAAAGCCGTGCAGACTGGCCTGTGCGACCACGGCAAACACCAGGCCTGACAAGAGCGCGCGCAAATTGCCGGTGGCCGAGAGCACCAGAAGCCGGGAGGAGCATCCGCGCGCCAGCACCATGCCGGTACCAAACAGCAAGCCGCCGATGGCGGCGCCCGAGAGGCTTTGCGGGGAGGCGAGTTGGCGGGCTTCGCGGGCAACAAACAGGCCTTCAGCCGAGAGCAGCATGGTTCCGGTGATGGCGGTGGAAAAGACGATCAGCCAGATGGCCAGCTTGCCGCCGATCTCTCCGCGCGAAAACTCCACTGCCGCTGCCCGCAGGCAAAATCGGCTTTGTTGGGCAAACGCGCCGAACAGTGCGCCGATCACGCCGCCGCCGAGCAGCAGCACACCCTTGTCACCGAACTGGTCAGCCAGCAGTTCCAAGTCCATCGGTAGTCCCTCTTTGCGCTTATAAAGCCTTTTTCCGGTGTTTAGACATTGACCTTGATCAAGACACAAGCAAATATTCAAATACATAAATATGGAGTGACAAGTGATGGTTTCGCCCAGGCTGACGCGACGCAATGTACTGAAAGCCGGCGTTGCCGGGACCGGATTGGTGATGGCGCCGCTGGCGCTGTGGCCGGCGCGGGCGTTCGAGATCGGCACAGGCGTGCTGACCACCATCAGTGACGGCAATCTGGTGTTGCCACTCAGCTTTTCCTATCCGGACGCGCCGCAGGATGAGCTCTTGGCGTTGCTGGAAGCCAATGATCAGCCCACCGACAGTCTGATGCCGGATTGCAATGTGCCGATCCTGAAAACCGGTGACCGCACCATCCTGTTCGATGCCGGTTCGGGCGCCAATTTCATGCCGTCAGCGGGCAGCCTGATCGACAACATGACACAAGCCGGATTTGACCCTGCCGAGGTAACCGACGTGGTGTTCACCCATGGCCATCCGGATCATCTGTGGGGCGTGGTTGACGACTTCGACGAGCTGACATTTGCCAATGCGGCCTATCACATGGGCCGTGCGGAATGGGATTTCTGGCGTAATCCCGGTACGGTCGACGCTATGCCCGAAGCGCGCAAGACCTTTGCGGTTGGCGCGCAAAACCGGCTGGCGTTTCTGGAAGACCGGATCAACCTGTTTGAAGCCGGCGCCGACGTGCTGCCCGGCGTGGAAGCGGTGGACACGGCCGGACATACGCCAGGTCACATGTCGTTTCTGCTGCACGGCGGTGCCGAACCGGTGCTGATCGCAGGCGACGCGATCACGCATTTCGTGGTGTCGTTCATGCACCCGTCATGGCCAAGCGGCTCGGACCAGGATCCGGAAATGGGTATTGCTACACGGACCAAGCTGCTCGACCGACTGGCTGGCGACAAGGCGCTGCTGACCGCCTATCATCTGCCTGAGCCCGGCAAAGGCCGGGTAGAACGCGACGGGACGGCTTACCGGTTTGTGGCCTCAGACTGAGGTTTTCGACGCGCGCCAGTCGGCGATGAAACTGAATGGAGTGCCTTCCATCAGCAGGCCCAGGCCCATGCGCGCGCCGAGCGCGATCGAGGCCATGACAATCGGTGCGGAGATGGCCATCACCGAAAAGGCGCTGACGCCTTGGCCGATGGTGCAGCCAAGGGCGAAGACGCCACCGGTTCCCATCAGGAATGCGCCGAGCAGGTGGCGGCTGAGTTCGCGGGCATCGTCGCAGGCTTCCCAGCGCATGTCGTCAGAGCGGAATGCCGATACAGCAGCGCCCAGGAACACGCCGACAACCAGGCCGATGCCGTAATCGGGCAGTTCGCCGGTGACGGTGATGATCTGCAGTATGGTGTCGCCCACCGGCATGACGAAGGAGCCGGCCTCCAGTTGCACCGGATCGAGCATATGGGCGGCGAAACGGCTGGTAATGACCCAGCCGGCGGCGATGCACAGGCCGATTCCAAGGCCGGCCCATAGCCGCATCCGATCAGCGCGAAAGGCGGCTGATTTAAATACCCACCAGAGCCCCGCCGCGCCGATGACGAGCGCCAGCGGCAACGCGACATCAAAGCCGAGTGCCCGTGAGGACAGGGCGCCAAGTGACTGGCCGCCAAAGGCATTGAGATTGATGGAAAGCGGGTCGAGCAGGGCGGCGCGAAGATGGGCGGTGACGCCGCGCTGGGCGGCAAGGGCTGCCAGGCCGAGACCGGTAAGCACCACCAGCGCGCGCAGATTGCCGCCGCCAAGGCGCACCAGAGCGCCAAAACCGCAGGTGCCGACCAGCGCCATGCCGAGGCCGAACATCAACCCGCCGAGTATCGCGCCGGCAAGCGGTAGCGGCTCAGTAATATAAAACGAGCGATCAATGTCGGCGAAGCCGGCGGCGGCTGCCAGTTGGGTAGCGATCAGCGCGGTAAACGCCGCCAGCACCCAAGCCCGCAACGGTCGATCATCTGCGGCGTACCAATGAAGCTCGAGTGCGGCCATGGTGCAGAAATGGCTTTTACGGGCCAGGAAACCGATAACCCCGCCCACTGCGCAGCCCGACAGCGCCAGCATCCATCCCGAATTGATCATGATGGCATTCCTCCCTCCGGCCATGTTCCCGACCGTTGTCCGTCAAGTCTAGGCGCGCTGCCCCATGCAGGCAAGCGATCGTGTCTGTCCCTCAGGCGCGTGGCGGGCGCTCTGCAGAGGCTCCGCGGATTCACGGATCAAGCTTGGCCAGCATCTCATCCATCAGTGCCCAGAAGAACTGGTCGCCGGGATACCCGCGCAGCCTGCCAAGCTCGCGTCCATCGTCCACCAGCACAAAGGTCGGCGTGAAGCGCTCGACCGGAATATCGGCAAGGTCGGCAGGAATATCAGCGTGAATGTCAACCCTGCGCAATGGCGCGCGCTTGCCCTGTTCGGTTTTCGACCAGGCCGGCGCGATCTCCTCGTTGAAACGCTTGCACCAGGCACAGCCAGCCTGTTCAAACATGACGAGCTCAGCTGCCAGCGCCGGAGTCGAGAAGCCGATGAGAAGGGCAAGCAGGGCTGCAGGGTATACCGTCATGGCGCGGGTCCTGTTGGAGAATTTTGCGATTGCAATATATATAATATTTTGCATATCTAGCAATTGCATGGTCGCCGCCATCACGTCAACCGGTCGTGGAGCGGCGCAGCGACGGGAGGTCGTCTCAGGTGATGGATATTGGGTACGGGGCCGCTTTTCTGGCCGGTTTGTTGTCATTTGTGTCGCCCTGCGTGTTGCCGATCGTGCCACCTTATCTGGCCTATCTGGCGGGAATGAGTTTTCATGAAGTCCAGAATGCCGAGGCCGACAAGGCCGCTTCCCGGCGCATTGCGTTGGCGTCAGTTGCCTTTGTGCTGGGATTTTCCACCGTGTTCGTGGCGCTGGGCGCAACTGCAAGCGTGATCGGGCAATCGGTGGCGCGCTATTTCGATGTGCTGTCGGTCATTGCAGGCATCGTGATCTTGCTGATGGGGCTGCATTTTCTCGGCGTGTTTAAGTTTGCGCTACTCTACCGCGAAGCGCGGGTCAATGTTGAGCGCAAGCCCGCAGGCATGGTCGGCGCCTACGTCATGGGGCTGGCCTTTGCCTTTGGCTGGACACCATGCGTGGGGCCGATTCTGGCGGCCATCCTGTTCATGGCTGCGGCCAAGGAGAGCGCCGGGCAGGGGGCGATGCTGCTGGGGCTTTATGCGCTGGGTATCGGGATTCCTTTTATCGTTGCCGGGGTGTTTGCCAGTCGATTCATCCGGTTTTCGACCCGAATCAAGAAACATATGGCTGTGATCGAAAAAGCCATGGGCGTACTTCTCGTCATTACAGGTATCCTGTTCATGACTGGCCAGATGTCGCGGATCGCCCAATGGTTGCTGGAAACGTTCCCCGCATTTGCGACAATTGGATAGGAGAATAATGATGATGAGACGCGCTTTTATCGCCCTTGCCGCAATTGTCGGCCTGTCTGCCCAGGCTTGGTCCTTCGAACTCGGTGAGGACGGGCTGCACAAGCAGAACTGGTTTTCCATGACTTTCCGCGATGTGGCCGAAGACATCGAGACCGCCAAGGCGGACGGCAAGCGACTGGTGATGATTTTCGAGCAACGTGGCTGCATCTATTGCGCCAATATGCATGAGGAGTTGCTAACCGATCCGGAAGTTGCCGAGTTCATCAAGGCCAATTTCATGGTCGTGCAATACAATATGTTTGGCGACGAGGAGGTCACCGATCTTGATGGCGAGACGCTGACCGAGAAAACTGCCGCCCGCAAATGGGGCTATGTTTTTACCCCGACCCTGGTCTTCCTGCCTGAAGACGCACCCGAGAATGTATCTGTTGCACAGGCCGCTGTTGCCACCATGCCGGGGGCCTTTGGCAAATGGACATTCCTGAACATGTTCAAATGGGTAAGCGAAAAAGGCTATGAAGGTGAGGAGCATTTCCAGAAATACCACGCGCGGATCATCAACCAATTGCGGGAGGAAGGGCGGCTGGACGCGGAATAGGCGTGGAAAAACGACATATTCAAGAAATCATATTTTTACGTTGAATGTACGCCACCAAATGGCTATCGTTTGAAACGGAGAAGATCCGGATTGCAAGTATCCGGACAATGGAGGGAGGGACCGCCATATGCATAGGCGAAACAGATTTATACTATCGGTGATAGCCGCGGTGGGGCTGTCGACGGCTGCTTGGGCCGCGGAAATCGCGCCCGATGCAGTCGAATTTACCGATGCCGGTGTTGTCACGTCGCTGACCGGCGTGGCCGGTGATCCGGCAGCGGGCGCGGAAATTTTCAAGAGCCGCAAGCAGGGCAATTGCCTCGCATGTCACGTCAATTCGGATATGTCCGGCGAACTTTTCCATGGTGATGTGGGCCCGCCGCTTGATGGTGTCGCGTCGCGCTGGGAAGAGGCCGAGATTCGCGCCATTGTAGTCAACTCGAAAGAGCCCTTCGGCCCTGAAACCGTGATGCCGGGGTTTTACTCTCTGGCGGTCGGCGAGCATCTGGCGGAACAATATGTGGGCAAGACCATCCTGAGCGCTCAGGAAGTCGAGGATGTTGTGGCCTATCTCGTCACGCTCAAGGATTGAGCTGAGGGAAAGAAATGGGACACAGATCAATTTGGAGCAAAGGAGCTCGGGTACAATGAAATTTACAAGACGTAGCGTCTTAGGTCTGGCGGCAAGTGCCGCGGCCTTTATCAGCGTCGGGGCACGGGTCAACCCGGCTTTGGCTGCGGTGGAGGATACGGAAAAGGCGATCATGGATTTCACCGGCGGTGCAACCCCGGCTGAAGGCAAGATCACGCTGACCGCACCCGAAATCGCCGAAAACGGCAATACCGTGCCCGTGTCGGTCAGTGTCGAAAGCGCGATGAGCGGTGACGACCTGGTCGAATCGGTGATCATTTTCGCCGAAGGCAACCCCAACCCGCAGGTTGCGACCTTTCACTTCACCGAGATGAGCGGCGCGGCGGAAGCCACCACCCGCATGCGTCTGGCCAAAACCCAGAACGTCATCGCGGTTGCGAAAATGAAAGACGGCTCGGTCTTCATGGACAAGAAGCAGGTCAAGGTAACCATCGGCGGCTGCGGCGGCTAAGCCAGGACAGGAATTGAAACAATGGCATCAAAACCACGCATCAAGGTGCCCAAGTCGGCTTCCGCCGGTGAGGTCATCACTCTCAAGACCCTGATCAGCCATGAAATGGAATCCGGGCAGCGCAAGGACAAGGACGGAAATCCGATCCCGCGCCAGATCATCAACAAGTTCACCTGCTCGTTCGAAGGGCAGACGGTGTTCGAGTGCGATCTTGATCCGGCGATCTCGGCCAACCCGTATTTCGAGTTCAACGCCAAGGTCCCGGCTAGCGGAACCTTCAAGTTCACCTGGCTGGACGACGACGGATCGGTTTACGAAGCCGAGGCGCCGATCGAAGTCAACTAAAACGAAGGGTGCCTGCGTGGGCCGGGAGGCCAGGCAGGATGATCCTGGGAGGACAGAGACCGTGATGAAAAGACTTCTAATTACCGGCATTGCCCTTGCGGCCGGATTGGCCGGCTCGGGCCTCGCATTTGCTGATCCTGTCGATGACACGCTGGAAATCGATGGTGTGCCGATGGTGACCCGCACTGCGGCGCCGGAGGGGTATCCCTTCGACGAAGTGGTTTCCGGCTGGCATTACCGCGAAGCAGAAACCCGCGATGTCGAGCGCGATACGATCGAGAACCCGGGCATGATCGCCGTCGAAGACGGCGAAGTACTGTGGAGCAAGGTTGACGGCACCGCGGGGAAATCCTGCGCCAGCTGCCACGGCGACGCGGCTGAAACCATGAAGGGCGTTGGTGCGAACTACCCCAAATGGGATGCGGATTCTCAGAAGCCGATCAACATCGAGCTGCAGATCAACAAATGCCGGACCGAACAGATGGGCGCCGAGGCCCTGCCTTTCAACAAGGGCGGCCAGCAGGAGCTGACAGCCTATATCAAGCACCAGTCACTTGGCGTGCCGGTTGAGATCGACCTCAGTCAGGGCGATATGCAGGCTTGGTGGGAGAAGGGCAAGGACGTCTACTATACCCGCACCGGGCAGTTGAACCTCGCCTGCGCCAGTTGCCACGAAGTCAGCACCGGAAAATACATCCGAGCCGACCATTTGAGCCAGGGACAGGTCAACGGCTTTCCCACCTACCGGCTCAAGAGCGGGCTTACTTCGCTGCACCAGCGGTTCCGCGGTTGTATCCGCGATACCCGCGCCGAGCAGCCGAAGGCATTCTCGGACGAGTTGATGGCGCTTGAGACCTATGTGACATGGCGTGGCACCGGCCTTTCGGTCGAAACGCCTTCGGTCCGCCAGTAAAACGTGACCTGACCGGGGGCGCCTTGGCGCCTCCGGCGATACTGAACGCATGAAATCGGAGAATGCGAAATCCGGCTGGCGCCGGAGCGGATTCGCTTGTCCTTTTGTGCCCGAATGGAGATTGCAATGCACAGCCGACGCGACTTTTTGCAATATGCGCTGAACGCAGGTTTTGCCCTTGGCGCGGCCGGGCTTGGGGCCAATGTGACGCGCGCTTTGGCGCAGCAGAAACTGACCCAGGACGACCTGCTGAAATTCGACCCTAAAGGCCAGGTGACGCTTCTGCATTTCACCGATGTGCATGCGCAACTCAAGCCGGTGTTCTTCCGTCCGCCCGACACCAATATCGGGGTCGGCGACTATGCCGGGCTGCCGCCGCATCTGGTGGCCGAGGAGTTCCTCGATTATTTCGGCATCGATAAGGGCAGTCCGCTGGCCTACGCCCACACCATGGTCGACTATGTTGATCTGGCTCGTACCTATGGCCGGCTTGGCGGGCTCGACCGTACCGCCACCCTGGTCAAATCGATCCGTGCCGAGCGCGGCGATGACAAGGTGCTGTTTCTCGATGGTGGCGACACCTGGCAGGGCTCCTATACCTCGCTCAAGACCAACGGGCAGGACATGGTCGACTGCATGAAGCTGCTCAAGCCCGATGCGATGACCGGGCACTGGGAGTTTACCTTTGGCGAGGATCGGTTCCTGGAACTGGTCGATGCGATGGGCTATCCGTTCCTGGCGTCGAACATCTTCGATGCCGAATGGGATGAACCGGCCTTCGAGCACACCGCCTATTTCGAGCGCGGTGGCGTCAAGGTGGCGGTGATCGGCCAGGCCATGCCCTATACGCCGATCGCCAACCCGAGCTGGATGTTCCCTAAATGGTCGTTCGGCATCCGCCCCGATGTGTTGCAGGCCAATGTCGACGCGGCGCGGGCCCAGGGCGCGGAAATAGTGGTGCTGCTGTCGCATAACGGCTTCGATGTCGACCGCAAGCTTGCCACCGTCGTCTCCGGCCTTGACGTGATCGTCACCGGCCACACCCATGATGCCATTCCGCATGCCATCGAGGTCGCGGGTACGATCCTGATGTCGTCGGGCTCGCACGGCAAATATCTGGGCCGCATCGATCTCGAGGTGAAGGACGGCAAGATTGCCGGCTACAATTCAACGCTGATCCCGGTGTTTTCAGACGTGATTGCGCCCGATCCGGAAATGGCGGCCAAGATCGACGAAGTGCGCGCACCCTATGAGGCCGAGGCCAGTCGGGTGATCGGTCGCACCGAGAGCATGCTCTACCGGCGCGGCAATTTCAACGGCACCTGGGATGACCTGATCTGCCAGGGAATCATGGAGGAGCGCGACACCGAGATCGCGCTGTCGCCGGGGTTCCGCTGGGGCACGACGCTGTTGCCCGGTTCCGACATCACCATCGACGATCTCTACACCGAAACCTCGATGAACTACCCGGCGGTCTACCGGCTGGAGTTCACCGGCGCCCAGCTCAAGGACATCATGGAAGATGTCTGTGACAACCTGTTCAACAAGGACCCGTTCCTGCAGCAGGGTGGCGACATGGTGCGTGTCGGCGGGTTTACCTATGCCTGCACGCCGGATGCGACAATCGGCAACCGGATTACGGACATGCGGTTGACCGGCAGCGGCGATCTGATCGAAGCCGAAAAGAGCTATACCGTCGGTGGCTGGGCCTCGGTCAATGAAGGCGTCGAAGGCCCGCCGATCTACGATCTGATGGAAGACTACATCACCAAAAAATCCGTGATTTCACTGGATCCGGATGTAGCCGCAGTGAAAGTGATCCGCTGAGGCGGAGGGATAATCAGAGCCGGATTGTGAACATCTGGCGGCGAGGACGGAGAACAACAATGCAGATGCTGAACAGGCGCGAAGGGAGGATCTCATGGTGAGCAAAACCGACCCGAAGACACCCGGACGCGCGGCCTCGCGGCGCAACTTTCTCAAGACCGGCCTGCTTGGCGGTGCGGCGGTTGCGGCAAGCGCCGGCTTGGCGCGGGCAGACGGCGACCCGTTGATCACCGAGATCCAGGACTGGAACCGTTACCTTGGTGATGGCGTCGATGCCGCGCCCTATGGGGCTCCGTCTGAATTCGAGGTGCAGGTGGTGCGCCGCAACGTGCCATGGCTGACGGCAGATCCGGTCTCGTCGATCAATTTCACGCCGCTGCATGAACTTGACGGCATCATCACGCCCAACGGCCTGTGCTTCGAGCGCCACCATGGCGGCGTGGCGATCATCAATCCGACCGAGCACCGGCTGATGATCAACGGCTTGGTCGACACTCCATTGGTTTTCACGATGGAAGACCTGAAGCGGTTTCCGCGCGAGAACCGTGTCTACTTCCTGGAATGCGCCGCCAATACCGGCATGGAGTGGAAGGGCGCGCAGCTCAATGGCTGCCAGTTTACCCACGGCATGGTGCATTGTGTGGTCTATACCGGGGTGCCGTTGCGCTATCTGCTCGAAGAAGCAGGTGTGAAGACAGCGGGCAAATGGTTGCTGGCCGAAGGCGCCGATGCGGCGGCGATGAGCCGCTCGATCCCGATGGAGAAGGCGCTCGATGACTGTCTTGTCGCTTTCAAGATGAACGGCGAAGCCTTGCGCCCCGAACAGGGCTATCCGCTGAGACTGTGCGTGCCCGGCTGGGAAGGCAATATGTGGGTGAAATGGCTGCGCCGGCTTGAGGTTGGCGACCAGCCCTGGGCGCAGCGTGAGGAGACCTCGAAATACACCGACCTTCTGGCCGATGGCAAAGCCCGCCGCCATACCTTCGTGATGGATGTCAAATCGGTCATCACCAGCCCCAGCCCGCAGGCGCCGGTGACCCATGGCAAGGGGCCGCTGGTAATCAGCGGGATTGCCTGGTCAGGCAGCGGCACGATCAAGCGGGTTGATGTGACGATTGATGGCGGCCGCAACTGGCATGAAGCGCGGATTGACGGGCCTAGCCTGCCCAAGGCGTTGCACCGGTTCTATCTCGATATCAATTGGGATGGCTCGGAAATGCTGCTGCAATCGCGCGCCATTGATGATCAGGGCCTGGTGCAGCCAACCAAGAACGAATTGCGCGCGGCACGCGGCGGCAATTCGATCTATCACAACAACGGCATCCAGACATGGCACGTCAACACTGACGGAGTGGTTGAAAATGTTGAAGTTTCTTAAACCCGCAGCGATCACCGCAGGGCTGCTGCTCGCTGCGGTCTCGAGCCAGGCATTGGCCGATGGGGATGCTGCCGCCGGCAAGAAGGTGTTTAACAAGTGCAAGGCTTGCCATGCGGTTGGCGAAGGCGCCAAGAACCGTGTCGGGCCGCAGCTCAACGACTTGCTCGGACGCACGGCTGGTACGGCCGACGACTACAAGTATTCCAAGGCAATGATCGCCGCCGGTGAGGACGGGCTGGTCTGGGACGACGCCGCGCTGGCCAAGTACCTTGCCAATCCCCGCAGGATGGTCAAAGGCACCAAGATGGCGTTTGCCGGGCTTAAATCCGACGAGGATACCGCCGATCTCACGGCCTATCTGAAAGAGTTTTCGGAAAAACAGGCGGCTGCGGCAGAGCCAGCGAATGCTCCGGTGGAAACTGCGGCATCTTCCCCCGCAGAAGCCGAGGCGACGGCAGAACCCGTTTCGACAGAGAAAAGCACCGGCGCTTTCGGGCTCGGTCGGGTGGCCACGCCCGACGAGGTGACGGCCTGGGATATCGATATCCGTCCCGATGGCGCGGGATTGCCGGTGGGCAGCGGCACCGTGACTCAGGGCGAAGTGATTTTCAGTGAAAGCTGCGCTGCATGTCACGGTGATTTCGGCGAGGGCGCCGGTCGATGGCCGGTGCTGGCGGGCGGACAGGATTCGTTGCTCAAAGACCGTCCGGTAAAGACCATCGGTTCCTACTGGCCTTATCTGTCGACGGTATATGATTATGTCCGCCGGGCGATGCCGTTCGGGGATGCCCGTTCGCTCAGTGATGACGACGTTTATGCGCTGACAGCCTATGTGCTCTATCTCAACGATATCGTCGTTGACGAGGAGTTCGAGCTTTCGAACGAGAATTTCGCCTCGATCCGTCTGCCCAACGAAGCAAATTTCATTGCTGACGACCGGCTGAGCGAGCCGTATTACGCCAAGGGGCTCGAACCCTGCATGTCCGACTGCAAGCCGGGACCGGTGAAAATCACCGCGCGGGCGCAGGTGCTCGACGTGACGCCGGAAGGCGAGGGCGATGAAAACAGCGGTGGCAGCGTCGACTGAGCCGCGACCAGCTATTGCCTGCCGTGTACGGCCAAGCGAAATGTGCCGGTCAACTGGTGCTGCATAAGGCATGTACTTTCGCGGTTCAAAGGCGGGCCGGTGAAGAACCGGGAGCGGTCTCGCTTCCGGTTCTCGCTGGTAACGCGGCAAGGCAACCCTGCCGGACGGAGTGTGAATGCTTGCTATTGGATGGGCGGCGCTGTTATCTCCGTTCAAGCATAAACAAGCCGGAGCGTCGCCAATGTCTGCCCGTTCGATCCGCCGATTGGCCCGATCCCTGGTGCTGGCCGGCTTGCTGCTTGGTTCCGCCGCCTCCGCCCATGCCGAGGACGTGCTGGTGTTTGCAGCTGCCAGCCTGAAAACCGCGCTGGACCGGATTGCCACGGATTGGGAACAGGCGACCGGACATACTGTGGCGGTTTCTTACGCAGGAAGTTCGCAACTGGCGCGGCAGATCGAGCAGGGCGCGCCGGCCGACATCTATATCTCGGCGTCGACCGACTGGATGGACTATCTGCAGAAGGCTAGTCTGATCGAGGATGCAACGCGGATTGATCTGCTTTCCAACAGTCTTGTGCTGATCGCCCACGGTGCGCAAGCGGAGGCGATTTCCTTTGGTCCGGATACTGATCTGGCCGGAATGCTCGGCGACGAGCGGTTGGCGATGGCGATGGTCGATTCGGTTCCTGCCGGGATTTATGGAAAAATGGCGCTGACGCAGCTCGGTCTTTGGGACGAGGTGGCGCCGAAAGTGGCTCAGACCGACAATGTTCGCGCCGCGCTGGCGCTGGTCTCATCAGGCGAGGCACCCTACGGCATCGTCTATGCGACCGATGCGCTGGTCGATAAAAATGTCGGGATCATCGCCTCGTTTCCCGCCACGAGCCACGCTCCGATTGTCTATCCTGCAGCAATGGTCCACGGCTCGGTCGGGCCTGAAGCGCGTGGCTTTTTTGCAGCGCTGAGCGGGGCCGACGCGGAAGCCGTGTTCAGGCAGAACGGTTTTCTGGTTCCGCCGGGGCATGGCGATGGCTGACTGGCTCAGCCCTGACCAGTGGAGCGCGGTGGCGTTGTCGCTCAAGGTCTCATTGTGGGCGACTGTGCTGAGCCTGCCATTTGGCGTGGCGGTGGCCTATGTGCTGGCGCGGTACCAGTTCTGGGGCAAGCAGGTGCTTAATGGCGTGGTGCATCTACCGCTGATCCTGCCGCCGGTGGTGACCGGCTATCTGCTGCTGCTGACATTCGGCCGCCGCGGCGCGATCGGAAGTTTTCTCGATGAGGCTTTCGGGTTGGTGTTTGCCTTCCGCTGGACCGGGGCTGCGCTGGCGGCGGCCGTAATGGCGTTTCCGCTGATGGTGCGGGCGATCCGGTTGGCGATCGAAGCGGTGGACCCGAAACTCGAACAGGCGGCGGCAACGCTGGGGGCTACGCGCGTACGGGTGTTTGCCACTGTCACCCTGCCGCTGATCCTGCCCGGGGTGGTGGCCGGTGCGATCCTGGCGTTTGCCAAGGCAATGGGCGAATTCGGCGCAACAATCACCTTCGTCTCCAATATTCCGGGCCAGACCCAGACGCTGCCACTGGCGATCTACAGCTTTCTGCAGGTGCCGGGTGGTGACAGTCAGGCCGCGCAACTGGTGCTGATCGCAGTGGTGATCGCGCTGGCCGCATTGTTCCTGTCGGAATGGGTTGGCCGGGCGGTGGCGCGAAGGATATCGGGATCATGAGCCTTTCGGTGCGCCTTGCCCATCGTTTCGGCGATTTCGCGCTGGATGTCAGCTTTGATGCGCCCGCCGGGGTGACGGCGCTGTTTGGCCGCTCGGGATCGGGCAAGACCTCCGTGGTCAACGCGGTGGCGGGGTTGTTGCGGCCGCAAGCGGGCCGGATCGTGGTGGACGACCGTGTGCTGTTTGATTCCGACGAGCGGGTCTTTGTGCCAGTACACCACCGCAGCCTTGGCTACGTGTTTCAGGAAGGTCGGCTGTTTCCGCATATGAGCGTGCGCCAGAACCTGGTTTACGGAGCCCCCTCCCGCGATGCGCACTCCGGCCCGGAGTTTGACCGGGTGGTGGCGACTTTGGGGATCGAGAATTTGCTGCAACGCCGGCCGGGGGCTCTGTCCGGCGGCGAAAAACAGCGGGTGGCGATTGGTCGGGCGCTGTTGGCGCGGCCGCGTCTGTTGTTGATGGATGAGCCGCTGGCGGCGCTCGACGACCACCGCAAGGCGGAAATTCTGCCCTATTTGGAACGGTTGCGGGCAGAAAGCGACATTCCGATCCTTTATGTCAGTCACACCATGGCCGAGGTTGCCCGCCTGGCGACAACGCTGGTGTTGATGGAGGCGGGAAGGGTGGTTCGCGCGGGTCCGGCAGCGGAGATCCTGTCAGATCCCGACAGCGTGCCGGCGCTCGGGTTGCGAACAGCCGGCGCCTCGCTGCACGCGGTTGTGGCCGCGCAGGAGGAAGATGGGCTGACTCGGCTGGAGGCTTCGTGCGGGGTGCTGTTGCTGCCGCGGATCGAGGCCGCTGTCGGTGCCCGGATCAGTGTCCGGATTCTCGCTCAGGACGTGATCCTGTCACGCACCAGGCCTGAAGGCCTGTCGGCGCTCAATATCTTGCCGGCGGTGGTGACCGCGGTGCGGCTTGGCGATGGACCGGGGGCTATCATCCAGTTGCGCGCGGGCGAGGATGTGCTGCTGGCGCGGGTCACCCGGCGTTCGGCGCTGGCACTGGAACTTGACGTCGGGGTCGACTGTTTCGCAATTCTCAAATCGGTCGCCGTCGCGCAGTCCGAAGTTGGCGTCGCTGGTTAGGTTCGGAACCTCAACAGCTTGGACCTTGCTTCAGCGCCGAGCGATAACGCCGATGCGGGCATAGTCGCGATAGAGCGACGAGATATTCAGGCTGGCGTCCTGCTCGGCAGCGAGCGTGGCCATGGCATCGCCCAGGTTTTTGCGCGGGGTGACGTGAAAACGCTTGAGCCAGCCATGCAGGCCGGTGCCAAACCAGCGCGGCAGGCCGGTCTGCTGGCCGAAATCGACCACATGCAATTCCCCGCCGGGCCGCACCGCCTGCATCGCCTGGCAGAGTGCTGCCTCCCAGCCGGGGATCATCGACAGGCTGTAGGAGAGGAACACCCGGTCAAAGCCGGTTGTGGCAAATAGCTCGCCCGTGTCAAAACAGGTAGCGTCGCCCTGAGCCAGCTTGATCCTGCTGCCAAAGCCGTTGCGTGTAACGGTGGCGTCGGCGGATTTGAGCATTTCCGATGATAGATCGAGACCGAATAATCGGGTTTGCGGGTAGCGACGGGCGGTCAGGATCAGGTTGCGGGCGGTGCCGCAGCCGATTTCCAGCACGGTGCCGTCCGGTGGCGGTTTGAGGGCGGCAACCAGATCATTGCGTCCCAGCAGATAATAGCGCCGGGTGAGATCGTAGATATGGCGCTGATGACGGTAGATGCCGTCCATCACGCCGGCGTGGGCGAGTGCAGGAGTCATCAGTCGCGACCGCGCTTGATGTGCAAATGAAAGCCGCCATAGATCGCCGAGCGGTCGCGCGCGCCATAGGCGATGCTTTCTTCAGCGCGATAATCCCATTGATTGAGAATGCCGTCGGGCACCCGGCCCGGCAATGGCGATTGAGTGGCTGCAGTACGGTAGATGACGCGCGCGCCCGATGTCGCGGTGCGGGTGATCTCGGCCCACAGTTCCGACAGTTGCTGATCTGTCATCCAGTCCTGGGCATCAAGCAGCACGAAGGCATCGACGGAACCGGCGGGACGGCTGGCAAGCATCGCAGTCAGGTTTTCATTGATGATCTCAACCCGCGAAGCATTGCGGCGCACGGTTTCGAAGTGGCGGTTTTCAAGATAGGGGGGCAGGCTGGCCGCGTCGCCGGGCTGGTAGCCGCGGCCGAAAGCCTGCCAGGCGAAATAATTGTCGTTCAGCGGGAAACCGCAGGCCAGGCGCTCGGTCCGGGCTTTCAGCGCGCCGGACATGCCGTCTGCGGAATCGCCGGCCAAGGCTTCATACTGGGCCGGCGGAATCCCCAGCCCGAACAGCGAGGCGCGCAGTGATGTCAGTGCGCGAAAACTGCGGCTGTCGAAAATCGGTGCGATGCGCTTTTCAAAGAAGGCGCGCTGCTCCTCGATGCTGTCCATCCTGAGCAATTGGCGCGGATCGACGCCGTAAACCTTGGCCACAATGTGGGCAAACGAGATGAACCGTCCGAGCAGGCCGGTGGTGTAGAAACCACGTGAAAACCCGGCGATGCGGCGACGGCCCATGATGTCGCGACCGTCCCAATAGGCGCGGGTGGAGGAATCGAGATTGGGCCGGATGTGGCGGTCGTAAAGCGCGACATTGGATTTCAGGTTGGCGTAGCGAAACATGTTCGAAAACGCCGTATGTCCCGGCAGGTGGGCTGCGGCGGCGAGCTTGAGCTTGCCGAGCGCCACATGTGCGGGCGACAGGTCGACGGCGATCAGCCTTGCCGGATTTGCCGTCAGATAGGACATCACGTTGCAGGAGCCCGAGGCGATGGTAACGAGCGTGTCGCTGGGCTTGAGCGCCAGGGCCTGCATATCGACCAGCGGGTCTTCCCAGATCTGCGGATAGACCAGCCCACGGAACGCAGACGAGAAGATCCGTTCGAGCATGCCGGTCTGGGAGAGTGCCGGACTGCGGACCACAGCGCCGTCAATGCGGGCGCCGATGGCGGGAGTGTCAATCATGGTCAAGGGAATGCTCCTAGTGAAGCAGTTGGGTGGACCTGTCAGGCCGCCTCATTGTGAATGTCAGCGTCGTGGTGATGTTCTTTGGACAGCGCCTGGAACGCAGCCTCGGCGGGGATCCGGCGCGACCAGTCGATTAGTTCGATGCGGCCATCTGGGTGTTCGACGATGGCGGTGCAGCTTTCCACCCAGTCGCCGGTATTGATGTAGCGCACGCCGCCGCGCATCTCGTTGGCGGCATGGTGGATATGACCGCAGATGACGCCGTCGGCGCCGTGCTTGCGGGCCTCGTCGGCCAGAACCTGTTCGAAATCCGAGATGAAATTGACGGCGCCCTTGACCTTGAGCTTGGCCCAGCGGGAAATCGACCAGTAATCCAGACCGAGCAATTTACGGGCCCGATTGTGCCGCTTGTTGGTCCACATCGCCATTCCGTAGGCGATGTCACCCAGATGCGCCAACCAGCGATGGTTCATCACGACCATGTCGAATTGGTCGCCGTGGATAACCAGCAGGCGCTTGCCGTCGGCGGTTTCGAACAGATCGCGCTCACGCACCTCAATTCCGCCGAAATGCACCCCTTGATAGTCCCGCAGGAGTTCGTCATGGTTGCCCGGCACATAGATGATCCGGGTACCCTTGCGAGCCTTGCGCAACAGTTTCTGGACCACGTCGTTATGGCTCTGGGGCCAGTAGAAGCCGCGCCGCTTCATGCGCCAGCAATCGACAATGTCGCCGACGAGATAGATCGTCTCGGCGTCATGCTGGCGTAAAAACTCGATCAGCAGGTCCGCCTGGCAGTCGGGCGTGCCGAGGTGAATGTCGGAAAGGAATATCGTCCGGTAGGATTTTGTCACGGGATCCGCCTGAACCTTGAGCATTTGCGTTGCTGGCAGGCTTAGACACGATTCAGTTTTCAGTTTTGTGACGGTCGCTGCGGCGCCCACGGACGGGGCAGTCCGACGGTGCGCGTGGCTGTCCTGGTATCGGACGGATGGGCTGAGCCGGGGACTGATGGAGCCAAGGCTGTAAAACAGACCGGCAAAAGGTCACCCTGGAGGTGTGGCCTGTTGCGGTTGTGGTGTAGGAGTTCGACAGGAAAGTGCCGCGCTGGCGTGGATTGTTGATCGGCAGGAGACAGCATTGATGCGGTATGCATTTTATTTTTCACCGGAGCCCGACACCGAGCTTGCGCGGTGCGGCGCCAGTTGGCTGGGGCGTGATGCGGTGACCGGCGTTGCGGTTGAACATCCGGAACTTGATGGTCTGGGTGCGGACCAACTGGCGGCAATCACTGCGCCGGCCCGCCGGTATGGATTTCATGCCACATTGAAAGCGCCGTTCCGGCTGGCGGATGACATGAACGAAGCCGGACTTGTGGGCGCCATGAGGGATTTCGCGGCCGCGACTTGCGGCTTTGACCTTCCGTTGTTGACGGTCGCCAATCTGGGTGGGTTCGTTGCGCTGGTGCCGGACAAAGCATCGGCTGGATTACAGGCGTTTGTGGATGCGGTGGTGGCGTCATTCGAACCGTACCGGGCACCGCTGTCGGAGGCCGACATTGTGCGGCGGAACCCGGATCGGTTGGCGCCCGAGGAGCGCGACTACCTGATGCGTTGGGGCTATCCTTACGTGTTTGATCGCTTTCGCTTTCACATGACGTTGAGCCGACAGCTTGACCAACCCGACCTTGACCGGGTTTGCGAGGCGGCCACGGCGTATTTTGCGAAGGCGTTGGCGCAACCGGTTGCGATCAACGCGCTGAGCCTGTTTGTCGAGCCTGACCCGGGAGCGCCGTTTCAGCTTCACACCCGTGTGCGGCTCGCGCCCACTGAAAAGAGAAAGACCGCCTGAATGAGCCGTGAGATAATTCTGAGCAATGCCTGGCTGGTGCTGGAAGACGGGGTGATGAAGGGGAGCCTGGTGATCCGCGACGGCGTCATAGCCGACATTTCCGAAGGTCATGTGGCTAGCGGCGAGGACATGGAGGCGGACTATCTCGTTCCCGGGCTGGTGGAACTGCACACCGATCATCTTGAATCCCATTATTCGCCCCGTCCGGGCCTGCGCTGGAACGCGATGTCGGCGCTGCAATCCCATGACGCGCAAATCGCCTCATCGGGCATTACCACGGTGTTTGATTGCCTGCGGCTGGGATCTTATGCCGACGGCGGATTTGAGATGGGCGAAATGCGGATGATGGCCGATACAATCGCGTCTGCCCAGTCGGAAAACCGGTTGCGGGCCGATCACCTCATTCACTTGCGCTGCGAAGTTTCGGCGGGCGATGTGCTGGATCATTTCGTCGATTTTAGGACCGATAATCAGGTCCGGTTGGTCTCGCTGATGGACCACGCGCCCGGACAGCGTCAGTTCCAGACGATGGATCAGTTTACGCTCTACTACAAGACCCAGCGTGGCTTGAGTGATCAGGCTTTCGCTGAGTTCGTGGCCAAGCGCCAGGCGGCTTCCGCACGTTATTCCGACAGTAACCGCAAGGTGCTCGCCGAGGCCTGTACGGCACGCAACATCACCATTGCCAGTCATGACGATGCGACGCTGGGGCACGTTGCCGAGGCCGTCGAGCTTGGGGTCGGTCTGGCGGAATTTCCGACCAGCATCGAAGCCGCACAGGCTTCACATCGGGCGGGGATGAGCGTGTTGATGGGGGCGCCGAACGTGGTCCGCGGCGGATCCCATTCCGGCAACATTGCTGCTACCGAACTGGCCCGGCTGGGTGTTCTCGATGTGCTGTCGTCCGACTATGTGCCGTTCAGCCTGATCCAAGCGCCGTTCATTCTGGCCGAGACGGTGGACGGTCTCGATCTGGCGGCGGCGTTCCGGCTGGTAACCGCCACGCCCGCAAAAACCGTGGGGCTGGATGACCGTGGCAGCCTGACATCCGGGAAACGCGCTGACCTGGTCCGGGTTCGTCGTCAAGCCGGGGTGCCGGTGGTGCGCTCGGTCTGGCGGCAGGGTGAGCGGGTGGCATAAATGGGCTATGCGGAAGAAAGCCGCGGGCCAAGACCGACCCCGGGACGGCTGATCGTTGTGCTGGGGGCAAGCGGCTCGGGCAAGGATACGCTGATTTCCCATGCCCGCGCGCAGCTTTCCGGGATAGATAGCCTGCTGTTTGTCCGGCGCGCCATCACGCGCCCGGGCGATGATGGGGCCGAAGATCATCACGCGATGACCGATGCACAATTCGAAGCGGCGCAAGCCAGCGGAGCCTTCGTCCTGACCTGGACCGCCAACGGATTGCGCTACGGCCTGCCTCGGATGCTGGAAGCACATCTGTCAGATGGTGGAGTTGCGGTGGTTAACGGATCACGCGGCGCCTGGGAGGCTCTGCTCAAGATCTTTCCGGATGCCATGGCGGTGGAAATACGGGTCGATCCGGCAACATTGGCAGACCGTTTGCGGGCGCGCGGACGTGAAAACGAGATCGAAATCGAGGCCCGGTTGGCACGTGCAACAGCTTTGGAAAATCAGTCATCGGCAAACGCCGTGATTGACAATTCTGGTCCGGTGGAGGCAGCGGGTGCTGCGCTCAGCAAGATCATTCGCAATGTGCTGGCCGAAGGGCCGTGCGGCTAACCGGCTGCCCGACGATGCAAATACAACACAAAGTTGTTTGATTGCGTGGCGCCACCATGCCGCTGTACTCGAAAGAGTGGAATTCGGGACAGTCCTCAACATCGAAGCGATGATTTCGGGACAAATCGAGAAGAAAACTCCATTCAACTGCCTCAAAACATGACAAATAGGCAAAATCTCCTGATTTTCGCCCCCAAAAATTAAGGGATTTACAACCTGAACGTCAGAAGAATGCCTCTTATAGTTTAGTGCCTCGCCATCGGTATGACACCGGCGGCCCCGCAATGATTGCATAGTGAAGGGGAGCGGCTCATGCCCTCGTGGAGGGGTTCACATGGGTTTGAAATCGATCGCCAGCCGTGCCGAAAAGAGCAAGGGTTCGGCGCGCAGCATTACACAAAAAATCGCCATCACCGTTGTCTTGATCAACATCCTTGGTTTGGCGGTCACCAGTTTCGCCATTTCCAAAATGTCCAGTGCGAGCCAGATGGAAACGGCGGAACGCAATTGGCTCAAGGACACGGCGCAAATAGGTGCTCAGGCATCGGGTGGGGTGAAATGGGGCAAGGCCGACGCGGTGCGTTCTGCCTACCAGATTTTCCAGGATGATCCGAAGCTCTCGTTGATCGGGTTCGTCGCCTACAATCAGGCTGACGAGCAGGTCGATCTTTGGACCCGGTCGGAAAATCCTGACGCGGCCTTGAGCGAAGTGCTCTCGAGCGCAGCTACCGACCTGAGTGAGCCGGTGATCGTTGAGACTGCGTCTGCAGTCGTCATTTCAGCGCCGCTGCCGGTTGACAAGGAGGGCGTGTCGCTGGGCCAGGTCAAAACTGTCTGGTCGACCGACGACATTGCCGCATCATCGCGCGATTTTGCCCTCAAGGCGATGGTTTCACAGATTGCAGTGCTGATCCTGTCAGTGGCAATACTGCTCTATGCCATGCGGCGGTTTGTCGGACAGCCGCTCGCGCAAATCAATCAGCGGGTAGCTGCGTTGCAGGCAGGTGATATCACCAGTGCTGTTCCCCATGCCGACAAGGGTGACGAGATCGGTGTTGTCGCCCGGGCGCTGTCTGAATTTTGCGACGCGTCGCGGGCCAAGCTCGAGGCTGATGCGGACATGGAGCGTCAGCGGGAAGCGCTGGAAGCTGAGCGCCAAGCCAATATGAGCCAGTCGGAAAAATCGGCAGAGGCCCAGCGCAAGGTTGTCGACGAACTCGGCCATGCGCTTGAAAAACTTGCAGCGGGCGACCTGACGGCCCGGGTTCCGGACCTGGGTGGCGAGTTTGCAGCGCTTCAGGATAATTTCAATCAGGCGCTTACCGCACTTGAGGCCACAGTCGGCACCATCGGTCAGGCTCAACAATCGGTGCAGGAGGCCTCTGACAGCCTTGGCAATTCCACCGAAGAACTGGCACGGCGAACGGAACAGCAGGCCGCGGCGCTTGAACAGACCGCAGCGGCGCTCGACGAGATTACTGCAACCGTCAAAGCCTCGTCGACGCAAGCCACCGAGGCAGGTGATCTGGTCGGCTCGACCCGCCAAGCAGCAACCTCATCGGTGGAAATTGTTCGCTCGGCGATCACCGCGATGGGCCGCATCGAGGAATCATCATCGCAGATCGCGCAGATCCTCAAGGTGATCGACGATATCGCCTTCCAGACCAATCTGCTTGCGCTTAACGCCGGTGTCGAGGCGGCGCGGGCCGGTGATGCAGGCAGGGGCTTTGCGGTGGTGGCGCAGGAAGTTCGCGATCTGGCCGGCCGTTCGGCCAACGCTGCAAAGGAAATCAAGGATCTGATCGAGCAAAGCGGCGCCCAGGTGAGCAGTGGTGTGGACCTTGTCAACAAGACAGGTGAATCGATGAGCCGCATCGAACAGCAGATCGCTGAAGTTGCCACCAGGATTGACGCGATCACCACTTCTGCGCGGGAACAGGCAACAGGTCTGACGCAGATCAATACCGCCATCAACGAGATGGACAGCATGACCCAGAAGAACGCGGCGATGGTGCAGGACAGCAACTTTTCGTCGCAGAAACTGGCGGGCGAATGCGATCGCCTTGCCGGGGTGGTGCGGTCGTTCAAACTGGCCGGTTCGGTGTCGCCGGAACGCGCGCCGCACCCTGCGCGGCCACAGGAACGCGCCGCCGCTGCGGCCCCGCGCTACCGCGCGCAAGGCAATGCGGCACTCGCAAGTGACCCCCAGTCCTGGGCGGAATTCTAGTCGCTACGGAATCGTCGGGGCCGGACCTTGATGAAGGGCCTGACGCCATATTTATCATCAACCGAGGAGAAAACTGAATGAAGATCAACCGTATCATGACCGCTGCGCTTGTTGCCGGCGCCGCTGCATTTGCCGCTTTCCCTGCCATGGCTGAAGAAGCACATGTGGCTCCTGTGAAGGAATTTATCAGCCAGAACGTCCAAACCTGGTTGACCGATCCGGCTGTTGTTGACGCGATCAAGGAACAGAACGACAAGACTTCAGGCCTGAGCCAGGCGGAGATCGACAAGCTGGACACGGATTGGCGCGCCCAGGCAACGGCGTCGAACAAGCCCTTCGTTGATGAAGTGATGGCGCGCGCGCTTTCCAAATTCCTGATGGATAAGAAGGAAGGCAGCCAGGGCATGATCACCGAGATGTTCGTCATGGGCGCCAAGGGGCTTAATGTCGGCCAGAGCGATATCACCTCCGATTATTGGCAGGGCGATGAAGCCAAGTGGCAGAAGACCTATGGCGCTGCTTCGAGCGAGGTGTTTGTCGATGGGGTCGAGCAGGATGAATCGACACAGGCATTCCAGTCGCAGGCAAGCGTGACCATCAATGATCCAGCTAGCGGCGAGCCGATTGGCGCCATCACCGTCGGCATCAATCTCGACATGCTGTAAATGCAGGACCGGGAGTTCATACTCCCGGCCCAATGCCTGGCAAGCCGTCCCCCCGAACCGGGGTGACCAGTCTGGACGCCGGCATCAACCCACGCCGCGCCCGCGCTCTAAAATGGGAGCGGGCGCGGCGCTCTATTCACGAAGCCGTCCAGACGATACGAACCATTTCCATTCGAACGCGGTGTGCTTCAGGTGCCGGACCAGTGGGTTTGCGCTTTTTGCGAAGGGCACTACGTCGCATGTGATCACGGGGGACGACGGCAACATCGAGGCATTGCTGCGTTAAACGTGGCTTGCTCAGTCGTGCCTGTCGGGTGGAAATTCGACCGGGCCGCCTTGGGCCTGCCAGGTGGAAAATCCTTCGCGGATATGCGCCGCTTCAAAGCCCATCTCGTTAAGCGTTGCCGTGGTCAGCGCCGAGCGCCAGCCGGAAGCGCAGTGGAAGACGAATTTCTTGTCTTGGCCGAACACCTCCTTGTAATAGGGGCTTTGCGGGTCGACCCAGAATTCGACCATGCCGCGCGGGCAGTGAAAGCTTCCTGGGATGAAGCCCGAGCGCTGGCGCTCACGCACATCACGCAAATCGACGATCACCACATCCGGATCATCCACCATGGCGATTGCATCGGCGGTTTCGATCTCCTCGATGCGCGCGCGGGCGCGGGCCACGAGATCGGCGACGGGGGTGATGGTACGGGACATAAGTCCTCCTGTTGATTTGGCCGCTGAACGTATTTGCATGATTGACGCAATCGGCCGCTTGGTTCAACACTTGCCGCGTCGAATGCCACCTTATGACTCGCCGGGCGGGCTTCGACGTCAGCATTATGGAGGCTAGAGGCATGAGAGTTTCGTCGACAGTATCGTTGTGGGATGAGACTGCCGAGGAAGCCGACCTGTCCGCTCCGATGACGGCGGATGTAACCACGGAAATTGCCATTGTCGGCGGTGGTTTTACCGGACTTTCCACCGCGCTGCATGCAGCCAGCCAGGGGCTCGATTGCTGCGTGCTCGAAGCCCGGCAGATCGGTTATGGCGGTTCGGGTCGCAATGTCGGCCTGCTCAATGCCGGGCTGTGGTTGCCGCCGCAGGATGTCCGATCGCGGCTTGGCGAAAAACTCGGTTCGCGACTGGTGGAAGTGCTTGGCGATGGCCCCAGCTATGTGATGTCGCTGATCGAAAAGCACCAGATTCGCTGTGAACTGACCCGGACCGGCACCATTCATGCTGCCCATTCCCCAAGTGGTTTCAAGGATTTGCAGCGAAGAGCTGAGGAATGGATCCGGCTTGGTGCGCCGGTCAGACTGCTTGACCGAAATGAGGCTGCTGCAAAGATCGGCTCGGACGCGTTTTATGGCGGGCTGCTGGATGAGCGGGCCGGCACAATCAACCCGATGGGCTATGTGCGCGGATTGGCGCGGGCGGCGAAGGCTGCCGACGCGCGCATTCACACCGGCGTGTCGGTGACGAAACTGACACCGAAGCCGGGCGGCGGTTGGCTGCTTGCGACCAATAGCGGGACGGTCTCGGCGCGATCGGTGGTTCTGGCCACCAACGCCTATTCCGACGATCTCTGGCCGGGGCTGAAAAGCAGTTTCGTACCAATAAATTTCTTCCAGATCGCAACGGCTCCGCTCGGCCCGCGTGTGGCTGATATCCTGCCGGAACGGCAGGGAATTTGGGATACCGGCACGATCATGTTTTCGCTTCGACGTGACATGGCTGACCGGTTGATCGTCGGGTCAATGGGGTCGGTGATCGGAGGAGACAACGGGCTGTCGGAACGTTGGGCGAGGCGGTTGCTCAAGCGGATGTTCCCGAAACTCGGGCCGGTGGAATTTGAGCAAGCCTGGCACGGCCAGATCGCCATGAACGCCGAGCACATGCCCCGCATTCACCGGCTGGCGGAAGGGCTCTACACGCCGATCGGTTACAATGGCCGCGGTATTGCCCCGGGCACGATCTTTGGCAAGGCGATCGCAGACCTGCTCGCCGGTGGCGATGAAGCCGATCTGCCGATGCCGGTCACCGGTATCAAACCGGAACCGATGCAAAGGCTGAAAACCGGCTTCTACCAGACCGTCTTTGCCGCAAATCAACTGATCCGAAGCGTCTGACGCTGGTTACGCGATTATCCGGCGAGGCAGTCAGCCAACGCCACCTCGCTTTGGAATTCAGGAGTGAGCTGTTCCCATGACGCGGTGACCCATGCCGTTGTGCGCGGACGTCTGTTCCGCTCATCGACACGGCTGCAAAATTGTGGTCCCGTTCCGGGTCTGGAACCAGTGCGGCCGGCGGTGTGAAGCCGGGGCGCCGAGGTGACCGCGACGAATTTGCCACGGGGAGGGAAACGCAATGGACATGTGTGACGTGATTATTGTGGGCGCCGGACTTGCTGGGCTGACTGCGGCGGCGGAACTCGCCGACCGTGGCAAGAAGGTGATCATTATCGATCAGGAGCCGGCGGGCTCTTTGGGCGGGCAGGCGTTCTGGTCGCTCGGAGGGCTGTTTCTGGTCGACACGCCCGAGCAACGCCGTATGGGCATCCGCGACAGCCGCGAGCTGGCGCTCAATGACTGGATGGGATCGGCGCAATTTGATCGTCAGGAAGATTTCTGGCCGCGCAAATGGGCCGAGGCCTACATCGATTTTGCCGCCGGCGAAATGCGGCCCTGGCTCCGCGCCATGGGCATGCGCTGGTTTCCGATCGTCGGCTGGGCCGAGCGTGGCGGATCGTTCGCCGATGGCCATGGCAATTCGGTGCCCCGGTTTCACCTGACCTGGGGGGTAGGGCCGGGAACTGTCGCGCCGTTTGAAAGAAGGGTGCGCGCGCATGTGGCGGCGGGACGGATCGAACTGAGATTTCGACACCGCTGCTCCAGCCTGCTCACCGAAAATGGCGCGGTGACCGGTGTCAGCGGCGAAGTGCTGGCAGATGATTCCAGCGCGCGCGGCCAATCAACCAATCGCGACATCATCGGTGATTTCGAGTTGCGGGCGTCAAGCGTGCTGGTGACTTCGGGTGGTCTTGGCGGCAATACCGATCTGGTGCGCAAGGTCTGGCCGCGCGATCGGCTCGGGGAGCCGCCGCGGCAGATGATCTCAGGCGTGCCGGCCCATGTTGACGGTCGGATGATTGCCATCGCCGAGGCCGCCGGTGGCCGGGTGATCAATGCCGACCGGATGTGGCATTACACCGAAGGTGTGAAAAACTGGAACCCGATCTGGCCCAATCACGGTATCCGCATTCTGCCGGGGCCCTCGTCGATGTGGTTTGACGCTACCGGCAACCGGCTCAAGCCGCCGTGCATGCCGGGATTCGATACGCTGTCGACGCTGCGCGAAATTCTCTCCACCGGGCATGATCATTCCTGGTTCGTGATGACCCAGAAGGTGCTGAAGAAGGAGGTGGCGCTGTCGGGATCGGAACAGAACCCGGATTTTGCTGCCAAAAGTTGGCTGCAGGTGATCCGGCAGCGGCTCATCAACAAGCAGGCGGCGCCGCCGGTCGAGGCGTTCAAGCAGCATGGCGAGGATTTTGTTGTCGCCGATACGCTTGAGGAACTGGTTGCTGGCATGAACCAGAAGGGCGGGAACCTGATCGATTTCGAAAAGCTAAAGGCTCAGATTGTTGCCCGCGACAGCCAGATCGACAATCCGTTTACCAAGGATGCACAACTGATGGCGATTCACGCCGCCCGCAACTATCGCGGTGACCGGCTGATGCGAACGGCCAAGCCGCACCGGTTTCTGGCGCGCGAAAACGGACTGCTGATTGCGATCCGGCTCAACATCATTACCCGGAAGTCGCTGGGCGGTTTGGAAACCGATCTCAACGGTCAGGTGTTCAACGCACAGGGCGAGTTGGTGCCGGGCCTGTTTGCGGCAGGCGAAGTCAGTGGTTTTGGCGGTGGTGGTTATCACGGCTACAACGCGCTTGAGGGAACGTTCCTCGGCGGCTGCATTTTTTCCGGCCGTCAGGCGGGTAGGGCCGACAGCATTGCCTGAACCGGCGTTGCCCGCCTTGAGGATCATGCATAAGACTGGCAAGAACTCTGATAGAAGCTGATCAAATGGCGGCGGCAACAGGCCCGCGGCCTACCCAATTCCGGAGACCCAATATGGCTGCTGTTCCCCCGCTATGTGATTTTGGATGGAAACCCGTCAACGCGACCCTGCCGGGCGTAGATGGCAAGGACCACGATATCCTTGCCCAGGCTGGCGAGAACGGGCTGGTGGTGGTGTTTATCTGCAACCACTGTCCCTATGTGATCGCGGTGATTGACCGGATCGTGCAAGTTGCCAAGGATCTGGCTGAGCTCGGCGTCGGCTTCGTGGCGATATCATCCAACGATGTTACCAGTCACCCGCAGGATTCCTTCGACAACATGAAGCTGTTTGCCGAAAAGCACGGGTTTCCGTTTCCCTATCTTTATGACGAGGATCAGGCAGTAGGCCGGGGCTGGGGCGCGGTTTGCACCCCGGACTTCTTTGGCTTCAACGCTGACATGGAGTTGCAGTATCGCGGTCGTCTGGATGCCTCGCGCAAGAAGGCGGGGGCCACCGGTCTTCGCCGCGACCTTTATGAGGCGATGAAACAGATCGTCGAGACCGGCAAGGGACCAGAAGAGCAGATTGCCTCGATGGGCTGCTCTATCAAGTGGAAAGACGCTTCGTGAGTGCGATCGTTGCGTCCACGCCCGGCGACGGAACATGGCCGAAAGCTGTTCTGTTCGATCTTGATGGCACCCTGATCGATTCCGTCCCCGACATCGCCGCGGCCACCAACGAACTGTTGGCATCAGATGGCTTGCCACCGCAATCCGTTGCGGCAGTGCGGGCGATGATCGGCAACGGGGTCAGGACACTGGTTGAACGGGCCTATGCGGCCAGCAACAGGTCGCTCACCGGCGCTGCGCTCGACGAGGCGACCAATCGGATGATGGCGATCTACGGCAAGCATCTGACCCGGCACACGACGATCATGGCCGGTGCTACTGACGTTCTCGCCGCGCTCGCGGGCGCCGGTGTCAAGCTCGGTGTGGTGACCAACAAGCCGGAGGCCTTTACCCGCGAGGTGCTGACGCATTTCGGCTTCGATGACTTTATCGAGGTGGTTGTCGGCGGCGACACTGGACTGACCCGCAAACCGGCACCCGACATGATCGAGCACGCGCTTGGCGTCCTCGGTGTGGCGGCCGGGGATGCAGTGATGGTTGGCGACAGCCCGGCCGATATCGATGCGGCCAGGGCAGCTTCGGTGACGAGCATTGCAGTGCGCGGCGGCTATACCAACGTTGTCGTCGAGCAACTGGGCGCAACCGTGGTCATCGACAGCCTGATTGACCTCGCCAGTGCAATCGAGGCGCTCAGGCAATCTGCCTGACAGGCACTATCTGGTATGGTTGGAAGGCTGGCGGATTACCCGGGTGGAATTCGGTGTCCGGCGAAGTTCTTTCCACAGCGCAAGGGCTCGGATATGCTTCCAGCCGATGATGCCGGGCATCTGGCAGGACCAAGTTGAACAGACCGCGACCGAACCCGGTGGCATTGTGACATCGCTGCGGGCCGTCGACCACCGAAGGCGCGACCCAACAAGGGACAACGAATGACCGAACTGGCCGAAGTCTCGTGTATGTGTGGCAAGTCCAGCAGTTGTGTTGTGCATAACAAGGCTGTGTGCCGGGCGGCATCTCCGGAAGCGATGGCGCAACTCGGCCGGATCGCCCATCTGCGTGAATTTCCGCGGGGCAGCGTGATTCAGGCGCAGGCCGAGCCCTGCAACATCGTCGGCAATGTCGTTGATGGCGTGGTCAAATTGTCCAGCGCCTCGATCAATGGCGACGATCATATCGTCGGGTTGCTGTTTCCATCGGATTTTTTCGGGCGATTGTTCAGCGATGAATCTCGATTTTCCTACGAAGCGGCGACCGATGTCACCCTGTGCACCATGAACCGGCCCGCCTTCGAGCGGTTTCTGGGCGATCATCCCGAGGTCGAACATGAAATGCTCAAGGCCAAACTGGATGAGCTCGACGCGGTGCGGGAGTGGGCGGCGATTACCAATGGTCATACCACCATGGAGCGCATCGCAACCTTGATCTACGTGTTTGCCAAACGCTCCAGGAATCAGCATCTCAACAATTATGATGCGGTTCATCCGGTGGTGCATTTGCCACTTAGCCGGCGCGACATCGCCGATTATCTCGGTACCACGCCCGAGACGCTGAGCCGCAATATCCAGACCCTGTCGCGTACCAAGGTGATCCGTATCCTTGATGCCAAGCATTTCGAACTACTCGATGCCAACGAACTGATCCGGCATTCGGGTGAATCGCGCGGTGATCTCGATAAAATCGTGTCTTCCTGATCACGTCACAAACTGGCGCGACCCCGAACCGATAGTTGACGAATATCAATGTGTGCCGGGCTTTTTGAGCCGAGCATGATTGGCAGTGCGTTCGTGCACCTGATCATGGAGTTGGCTGAAACGTGTCTCACAGCAGCACGATAATCTCGGTAGCCGGTGATGCCTGCGTCCTGCGCGATGTTCTTGTCCAGGCCCCGCTGCGTCCTCGCCCCGAGGCAAGACACTTGTCTGCGGATCTTTGCTGCCAAGCGCGGCTGCAGCATGTGGAACTGGTGCAAGTCCTCGGGCAGGAAGGCGTACGGGTGCGCCATTTTGATGAATTGCTTGCCGCGGCGCTCGGTTTTGCCGATGCGCGTGACTGGTTGCTCGAGCGACGGGTGGGCGAATGTGTGGATCACGCGGGCCGGGTGACAGAGATTTCTGCCTGGCTGAGTGAGCAACCGGCAGATGTGCTGACCGTTTACCTGATCAACGGCATGCAGGTGTCGGATCTGCCATCGGACTTGGGCCAAGTCATCAAGGGCGCCGGCGGAGAAGTTGATTGGGTGTTTTGTCCGCTTTATGACCTTGGCAATCTGCGCCGTCATCTGAGAGTTTTGGGCGGCAACGTTGTCATTGCGCAGCCGTTGCCTGCGGCAAGGCGGGCCGAGGCAATTACAGTGTCGGCGGTCTTGAACTTTGCACCGTTGTTTGACGATGCGAAATTTGATTTCTGGCCGACTTCCGATGGTGCAGATTGCGATTTTCCGGCTATTGACGGGCGTGATCTGGCAATTTTGGGCTGTGGCGATATCTTTATCGGTGCCATTACCCGCGCTACCTGCGTGACGGCACTTTCAGCGCTGACGGCTGCGCTATTTCAGCAAAATGCGGTTGGACATGCGTTCTGGGTCGACCTCACCGGGCCTGAAGGCAGGTGTCTCGATGATTGCCTTGTTGCACTCGCACCCGATTGTGTGATTGTCGACGGGGCTGCGCTGGAGCAGGCGGAAGTGTTCAGGGTTTGCCCCGCCCCGCGGGGCGAGGTGTTGAGGATCACGGCCTGCGATAGGGCATTTCTGAGAGAACTGTGCGCCTCATTCTCCGGCGGTCTCAAAGTCATTGATGTCAGCCAATATCCCGGTGCTGTCGGGCGTGCTCTGGCGGGGCTGTCGCCAATCGTGCTGGCGCCGGGACATATTCTTGCGTTCGCCGAGCACGAACCTGCGTTTGAGGTGCTTGAGCAATACGGCGTCACCATCGCGTGTGCCCTCAACGGTTCGGCCTTGGCACACGATGGTAAGGGGCCGCGCGGGCTTGTCACCGCGCTGCTTGCCGGGCCAGCACCGGTGTGACATCCTTTTGTGCGAACCCTGATATTCCATTTCTCAATTGATATGCGACCGGGACCCCGGCACGCACAGACCTCATGCATCAAACCCGCCGGTAATTCCCGGGTTTCGGCGCTGCAAACGGGAGAGACGCCTTGGTATCATTCATGCCAGAAACCGAGACAGATTTTCCGCGCGATATCATCGAGATCGCCGACCAGCCGATCATCATGCCCGACGGCTGTCGTTTGTCGGCGCGGATCTGGATGCCGCAGGACGCCGAGGCTGATCCGGTGCCGCTCATTCTCGAACATCTGCCCTACCGCAAGCGCGATGGCACAATCGTGCGCGACAGCCTCACCCACCCCTGGATGGCAGGGCAGGGCTATGCCTGTATCCGGGTCGACATGCGGGGGAACGGCGATTCCGAAGGCTTGATGACGGACGAATATACCGAGCAGGAACTGCAGGACGCCTGCGATGTGATCGCTTGGGCAGTCGCGCAGCCCTGGTGCTCGGGCACAGCCGGGATGATGGGGATTTCCTGGGGCGGGTTCAATTCGCTGCAGGTCGCAGCTTTGAGACCGCCGGCGCTGAAGGCGATCATCACCATCTGCTCCACTGTCGACCGCTTTGCAGATGACATCCATTTCAAGGGCGGGTGCCTGCTGGGTGAAAACTTCGGCTGGGCAGCCAATATGCTGTCCTATTCATCGCGACCGCCTGACCCGCTGTTGCTGGGGCCCGGCTGGCGTGAATTGTGGCTCAACCGGCTTAGACAAATGCCGTTTCTGGCGCGCGAGTGGATTTCGCGGCAGACGCGGGACGATTACTGGAAACATGGCTCGGTTTGCGAGGACTTTGGCGCGATCGAAGCCGCGGTGCTGTCGATCGGCGGCTGGCACGATGGTTATCGCAACACGATTTTGCATCTGGTCGAAAATCTCGACGCTCCGGTCAAGGGCATTGTCGGGCCGTGGATTCACAAATATCCGCATTATGCCGGACCCGAACCGCGCATCGGCTTTCTGCAGGAAGCCAAATGCTGGTGGGACCATTGGCTCAAAGGGATCGACAACGGGGCGCAGGACCTGCCGGCCTACCGGGCCTGGTTGATGGACAGCATCGCCCCGCAGCGCTGGGTGGATGAGCGTCCCGGCCGCTGGATAGCAGAGAGGCAATGGCCGTCACCCAATAGTGACGAGGTGACGCTGCAACTGGGAGACCGTTCTCTTGGCGACGCGGAGATGACGACAGCTGTGCCGATCTGTTCTTCCAGTGATTGCGGCAGTCAGGCGGGCGAATATTTTCCCTTTGCCTACGGGCCGGAACTGCCTGACGAGCAGACCCCGGATGATCTGCGCTCCGCCTGTTTCGATGGCACTGTTCTCACGGAACCGCTGGATATTGTCGGTGCGCCAAAACTGGCGCTGCGTTTCCGCTCGGACAAGCCGGTGGCGCAACTGGCGGTGCGGCTTTGCGACCTGCGTCCCGACGGAACCTCGGCGCTGATCACCATGGGTGTGCTCAACCTGACCCACAGCAAATCCAGCGAGGAACCGGAACTGCTGACACCCGGAGCAGCGTTCGAGACAACGGTGACACTCGACCAGATAGCCTACCGGATTCCTGCTGGGCACCGATTGCGGATCGCGATCTCGACTTCCTACTGGCCGTTCATCTGGCCTGCGCCGGAGCGGGCGACTGTGACGCTTGAAGCGGGAACGCTGGCGCTGCCTTGCCGAACGGTGATTGCCGATGCGGATGAGTGCCGCTTTGAAAAGCCGGTCGGGGCCGCGCCCTGGCGGCATGAGAATCTCAGACCGTCAGCCTCCACCCGAAGGACCGAGACCGATCCGACGACGGGTGTGGTGACCGCCACCATATTCAATGATGCCGGCGAAAATCGCGATCTCAATCATGGCCTGATTTCCGGCAGCACCACCCATGAAATCTGGTCGATCCATCCGGATGATCCGCTCTCGGCGACATCGCATATTCGCTGGGAGCAGACCGGCGGGCGTGATGACTGGCGCACCGGTACGGTCGTTGACATGGAGATGCGTTGCGACAAGGACTGGTTTTACATTATCGGAAAGTTGGTAGCGACGGAGAATGGCGAGGTGCTGTTTGACAAGGATTGGGAGGAACGGATTGCGCGCCGTTTCGTCTGATCGGGCAGGCGCAATGCTTCATCCTCAATAGGGCCATTCGCCCGCGCCGAGCGTTTTGATGCCTGAAATCATGCGGGCAAAGCTGTCACGTGCGCGGGAGGCCGAATGCCGGGCGCGCAGATAACCGTGAACCAGGCCTTTTACTTCAAAGCAGATAGCCTTGCCGCCAGCCTGGGTGAGGCGGGCGCAATAGTCAGGACCATCGCCTGACAGCGGATCGCATTCGGCGGTGAAGATCAGCGTTGGCGGGGTGCCGGTATAATCCGGTGCGGCGAGTGGCGTGAATAAGGGGTCATCGACGGGTGATGTGCCACCCGAGCGCAAATCGTCGTAATAGAGCATGTCGGCAGTGGTCAGCATTGGCGCATGGGCGTGGCTGATGAATGTGCCTTTCGACGTGTCGGCGCCAAGGGCGGGGTAGATCAAAACCTGTGCTGCTGGGGCCAGCGCCTGGCCGCGTGTCGCCCACGCAACTGCTGCGGCCAGATTGCCGCCGGCGCTGTCGCCGCACAGGATGATCGGGAGTGCGAAATCGCTGGCGACATGGCGGAAGGCGGCAAGCGCATCCTCGACCTGGGCGGGATGGAGATGTTCAGGCGCCAGCCGGTAATCGACTGATATGACCCGATAGCCGGTGCCATCGCAGATCTCCGCGCAAATGCTGTCATGGCTTTCCAATCCGCCGAGGACGAAGCCGCCACCATGCAGGTAGAGCACGCATGCTTTGGGCTCTGAAGTGGCGGGGAGATATTGTCGTAGCGGGATCGGGGCCTGGGGGCCGGGCACCGAGAAGTCACGCACCGTTACAGAGGGTGGGCGTCCTGCGTCAAAAGCATGACACAACTCATCATAGACGCGACGTTGTCCAGCATGATCGAGGCTGGTCGCATCCGCAGGGTAAAACGCATTCGATTTGTCGATGAACGACCAAGTCTCTTCATCGATCAGCGTGTCGTAGGGTGAGGGGCGCAATGGAAAATCCTCGGAAAGGTTCGGGTCCCGGTGTTGACGCCCATGCAAGCGCGGGGCACAGCTTGTGTCAAACCGGAAACGCATCATGACATGGAAATTGAGTAGCGAGATCAAGGCAATCCTGACATGGAAATTGAGTAGCGAGATCAAGGCAATCCTGTTCGACAAGGATGGCACGCTGGTCGACTTTGACAAGACCTGGGCGGACACCAACCGCAAGGGGGCATTGACTGCGGCAAACGGAGATGCCGCGCTGGCCGATGTCCTGCTTGATAAATGCGGCATGGACCCGCTTACCGGCAAGACCCGCGCTGATAGCATGTTTGCAGCGGCGAATGCTGGCGAGATCGCCGAGCACATGGTGGCGCATGGTAGCCCATTTGAACCCGAAGAACTGATGCGCCTTCTCGACAGGATTTTTGTCGAGGGCGCGGAGTCTCCATGGCCGATTTGTGACCTAACGGCGCTGATGCAAACGCTGACCGAAGCCGGGTTCTCGCTCGGTATCGCTTCGAGTGACGGCGAAGCCAGTATCCGCCGAACCGTCGAGGTGTTGGGGTTGTCACGGCATATCAGCTTCATCGCCGGCTATGACAGCGGGCATGGCCCCAAACCGGAGCCGGGCATGATCAATGCCTATGCGTCTCATCTGGGTCTGAGCCCTGCCGAGATCGCCATGGTTGGCGATAATGGCCACGATATGGAGATGGCTCGGGCTGCCGGTGCGGGAGCTGCGATCGGGGTGTTGTCCGGAACCGGCACACGCCAGACGCTGGCTGAACTGGCCGATGTGCTGATCGGATCGGTGGCGGATCTGCCCGCGCTCATTGCTGCCAGATAAGACGGCTTGGCCCGTACCGGTCAGTCGTCGCGTTTTTCCAGGAGATTGGTGAGCCAGTCGGGATCCATCTCCGGAACCGACGACAAAAGCAGTTTGGTGTATGCGGGGAAGGGCGGCGACAGGATCTCGCTCTTGAGCCCCTGTTCGACAACTTCGCCCTCGAACATCACCACGATCTCGTCCGAAATAGCCTTCACCGTGGCGATGTCATGGGTGATGAACAGATAGGTGATGTCGTATTTCTTCTGCAGCCGCAACAGCAATTGCAGGATACCTTCCTGCACGATCTGGTCGAGTGCGGAGGTGACCTCGTCGCAGATGATGATGTCCGGCCGGGCCGCAAGCGCACGGGCAATGCATATGCGTTGCTTCTGACCGCCGGAAAGTTCGGACGGCAGGCGGTCCATGAAGCTCTCGTCGAGCTCGATCATGTCCAGTAGCTCGAGGATCCGCTCCTCGCGCGCCTTGCCCTTGAGGCCGAAGTAGAACTCGAGAGGTCGACCGATGATGTCCTCAACCGTCTGGCGCGGATTCATTGCCGTGTCGGCCATCTGGTAAATCATCTGGATTCGCTGCAACTGATCCTTGGAGCGATCCTTCAAGGCGGCGGGTAGCTCTTCCCCATTGAAGGTAACGGTGCCACTGAGCGGCGGCAGCAATCCGGTCATTACCCGTGCCGTGGTCGATTTGCCGGAACCGGATTCTCCGACAACCGCTACCGTGCGTCCGCGCGGAAGCTTGATGGAGACATCGTGCAGCACCTTTACCGGCCCATAGGCCGCGTCGATGTTGTTGATCGACAGGACGATATCCTCGCCCTTGACTTCGGGCTTTTCCAGCGAACGGACCGACCACAGCGATTTGGTATAGGGCATTTCCGGCTTGGTCAGCATCTGCCGGGTCGGCGCTTCTTCAACCTCTTCGCCGTAGCGCAGCACCTGGATGAAATCAGCCATCTGGGCCACCACGGCCAGATCATGGGTGATGTAGATCGCCGCCGTGTTGAATTCCGCGACGATGTTGCGCATCGAGGCCAGAACTTCGACCTGGGTGGTGACGTCAAGCGCTGTGGTGGGTTCGTCAAAGATGATCAGATCCGGGCGCGGTGACATTGCCATGGCGGTCATCACCCGCTGCAACTGTCCGCCTGAAACCTGGTGCGGATAGCGGTTGCCGATGGTTTCGGGATCGGGCAGTTGCAGAGCCCTGAACAGCTCCACCGCATCGGCGCGCGATTCCGCATCGGGCCGGATTCCACGCCGAGTGGCGGCTTCGACGGTCTGATCGATCAGCCGATGCGCCGGGTTGAAAGAGGCGGCGGCCGATTGCGCCACATAAGCAATGCGGGTTCCCCAAAGCAGGCGCTTGTCGCGGTCCTTGGCTTTGGCCAGGTCGATCCCGTCGAAGATGATCGAGCCGCCGGTCAATTTGCAGCCGGGTTGGGTGTAGCCCATAGCGGCCTTGCCGAGGGTGGATTTGCCTGCGCCGGATTCGCCAATCAGCCCCATGATCTCACCGCGGCGAAGCGTCAGGTCGACGCCCTTGATGATCGGGTGCCACTGCTCGTCGGAATAGCCGTCGATGCGGATGTCACGCATCTTCAACAGGATTTCATTGCTGAAATCGGCCGAGGATTCGGGGTTGGTTACGGGAGTGACGGTCATTCGCGGAGCCCGCTTGTTTTCTGGAGGAACCAGTCGACAATGAAATTTACCGCGACTGTCAGAAGCGCAATCGCCGCGGCCGGAAGCAAGGGAGTGATCGCCGCCGTCATGTCGTATTTGGCGAACTGAATCAGCGAAGCATTGGCCCGCACCATCGAACCCCAGTCCGCCGTCGGCGGCTGGATGCCGACGCCGAGGAAAGACAATGCGGCGATGGTCAGGAACACAAAGCAGAAGCGCAGACCGAATTCGGCTACCAGTGGCGGCATGATGTTGGGCAGGATTTCCCGGCGCATGATCCAGCCGAGACCTTCACCGCGCAGCTTGGCTGCCTCCACGTAGTCCATCACCGCCACATTAACCGCGACAGCGCGGGTGAGGCGGAAAACCCGGGTGGAATCCAGCACCGCGATGATGATGATCAGGCTGGTGATGGTGGAGCCGAAAATCGACAGCAGCATCAGCGCAAAGATCAAGCTTGGAATTGCCATCAGAACGTCGACGAACCGGCTCAGCGCCTGGTCAAGCCAACGGCGATTGATGGCGGCCACAAGGCCCAGGCCGCCGCCGATGAGAAACGACAGAAACGTGGTCGCGAGCGCAATGCCCATGGTGTTGCGGGCGCCGTAGATCAGCCGGGTGAGCACGTCGCGGCCGATCTGGTCGGTGCCGAAAAAGAACTCATCGCCCCAAGGTGCGAAGGCAGCAGAATGAATTTCTGCCTCGCCATAGGGCGCGATGACATCGGCGAAAATCGCCACAAGGATGTAAATGGCGACCACGATCATCCCAAACCAGGCGCTCGGAGGGGCTGATTTCATCAACAGGCCAAACCGTTCGAAGCGGCTGCGGCGGGTACGCACAGCGCCGACTTCGGCAGAAGCTGCGTATGTGTCTGGTTGCTCGCTCATCGTGGGTGCAACAATCGCGGGTTGGTGACGATGCCGATGATGTCGGCGGTCAGGTTAAGCAGGATGTAGGTCGCTGCGAAGATCAGCGCACAGGCCTGAACCACGGGAATGTCGCGGCTGGTCACAGCGTCAACCATTAGCTGACCGACGCCCGGGTAGACGAACACCACTTCAACCACGACCACGCCGACAACCAGATAGGCCAGGTTGAAGGCGATGACGGTGGCGATCGGCGCCCAGGCATTGGGCAGGGCGTGCTTGAGAATGATCTGGGAGCGCGAGGCCCCCTTGAGCCGCGCCATCTCGATATAGGGACTGGCCAGCAGGTTGATGATGGCGGCGCGGGTCATGCGCATCATGTGCGCGACAATCACCAAGGTCAGCGTCAGTGCGGGCAGCGCTATGCGATAGAGCCGCTCGCCAAGGGCGGTCGATGCATCAATGTTGGCGAGAGAAGGAAACACCGGCCACAGCGAGGCCAGGAACAGGATCAGGATATAGGCGACGAAAAATTCCGGCGTCGAGATCGTTGTGAGCGTCACCCCATTGACGATTCGGTCATAGGCGGTGTTGCGGTAAAGTGCTGCAGTAAGTCCCAGAAACAGTGCCAGCGGTACGGCGATCAGAGCAGTAACGCCGGCCAGAAACAGTGTGTTCCAAAGCCGTGGCATGACCAGGTCAACGACCTTGCGGGAGCGATCCTGTCCGGATGCGTTGCGGCCTGAGAAAGAAGTTCCGAGATCGCCCTGAAGGACGGAGCCGACCCACTCGAAATAACGGATCGGTGCGGGCTTATCGAGACCCAGTTCCTTGCGGAACGCGGCGACGGTTTCCTTGGTCGCGGCCTGGCCAAGCACAGCTTCGCTGAAATCGCCGGGAAGCATCGAGATGGAGCTGAAGATGATGGCGGAGACGACGAACAGCGTGGCAATGCCGAGACCAAGCCGTTTGAGAATTGTCTCCACAACAGCATTCAACGGCGTATCCCTTCTGAATTATTGGATGGACTTGGAGCCATCATCCGAACTGCGGCTGAATGGCATGCGTTGGCCATTGAGCAACTCGTTGTATTGTTGGTCACTCGGCTTGTAATGTAAACCGGCTGCTGCGAGTTAATCACAGTTGACTGCCATATGCGCGCAGACGGGGACATGATCGGCGTTGATTTCTCTGGATATAGATCTGCCTCGTTAATGGCCATGATCGATGTCAATGCTTTAATCTTAAATTTGTTGACCATGGCCTTGCTCCGGCCATGCTATTGATGGATTTAGTGTCAGTGGTTGACAACAGGTGTCAGGGGGACAGGATAAGGCCGATTGGTGGGGCGCTGCTTTCAGCGACAGCCCGCCCAACGGATTGAACATAAAAAAATTCTGGGAATAAAACGGAGAAAGCCATGAGAGACGAATATCTGAAAAAACAGGCGCGCTGGCTCAGCGAAGGCCAGATTGATCGCCGGCAATTCATCAAGACCGCCATTGCTGCTGGTTTGGCTGTTCCATCGGCGCTGACGCTGGCGACGAATGTGCTCGCTGCAACACCCAAGAGTGGCGGCAAACTGCGCTATGGCTCTTCCTACGGTTCGACGACCGATGCGCTTGATCCGGGCACCTCTGAAAACGGGATGACGCAGGCTATCAACTACGCCCGCGGCAACCAGCTTACGGAAGTGGGCAACGACGGCAAACTGATTGCTGAACTGGCCGAAAGCTTCGAACCATCAAACGGTGCCAAGACCTGGGTGTTCGATCTGCGCAAGGGCGTGGAATTCCACAACGGCAAGACCATGACAGCCGACGATGTGATCGCGACGTTCAACTATCACCGCGATGAAAATTCCAAGTCTGCCGCCAAAGGCCTGTTGACTGCGATCAAGGAAATCAAGAAGGACGGCGATAACCGTGTGATCTTCGAACTCGAAGGCGGCAATGCCGACTTCCCGTATATCGTTTCCGATTACCATATCATGATCATGCCCTCCGTGGATGGCCAGATCGAAGATGCCAACAGCCCGATCGGTACCGGCGGCTATATCATTGAAAGCTATGAAGCTGGCGTGCGCACCTTGATGAAGCGCAATCCCAACTTCTTCAAGGAAGGCCGTGCGCATTTCGACGAAGCTGAATTCATCACGCTCGCCGACACCACAGCGCGCCAGAACGCAATCATGAACGGCGATGTCGATTTTATCGACAATGTAGATCCGAAAACCGTGTCTCTGCTGGCTCGTGTGCCGACACTTGATATTCTCCAGACAACCGGCACACAGCATTACACATTCCCAATGCGGGTAAATGCTGCTCCTTTCGACAATTACGACCTGCGAATGGCACTGAAATATGCCATCAAGCGCCAGGAACTTGTCGACAAGATTTTGCTCGGCCACGGTATGGCTGGCAATGACGTGCCGGTCAATGCCTCGATGCCGTTCTTCAACACCGAACTGCCGGTGCATGAGTTCGACGCCGAAAAGGCTGCCGAACATTACAAGAAATCCGGCCATTCCGGTGCGATCCAGCTGTCTGTTTCGGACGCTGCATTCCCCGGCGCCGTCGATGCGGCTCAGCTGATTGCTGCTTCCGCCAAGGAAGCCGGAATCGAGATCGAACTGGTGCGTGAGCCCAGCGATGGCTACTGGTCCAACGTCTGGAACAAGAAGCCTTGGAGCGCGTGCTACTGGAGTGGCCGTCCGACCCAGGACTGGATGTACACGTCTGCCTATACCAATGACACCGAGTGGAACGATACCGCCTGGAAAGACGGTGAGGCGGCTGCGAAGTTCAATGATTTGGTTGTCATGGCTCGGTCGGAAACCGACGATACCAAGCGCAAGGACCAGTATTGGGAAGCGCAGAAGATCCTGCAGGATGATGGCGGCGCTATCGTCAGCATGTGGGCCAACTTCATTCATGCCCATTCCAAGTCACTGACGCATGATGAAGATGTTGCGGCCAACTGGCAATCCGATGGCGGCAAATTCACCGAACGCTGGTGGTTTTCCTGATCTCAGGATTTAACCTAGAACCATTCGGCCGCGGAGCAATCCGCGGCCGTTTTCGCTTCAATTGAGTGATGCGCTGCGGGTACGGGTGAGACGCAGCACAACGCAGGCGACGTCAGCTGATTTCGGTTTGTGGTGCTGGCAGCGGGAAGACCAGGTCGTAGACCCAATTGAAGATGAACGCGTAGATCAGGTAAAACAGCGCAAACGAGATATCCATCATCAACGCCTCGATCAGGCCAATGTCGAGATACCAGGCGATGAATGGAAGCAGCACAATCAGCAGCCCGGCCTCGAACAGGGTGGCGTGAGCGACGCGCATAGCGATTGTCTTGCGGACAGTTCCGTTAAACCGCATCAGGGCGTGATCAAACAGCAGATTGTAGAGGTAGTTCCAGCCGGTGGCGATCGTCGCGCTGATAATGGCGACAACGCCGATATCATGAATGGGAACGCCAAATGCCCAGGCGCCGGCAGGAGTGACGATAAACAGGGCGATGATTTCGAAGCTCAGGGCGTGACGGATACGGTCAGCAGTCGTTCGCATGGGAATCCCCAAAAATTCAGGGCCGTCCCGAATGCAAAACCCGATATGGGGGAGGTCGTCCTCGCTTCAGCCTGAGATATATGAAGTTGGGGGCATGAGACAAGACCCGTATCCTGATTTTGGTCGCAGGGCATTGGCCCTTCTGCGGTTCTCATGCACCATGCCCTCAGCAATTAGCCAAGTTCGGCTGGGGGATGGCCGGCTTGGCAGGCTGAAAATCAATTTGATCAAATGGTTGCGGAAGCTTTCAGGTAATCAGATTCAATCTGCGTGGGTGCTCTCGCCCTGGACGGCAAAGGACCTGACGGTCTTCAACGCACCTTCAAGCTTGTCGCCCTTTTCATCGGCCAGCGCTGCCTCGCGCAGCAGCCGGCACCAATGGGCGGCGTCGTCTCTGCCGGCGAGCAGCGCCACACCATCCATCACCCGGTCGAATTTTGACAGGCCGCGGGCGTGGGTGTCTGAGTAGCCCTTGATCAGGCGGCGGTTGCGCAAGGTTTCAACGCCCAGCGCGTAATCGACATGACGGTATTTCAGCGCCAGATCGAGCCAGTCGTCGAGATGCTGTTTTTCGACCGCGTGGCGCAAGGTACCGCGCCTGAACTTGCGTAGTCCGCCGAGCACGTAAAGTTGGGCAAACGGCAACAGCCGGTCGGTACGCACGCGGCGCCCGCGGTTAAACACCCGGTCGATCAGCTTCATCGCAGCTGGGTTTTGTGACATCCGACGCCCAAGGCGTGCTGGCATCATGCCGACGATCTCCTCGGCGCGCGGATGCATGAATTCGGTGAGTTTCATCCGTGCACCGTCTGCCGGGCCGATTTCGTTGCGCACACGGGCAAAACGACTGCCGCGGGTCTTCAGATCGGCCACCCGGATGACGTCGTCATAGGCCATCGCCTTGGCGATGTATTTGGCGGCTTCCCGGGTCAGTTCATGATCCTTGGCGGGATCGTCGGCAGCCAGTACCCGCTCCAGCCGGTCGAGATATTCTGCGCCATAGGCGAGATCCTGAAAATCCACCACCGACCGTAAACCTGTGAGAGCCATGTCGCGTGCCGGCTCGGGTATGATGGTGGCCCGGGCTTCAAGCACACGCCATTCCTCAACAAGCGGTTGCGGTCCTTGCGGGGCGGTTTTTGCAGGCTTGTCTACGGGGCCAGCGGATGGTGTTTCGACAATGCCGCCGGCGGCGGCCTCGAATCCGGCTGCAAAGGCGCGCAGGCTGGCTTCGACTCCGCGCCCGGAAGCCTTGATCGCGGCCTCGAAACTTTCACGCTCGAACGGCAGCGCTCCGGAACCGGCAAGCGCGCCAAACAGCGTTGATGAAATCACCGATCCGGCCTTGATCGCCATTGTGTCCATATCGAACAGGATGAAGCGGCGGGCGGCGATTTCGGCGGCGGCGATAACCTCGTCGGAATCGGCGATGCCGTCTCCGGGGGCGGTCTTTTCCGACACCGCCAACGCCCGGTGCGAGGAAGCGATCAGCGTGGTCCGGTCGGGGGTGACGAAGCCGCGCATGATGGCGCGACCGGCTTCCATCATTTCAGCAGCCACGAGAATGTCGACATCGCCGGCGGCCGGCAGCAGCGAGAACACCGGTGGACGATCACCGGCCGGTGCCATCTCGATGTAATAGATGGTAGCGCCAGTGCGCTGGGCGACGCCGGCCACCGATGTGGCCTGGACGGCATAGCCGTTGCGGCGGGCGCAATCCTCGATCCAGTTGGTCAGCACGCCGCCGCCCTGGCCACCAACGGCCATGACGGCGAGCTTGATGACCTCGTCGAGCGCGGTATCGTGTGGTTTGGATTTTAGCGCGGATTGGGTTTTGCTTGCCATTGGATCAGACCTGCCCAAATTCGATGCGGCCACGCGAGCGGCGGTTTTGAAGCCAGGCAATCACGTTGCCGGAGAAGGAACCCAGCGTGCGCTCCAGCCATCCCGGATTGTGGACCACGTCGGCTCGGAAGAAGGACGGACACAGCACCGCGGCATCGGCGACTTCGCCGCAATTGCCGCAACCCACGCAACTCTGGTCGATGCTGGCGACTGGGTCGTCGCGCAACGGATCATCGAGTTTTTTCAGCGACAGCGACGGACAACCTGACAGCCGGATGCAGGCATGATCGCCGGTGCAGATGTCCTCGTCGACGCCGAAGCGCGGTTTTTCCACCCGCCGTCCCTCGGAGATCGCCTTGTTTGCGAGCGGCTTTTCGCGGCGCTGCTTGTTGAGCATGCATTCCGAAGCGGCAATGATCACCTTGGGGCCGACATGATCGGTGGTCAGCGCCTCGTTGAGGATTTCGCGCATTTTCGGCACGTCATAGGTGCGATCGATCTGGCGCACCCATTTGACGCCCACGCCCTTGACCGCGTCGGCGATCGGGTGGCCGGTTGCCTTGGAGGCGTTTTCGGCGCGCGAGGAGAGGATGTCCTGACCGCCGGTGGCGGCGGAATAGAAATTGTCGATAATGACGATGACGCCGTCAGACTTGTTGTAGACGGCATTGCCGATCGACGATGACAAACCGTTGTGCCAGAAGCCTCCATCGCCAAGGATCGAGATCGAGCGCTTGTCGCCGCCGCCGTCAAAGGCCGCGTTTGAGGCCGGACCAAGGCCGTAGCCCATGGTCGAGCCGCCGATTTCGAACGGGGGCAGGGTGGCAAACAGATGGCAGCCGATATCACCGGCGATCTGGTGCTTGCCGTGCGCCTGCTCGGTCAGCTTGATGGCGGCAAAGACCGGTCGCTCCGGGCAGCCGGTGCAGAACCCAGGTGGGCGGATCGGCACGGTCTTGGACAGATCCGGCAGAGCGGGCTTTTCTTCGCTGTTGGGTGCGCGCAGCCGGGCGGGCAAGAATTCGGGTGCCGCCTTCTTCAAGAAAGCCTCGATGCCGTCGAGCATCACCTGACCGGTATATTCACCGGCCATTGGCAGCATGTCCTTGCCGTGCAAACCGATCGACTTGCCTCCCCGGTAGAGCATCGAGCCCAATGCCTGCTCGATGAATTCGGGTTGGCCTTCCTCGACCACCAGAACCGCCGATTTGCCTTCGCAGAATTCGAGGAACTCGTCGCTGATCAGCGGGTAGGTGACATTGAGCACATAAAGCGGGATTTCGGTTTCGCCGTGAATGTCGGCCAGACCAAGACGCTGCAGCGCGCGGATCACGCCGTTGTACATGCCGCCCTGCAGGACGATGCCAACCGGTGCCTCGCCGGGGCCGAACATCTCGTTGAGCTTGTGCTCGACGATGTGTTTCTGGGCAGCCGGCCAGCGGTTGTCGATCTTGTCGTGTTCCTGGATATAGGACATCGGCGGCAGCACCACACGGGCGTAATCGCTGCGCGGATTGGCCAGCGCATCCTTGACGGTAAACGGCGGACGCTTGTTGTCCTTGGCCTCAAAGCTGCCGGTGACATGGCACGAGCGGATCCGCACCATCAACATAACCGGGGTGTTGGTCGCCTCAGACAGCTCAAACCCCTGATGCACCGATTGAACGATCGAGGGCAGGTTGGGCCGAGGATCAAGCAGCCACATCTGCGATTTCATCGCAAAGGCGTGGCTGCGTTCCTGCATGATCGAGGAGCCTTCGCCATAATCCTCGCCGATGATCACAAGCGCGCCGCCGGTGACACCGGAGGATGACAAATTGGCCAGCGCATCGGAGGCGACATTGACGCCAACCGGACCCTTGAAGGTGACGGCACCGCGGATCGGGTAGTGCACGGAGGCTGCAAGCATGGCCGCGGCGGCGGATTCCGAGGCGTTGGCCTCGTAGCGCACGCCGAGCTCGGTAAGGATTTCCTCGGCATCGGCGAGCACATCCATCAGATGACTGATCGGGGCGCCCTGATAACCGCCGACATAGCCGACGCCAGCTTCCAGAAGCGCCTTGGTGAGCGCCAGAATTCCTTCTCCGGTAAAGGTTTCACCTTCGCCGATCTTGAGTTTCTGGACTTCCTTGGCAAATGAGCGTTCAGCCATCTGACACCTCTTTATTCTGGCGCATTGTTATCTTTCGGGGACGTGTTGGACCACAGCACCGACCCGCCTTGCTTCTCCCAAGCATTGCTTGCGCCTGCGCAACACAAGCACTTGCAGCCAGCGTCAATGCAGCAGCAGCGAGAATGGATAGTTTCATCGGATCTCTCCTGGACGGGTGTCCGCCGTGCGGCTGGCGCTGTGGAATGCACGGAATTGAGGTGGCTAGAAATCGTGTTTCCTGATGTTGTGAAGCACCTTTTGCAGGGTGGCGACGAAGGCGGTGCGTTCGTCAGTGGGGATGCCATGAAACATTTGTGAATAAACCCGCGACATCGATGGCCAGAGCTGTTCAAAGGCGGCGCGTCCGGCATCGGTAATGACAATGCGGGTGACGCGGCTGTCGTGAGGATCGGGATCGCGACGCACAAGGCCATCGGCGGTGAGCTGTTCGAGGGCGCGGCTCAGGGTCGATTGCTCGACCACGGCGTAAACCGCAAGTTCGCTGATCGGCAGCCCGTCGATAACCGAAAGTACCGCGAGCGCCCGCATTTTTGGCGTGGTCAGGCCGAGGCCGGCTATTTCATGCCGCAGATTGGCATTGTAGCGGCCCATGATGCGGTTCATCAGGTAGGGGGCAAAATTGGAGAGGCCGATCTCGCCAAGCCGGCGTAGCGGCTCTGCCTTGTTGGTCGCAGTGGGCTTGATTTCGTTCATGCGCCCAACCTCTTGGCCAGCAGGAAACCGGATCCGCCACCGAGCCCCGGTCCGGGATGGGTCGACGCGCCGATGTGGTGCAGATTGCGAATACTGGTCGAGTTATTGACCGAGTGGGAAAACGGTCGCCAGATGAAGAACTGGTCGAGCGCACAGGACCCGCCATAGGGATCGCCACCGACGAGGTTGATGTTGAGAGCTTCCAGATCGGCCGGTGAATAGGCCTTGCGAGCCAGTACGCTCTCGGAAAATCCGTCGATATGCCGGGTAAGGATCGCCTCGATACGGTCTGCAAAGGCCTCGCGGGTGGCGTCGTCCCAGGTGCCGGAGGTTTCGATCTCTCCAGCCGCATCGCCCTTGAGCACGCGCGGGGCATCAGGGATCTGCAGCCACAGGATCGACTTGCCCTCCGGGCAGCGGCTCGGGTCGAGCCTGTGCGGCTGGCCGACGCAGATGGTCGGCGTCTCGGGCAACATCCCGCGCTCGGCTTCGTTTGCGGATTTGGACACCGAGTCGATGCCGTCGGCCAAATGGACCAGCGCCACATCCTCAAGCCCAGCGGTTTTCCAGCGGATCGGGCCGTCGATGGCGTAATGCAGCTGGAAATTGCCGCGGCCATGACGGAATTGCTTGAGCTGTGCTGTGTCTTTCTCGGAAACCGCTTGTTTCTGGTCGCGCAGCAGGCGTTGGTAGAGCTGGCTGGGCGGTACCGAACAGATCACGTTGTCTGCTGTGATCGTGGTTCCGTCGGCAAGCCTGACGCCGGTGGCGCGGCCGTTTTCGATGATTACCTGGTCAACATCGGCATTGGCGCGCAACTGGCCGCCATTTTCCTCAATCAGGCTTTTGAAGGCGGCAACGGCCTGACCTGCGCCCCCCTTGACCACCGGCGCACCGGCAGCTTCGAGCGCAAAGGCAATGACCTTGCCCATCTGGCTGCCATAGGCGGATTCGGGGGTCAGCCCGGTATGCAGCACCCAGGGTGCATGGAGCGCCTGGATACGTTCGGAGGCGTAGCCCGCTTCGAGCCAGGTGCGGGACGGCCGCAGAGCCTCACCGACCCAGGCGGCAAGACCGCGGAGGCCGCGGCTCCAGGCCTGCCGGGCCAGCAGTTTGGCCGTCTGCCAGCTCCATAATTCGCCACCCAACAGAGCAAACAGGAACGGGGCATCGGCCTCGATGGCGCCGACGTCGGCAGCGTGGCGGTCGCCATCACCTGCGGCGGCCGCGTTGAACGTCTTGATGTTGGTGGCCCGGTCGGTGGTCAGCACCAGCGATGAGCCGTCGGGCCTGAGCACGGCGGTGGGGTGTGGGGTATGGCAGAATTCGAGCCCATGGCGCGCCAGATCAGAGCCGAGCGCGCCATGGGCCGGGGAGGTGAGAAATAGAACGAACGTGGCGGCCATCACATCATGGTGGAACCCGGGCAAGGTGATCTCGTCGGTGCGCATGCAGCCGCCGAAACGGTCTGCGCGCTCAAGCACCAGCACCCGTTGCCCCTTGGCAGACAGCATGGCCGCAGCGACAAGCGCGTTGATGCCGCTGCCGACTATGATGTGGTCATGGTCTGCCATGATGCCCGGTCTCCGGTCTGGTTCCGGTTCAGCCGCGGGCGACCAGCGCCATCGCCCGGATCGGGCTGCCGGTGCCCTTGACGATCTTCAGCGGCGCGGCGATCAGGATCGCGCCCTTGGGCGGCAGCTTGTCGAGATTGGCAAGCGAAGCCAGGCCATATTTGTTGGCGGCATGCAGCAGGTTGTGCGCCGGGTAGGGCGGTTCCATGCCGCCAGCCTGACCGGCATCGGTGCCGATGCACTGGTTGCCCCAGCCGATCACGCCCTTGGACAGGATGTACTGAATGCAATCGACGGTTGGGCCAGGCGAATGCGGACCGGTTTCATCAGCGTTGAGATAGGCTGCTTGATCACCGGCGCGGGAATCCCAGTCGGAGCGCATCACTACCCATTCACCGGCCTTGATTTCACCATGCTCGGCTTCCCAGGCCTTGACGCCGGCAGCGTCGAGCAGGAAGTCGGGGTTCTTGGCCACTTCCGCGGAGCAATCGATCACATTGACCGGTGCCACGAAATTCTGCGGTGGAATGGAATCGGTGTAGCCATCGGCATAGTCCTTGCCGGTGATCCAGTGATGCGGTGCATCGAAATGGGTGCCGGAGTGCTCGCCGATCTTGAGCCAGTTCCAGGCAAAGAACGGGCCGTCGCTGTCATATTCGGAAATCTTGTGGATTTCGATCTTGGGCGTGTTCTTGGCAAAATCTTCCGGCAATTGCAGAAGCGGCGTGTCAGGGCCAAGCAGGCCGGAGAGGTCAACCACCTCGACCTTTCCCTCAAGCAGCATTCCAGCGAGATTTCCCAGTGTGTCAGCGGCGTTCATCAATCGTCCTCCCGAAGCAAGCCTTAACGTGGCGATGGCAGGGCGACAGTGGCCCCGCAGGTAATCCGTACAAATAGATGCTAGACAGAATAATATGCATTTGCAATTATAAATCTTGGGAACAGAGGGACGCGAAGTGTCGCAGCAGTATGACGCGATCATTATCGGAGCCGGGCTTAATAGCTTGGCGTGTGCTGCGCATCTGGGCGCCAAGGGGTGGCGCGTGGCGGTTTTCGAACAGGCCGAGACCCCAGGCGGTGCCGTCAAGACATTGGAACTGACCGCGCCCGGGTTCCGTCACGATTGGGCGGCCATGAACCTAAGTCTTTTTGCTGGTTCTGCTTTTTTCAAGGCCTATGGCGAGGATCTGGGCAAATATGGGCTCGCGTTCGCGCCGGCTTCGCATTGCTTTGCCAGTGTCTTCGACGACGGCAAATGGTTCGGCGTCAGCACCGGTGCAGGGGAAACGCGGGCGCGAATTGCGGCGTTCTCCGAAGCCGATGCCGAGACCTGGGACCGGCTTTGCGGCGAGTTTCCGGGAACCGCGGAAATCATTTTTGCACTGCTGGGAAATCCCATGCAAATGCATGTACAAGGCCGCCTTCTGGCAAAGACCCTGTTTCGCAAGGGATTTTCATGGACTGCCGAACTGGTGCGCTTGCTGTTGTCTTCGCCGCGTCAGTTTCTCACCGAGACGTTCCAATCCGAACATATTCGAACGACGCTGGCGGCCTGGGGAATGCATCTCGATTTTGCCCCGGACATGGCCGGTGGAGCGGTGTTCCCCTACCTCGAATCGATGGCCAATCAGCATTTCGGCATGGTCATCGGCCAGGGTGGCGCCGATACGGTGACGCGGGCGGTGGTGGCCAAGATCGAAGCTGACGGTGGTGAGATCCATTGTGGCGAGCGCGCAAGCAAAGTGCTGCGCGAGGGCGGCAAGGCCATCGGGATCGAGCTCGACGACGGCACCCAGATCAAGGCCCGCAAAGCGGTTATTGCCAATGTGGCGCCCGGTGGGTTGATGGATCTGCTTGAGGGCCAGTCGGGCGATGAGACGTTTGACGGCAAGATGCGCGGCTTCAGCCATGCGCCCGGCACGATGATGATCCATTTGGCGCTCGACGGGCTGCCGGACTGGAGCGCGAGCGAGGAGCTCAAGCAATTCGCCTATGTGCATATCGCGCCGTCGCTTGATCAGATGGCCCGCACCTATCAACAGGCCAAGGCTGGGTTGCTGCCCGATGAGCCGGTGCTGGTGGTGGGGCAGCCGACCGTGGTCGATCCCAGCCGCGCGCCCGAAGGCAAGCACATATTGTGGGTACAGGTGCGGATGGTGCCCGGCGAGATCAAGGCAGATGCGGGCGGCGAAATCACCAGCACCGACTGGGCCGAGGTCAAGGAAATCTACGCGGACCGGGCAATCGCCATCATCGAGCGCCATGCGCCGGGGCTTGCGCAAAAGATCATTCATCGCACGGTGGTGTCGCCGCTCGATCTGCAGGAGGACAACCCCAACCTGGTCGGCGGTGACCAGATTGCCGGCAGCCATCACCTATCTCAAAATTTCCTGTTTCGTCCGGCCCTGGGCCACGCGACCGGAAAGACCCCCATCGACGGATTGCATCTGACCGGCGCCAGCGTGTGGCCGGGAGCGGGCACCGGCGCGGGATCGGGATACATGCTCGCCCAGAAACTGGGCGGGAAATGACACAACAAAGAGCAGGGAGAACAGCATGAAACAGGTTTCTCGTCGTACGGTGCTCAAGGGCACGGCGGCGGCAATGGCGATCAGCGCCTTTGCCGGTCCGGCACTCGCCCAGGGCATCGAAGAACTCGTCATCGCCTACAATGTCAATTTGCCGTCATGGGACCCGACCGTGGGCCCATCGGCGGTCAACCCGACCATTCAGGGTATCTACCAGTCGGTGTTCGATCAGTTCATCCTGCAGCAGCCAGACCTGTCGCCGGCGCCCGGATTGCTTACCGAATGGGGCTGGAACGACGACAAGACCAAGGTCATGATGAAGGTGCGCGAAGGCGTAACCTGGCATGACGGCTCGCCGTTTACCGCTGAAGATGTTGCCTGGTCGCTCACTCGCGCAGCCGATGAGACAACCGGCAACCCGATTCAGTTCATCTGGTCGACGCTCGGCAACATCAAGGCCGAAGGCAACATGGTCACCGCCGATGTGACTCGCTTCGAGCCGACCATTTTCAAATGGATGTACTTCCTCACCGGCTACGTTCTGCCCAAAGCCTATTATGAAAAGGTCGGCGCCGATGGCTTCGAGGCAGCGCCGATCGGGACTGGCCCCTACATGGTCGACAAATTCGAGCGCAATGCGTTCGTCCGTCTCAAGGCCAACCCGAACTACTGGGGCGGCAAGCCGGAATTTGAAAGCGTGACCATCAAGTTCGTCACCGATTCCGCCTCGCGCGTCGCCGAGATTGAATCCGGCAACGCCCATGTCACGTTGGAAATGCCCTATGAGGAATATGACCGCCTCAAGGGCGGCAATGGCATCATGGGTACGGCTGCACCAATCTCCGATATCGGCATGATCTTCCTCAACGATATCGACGTGATGCTCGATCCCAACGTGCGCAAGGCAGCGGCGATGTCGATCGACAAGAAGCTGATCATCGATCGGTTGCTGTCGGGCTACGGTGTTCCCATCGATACGCTGCAAACGCCCGAATACATTGCCTATAATTCCTCGATCAAGGTTCCCTACGATCCCGAAAAGGCGAAGGAATTGCTGGCTGCGTCGGGTTATTCACCAGAGAATCCGGTCAAGTTCAAGATCCAGACTACACGTGGTTTCAAGCCCAAGGATTATGAAATCATCCAGGCGATCGTCGGGCTGTGGCGCAAGATTGGCATCGAGGCCGAAATCGAGGTCTACGAGATCGCTAAGCATTACGAACTGCGTGCTGCCGACCAACTCGCACCGGCGGCGTTCTACAACTGGGGCAACTCAGTGGGCGATCCGACCACATCGACCGGTTTTGCCATGTTCGGCCCGTCGCCGCACTCGGTCTGGGACGGCCAGGACCTGATCGACATGATTGGCCCGCTTTGGGGTGAAGCGGATGAAGACAAGCGCATTGCCGGCTGGAAGGATGTCGACCGTTACATCGCTGACAACGCGCTTGTGATCCCGCTGTTGCAGTATGTGCAACCGATCCTGCACATCGAGGGCGTCAAGGTGACCCCGCATGCATCGGGCTCGCTGCTTCCGCATCTGATGAGGCGAGCCAAGTAACCCTTAAACGATCACGCGGCCGCTGCCTTTTCGAGGTGGCGGCCGCATTTTCAGGAAATACCGATTTGATACTGTTGCGCGCGACCTTGCTTCGTCTGGCGACCATGTCCGTTACCCTGGTCGGCGCGGCGGTGGTGGTGTTTTTTGTCATCCGCGTGGTGCCGGGAAACCCGATCGCCATGATGCTGCCGCCAGGTGCCACCGCGGAAGATATTGCCCGGTTGACCGCCCATTACGGGCTCGACAAATCGATCATCGAGCAGTTCGGGATTTGGCTCGGCGGTGTGTTCAGGGGCGATTTCGGCACCTCGATCTCGCTTCGGCAGCCGGTGATGCCGCTGGTGCTGGGGCGGTTGCCGGCAACGCTGGAACTGGCAATTTTCGCGCTTGTGATTGCCGTCGTGATCGGCGGCGCGCTGGCGCTGACGGGCGTGCGCTACCGGGCAACGCGCACCGAAACGGCGATCGATGTCGCCAATGGCGTCGGGCTGTCGATCCCGGATTTTCTCTGGGCGCTGATCCTGATCGTGCTGTTTGGCGTGCTGATGCCGGTATTTCACATTTCCGGGCGGATTTCACCGTCGCTAGATCTGCCGTTCGTCACCCAGTTCTACGTATTCGAGAGCATTTTGCGGCTCCGCTTCGATCTGTGGTGGGATCTGCTCAAGCACATGTTCATGCCGGCGTTGGCGCTGGCGATCCCGCTGGCGGCGATCATCAGCCAGTTGCTCAAACAATCACTGAAGGAAACCATGCATCTCGATTATGTGACGTTGTCGCGCACCAAGGGCTATGGCGAAAACCATGTGATTATTTCCGAGGCGCTGCCCAATGCGGTGCTGCCGACGCTGACGCTGATTGGTGTGCAATTCACCTTCCTGATTGGCGGCACGGTGATCATTGAGCGGCTGTTTTCCTATGAGGGGCTCGGCAACATGGCGATCGATGCGGTCATCAACCGCGACCTGCCGCTGATCCAGGGCATCGTCATCGTCTTCGCACTGCTGTTTACCGTCATCAACCTGGTGGTCGACATGACCTATGCGTTGCTCAATCCGAGGCTGCGGCATGCTTGATGGCAGGAGCACCATTCGCCGCCGCGCTGGCGCCCGACTCTGGCTGGCGGGCATCTGGCTCGGGCTGATGGCGTTGATGGCGCTGTTTGCGCCGCTGGTCAGTCCGCACGATCCGCTGGCGCAGGACCTGTTTGCCGGCCGGTTGCCGCCGTTCTGGGCCGCCGGCGCCGATCCCGCCTATCTGCTTGGGACCGACAGCCTCGGCCGTGACGTGCTTTCTCGCATCATCCATGGTGGCCGGATTGCCTTTTCGGTGGCGCTTGCCGCGGGGCTCGCCACCGCGCTGGTTGGCTCCGTGCTGGGGTTGCTGGCGGGTTACATGCGCGGCTGGGTCGATGTGGTGATCTCGCGGCTGGTCGATATCTGGATGGCGTTCCCGCCGGTGCTGTTCGCGATCCTGCTGATCGCGGTGCTCGGCACCGGGCTGAGTTCGATCATCATCGCCATCGTGGTGATCGACTGGACCCGGTTCTGCCGGGTGGTGCGGGCCGAGGCGATGAATCAGTCGGCAATGGATTATGTCTCGAGCGCGATTGTCGCGGGACGACCGCGCAGGGACATCCTGTGGCGCGAAATCCTGCCCAATGTGCTGCCGACCATCGTCGTGCTGCTGACGCTGGAGATGGGAATTGCGGTGATCGTCGAGGCGATCCTGTCGTTCGTCAACCTGTCGATTTCCACCGACGCACCGACCTGGGGCGGAATGATTGCCGAAGGCCGCACCTCGATCTACCAGGCGTGGTGGGTGCTGGCGTTCCCCCTTGCGGTGTTGTTTTTGACCGTCCTGTCCTTCAGCCAGTTTGGCGAAGGGCTCAAGGATCGCTTTGATCCGGTGCTGCGATGAGTGCGTTCCTGAGTGTCAGCAATCTGTCAGCGTCAATCCGCGGCAACCAGCAGCGGGTGTTGCGCTCGGTGTCGTTCTCCATCGACACCGGCGAAGTGCTGGGGCTGGTGGGCGAGAGCGGCGCCGGTAAGAGCATGATCGGCAAGGCAGTGCTGGGTATTTTGCCGGTAGCAATCGATATCACCGAGGGCGAGATCCTGCTCGACGGCCACGATCTGCTGGCCATGCGTCCCAAAGACCGGCGGCGGCTTATCGGTGCCACCGCAGCGCTGATCCCGCAGGACCCGTTGACCGCGCTCAACCCGTCGCGACGGATCGAGCCGCAGATCACAAACCGGCTGGTCGACATCCTGGGTTGGACCAAGGCCAAGGCCCGGGTGCGGGCGATGGAACTGCTCGATGAGGTGTCGATCGATAATCCCGAACGAGTGATGGCCAGCTATCCGCATGAACTCTCGGGCGGCATGCGCCAGCGGGTGCTGATTGCCTCGGCGTTTGCCGCCAATCCCAAACTGGTGGTGGCTGATGAACCGACCACCGCGCTGGATGTCACCGTGCAAAAGCAGATCCTGCGGCTGATCCGCGAGTTGCAGGCGCGTCACGCCACGGCGATGGTGTTTGTTACCCACGATCTCGGGGTCGTCTCGAAGATCTGCCAGCGACTGTCGGTGCTCTATGGCGGCATGGTAGTGGAAAATTCCACCGTGGCGGAATTTTTCAACGCTCCCAAGCACGCCTATTCGCGGGCGCTGTTGGCGGCGACGCCGAAATACACCGATCCCGACGCCTCGCTCTTGCCAGTCGATGAAGCCGTGATCGAACAGGTGGCCGGGGAAGTTCTGGCTGCTGACCGGGGGTGGCGTCATGGCGCTTGATGACAGCCTGTTTTCCGTCTCCGCCCTCGAGGTGGCGCTGCCTGATATGGCAGCCAAGCCGGTGTTCGGTCGCGCGCCGATGATCCCGATCCTCAAACGGATCGATCTGGAGATTGGCCGTGGCTCGGTGCTGGGCATCGTCGGTGGCTCGGGATCAGGTAAATCAACACTGGGCCGGGCGCTGTTGCGGCTGATAGAGCCTGTCGGCGGTTCCATCCGTTTTGACGGGCAGGACATAACCCATCTTGGCGAAGACAGTTTGCGGCCGATTCGGCGGCGAATGCAGATGATCTTTCAGGACCCGATGTCGTCGCTCAATCCGCGCCGCAGGATCGGAGCCATCATCGCCGACCCGATTTTGATGCACGGCTTCGACCGGATTGACGCGCGTGTTGATGAGGCGCTCGATCATGTCGGGCTGCCACGCACATTCCGCAGCCGTTATCCGCACGAACTTTCCGGCGGTCAGCGCCAGCGCGTCGGCATTGCCCGGGCGATTGCGCTCAAGCCGGAATTCATCCTCGCCGACGAAATCGTGTCGGGCCTTGATGTGTCGTCGCAGGCGCAGGTACTCAATGTGCTCGGCAATCTGGTCAAGGAGCTGGGGCTGACGCTGGCTTTCATCAGCCATGACCTTTCGGTTATCCGGCGCCTGTGCGACCGTGTGATGGTGCTCAACCGTGGCGAGATCGCGGAATACGCAACCGCGGACGAATTGTTCAGGACGCCGCAATCGGCCTACACGCGCGAATTGCTGGACGCCATTCCCTTGCCCGATCCGAACCAGGCCAACTGGTAGGCGGCAATCCCATAATTGGTGCGGAGGTGCGTTGTTGCCTGGCCGCAGACACCGGAGAGACAGACATGACACCGCAATCCACATCGGCAAATGGCGACGGCTCGGGCTACCTGCTTTACCATTCGATCGGTCAGTACCCGGGCAAGACCGAGGCGATGGCCACGGCATTGACCGCGTTTTCCGAATGCTGGGGCGCGCCCAATGACGATCAATGGGGCTATGCGCTGGGCCAGCGGCAGCGGTTCATCGAATTATGGAGCGCGCTGATCAAGGCGCCATCGGCGTCGCTGACCACCACCGAGAATGTGACCAGCTCACTGGCGGCGATGATCATGGCGCTGCCGCGGGAAGAACTTGAGGGCAAGGTCGTGCTGGTGGCGGGTGACTGTTTCCCGAGCCTGCATTTCCTGCTTACCGGCATGGCCGACCGCTATGGCTTCGAGCTGCGCACTGTGCCGCTACGCGAAGATGCGCATTGGGTTGCGGACGAGGATGTCATCGCCGCATGGGGGCCGGAAGTTGGCTTGGCGCTGCTGACCTGGGTGAGTTCGACCTCGTCGCATCGCTGCGATCTGGCCACGCTGGTTGCGCATGGACGCAGGCAGGGTTCGGTGATCGGCGTCGACATCACCCAGGCTGCCGGGTTGATGGCGTATGACAGCATGGCCGTTGGTGCCGATTTTTCGGTCTCCACCAGCCTGAAATGGATGTGTGGATCACCCGGCGGCGGCATTTTGCAGGTGATGCCCGACGTGATCGCGCGCTGCCAGCCTGCGCTTCGCGGCTGGTTCAGCCAGGACAACATCTTTTCCTGGGACATCAATGCGTTTACCTATGCGCCCGACATTCGCCGTTTTGACAATGGGACGCCCTCGGTGATGGCATGTGCGGCCAGCGTGCCCGCGCTTGAGTGGCATGCAAGCCAGGACTGGGATGTCCAGCTCGCCAAAAACCGTGTGCTCTGCGATGTCATCATCACTGCCGCCGACAAGGCCGGGTTCGAACTGGTATCGCCTCGCGATGCAGCCGAGCGTGGCGGCAGCGTGATGATGCGTCTGCCAGAAAGTATCGACCCGCAGGTGCTGCTGGCCGATCTGCGCTCGCGTTTCGTGTATGCCGACGCACGCGGTCAGATCCTGCGCTGTTCGCCCGGCTTCATGACCACTGAGGCCGGCGTCGAACGCCTGGCGCAGGCGCTGCTGGAGGTGGCAAACCCGGCGGCCTGACTGCTTAGGATTCACACTTGGTTCTGCACCCAGTGTTGCCTTTTTCGCTGCGGGCAAGACCGTCGACAAGGCGCGGACGGGCAGGCGCTCATTCTTGTGGCTTAAAAAGTTTATGCTTGAAATATATCTGACGAGGCGTAGGATTATCTAGCTGACAACCACAGTGGAGGAGCGAAGATCATGAGAGTCGTTTGTTTGGGTGGCGGACCCGCCGGTCTCTATTTCGCGATTTCCATGAAACTGCGCGACCCGTCGCATGAGGTGGTTGTGGTCGAGCGCAATAAGCCCGATGACACGTTTGGCTGGGGCGTGGTGCTGTCCGACGAGACGCTGGACAATCTGGCCGAGAACGACGCTGAAAGTGCCGCCTCGATCCGCGCCCACTTTGCCTACTGGGACGATATCGCGGTTCATTTCAAGGATACCAAGATGGTGTCGACCGGCCACGGCTTCTGCGGCATTGGCCGCAAGCAGTTGCTGTTGTTGCTGCAGGCGCGGGCACGAGAACTCGGCGTTGAATTACGCTTTGAGACCGACGTCAAGGAAACCGCAGCCTACGCCGGGGAATTTGATCTGGTGGTTGCCGCCGACGGGCTGAATTCGCGAACCCGGACCGAATTTGCCGACGCATTTGAGCCGGAAGTCGATATCCGCGCCTGCAAATTCGTCTGGCTCGGGACTCACCAGAAGTTCGATGATGCCTTTACCTTCATTTTCGAGGAGACCGACAAGGGTTGGCTCTGGGCGCACGCCTATCAGTTCGATGATGAGACAGCGACATTCATCGTCGAATGCAACGAGGAGACCTTCAACGCCTACGGGTTTGGCGAGATGAGCCAGCAGGAATCGATCGCGGTCTGCGAGAAGATTTTTGCCAAGCATCTCGGCGGTCACAGCCTGATGACCAATGCCAGCCATATTCGTGGGTCGGCCTGGATCAATTTCCCACGCGTGTTGTGCACGCGCTGGAGCCACGAAAACATCGTGTTGATGGGCGATGCTGCAGCAACTGCGCATTTTTCCATCGGCTCGGGCACCAAGCTGGCGCTCGAAAGCGCGATTGCGCTGGCAAATTATTTGCACTCGGAGCCAACACTGCCGAAGGCGTTCGACAAATACGAAGATGAGCGGCGGCTGGAAGTGCTGCGGCTGCAGTCTGCGGCGCGCAACTCGATGGAGTGGTTCGAGGAAATCGGCCGCTATTTCCATCTCGATCCGGTGCAGTTCAACTATGCGCTTCTCACTCGATCACAGCGCATCAGCCACGAAAACCTGCGGATGCGCGATGCGGAATGGCTCAAGGATGCGGAACGCTGGTTCCAGACCCAGGCCGGCATTGCCGCCAATGCGCCGGTGCGCCACCCGATGTTCGTGCCCTACAAGCTGCGCGACATGGAGCTCAAGAACCGCGTCGTGGTTTCGCCGATGGCGCAGTACAAGGCTGTCGATGGCTGCCCCACCGACTGGCACCTGGTGCACTACGGCGAACGCGCCAAGGGTGGCGCCGGGCTGGTCTATACCGAGATGACCTGCGTGTCGCCGGAAGGCCGGATCACACCGGGTTGCCCGGGCCTTTATGCGCCCGAGCATGAGGCGGCCTGGAAGCGCATTGTCGATTTCGTCCACAGCGAGAGCGAAGCCAAGATCTGCATGCAGATTGGTCATTCCGGGGCCAAGGGATCAACCCAACTTGGCTGGGAGATCATGGATGCACCGTTAGACAGCGGCAACTGGCCGATCATGGCCGCCTCCGACGTCGCCTGGTCGAGCGCCAACCAGACGCCCAAGGCGATGACCCGGCAAGACATGGACCAGGTGCGTGACCAGTTTGTCACTGCTACGGAAATGGCCGGCGGGGCCGGTTTCGACATGATCGAAATCCACATGGCGCATGGCTATCTGCTGTCTTCCTTCATCACGCCGCTGACCAACCGGCGCGACGACGAGTATGGCGGCAGCCTCGAAAACCGCATGCGCTATCCGCTGGAAATCTTTCAGGCAATGCGCGCGGCCTGGCCTCAGCACAAGCCAATCTCGGTGCGGATCTCGGCCAATGACTGGGTCGGCGAGGATGGGATTACACCTGCCGATGCAGTCGAAATCGCCCGTCTGCTCAAAGACGCCGGTGTCGATATCTGTGATGTTTCGGCGGGTCAGACGTCGAAGCTGGGTCAGCCGGTCTATGGCCGGATGTTCCAGACCCCATTCGCAGATCGGATCCGCAACGAAGTGGAGATGGCGACCATGGCGGTCGGCAATATCTACGAGCCGGATCATGTCAATTCGATCCTGATGGCCGGCCGCGCCGATCTGGTATGCCTGGCGCGTCCGCATCTTGCTGATCCCTACTGGACCCTGCACGCGGCAGCCACGCTTGGTGACCGCGCGGAAAAATGGCCCGATCCCTATCATCCCGGCCGCGACCAGCTCTGGCGGTTGGCAGAACGCGCCGAGACCATGCTCGGCAAGGTGTGACCATGACGGAACTGATGGGACATCACGCGATCGTCACCGGCGCCGGTTCGGGCGCAGGCGAGGCGATTGCCATGGCGCTGGCGGAACAGGGCGCGAAGGTGACCGCGATCGGCCGCCGGCAGGCCCCGCTGGATGCGCTGGCAGCGCGATGGGATCGTATCTTTCCAATTGCTGCCGACGTCACCGATGCCGAGGCGATGGCCGCAGCGATTGCCAAGGCTGTCGAAAAACATGGCGCGCCGACCATTGTCATCGCCAATGCCGGATCGGCAGAGAGCGCGCCGTTCCTGCGTACCGGCGTCGACATGTTTCGCGCCACGCTGGATGTGAATTTGACCGGTGTCTTCAATACCTTCCAGGCCTGTCTTGCGAAAATGAATCAGAAACAGCCCGGCCGCCTGATCGCCATTGCGTCGACGGCAGGGCTGAAGGGCTATGCCTATGTCGGCGCCTATTGCGCGGCCAAGCACGGCGTCATCGGCCTGGTGCGCAGCCTCGGCCTTGAACTCGCCAAGACCGGAGTGACGGTCAATGCCATTTGTCCGGGTTTTACGGACACGCCGATGCTGCACCGCTCGATCGACAACATCGTCGAGAAAACCGGGCGCAGCCGTGAAGACGCCGAAGCGTCGCTGCGAGACGTCAATCCGCAGGGAAGGTTCATTCAGCCGGAGGAAATCGCCGACACGGCGATCTGGCTTTGCAGCGATGCCGCCGCGTCGATCACCGGCCAGGCAATCTCGCTGTCGGGGGGAGAGACATGAGTGAAAACGGCACCCAGCCATCCACCACAAAAACCGACCTCATTGCCGATGTTCCTGCGTCAAAGGCGCGGCTCCGACTGTGGCTGAAACTGCTCAAGGCGACCAAGCATGTCGAGGGTGAGTTGCGCGAGAATTTCCGCACCTCGTTTGATACCACCCTGCCGCGATTTGATGTGATGGCGGCCCTTTATCGCGCCGAAGCCGGGCTGAAAATGAGCCAGCTGTCGAGCGTGCTACGGGTTTCCAACGGCAATGTCACCGGCATTGTTGACCGGCTGGTCGATGACGGCATGTTGGTCAGAGTTCCCGTGGATAATGACCGCCGCGCCACCACCGTCCGCCTGACCAAGGCGGGACGAGAACAATTTGCCCGGATGGCATCCAAGCACGAGGCATGGATTGATGATCTGTTGCACGGCGTCGACGCCGACGAGATCCATGACATGGCCGAGCAACTGGAGCGGATTGCCAGCAAGGCCAGCAAGGGAGAAACCTGATGTCGACCGATAGCCCCACCCATTTCCGACTGACCCTGACCGACGGTGTTGCCGAGGTCTCGCTTGACCGACCTGAGCGCAAGAATCCGCTGACGTTTGAAAGCTATGCCGAACTGCGCGACTGGTTCCGTGGGCTAGTTTACCGCGACGACGTCAAGGTGGTCATCTTCGGCTCCAATGGCGGTAATTTCTGCTCCGGCGGCGATGTCTTCGAGATCATCGGACCCTTGCTCGACAAGGACATGAAGGGGCTGCTCGCCTTCACCCGGATGACCGGCGATCTGGTCAAGGCGATTGTCGGCTGCGGCAAGCCGGTGATTGCAGCCGTTGACGGGATCTGCGCCGGCGCCGGCGCGATCATCGCCATGGCCAGCGATCTGCGCATGGCCACGCCGGAGGCCAAGACCGCATTCCTGTTCAACCGTGTCGGGCTGGCCGGCTGCGACATGGGCGCGTGCGCGATCCTGCCACGGATCATCGGTCAGGGCCGCGCTGCCGATCTGCTTTACACTGGACGCTCAATGAGCGCTGAGGAGGGCGAGCGCTGGGGTTTCTACAACAGGGTGGTTGAGGCCGGCGCGATTGATGACGAGGCGCGCAAGCTTGCCCGCAGGCTCGCCGATGGTCCGGGCTTTGCCAACATGATGACCAAGACCATGCTGGCGCAGGAATGGAACATGGGCATCGAGCAGGCAATCGAGGCGGAAGCCCAGGCCCAGGCGATCTGCATGCAGACCCAGGACTTCCGCCGCGCCTACGAGGCCTTTGCTTCCAAGCAGAAACCCGTATTCGAGGGCGATTGATGTCTGACCGCAGCTTTCTTCAATGGCCGTTTTTTGACGATTCCCACCGGGAACTGGCCGATCGCGCCGATCAGTGGGCGGCGGCCAATCTGGCGAACGTCGATCACGCCGATCTTGACGCGACTTGCAAGCGGCTGGTGGCGGCGCTGGGTGAGGCGGGCTGGCTTGAACTGACCACTGTCGACCCTACAGATGAAAACTCCCGCATTGATGTGCGCAGCCTTTGCATCCTGCGTGAAACGCTGGCGCGCCATGACGGGTTAGCCGATTTTGCGTTTGCCATGCAGGGGCTTGGCACCGGCGCGATCTCGCTGTTTGGCACGGCTGCTCAGAAGAGCGAGTGGCTGAACAAGACCCGCACAGGCAAGGCGCTGTCGGCGTTTGCGCTGAGCGAACCGGCGTCGGGATCGGATGTGGCCAATATCGCCATGACCGCCACCCGCGATGGCGACGATTATGTGCTTGATGGCGAGAAGACCTGGATTTCCAATGGCAGCATCGCCGATGTCTACACGGTGTTTGCGCGCACCGGCGAAGCGCCTGGTGCCAAGGGACTGTCGGTGTTCATCGTGCCCGCGGATACCCCGGGACTGGAGATTGCCGAACGGCTGGAGGTGGTGGCGCCGCACCCGCTTGCCCGGCTTGCCTTCAAGGGGTGCCGGGTTCCGGCTTCGGCGATGATCGGCAAGTCCGGCGAGGGGTTTCGCATCGCCATGTCGGTGCTTGACGTGTTCCGATCGACAGTGGCGGCGGCAGCGCTTGGCTTTGCCCGGCGGGCGCTCGATGAAAGTCTCGACCGGGTGACCGAACGGGAACTGTTTGGCGCGCCGATGAGCGAATTGCAGATGGTGCAGGGTCATATCGCCGACATGGCGCTGGATGTCGATGCTTCGGCGCTGCTGGTCTATCGGGCCGCATGGCTGAAAGACCAAGGTGCTGCCCGGGTCAGCCGCGAGGCGGCGATGGCCAAGCTTTATGCCACCGATCACGCCCAAGACGTGATCGACAAGGCGGTGCAACTGCATGGCGGTGACGGTGTTCGCAAGGGCCATATCATCGAAAGCCTGTACCGGGAGATCCGGGCGCTGCGGATCTATGAGGGCGCCTCCGACGTGCAGAAAGTGGTGATTGCCCGCCAAACGCTGATCAATTCGAAAGGACGATAAAGTGCTGGGACCATCGGGTCATGTGGACACGTTCACACGCGACAATCTTCCGCTGGCCGCGCAATGGCCGGATTTCCTGCTCGACGGGTTTGAATATCCCGAGTGGCTCAATTGTGGCTATGAGCTGACCGATGCGATGGTCGCCCGGGGATTTGGCGATCATACCGCGCTGATCGGCAATGGCCGGATCAGGACCTACAAGGAACTGACCGACTGGACCAACCGGATTGCCCATGTGCTGGTCGAGGATTACGGCATCAAGCCGGGCAACCGCGTGTTGGTGCGTTCGGCCAATAACCCGGCGATGGTGGCAGTCTGGCTGGCGGCAACCAAAGCCGGCGCGGTGGTGGTCAACACCATGCCGATGCTGCGTGCATCCGAACTTGGCAAGATTGCTGACAAGGCCGAGATTTCGCTGGCGTTGTGCGACACAAGGCTGATGGACGAGATGGTCACCTGCGCCAAGCAGAACCGTTATCTCGACAAGGTGGTGGGCTTTGACGGCACCGCCAATCACGACGCCGAACTGGACCGTCTGGGGCTGTCGAAACCGGTCCGGTTCGACGCGGTGAAAACCGGTCGTGATGACGTGGCGCTGCTCGGGTTTACCTCGGGTACGACCGGCATGCCGAAAGCTACCATGCATTTTCATCGCGACATGCTGATCATCGCCGATGGCTACGCAAAGGAAGTGCTCGGCGTGACCCCCGAGGATGTGTTCATCGGCTCGCCACCGCTGGCCTTTACCTTCGGACTTGGCGGTCTGGCAGTGTTTCCGTTGCGCTTCGGTGCGGCTGCGGCGCTGCTCGAGCAGGCAACGCCGGCCAACATGGTCGAGATCATTCAGAACCACAAAGCAACCGTGTGCTTTACCGCGCCGACCGCCTATCGCGCCATGCTGGCGGCGATGGAGGAGGGGGCCGACCTGTCCTCGCTGCGTGCTGCGGTTTCAGCCGGCGAAACGCTGCCGGCGCCAGTCTATCAGCAATGGATGGAAAAGACCGGCAAGCCGATGCTCGATGGTATCGGTGCCACCGAAATGCTGCATATCTTCATTTCCAACCGGTTTGGCAATTCGCATCCTGCCTGCACCGGCCTGCCGGTGAGCGGCTACGAAGCGCGGATCGTCGATGAGGACATGAATGAACTGCCGCGCGGTGAAATCGGCCGGTTGGCGGCGCGCGGCCCTACCGGATGCCGTTATCTCGACGATTCCGAGCAACAGCAGAAATATGTGCGCAATGGCTGGAACCTGACCGGGGATTCGTTCTGGCAGAGCGAGGACGGGCTGTTTCATTTTGCCGCCCGCAGCGACGACATGATCGTTTCCGCCGGCTACAACATCGCCGGCCCCGAAGTGGAGGCGGCGCTTCTCGCCCATGCGGAGGTGGCCGAATGCGGCGTGATCGGCGTTGCCGACGAAGCCCGTGGCCAGATCGTCCAGGCCCATATCGTGCTTGTCTCCGGCGTGGCCGGCACTGCCGAGACCGCCAAGCGGCTGCAGGATCACGTCAAGGCGGTGATCGCCCCCTACAAATATCCCCGGTCGATTGTTTTCATCGACGCGCTGCCGAAAACCCAGACCGGCAAGATCCAGCGTTTCAGACTTCGCACCGGCGGCCAAAACTGAATTGATGCTGTCCGGACATGCCGGTCAGCGATACGCCCCATTCACGTTATGCAAGGACACATCATCATGATCGAAGCAGTCAATCCGCCGGATTGGGAAAAGCCCAAGGGCTACGCAAACGGCATGCTGGTTGACGGCCAGCGTTTGTACACCGGCGGCCAGATTGGCTGGAACAAGGATCAGGTGTTCGAGCACACTGATTTTGTCGGTCAGCTGGAGCAGACGCTCAGCAATATCGCGGCGATTGTCCGCGCCGCCGGGGGCGAGGTGACCGACATCGTGCGGCTGACCTGGTTCATCACCGATAAGAAGCAATACCTGGCCAGCCAGAAAGAGATTGGCGGCGCCTACCGCCGGGTACTGGGGCGGCATTTCCCGTCGATGTCGGTGGTGGTGGTTGCCGGGTTGATCGAGGATGAGGCGCTGGTCGAGATCGAGGCGACAGCCGAGATCGGAAAGTCGCAAAAGGAAGGGTAAAACCATGACCGATTTCGAGGCCAGCCGCGCCAGGTTCGATCTGCCTCAGGGGGTGACCTATCTTGACGGCAATTCGCTCGGGCCGATGCCGAAATCTGCAGTCGAGCGGGCGCGACAAACCATCGCCGATGAATGGGGTCCAATGCTGATTACCGGCTGGAACAAGGCCGGCTGGATGAACCTTCCGGGGCAGTTGGGCGACCGCATTGGCCGGCTGATCGGCGCGCCCGCGGGCAGCACCGTGGTTGGCGACACATTGTCGATCAAGGTCTACCAGGCCGTGGCCTCGGCGCTCGAACTCAGGCCCGGCCGCAAGACGGTTCTGTCGGATAACGGTAATTTCCCGAGCGATCTCTACATGGCCGACGGTCTGCTCAGGAGCCTTGGCCAGGGCCATGATCTCAAGGTGGTGGACCCCGAAGCGGTGCTCGACGCAATTGATGAGAGTATTGCGGCGGTGATGCTGACCCAGGTCGATTACCGCAGCGGTCGTCTCCACGACATGAAGAAGATCACCGAAAAGGCCCATGAAGCCGGCGCCATCATGATCTGGGACCTGGCCCATTCGGCGGGCGCATTGCCCATTGATTTGACCGCATGCAACGCCGATTTTGCGGTTGGCTGCACCTACAAATATCTCAATGGCGGCCCCGGTGCGCCGGCGTTCATTCATGTTCGCCCCGATCTGATTGATCAGGTCCGTCCGGCGCTGTCGGGCTGGCTTGGCCATGCCGCGCCGTTTGCCTTCGATCTCGATTATCGCCCCGGCGACGGCATCAGCCGGATGCGGGTTGGCACGCCACCGGTAATCCAGATGGCGGTGCTTGACACTGCGCTCGATGCCTTCGATGACATCAGCATGGAGGCGCTTCGGGCGCGCTCGATTGAGCTGTCGGAAAGGTTCATCAGTGAAGTCGAGGCCGGGTGCAAGCAGGTGGAACTCGCCAGCCCGCGTGACCCGCAGGCCCGCGGCAGTCAGGTATCGTTCCGTTTTGCCGGAGGTTATGCGGCGATGCAGGCGCTGATCGCCCGCGGCGTGATTGGCGATTTCCGGGCACCCGACATCATGCGTTTCGGCTTCTGCCCGCTCTACAACACGCCTGAAGAGGTGAGCCATGCGGCGGCAGAGCTGTGTGATATCATCGCCACGGACGGTTGGGATAAGCCGGCGTTCAAGACCCGGAAGGCCGTGACATGAGCGAGGGGGGCGACTACGACCCGTCCAGCGAAGGCGCGACCATGAATTTCGACGGGCGCATGGCCTATGGTGACTATCTGTGCCTTGATCAGGTGCTGGGTGCGCAAAAGCCCCGGACCGACGCTCATGACGAGATGCTGTTCATCATTCAGCACCAGACTTCGGAATTGTGGATGCGGCTGGCGATCCACGAGATTGTCGCTGCCCGCGAGGCGATCCGTGCGGACCAGTTGCAGCCGGCGATGAAGACGCTGGCGCGGGTGTCACGGATCTTCGAACAGCTTAATAACGCCTGGGACGTGCTTCGGACCATGACGCCGAGCGATTATACCCATTTCCGCAGCAAACTGGGTCAGTCCTCGGGTTTTCAGTCCTGGCAGTACCGGGTTATCGAATATGCGCTCGGCAACCGTAACCACGCGATGATGAAACCGCATGCTCATGTCCCGGGAACACTGGCCAAGCTGGAAGCCGAACTCAATCAGCCGAGCCTTTACGACGAGGCGATACGGCTTGCCAAGCGTCACGGCATCGACATGCCGGAAGAGGTGTTGGGTCGCGATGTGCGCCATACCCACCAGCTTCATGATGGCGTCACTGCCGGCTGGAAGATTGTCTACGAGGCGCCGGAGCAATATTGGGCGCTGTACGAGGTGGCCGAGAAGCTGGTCGATCTGGAGGATTATTTTCGCCGCTGGCGGTTCAATCATGTGACCACGGTGGAACGGGTGATCGGGCTCAAGCGCGGCACCGGTGGCACCGGCGGCACCAGCTATCTCAGGCGCATGCTCGATGTCGAGCTGTTTCCGGAATTGTGGCGGGTGCGCACAGAGTTGTAGGATGGCGTCAGCGACGCTTCGGGTTGCGGATTGGGGCCGTTGGAAAGGTGTGTCCTGGCACCGGTTCAATACCAGGTAAAAAGTTACGAAGCATCGCGAGGGATCGATGTTTTAGCCTTGAAATATATAGCCGGATCGATAATCTCGCCGCCTTGAGCCGGACGGGTGTTGTCGCAAACAGCAACTCTGCAAGGCAGGAAACATTGGCCTCTTCGATATCGGCGCCCCGAGTTTTTCTGCTCTGCTCGGGGAATTGCTGGGTTGGTTCGGCGAGACGCGAATGGTTGGAAAACACGATCGGGAGAGATGCCAGTGGATGTACGTGCCGAAATCAGGTTACCCACCAACGAGCTGCGGGATGATCTTCCTTTCTATACCAAGACGCTGAAAATGCGTCTGGACATGATCTATCCGGCCGATGACCCGGAAGTTGCGGTGCTGTCGGGGCACGGGCTGCGCTTGCGGATCCAGAAGGGCGCCTCCGAAGCGCCGGGTACGCTGCGGATCCTGACCGACGACCCGGACGGATTTGCCGAGGGAAAACGCGAACTTGTCGCGCCCAATGGCACCCGCATCGAAATTGACGAGCTCAACCCGCCCGTTGTCATGCCCGAAACCAAGCACGCCTTCGTGGTGCGGCGGCTGGCTGACCAGGCGCCGTGGGTGATCGGTCGTGCCGGAATGGAGTATCGCGACCTGGTGCCATCACGGCTGGGCGGCGCGATGATCGCCTCGCATATCCGCGTGCCTGACGGGCCGGTGCCTGACATGGTGCATTTCCACAAGGTCGGGTTCCAGCTGATTTTTTGCATCAGCGGCTGGGTCGATGTGCTTTACGAGGACCAGGGCGGGACCCGCCGGCTGCATGCCGGCGACTGTTTCATTCAGCCGCCAACCATCCGACACAAGGTGCTGCACGCCGCCGACGGCATCGAGGTGATCGAAATCGGCGTACCCGCAGACCATGTTACCGAGATCGATCATGATATGGAGCTGCCGACGCCGGTTGAACGTCCCGATCGGGAGTGGGACGGGCAGCGGTTCGTCCACAGTCTCGCCAAGGAAGGCGTTTTCAAGCCATTTCGGGTCCCGGGATTCGAGGCGCGTGACACCACGATCAACGAGAACACCAAGGGTGTGGCTTCGGTGATGGTGGCGCGGCCGGTCGGACAGGTTGATCCTGTCTGGACACGGCATGACTGCGACATCCTGTTCAATTTCGTGATGAGCGGCTCGATGTTGCTTGAGGGCGAGGGCAAGGAGCCCTATCGGCTTGAAAAAGGCGATGCATTTGTCGTTCCGCCGAAGATGGCGACGCGCTACACTGATCCAAGTGCTGATCTCCAGTTGCTGGAAGTCACGCTGCCCGGGCCGTTCAAGACCGAGGTGGTGAAATAGTTCTGAGCGTTTTACAAACTGCCCGCCAGGCGCTCACTCAGCTTTGGGCATAACAATAAGATGGGAGCAATAATGATGAAAAAAACAACTTATGCACTGGCCGTCGCTGCACTGTTGGCGTCCAGCGCATCGAGCCTTGCTGCAGATACCAAAATTGGCCTGCTGATGGACATCACCGGTCCGATCGCAAGCTTCATTCCGCCGTTGCAGAACGCAGCAAATCTCGCCGTCAAGCATGTCAATGAGGGTGGTGGACTGCTCGACGGTCAGGCTGTTCCGGTCTTTGGCGACACCACGGGATCATCGCAGGGCGCGGTTGACGCCGCCGGCAAGCTGATCAACGTCGAGAACGTGGCAATCATCATGGGCGCGTTGATGTCGGGCACCACCATTGCCGCCGCTGAAGCGGCTGCCATTCCGGCTGGTGTCGTCCAGCTTTCGCCGACCGCCACCTCGCCGGCGATGACCGACATAAAGGACAACGACCTGCTCTTCCGCATCGTGCCGTCCGACAACTTCCAGGGCAAGGTGCTGGCCAAGATGGTGCTTGATGAAGGCATCAAGAAGGTTGCCGTCACCTTCGTCAACAATGATTACGGTGTCGGTATCGGCCAGACCTTTGTCGACGCCTACAAGGCAGCCGGCGGCGAAGTCGTGGCCGAGGTCAAGCACGAGGAGAAGAAGAACTCCTACCGTTCGGAACTCGCAACCCTTTCCAAGGCTGGCGGTGATGCGCTGGTGGTGGTCGCCTATGCCGGTGATTCCGGCGGCAAGATCGTCAAGCAGGCGATCGAAGGTGGCTTGTTCACCAAGTTCATCGGCACCGACGGTCTGCGCGACGAAGCGCTGATTGCAGATATCGGCGCCGAAGCGCTGGCCACCTCGTTCTTCTCGGCGCCGACTTCGCCGGAAGATAACCCGAACCAGTCCAAGCTGCATGAACTCTACACCGCAGAGTACAGCGAACCGGCTGACAAGCCATTTGTCGACCAGACCTATGACGCCACCTTCATGACCATGCTCGCCGTCGAGCAGGCCGGTTCGGCCGATCGCACCAAGATGGCCGAAGCACTGCGCGCCATTGCCTCGGCTCCGGGCGAGAAGGTTGGTCCTGGCGAGTGGGAAAAGGCCAAGGGATTGATCAAGGAAGGCAAGGACATCGATTATGATGGTGCCGGCGGAAACTATGATTTTGACGAGAACGGCGATGTTGCCGGGTTCATCGGCAAGTTCGTGGTGGACGGTACCGTCTACAAGCAGATCGCTGTTGTTCAGTAATCTGACCATCGTCTGACGAACACGGCTCCTCCCTGCCTCGGCGGGGAGGATCTGCAAACTGGCGCGATCCACCTGGCCACCATGTGTGGCGGGGAAGGTATCGGCAGCGGACCAAAAAGGCCGCGATATGGGGACCCCATGATATCAGTCGAAAACGTGAAGGTGAGCTACGGCGGCCCCTATGTCGTCGATGACGTCAGTTTTGACATCCCGTCCGGGCGGATTACCGGCCTGATCGGCCCCAATGGGGCGGGCAAGACCACCATGTTCAACGCCATTGCCGGCCACGTTGCGCTCGCGGCGGGCCGGATCAAGCTCGAAGGCAAGGACATCACCGGATTGCAGCCGCACCAGCGCGCCGCGCGCGGCCTGGCCCGCACCTTTCAGATCCCGCATGAATTTGGCCAGTTGACGGTGATCGAGAATTTCATGGCCGCGGCCGCCACGCCGCAGGGCGAGAACGTGTTCAACGTCATTTTCCGGCGCGGACGGTTTGTGGAGGAAGAGGAGCACACCTACCGCGCAGCGCGCGACATGGTGACGTTTCTGGAAATTGATCAGGTCAAGGACGAGAAGGCTGGCAACCTGTCGGGCGGTCAGAAGAAGCTTCTGGAACTGGGCCGCGCGCTGATGCGCAAGCCCAAGATCATCCTGCTCGACGAGATCGGCGCCGGCATCAACCGGACGCTGCTGGCCAAGATCTCCGACAAGATCCTGCTGCTCAACAAGGAGCAGGGGTTGACCTTCTGCCTGATCGAGCATGACCTCGATTATGTTTCCAAACTGTGTGACGAGGTGATCGTGATGGCTGAGGGCAAACTGCTCACCCGCGGCTCGGTTGATGACGTGCGCCAGGATGCACGGGTGATCGAAGCTTATTTCGGTGGCGGAAAATACGAGGCCAGGCCATGAGCGCGCTTCTTTCGGTAAGAGGGTTGACTGCCGGCTATGGCGGCGTGCCGATCATCGAGGATATCAATGTCGAGGTTGCCGAGCACGAGATTGCCGTCATCATCGGCCCCAACGGAGCCGGCAAATCGACGTTGCTGAAAACCATTTTTGCGCTCACCAGCCGGTTGTCGGGCGCCGTCGATTTCCTCGGCAACGACATTACCGGGCTCAAGACCGCACAGCTGGTACCGATGGGCATTTCCGCCGTGCCGCAAAGCCGCAACGTGTTTCCGACCCTTACGGTTGATGAAAACCTCGATGTTGGCACCTATGCCGCGCCGCCGGGCGACAAGAAGGCTGTTCGCGAGAACGTATTGTCGCTGTTTCCCGATCTCAGGGACAAGCTCGGACAGGCGGCGGGCGAGCTTTCGGGCGGCCAGCGGCAGATGGTGGCGATAGGCCGGGCGCTGATGAGCGAACCCAAGCTGTTGCTGCTTGACGAACCCACAGCCGGCTTGTCGCCAGCCTATCTCGAGATCATTTTCGATCTGCTGCTCGATATCCGCAAGCGTGGAGTAACCATTCTGATGGTTGAACAGAACGCCAAGCAGGCGCTCAGGATCGCCGATACCGGTCATGTGCTGGTCAGCGGCAAGAATTTTGTTTCAGGGACAGGGGAAGCGCTGCTGGCCGACGATTCGGTACGGCGCTCGTTCCTCGGAGGGGCCGCGGCGTGATCGACTTCATCAATCTCTATCTGGTGCCCGGGCTGACTATCGGCAGCGTCTATGCGCTGGGCGCGGTCGGCATCTCGATGATCTTCGGCATTCTCCGCTTTGCCCATTTCGCCCATGGCGATTTGATGACCATCGGCGCCTACGGCGTGCTGACCGCCGTCTGGTTCATTCCGGTGCACCCGCTGCTGCTGCTGCCCTTCGGCATGGCGCTGGCTGTGGTGGCCGCGCTCGCCGTCGACCAGTTCTTCTACAAACCGTTGCGCAAACTACCTACCATCTACACGGTGATTGCCTCGTTCGGGGTGGCATTGATCTTCCGTTCGCTGGCGCAGCTGTTCTGGAGTTCGGGCAATCAGGTGTTCGTTCCGGGCGTGCGCATGCCGGTCGTGTTGTTCGATACATTCCGGATCTCGACGCTGCACATGCAGGCGATCCTGCTGACGCTGGTGATTGCGGTGGCACTGCACTTCTTCCTGACGCGCTCGAAGCTGGGCCGCGCAATGCGGGCGGTGTCGGACGAGCCTGAATTGGCGGCCGTCGCCGGCCTTGACACCGAACGGGTGGTGCGCTGGACTTGGGTGATCGGCGCCTCGCTGGCGGCTACTGCCGGGGTGTTTGCGGGCATGGACACGAGCATGCACCCCAATCTCGGCTGGAACCTGCTGCTGGCGATGTTCGCAGCGGCTGTTCTTGGCGGTATCGGCAAGCCGATGGGGGCGATCGCCGGTGGGTTGATCATCGGCATTGCCGAGGAAACGGCGACGTTTACCTGGTTCAGCGACGAGCCGTTCATCTCGCCGTCCTACAAATCCGCCGTGGCCTTTTTCATCATGGTGGCGCTGCTGATTTTCCGGCCGCAGGGTCTGTTCAAGGGGAGGCTGCTGTAATGGAAATGACCGGCCTGTTTTTCTATCTCATCAGCGTCCTGATCGCCGGTGGCATCTATGCCGTGCTCTGCCTCGCCCTGAATGTGCAATGGGGCATGGGCGGGCTGTTCAATGCCGGTATCGCCGGATTCTTTGCTGTCGGCGCCTATGCTTCGGCGATTGTGACCACCGCGGTGTCAGACAAGCATCTTGGCGGATTCGCGCTGCCGATCCCGTTCGGGCTTGCCGCGGCGATGATCGTTGCCGGCATTACCGGCTGGATCGTCGCCAAGATCTGCGTGCGGCTGAAAAGTGATTATCTGGCGATGGCCTCAGTAGGTATTGCCGAAATCCTGAGGCTGGTGATCGTCAACGAATCCTGGCTGACCAATGGCAGTCTCGGAATATCCGGCGTTCCGCGCCCGTTTGGCGACTTGGTGCAGGGGCGCGAGGCGGATCTGGTTTATCTCGCCGTTGTCTGGACTTGCGTGCTGGGCGTCTACATCCTGTGCCAGCGGCTTTATGTCAGCCCCTGGGGCCGCACCCTGCGCGCGATCCGCGACAATGAGGATGCAGCGCGCGCCGCGGGCAAGGATGTCGACTGGTTTAGACTGCAGACCTTCGTTATCGGCTGCGCCATCATGGGGTTGGCGGGTGGATTGTCGGCGCATTACTTCAAGTTCCTGTCGCCCTCGGCCACCGAACCGCTGCTTGTGACTTTCCTGGTCTGGGTGATGCTGATGGCCGGCGGATCGGGCAACAACAAGGGCGCCATCGTCGGCGCCATCCTGATCTGGTTCATCTGGTCGGCGACCGAAATCTTCACCAGCCGGCTGCCGCCGGAGTGGATTACCCGGTCGTCCTATATCCGGATGCTGCTGGTGGGATTGTTGTTGCAGTTCGTGCTGCAGAAATTCCGCTCGGGTCTGGTGCCTGAAAAATCACCGAAAATCCGATCTGACTGACAAAGTCAGATCGGATTCTCGGCCAATTTCCGTTGGATTATTCCGCAGGTTCTTGCGGCAGGAACGAGGTGAGTTTGGCGCGCACATCGTCGGGCCAGGGCATCGAGGTGTGCTTGTCGAGCCAGCTTGCCGCGAGCACCTGTTTGCCGGACCAGCGTTGCTCTTCGCCGCACAGCACCACATGTTCGACCGTCATCGATGACTTGCCGACCCTGGTGACGGTGAGCTCGAAGGTCAGTTCTTCGCCGAAGAGCGACGGTTTGGAAAAATCGCAGGTAAGGTGCACGGTTGGCGTGCCCCAGCGCTCTTTCCAGATGATTTCGTGCCAGGGATAGCCGATTGCCGACCAGAATTCCTCGATCACCCCGTTGAGCAGATTGAGATAGGCTGGGTAATAGGCGGTGCCTGAAATGTCGCAATCGCCGAAATGAAGCATGCGGTTGGTGGTGTAGCTGACAGTCATGATCCCCCCGAAAGTGATAGCTTGCAGCACAAGGTTTCGCATGAGGGGCAAAAAGTGGCAACCGCGGGGCGGTCGCAAGTCATGGGCAAGAAAGCCCGCTGGAAAGGCGAGCGTTCAATCTGTCGTTCACATAGGGATTTTACGGAGGGACATTGTTGTCGGGCCGATCATAAGGATCGGCCCGAAGCTGCACCCGGTAAATTGGTTTCCCGGCCTAAAGCCCCGCCAATATCGACTTCTCGATCTGGTCGGTGGGACTGTTGACCAGGGTCTTGGGCAGTTCCAGCATGATCTTGTCTCTAACACTGACATGCAGGCTCGGACGGATCTCGCCAAGGCTGTCAGGGTCGAGCACCAGCACCAGATGATCGAACTTGTGCGCCTGCGCCAAATCATAAAGATGGTTGGCGAGAATCTTGGCAAAAGTTGCTTCCATCGATTCCTTGTCGGAGGTATCCGGCGGCTGCTTTCCGGACGGACCCTGGTCAGCCAGGTTGCCCGGTTCGAGGTCGCCTGCGTGAGCGAGCTTGAGTTCGCCGCCCTTTGCGGAATTGCGATAGAAATTGGCGCCTTCGCCGGTGCCCACCACGATCAGGGTGTTGTGCGGAACGGATTTATTGGTCATCGGGATCTCCTCGGGAAGTCGTGCGACGGGACTTGTACGTCTGGCTGCATGCGAGCGGGGACGGGGCAGCCGCCAGGGTAACCGCCCCTGCCACCTTATCACGCGGCGTCGCGGTGGTGTTCGCCTTCGCGCACTTCCTCGATGATCTTGGCGACAAAGGCTTCCAGATCCTTGGGCGAGCGGCTGGTGATGATGCCGTTGTCGATGGCGATCTCGCGGTCAACCCAGTTGGCACCGGCATTTTCAAGATCGGTACGGATCGAGGGGTAGGAAGTGGCTTCACGGCCCTTGATCACCCCAGCCTCGATCAGCAGCCACGGAGCGTGGCAGATGGCCGCGACGATCTTGTCGCCACTGACAAAGTCGCGCACCAGATTGACCGCGTCGGGCTCGACCCGCAGCAGGTCGGGGTTGATCTGGCCGCCGGGCAGAACCAGCGCGATGTAGTCATCCACCTTGACGTCGGAGATCTTCAGATCGGCGTCGACGCTGTTGCCCCAATCGCCACCGTCCCATCCCTTGACCGGTTTGCCGTCAAGGCTTGCCACATGAACGGTGGCGCCTGCGGCCCTGAGGTGTTCGAGGGGGTATTCGAGTTCGGACTGTTCGAAACCATCGGTCGACATGATCAGGATCTTGGCGTTTTCCAACTTTGGCATCGGGTTCTCCTTTGCATTTGAAACTTACCGTCGACAACGCATGGATGCGGCCAGGGTTCCGTGGCGTATCCAGACGGGGTCTATCACCTGGCTTCAAATGGTCAGAATGCTGAACGATGGTGGCCCGAACCGATGACATGCTATCAATCGGTCAGAATTCCGTGCACCGGGAGACCAAGTGAGGTACAAGCCCGGACACTTTGGCTCATCTTGGAGCAATCATTCCCCGGACGGATCTGCCTGTGATGTATCGTAACGCACTGAAAAATAGCGAAAAAATCCTCTCCGTCGCACCGATGATGGACTGGACGGACCGCCATTGCCGGTTTTTGCACCGGCAATTGTCTCAGCACGCGCTGCTTTATACAGAAATGGTGGTGGCGGATGCGGTGCTGCACGGCGACCGCGAGAGACTGCTTGGCTATGATCAAACCGAGCATCCGGTGGCGCTGCAACTGGGGGGCTCGGAACCTGCCAAGCTCGCCGAGGCGGTGCGGATCGCCAGCGACTTCGGCTATGACGAAATCAATCTCAATGTCGGCTGTCCATCCGACAGGGTGCAATCGGGGACGTTCGGCGCCTGCCTGATGCGAGAACCGGAGCTGGTGGCGCGCTCTGTGGCGGCGATGAAGGCGGTTTCGGACGTGCCGGTGACGGTCAAGTGCCGCATCGGTGTCGACGATCAGGATCCGGAAATCGTGCTGCCGGCGCTGGCAGAATCGGTGATCGATGCCGGGGTGGATGCGCTCTGGGTGCATGCCCGCAAGGCCTGGCTGCAGGGCCTTTCGCCGAAACAGAACCGCGACGTGCCGCCGTTGGACTATGACAGGGTCTACCTGCTCAAGCAGCAATATCCGCATGTTTTCATCGGCATAAACGGTGGAATTACCAATCTGAATCAGGCGATCGAGCATCTTGAACATGTCGATGGCGTGATGCTTGGTCGTGCCGCCTATCATAATGCGCAATTACTGGGCGAGGTTGATCAGCGGATCTACGGCGCGCCGGCGGCGCCGGTTGATTGGGACGCTGTCTGCTCGGAGATGATGCTTTATGCCGAGGCACATCTGCAATCCGGCGGGCGGCTTGGCCAGATCACCCGGCACATGGTCGGGCTTTTTCTGGGGGTGCGCGGTGCGCGGCGGTTCCGACAGATCCTGTCCACCGATGCAGTGCGCGATGGGGCAGGGCCCGAGGTGATTGCCGCGGCTTTTGCCGAGATCGACTTTCCGATCTGGCTGCTGCGGCCTGAGACACCAAATTGCGGGCAGGTGTGAGCGCAGGCACTGTGCTGTCGGTGTTCACGCATGATCACGTGACAACACATATGAAATGCTGCGTTTGACATGGCGGAACCAACGCCCACTTAAGCGGTTGGGGAGAGGCACGCCTGACCTTTGTCGGTTCGAGGACCGACGCCATGCTGGACAATCAAGGAACATAAAATGCTTAGAGCACTCGCCATCGCCGCTATTACAGCGGTCAGTCTCGTCACCATGGCCCATGCCCAGGATTCTGCCACCCTGAAGGTCGGCATGTCGGGCGGCTATTTCCCCTTCACCTTTGTCAAGCAGGACAAACTGCAAGGGTTTGAAGTAGATGTGATGAATGCAGTCGGAGCGGAGGCCGGGCTCAAGGTTGAGTATGTGACGATGTCGTTTTCCGGCCTTATCGGCGCCCTGAGTTCGGGACGGATTGATACCATCGCCAACCAGATCACCATCACGCCCGAGCGCGAAGCGACTTTCGCCTTCACCCAGCCTTATGTTTATGACGGCGCGCAGGTGGTGGTGAAGAAGGGCAATGAGTCGACGATTACCGGTCCGGAAGATCTCAAGGGCCGGACGGTGGCGGTCAATCTGGGCTCCAATTTCGAGCAATTGCTGCGTGAGCTGCCCTATGCCGACGAGATCAATATCAAGACCTATGAATCCAACATCGAGCAGGATACTGCGCTTGGCCGAGTCGATGCATTCGTGATGGACCGGGTGTCTTCGGCTCAGGTGATCCAGAAAAGCCCGTTGCCGCTGGCGCTTGCTGGTCAGCCTTTTTCGGAAATCCACAACGCGCTGCCGTTCCGCAATGATGAGGCCGGTCGGGCGCTGCGCGATCAGGTTGATGCGGCGCTGACCAAGCTGAAGGCCGACGGCACGCTTGCGAAAATCTCGCAGACGTGGTTCGCCTCGGATATCACGTCGGCCAAATAGGGCAGATCCATGCAAGCACTCGATTTCAACTACATGCTGGGTCTGGTCCCGGTGCTCATCGGTTATGTGCCGCTGACGCTTGGCATGGCGTTGGCCTCGATGGCGTTTGCGCTGGTTCTTTCCTCGTTGTTGGCGGTCGAGCGGGTGTTGCGGATTCCGGTGCTCGACCAGGCGGTGATGCTGTTCATCAGCTTTTTCCGCGGCACGCCGCTCCTGGTGCAGCTGTTCCTGTTCTATTATGGCTTGCCGCAACTGGTGTCGTTCCTGGCCCAGATCAACGGTGTCACGGCGGCCATCATGGGGCTGACGTTGCATTTCTCGGCCTATATGGCTGAGAGCATCCGTGCGGCGATCATCGGGGTTGACCGCAGCCAGTGGGAGGCCTCCATGGCTGTGGGCATGACCCGCGGCCAGATGCTTCGTCGGATCGTGCTGCCGCAGGCTTCGCGGGTGGCGGCGCCGACGCTGGTCAATTACTTCATCGACATGATCAAAAGCACCTCGCTCGCCTTCACGCTTGGCGTCACCGAATTGATGGGCGCCACCCAGAAGGAAGCGGCGGGCAGTTTCCTCTATTTCGAAAGTTTCATCGTGGTTGCGGTCATCTACTGGGTTATTGTCGAGGCACTGTCTTACGGCCAACGCCTGCTCGAGGGGCGGATGGAAAAGGCGTATGCGCGATGACCGGCGTACGCGGACTGGTCAAGCGTTTTGGTGACAATGTCGTGCTCGACGGCATCGATCTCGATATCGGTGATGGTGAACGGGTGGTCATCATCGGTCCGTCGGGCACCGGCAAATCGACCTTGTTGCGCTCGATCAATTTCCTCGATCACCCGGATGCAGGCACCATCACTGTTGGCGATCTCAGCGTTGATGCCGCCCGCGCCAGCCGTGCGGATATTCTGGCACTGAGGCGCTGCACGGCCTTCGTGTTCCAGAACTATGCGCTGTTTGCCAACAAGACCGCGCGTCAAAACATCACCGAAGCCCTGATTACCGTGCAGAAGCTCTCGCGGGGCGAGGCCGAAGCCCGGGCCGATGCGGTGCTCAAGGAAACGGGATTGTCCGACAAGGCTGATGCCTATCCTGCAGCCTTGTCGGGCGGGCAGCAGCAACGCGTCGGCATCGGTCGGGCGATGGCGCTTGGCGCCAAGCTGATGCTGTTTGACGAGCCAACTTCGGCGCTCGATCCTGAATGGGTCGGCGAAGTGCTGGATCTGATGCGCCGTGTCGCCGAGCAGCGCCAGACCATGCTGATCGTCACGCACGAAATGCAGTTTGCCCGCGAAATCGCCGACCGGATCGTCTTCATGGAAGGCGGACGGATTGTCGAGCAGGGGCCGCCGAGCCAGATCTTTGACGACCCGCACGATCCACGCACACGCGATTTTCTGCGTCGCGTGGGATAAGTGGGGTAGCGTGGCTGTCATGCCGACCAGGGGCTTGGCGAGGTTGGCCGGGAAGCCATCCACTCACTGGGCCAGAGTTGGAAACTACGCCGGTTGGGGCAAAGCCGGGGCCTTCAGCCCTTGCGCAAGGCGTGGATAAGCTCGTCCTTGGCCATGGATGAGCGGCCTTCGACGTCAAGTTCCTGCGCCCGCTGATACAGTTCATCCTTGGTCCAATCCTCATAAGGCGGGGCCTTGCCGCCCTTGGCTGACGGGTGCTGGCTGTCATTGGCCCGGGCGTTGGCGATGCGGGCAGCTTTCTGTTTCGACGCTCCGTCTTCGCGCAATGCCTCGTAGGTATCGCTGTCCTTGATCGATGGTCCATGGTTCTTGCCGGGCATGTCATTGCCTCGCTTTGGATGTGGGGTTTTAGATGGGTTTCTGATCTCGCCCTAGAGCCGTTGCGACAATTGCTCGATGGCTGCGTCGAGTTCATCGACCAGCGGTCTCATCTCGCCGCCACGATCGATATGGGCGCGGGCTTCGAGTTCACCGCGCATTGCTTTCAACGCTTCAAGCCGCTGGTCGATGGATTGCGATGACAGAAGCACCGCGTTGATGTCGTCTGCGGTGATGGTTTGAGCGATGCCATCAAGGTCCGCGTCGCCGCCCACCTGGGCATCGACGGGATCGACTATCGTTCCGTTTCTCATGACGGGCATGGGGTCTCTCCAACTTGTTGCAGATCACCAACGCCTATCAGGCGAGCTTGGTTCCTTGCGAGTCATGGAGACAAAGCTTGGCAAGGCTGGTGACGCGGTTCAGGAGAGCGGGTTTTTGCCTGTCAGCCTTCAGACCGGGGGCAGCGGGGTGGGCTTGTTGTTGGCATCCAGGGCCACCATGACAAACAGGGCATTGGTCACCTTGTCCATCTGCGGCGACAGATAGCGCTGCGCCCAGGCCTCTACCAGAAGGGTCATCGAGGTGCGGCCGACCTTGACGATATCGGTGTAGATGCACAGCGTATCGCCGATCTTGACGGGCATGGCGAAGGACATCTCGTTGACGGCGGCGGTAACCACGCGGCCACGGGCGCGCTCGGCGGCGCGGATGCCGCAGGCCAGATCCATCTGCGCCATCACCCAGCCCCCGAAAATGTCGGCGGCGGCGTTGGCGTCAGCAGGCATGGCCAATGTGCGCAGCGTCAGTTCACCTTTGGGTTTGGCCATGGTTTTCTTCCTGTCTGAGTATTCAGTCCTGAAAATATGTGTAGCTGCGTAGGCGCGCGATTTGAAGCCACGAAATTCGAGACAACTGGCGCTGCCTCGAAATTGCCTCAGGCGTTAATAGCCGACGTCAGGCTTCCTTTACCCTTGTATGAAAAACTCTCCCTTGCCTTTGCCTCATACGGAGCAACCGATGTTGTCTTGCGTTCCCGGTTCGCGCCGCGCCCGGTTCCCATCCAAAAGCCTTTTTCTGACGGTCAGCCTGCTTGCGGCAGGGTGTTCGGGAGAGGGTGGGCTTGTGCCGCCGGGCGAAGTGTTGTCGATGCAGCAGGTTTCGCCGGTCATTCGTCCCGAACCGGCCGCGCCAGCGATCGCCAGTGCTGCGCAGACCGCCTTTATCCCGAATGGTCCTGACATGCCGGCACAGAATGTGCTGGCCTATCCGGTAGCGGACGGTGTTGACATGACCCAGATGACCTCGGCGCTGCCCGAAGGCAATGTCAGCCAGCCGGTAGTGACCGGTATCGGCACTGACACCCTGCAGCTTGCCTCGGCGCCGGCCACGGAAGATTACAAGCCTACGAATGTCGATATCGGTGAGACGCAACCAACGGTCAGCAACCAGCGCTCGGTGACGGTTGAGAAAAAACAAGGCCTTCTGGCCGGTTTGATGCCGCGGTTCAGCAATCCGCTGTCCAAGCCGCAATGGGCCGGTGGTATGCCGGCCGCTGAAAAAGCCTGTCGTAAACGGCTTAAACGACTGGGCGTAACCTATCGCGATCTGCCGGCCATCAGCAACGGGGCGGGGTGTTCGATCCCCTATCCGGTGGAAGTAACGCAATTGTCGGGCGGCATCGAAATCAAGCCTGCGGCCAAGCTCAATTGCCAGATCACCGACGCCTTTGCGCAATGGGTGAAAAAGGAACTGGCGCCGGCAGCCCGGATTCGTTACGTCTCCGGCGTCAAGTCGATCAACCAGCTGTCATCCTATTCCTGCCGCACCATGAATTCCAAGCGCGGTGCGCCGATGTCCGAACATGCCAAGGGCAACGCCATTGATGTTGGCAAGGTGACGCTCAACAACGGGACCTCAATCTCGGTGCGAAAGCCCGGGTTCTTCGCTTTTCGGGAAAAGAGCCTCCTCAACAACATTCGCGCCGACAGCTGCAAATATTTCAACACGGTGCTGGGGCCGGGCAGCGATGTCCATCACAAGGATCATTTCCATTTTGATCTGAGAGCCCGCAAATCGAACTATCGCCACTGCGATTAAGCCGTGGTTTGCCGAATGTGCGGGATTGTCTGCCTCTTGAGCAGAAACAGCACTTGAAAATCAATGCGGATTGGTACCTTTGCCGGGTGCGGTCGATTGGCCGGCATCTATCCGCTTCGACTTCGAAGTGGAAACCGCAAAGGATATCAGCCGCATGCCACCCGTGGAAGAATTGCTCGTGTTTGTCCTGGCGCTGTCGGGAGCGGCCGTGGTAGCTGGCGTGCTTGCCGGCTTGTTCGGTGTCGGTGGCGGGGCGATCCTGGTTCCGGTATTTTACCAAGCGTTCGGGCTGGTCGGTGTCGACGATGCAGTTCGCATGCATCTGTCGGTGGGCACGTCGCTGGCCATTATCGCGCCAACGTCGATACGCTCGTTCATGGCGCACAAAGCGCGTGGAACGGTTGATCTTGATCTGCTCAAAAGCTGGATTCTGCCGGTGCCGTGCGGCGTCATCGCGGCCTCGTTGATCGCAGCCTCGGTGTCGAGCAGCGCGCTGCGCGGCATTTTTGCCGGCATCGTCCTTCTTGTCGGGATCCGAATGCTGTTCAACAAGCAAGACTGGCGGCTGGGCGACGACCTGCCGCCCAATCCGGTCCGTGCCATGGTGGGCGGGCTGATCGGGTTGCTGTCAGGGTTGATGGGCGTTGGCGGAGGGGTGCTCAACAATACCTTCATGACGCTGTTCGGGCGTCCGGTCCACCAGGCGGTGTCGACGTCGTCCGGGGTGGGCGTGCTGATCGCGATTCCCGGGGTGTTTGGCTATATCTGGGCAGGTTGGGGCGCGGAAGGTTTGCCGCCGTTTTCGACCGGCTATATCAATTGGGTGATGATGGCGGTGGTCATCCCGATCACGCTTCTTGTGGCACCGCTCGGGGTACGGCTGGCGCATGCGCTGGACAAGCGGCAGATCGAAATCAGCTTCGGGCTGTTCATGCTGCTCGTGGCCGCTCGGTTCATTTACAGCCTGCTCTGACAATCTGGCGCCATATTGCGCGCAGCATCAAAGCGGGTCCGAATGGTGCATTTGCATGTTGCGTAAAGGCGGCTGACATTTTTGCGCAACATGCATTGGCGCATGCCTTCTGCGGGATGTCACTCAGTAGAGCGAATTGCGCAGTTGGGATAGTGCTGCCACGGTTTCAAAGCTGATCGAGGTGTCATTGCTGAAAACCGCAAGCAGTGGATCCACAGCGCCGTTCTGAACGTCGTAAAGCGCAAGGAACCGCTGGACCATGGTGTCGACCTTATCCGGGTCCAACAGGTCATCAATCTCGTAATACCTTTCAAACATGGCTTTCTGCACATCGATGTTGCTAGCTGCGGTTTCTTCGGAAATTGAAAATGTGGTGCGAAAGAACTGGGCCAGGGCCTCGTCCGCGAGAATCTCGTATGTGCTGGTCAGTGTCGGCGCCATTCGTTTGAAATAGAGTGCCAGGCGCGCCCCGACGCTGTCCTCTCCGGCTTCTTCTTCAACGGCTTGAGTGAGGTAAAGCCGTTGGGTTTCGACCAGTCCGCGATCATTCTGGATGCTGTGGGTATTTTTGGTCTGAATGATTCCGTCCGCGTCAAAATTGAACGAACCGGCTATTTTCTGAAAGCTGATGTCGGTCTGCAAATTGGCGAAGCTTTCCGGATCATCCAGGTCCGAGGTCAAAACCGCCCTCAATGTTTCGGCAGTGACGTCTTTCGGCTTGAGACCTTCGGCCACCAGCAGAACGTTAATCAGGCGCGGATCGGCCATGAGTTGGTCAACGGTTTCCAGCGATTGCAACTTGGTCCGGTAATAGGACGCCTCGGCTTCTGCAGCCGCCTTACCGGTATCGCTGGAGTCCAGTCTTGTATATGCAGTATAATAAGCCTTGGTAATGCGCGTGATCTCGTTTTCGGATTGAGCGTAACGCGGCGCGCCGATACTGCCGTCCTCCGTGAAGTTAAATGCTTTGGCCAGTTGGATGAACCGGTCATCCTTCATTTTATTCACAAAACTGTTGGGGTCATAGGGATCGCTCGTGAATATCTGCTTCAATTTGTAAGTGGAGACTTCGTCCGGAGAAATGTTGAAGGCTTTCAATGCGAATTCGCGAATCGTCACCGCAGCCGGCTGTAACGACAGGAAGTCATTCAGATTGGCGGTGAGCCCGATGTAGAGCTTGTATTTAGCAATTGCCGCTGCATCTTTTTCATCATCGGCATCGTCATAATAGGCGATGTAATTGGATGTCGTAGTGTGAAGTTGAGTTTCATCCTGGATGTCTTTTCCAGGCGTAATGGTGCCGTCACTCTCGAAATTGAATGCTTTGGCCAGTGCGATCATTCCGGCACTTTTGGAATAGATCTCACCACCAAGATCGAACGTATCTTGCTGCAGCGCCCATTTGACGTCGCTGCGGCTGGTGGTCAATGGAACACCATAGGCAGTCAACATCATTGTGCTGAGGCGGGGATTGCTCAAAAGCTCGTCCAGCGAGGTGATGCCGGAAATTGTTTCTTCATAATATTGCTTGTTGAGCAGAGCGCCAGTGGCGGTCAGCCGTGGTTGTGAAAACACATAGCGTTCAGTCACCAGTTTCCGCTGGGCATCGTTCATTGGCTCAACACCAGCGTCCAGGGTTCCATCCGCCTTGAAATTGAATGACGCTGCCATCTCGTAGTAATTGCCCACGGTCTCGATGGACTTGGTGTACTGGCCCAGCAGATAGTCGATTCTCTGGATTTGCGCGGGTGAATTCGAACCGCTAGCCCGCTGCACATTGAGGTCATCGATAAGCGTGCTCCACTCGGCAACTTTCGGCGCAAGCACTGAATTTACATAGCTGTCCGGATCAGCAATGTCGCTGGTGAGGACGTTTCTCATGGTTTCGTAATCAAAGGTCTTCGGGTCGATTCCGAAGGTCGTGAAAACATAGTCGCGCGCTGCTGTGTTCTTGAACAAATCATCAACTTCGGTGAAGTTTTTTGATACAGCAGTAAAATAGTTGGTTTCTTGCCGCAGTATGGCGTCGTTGTTCTGGATGGTTTGCTTATAGGTGCCGATCAGGTCATCGATCTGGCTGGTAGTTTGAATGATCTCGCTTGTGACCGTGCTGCCGAAGTCGTAGGCAGCTGCCAACGTCTTGTATTTGACGTCGGTGAGACGGTTGGCAAAACTGTCTGTGTCGGTCAGGTCACTTTCCAGAACCTTGCGGATAAAGGCCTTTGCATAAGCCATTTCCTCCAGCCCGTATGCCTTCAGCGCGTAGGCATAGATACGGTCATCGGCCAAAAACTCGTCAACGCTGGTGATCGAACCGATGGTGGTGCGGTAATACTCGGCTTCCCTGCTGACAATCGGGTCAGCGGCAGCGCGGGCAAGCGTTTCATTGATGTCCTTGGTGTAAAAAGTATAGGACTGAAAACTGGATATCATGGCGCTACCGGATGTTGTGTTTCCGAGTGATTTTCTCGAGAAAGAGATTTCACACAAGTTTCAGGTATGATTTTAGAACTTACTGCTTGCCCGAAGCTGACGGCGCTGGACCTGTAAATTCCGCATCAGATTGTAGCGGATTACCGGTGAGCCCTAGCGGTTTCAGTCACGCAGGATGACCTCGTCGCGCCGCATTTCGAAGGCGGCCAGCGACGAGATGAAGTTCATGCCGAGCAGGCTTTGATCAAGCTTGCCGGGCTCGGCGACGGTGGCACGCAGAGCGAACCGGCTGATTGATCCGATGGTTACCTCATCGAGCAGCACGGGGGCGGCACGAGCCTGGCCGTTGGCCGTATTGATGTTCAAGCTGAAGCTGAGATCTGAATCGGAAAATCCGATCCGCATGGCGTCCCGGTGTGACAACGCAATGGTCGTGGCGCCGGTGTCGATGAGAAAGTTCACGGTCTGGCCGTTGACCGTGCCGGCAGCTTCGAAATGGCTGTTGAGCGACTTGCGGATCGAGACGGCAAGGCCGTTTTCATCGGTCAGCATCATCGGCTGTCCCGGAACCAGCCCCGCGAACACCCGCATGGCCACCTCTTTGGCTTGGTCCTGATATAGCCAACCGGTAATCAGGCCGAGAATGATGACCAGCCAGGTCAGCAGGTTTTTCAACAGGTCGCCCATGTTGCGGTGAGCGCCAACCACGCCTGCGCCGATCACTGCTGCCAATACGCCGAGATAAACCAGGCTTGCGAAATCATCGTTGGGGAGTCCGAACGTGATCCCGCTGCCGTGATTGAAGATCAGAATGGCGAGGGCGGCACCGAGCAGCGCTAGAATGATCACCATTCCGGTCAGTCACCCTGCCGTTCGTGCGCCATCCTGCGCCGTTTGGTTTCGCGCCGCGGTTTGCGCACGACCGTTTCCAGCCGCGCCGGCAAACCATCCATGATCTCACGCCGCAGTTCCGGCGTGTAGCTGGTCCAGCTGGCGATCTCGTCGCCGGTGCGACCGCATCCGAAGCAATATTTTGTCTGTGGATCGATCACGCAGACGAGGATGCAGGGCGATTCAATAGTCATGGCTTCTTTCATACGGCGTCGGGAAACTATGCCCGTTTTATATCGTCCGTTCAGAGCAAAAGGGCAAGGGCGGCAAGGCTGACGGTCTCCGTGATTTGCTGGGTGGCGCCAATGGTATCGCCAGTGTGGCCGCCGAGCCGCGCGCGCACGGTCCCAGTCCATTGCCAGGCCGCCAGGGCGATGAGGCCGAGGCCGAGGACAGTTGGAATCAGCCCGGTGGAAAACAGGGTCAGTAGCGCAAACAACCCAATTCCCAGCCCAACCGCCAGTTTGACGGCCGGGGTATCGGGCGCGCCGACCGCCACGGCCACACCGTCATGGCGGGCTGGGGGCAATTCGTTCCAGTGCCAGGCCATCGCCGCACGCGAGGCTGCGGCCACGGCCAGCAGGACAAGGAAAGTGTTCCAGCCGCCGGCCACCGACAGGATGATGGTCAGCGCCACCGCACGCAGTGAAAAACCGGCCATCAGCGCCAGCACGCCATAGGCGCCGATACGGCTGTCCTTCATGATCGAAAGCATGTGATCGCGTCCGCCGCGCGCGCCGAGGGCGTCGGCGGAATCCGCCAGGCCATCCTCGTGCAGCGCGCCGGTGACGACAATCAGTACAATCAACGCGATTATCGCCGTCAAGGCGGTGTTGGCGCCAAGCCAGGACAGCACCAGCACCACCAGTCCGGGGCAAAGTGCAATCACCAGACCGGCCAGGGGAAACATGCCCGCCGCCCGCGACAGCGAGCCGTCATGGCCGTCGAAATACCGCGCCGGCATCGGCAACCGGCTCAGAAATCCGGTGGCGCGGGCGATGTCGTCGATATAATCATTGAACTGCATCGAACCTTCACCTTCTGCAAGCTGCGACACCGGGTACCGCGAATAACATTGTCCTAGGCTGATTCGACAATTACACAGGCACGGGTCAAACGTCATGCGGCCAGTTCGGCCCGGGAGAGAAAAATGAGTGCCAGCGGCTTGCCTTTCGATGATTTTCGCGAACTCCTGAACAATTTGCCGGGGCCCGATACCAAGGCGCTCGCTGATGCGCGGGAACGCGACGCGCAATTGACCAAGCCCGCGGGGGCGCTCGGCAGGCTCGAGGAAATCGCCTTCTGGCTTGCGGCATGGACCGGTCGCAAGCCGGCCGTCACGCGCCCTTTGGTGGCGATCTTTGCCGGCAACCATGGCGTGACCGCAAAGGGCGTGTCGCCGTTTCCTTCGTCCGTAACCGCTCAGATGGTGGAGAATTTTGCTGCCGGCGGTGCCGCAATCAACCAGATTTGCGTCACCCATGATCTGGGTCTGAAGATTTTCGACCTGGCGCTGGATCTGCCAACCGGGGACATATCCGAGGAAGCGGCGATGGACGAGCGCACCTGCGCAGCAACCATGGCGTTTGGCATGGAAGCGCTGGCTGGCGGCACCGATCTGTTGTGCATCGGCGAAATGGGTATCGGCAACACCACCATCGCGGCAGCCATTTTTTACGGGCTTTACGGCGGAGCCGCCACCGACTGGGTGGGACCTGGCACCGGTTCTGAAGGGGAGGTTTTGGCGCGCAAGATCGCCGTGGTGGAAGCTGCGGTCAAGCTTCACAAGCCGCATCTCAACGACCCTATGGAAGTTCTGCGCCGCCTCGGTGGCCGCGAGATCGCGGCGATGGCCGGCGCTATTCTGGCAGCAAGAATGGAGCGTATTCCTGTGCTCATCGATGGCTATGTGGCAACCGCGGCGGCCGCAGTGTTGCATGCGGCCAATCCGCAGGCGCTTGATCACTGCTTGATTGCCCACGTCTCTGCCGAACCGGGTCACATGGCGGCGATCGAGAGGCTCGGCAAGACGCCGTTGCTGGCGCTGGGCATGCGGTTGGGTGAGGGCACAGGTGCTGCACTCGCTGCCGGCATCGTCAAGGCTGCAGCGCAATGCCATTCGGGCATGGCGACCTTTGCTCAGGCAGGCGTATCGGCCAAGGGCTGAATTCCGCCACCGAGGCCTCCGGACATGCCGGAGGACGACGAGGCGCGGCGGAAGGCGCGCTTCTTCTTCTGATCCGCACCCGCCATCCCCTCGACGGGGGCCATGCTTTCGAGCACGCGTTCGCGTGGCAGGATGGCGATGCCTTCGGTGCCTTCGCGCAGTTTTGATTTGAACACGAATTCGCCGCCGTGCTTGGCAAGGATCGCCTGAACGATCGGCAATCCCAGGCCGGTGCCTTGCTCGGCGCTCTTGATGGCGATCGAGCCCTGGCCGAAGGCCGCGAGCACGACGGGGATCTCTTCCTCGGCAATGCCGGGTCCGTTGTCCTTGATGGCAAGATACTGCCCGCCGCCGGCGGTCCAGCCAAGTGTGACCCGGATCTCGCCACCCGGCGGAGTAAACTTGACCGCATTCGACAGCAGGTTGAGGATCACCTGGCGCATGGACTTTTCGTCTGCCCAGACCAACGGCAGGCCTTGTTCGAAGACCTCCTGAATGCGGATGTTCTTGCTGCGCGCCTTGAGTTGAACCAGGCCGATGCAATCCTCTGCGATGTCGGAGAGCGCGAGCGCATTTTCGTTGAGATCATAGCGGCCGGCCTCAATGCGGGAGAGGTCGAGAATCTCGTTGATCAGGTTGAGCAGATGCTGACCTGATCGGTGAATGTCGCCGACATATTCCTTGTAGCTTTCATTGGCGATCGGGCCCAGGACCTCACCGGACATCACTTCTGAAAAACCGAGGATGGCGTTCAACGGGGTCCTCAGTTCGTGGCTCATCGAAGCTAGGAATCGTGACTTGGCAAGGTTGGATTCCTCGGCGCGGCGACGCGCTTCGTCGGAGACTGACTTGGCCACTTCCAGTTCGGCAATCAGATCGTCCTTTTCGGTCTGGAAACCGAGCATCTTGATGTTGGTCGTGTAGAGCCGCTGCGCCATGAAAATGAAGAACAGCGCGGCCGCGGAGATCATCGCCAGCACAGAGATATCAGCGGCATCCCGGCTGATGCCGGCGCGCAGGGCCAGCGCAATCACCGTCGGGACAACCGCGAAATACAAGGCAAAGCGCAGCGCGAATGTGGTCATCGCGGTGGCCGCAAGGGCGATCAGCAGAACCGCCGACTTGTAGAAGACGAAGGTGTCGCCCTGGCAGGTAGTGCAGCTCTGATAGGCAAACAGCGCCCAGCAAAGGCCAATAGCGGCATAAATGGCGAGAAAACGCCACCGCCAACGGTTGGTAAAGTCCTCGTCGGATTGCCTTTGCGACGCGCGCCGCGCCATCAACACCAGTCCGGCGTAGACGAACATGGTCAAGAGCGCCCAGGCCAGCAGCCAGATGGCTTCATCGAACCATAATCCGCCCACAGCGGCGAAAATAACCAGAATCGGAACGGCGGCAGCGCCTTGAAGCACGGCGTTGATGTGCAGCCGGATCAATTCGAAATCGAATACGGGAGAGATCTCGCGGCCATGCTGCAAGCGTTCGCGGGTGGCGCGCACGGTTTTGATGACCGCCGCGTTCTTGTGGATGCGCGAGCGATCGACAATATTCTTGTCGGTCATGGTCTTGGAACTCAACGACTGGCTTTCGGACTGGTTTGGACTCATCGTTCAAACTAAAGAGCAAAGTTTAAGAACTTGTTTGCATTTGCCGATTCAGACACGCCCTCCGGCTTGAGCCCTGCCGGCGAATAGGATCACTTGCGCAGATGGCTTTTGGAAGACGGATCAGGCGGCAGCGGCCGTTTTGGCGCAAGATCGGCGATGGGGTTGTGGTGTTGGCGATATTGGCTGGCGCGATCCTGCTCGCCGCGCGTCTCGAACAAATTTCGCAGACCGAGATATCCGGTTTGGCACGGGTGGTCGACGGCGACAGTCTGGCCATCGACGGAAGACGGCTGCGGCTCAAGGGCATTGATGCACCTGAAATTGCGCAACGCTGCCGGCGCGATGGTGTCGAGTATGATTGCGGGATCGAAGCTGCGGTCTATTTGCGTGATCTGCTGGGCGCCAGCCCGGTTGATTGCAGCGGCGAGGGGGTTGACCGGTATGGCCGCGATCTGGTGCGCTGTGTTGTCGGCAGCGTCGATCTCAACGAGGCGATGGTACGCGCCGGCCATGCGGTGGCGTACGGGGACTACCAGGTCGCCGAGACTGCGGCCCGCAAATCCGGAACAGGCCTGTGGGCGGGTGAATTCGACCCGCCCAATCAGTGGCGCGCGGTGCATGGCGGGCTGGATGAGGATTTCCGGCTGGGATTTGGTGGAATGGTAGCTTTCCTGCGGCGGCTGTTTGGTGTCTGATCGAGTCAGGACAAAGGGAGAAAATTGAAGATGAAATTATATGATGGCGGCCGCGCGCCGAACCCGCGCCGGGTTTCTGTGTTTCTGGCGGAAAAGGGCATCGAGGTGGAGAAAGTGCCGGTGGATATGGGGCAGATGGGCCATAAATCCGCCGAGGTTACGAAGCTCAATCCGCTGCAACGGCTACCGGTGCTGGTGCTTGATGACGGCACCGTGCTGACTGAATCAGTGGCGATCTGCCGCTATTTCGAGGAATTGCACCCGCAACCGCCATTGCTGGGTACCGATGCCCGTGACAAGGCCATCGTCGAGATGTGGAACCGGCGGATGGAATTTAATTATCTTGCCCCGGTTGCCGCGGCCTTCCGTCACACTCATCCAGCGATGAAGGAATGGGAGGTGCCGCAGCTTGCCGAATGGGGTGAGATCAACCGGCCCAGGGCGATCGCGTTTCTCGAACTGCTCGACACCGAACTGGCGAACCGTGAATTCATCGCCGGCGACCGCTATACGATTGCCGACATCACCGGCATGATCGCCTTCGACTTCATGAAGCCGGCACGGATCGACCGACCCGAGCACCTCAAGAACGTCATGCGTTGGTACACCACGGTTTCATCAAGGCCGAGCGCCAAGGCATGAACAGCCGGGCCGATGATCGCCATGAGCCAGATGAAGCGCTGGCTGCGCTGCTCGCCGAAATCGCGGCCTGCCGGATTTGTCGCGATACGCCGCTGGGCGGGCCTGAAAAGGCTCTGCCGCACGAGCCGCGGCCAGTCTGCACCGCTTCCTCGCGCGCTTCGGTACTGATTGCCGGTCAGGCGCCCGGCACACGGGTTCATGCCAGCGGCCGGCCGTTTACCGATCCTTCCGGCGACCGGCTGAGGGATTGGCTCGGCGTCAACGAAGATCAGTTTTATGATTCGGACAACTTTGCCATTGTGCCGATGGGTTTTTGTTTTCCCGGCCTTGATGCCAAGGGGGGCGATCTGCCGCCACGCCGAGAATGTGCGCCGGCGTGGCGGGACCGGCTGATGGCGGCAATGCCGCAGATCAAGCTGATCCTGGTTATCGGCCAATATGCGCATGCCTGGCATCTGGGGCCGTTGCGGCGCAAAACCCTTACCGAGACGGTGCAGGAGTGGCGCTCGATCCTGAGCGCCAGCGAGGCCAATTGCGCGGTCATGCCACTGCCGCACCCGTCCTGGCGTAACAGCGGCTGGATCCGCAAGAACCCCTGGTTCGAGGCGGAACTCTTGCCGGAACTTAAGCGCCGGATAGCAGTCCTGGTCAAACCGTCGTAGGGTATTATTTCCTACGTGATCGCCATACCGCAGAAAATATTTCTTTGCGGTGGCGACCTTGGCGCGGTATCAGGGGTTCTATTTCTGCCGACGGAGACAGCCATGGACCGCCTTGACCGAAAAATTCTTCGCCTTTTGCAGGAGGATGCCACGCTGGCCGTGGCCGAGATTGCCAAAAAGGTCGGGCTGTCGACCACGCCCTGCTGGCGCCGCATCCAGAAACTGGAAGAGGACGGGGTGATCAAGCGGCGGGTGGCGCTGCTCAATCCGGTTGCCGTCAACGCCAAGGTCACGGTGTTCGTGTCGATCCGCACCAATTCTCATTCCAATGAGTGGCTCAAGCGCTTTTCCGAGGTGATCAGCGAATTCAACGAGGTGGTCGAATTTTACCGGATGAGTGGGGATGTGGATTATCTGCTGCGCGTCGTGGTGCCCGATATCGCCGCCTATGACGCCTTCTACAAGCGGTTGATTGCCAAGATTGAGATTCGCGACGTGTCCTCCTCCTTCGCCATGGAGCAGATCAAATACACCACGGAGCTACCGCTCGATTACCTGGTGCTTTCCAAGGACAACGGTTGAACGGGTTGGTGGTGTCAGCCTCATCGTCCGGAAATCAACCGGTTGATGTCATATGCGGCAATTATGATGTATGATGGGACATAACCGGAGGAACTGACATGAAAAAGCTGCTTGCCGCCACCGCTGCGATTGTTTGCCTGGCAGGGCCCGCCACCGCCGCGGGCGACGACGTGAAGGCCCATGAAAGCGATGCAAGCTTTGCCGATGTCATGGCTGGCATCGAGAACGCCATCGTCAACCGCGGTTATACCATCGATTATCATGGATTTATCGGTGAAATGCTCAAGCGCACTGCCGCCGATGTCGATGCCGAAAAGCCGCTCTACAAGGATGCGGAGTTTGTCAGCTTCTGTTCGGCGGTGATGTCGCGCAAGGTGATGGAAGCCGATATCAGCGATATCGCCTATTGCCCCTATGTGGTGTTCGCCTACGAGGCGGAAAGCGACCCCGGCAAGGTGGTCGTCGGCTACCGGACGCTGCCGAGTGGCGGCCCACGCGATGACGTCAACGCATTGCTCAGCGACATCATCAAGGACGCAGCCGAGGGGTTCTGAACCGTCGATCTGGTCTGGGATGAGGGGATTTGACGAAATGCCTATGCCGGGCGCGGTTTGTTTTTCAGCCGCGTCTGCACCTTGCCGCTCGAAAGTTCGCGAAGCGCATCCCTGCCGATCCAGCGCGCGTTCTTGTCGTCTGAGGTGGCGAGCGTTCGGGCACATTCGAACGCCGGGCCATGAAGGACGATCGAGCGCTTGCCGATCTGTCTCAGCGCCCAATTGACCGCTTTCCGGACGAAATTTCGCGGGTCGGTGGCATGCCGTTCAATCAGCGGCAGGAAAACGAGAAATTCGGCGTCATTGCGTTTCTTGAGATGTACCGCGGCCAAAGCGATCATCGAGAAAGCCGTACGGCGGACGAATTCACGTTCGTCGGCGGCGAATTCCGGGGCAAGCACATCAAGATGACCCGCCTCGACGAAGAGATCGGACGCTTGATCGACGATTTCCCAGCTGTTGAAATCGTGGGCCATGGCGTGGGCGCGGGCCAGGTCGAGGCAATCCGGATCGTCGGTAAACAGTGCCAGTAACCGGGCCTCGCGCCAGCCGCTGTCCCATAGTTCCAAGGCGCGGGTGAGGTTGCGGCCCAGGGTATTGGCGAAGGGCCGCAGAACGGCATTGCTGACGCCAAATGCCTTGTCGGTGTTGATGCCAAAACGGGCCATGCCAGCGCAATTTTCCGCCGAGGCGCGGGCTTCAAGCCACGCCAGAACCTCGGCGGTGGTGTAACCGGCATTGGCCGGGGGCTGGCGTGGCCCCATGTTATTTTTCCAGGCGCGCCAGCAGCGCCGAGGTATCCCAGCGGTTGCCACCCATCGTCTGCACTTCGGCGTAGAACTGATCGACCAGCGCCGTGACCGGAAGCGTGGCCCCGTTGCGTCGGGCCTCGGTGAGGACGATATCAAGATCCTTGCGCATCCAGTCGACGGCAAAGCCGTGCTCATACTCACCGGCGTTCATGGTCTTGTAGCGGTTTTCCATCTGCCAGGAACCGGCTGCGCCCTTGGAAATCACCTCGATCACCTTGTTGATGTCGAGCCCGGCCTTCCTGCCGAAATGGATGCCTTCGGAAAGCCCCTGAACCAGACCGGCGATGCAGATCTGGTTGATCATCTTGGTAAGCTGACCGCTGCCGACGGGACCCATCAGGCCGACCATGCGGGCATAGGTATCGATTACCGGGCGGGCCTTGTCGAAAGTTGCCTCGTCGCCGCCGACCATGACCGTCAATACGCCGTTCTCCGCACCGGCCTGTCCACCCGAGACCGGGGCATCAAGGAAGCCGCACTCCTTGTCCGCACAGGCAGCGGCCAGTTGCTGCGCCACTTCAGCCGATGCGGTGGTGTTGTCGATCAGGATGGCACCTTTCTTCATGCCGTGCAGCACGCCGCCCGAGGCCAGGGTGACGGAGCGAAGATCATCGTCATTGCCGACACAGGTGAACACGAAATCGGCGCCCTTGGCAGCGTCGGCGGGAAGCTCGCAGGCTGTGCCGCCAAACTCCTCAACCCATTTATGGGCCTTGGCTGCGGTGCGGTTGTAGACCCGCAGCTCATGGCCGCCCTTGTTCTTCAGGTGTCCCGCCATGGGGTAGCCCATAACGCCAAGACCGATGAATGCCACTGTTGCCATTTCGTCTATCCTTTTGTCACAAATACACTTTACGCCTGACCTGATAGCACGTTACGTAACCTAGGTCCGGGGCTTGTCAGGAGGGACATAAACCAATGATGCGCATCGTCAAAGGGCTTATCAAGCTGATTCTCTTTGCAACACCGCTTGTGGTGATTGCAGTGGGCGTCGCCATGTTGTGGCTTTCGCGGTCGCAGGCGCCGGTCAGCGGCTCGATGGCGATTGCCGGAATTGGCGGCGAGGTGTCAATCACGCGGGATGAAAACGGCGTGCCGCACATCAAGGCGCCGACTCGCGCCGACGTCGCCGCAGGCCTGGGGGTCGTGCATGCGCAGGAGCGGCTGTGGCAGATGGAAGTCAGCCGCATGGCCGGCAAGGGGCGGCTGTCGGAAATGTTCGGCGAGGCCACGGTTGGAACTGACATCTGGCTCAGGACGATGGCGATCGATGAGGCGGCGGAGGCGTCGTTGGGCGTGATGGACCCCGAGACCATGGCGATGCTGGAAGGCTATGCGCGCGGCGTCAACGCCTGGATGGCGCGCGAACCACGGGCGTTTTCATCGCGACTGCCGCCCGAATATCTGATCCTGGGCTATGAGCCCGAACCCTGGACACCGGCCGACACGCTGATTGCGGTCAAGATGATGTCGATATCGCTTGCGGCCAATCTTGACGAGGAGGCGATGCGGCTGGGTTTTGCGCGGCTCGGCTTTGACGAGACCGAGATGGCTGACCTGCTGCCCTATCTCGACGTTGACAGCCCGCCGCCGATGCCGGATCTGGCACAGTTGCTGGGGCTGGAGGCAGGCGATATCGGCGAAGCTGTCACCGTGGTCGATGCGTCGGCATCATTTGCTGAAATTGACGGCATGCTTGGCACCGGCGCTTCCAATAACTGGGTGATTTCCGGCGATCGTACCGCCTCCGGCAAGCCGATTCTCGCCAATGATCCGCATCTGGGGCTGATGGCGCCATCGATCTGGTATCTGGCACATCTTGAGGTAACGGAAGAATATGACGAGCCGCGGCATCTGGTCGGGGTAACGCTGCCGGGCACGCCGGTTGTTCTTCTCGGGCGCGGCAACGACATTGCCTGGGGTTTTACCAATACCGCCACAGACGCTCAGGACGTGTTCATCGAGCGCGTCAATCCGGACAATCCGGATGAATATCTGACGCCCACCGGCTGGACCGCATTTGGCCAGCAAGAGGAAATCATCAAGGTGCGTGGCGGCGAAGCGCAAAGCTTCATCCGGCGCTGGACCCGGCATGGTCCGGTGTTTCCCGCCAGCTACAAGAATTTTGACAAGCTGCTGCCCAATAACATGGTGGCGGCGCTGCAATGGGTGGCGCTGGCGCATGACGACACTACGGCGTCGATTGCGCCACGGCTGTTTGACATGCGTAGTGTCGAGGACTTCCAGATCGGTTTCGATGTGTTCGTGACGCCGATGCAGTCGATGGTGGTGGCCGACACCACCGGCACTATCGGCTTGGTGGCAGCGGGCAGGGTGCCCCAGCGCGATCCTGCCAACCGGTTGATGGGCCGAGCGCCGGCGCCGGGCTGGAACGCGATCTACGACTGGCGTGGCTATGCGCCCTACCAGGCAGTGCCTCGGCAAACCAACCCCGAAAGCGGGCTCATCGCCACCGCCAACACCAAGATCGTCGGTCCGGACTATCCGCTGCACCTGACGTTTGACTGGGATGAGCCGTACCGGCAGCAGCGGATCGAGACGCTGATCAACGGGGCGGCGGAGCCACAGACGCCGGAAATGTCGCGCGATGTGCAGGCTGACATCTTCTCACCCGCCTTTGCCGAGTTGAAGCCACGCATGCTGAAAATGCTCGAGGGCAAGGCGCTGAGCGACAGCGAACGGCAACTGGCAGACCAACTCGCCCGTTGGGACAGCAGCATGGCGCGTGACCAAGCCGAACCGCTGATCTTCATTGCCTGGTTGCGGCAGGCGATGATCAGGACCTTCGAGGACGATCTGGGCATCACCTTCAGGGGCTGGTTCAAGGCACGCGGCAAGGTGATGGTGCGTCTGCTTGATGGCAAAACCGCGCGCAACTGGTGCGACGTCAAGGGTACGGAAGAAGAGGAAGCCTGCGACCAGATCATGGCCGAGGCGTTTTCCGCAGCCATCGCCGAACTGTCGGAACGCTATGGCGAGGACGCGTCATCGTGGCGTTGGGGGACTGCGCACTACGCCAAGGGCGCGCACCGTCCGTTCAGCGAAGTAGGCCTGCTCAGGCGCTTTTTCAATGTCGAGGTGGAAAGCGGCGGTGGGCCGTTCACGCTTGATCGCGGCCGTACCCAGTTGCAGGATGACGCCGATCCCTACGCCAACACCAACGCAGCGAGCTATCGCGGTATTTTCGATCTGTCAGATCTCGACAGTTCCACCTACATCCAGACCACCGGCCAGTCGGGCAATGTGTTTTCACGCCATTACAGCGATTTTGCACAGACATGGGCCGATGTGCAATCGATCGAGATTCCGGCCACGGATGTGGCTGAGCCGGAAGGAGTGTGGACACTCACGCCTGGGTGAGGTGTGAATTCGGGTGGCCGTTGTGCCAAGCGGATCTGGTTGATATAAACCGATTAGATATCTGGATTGGTGCCGTCGCATGCTGGGCATGCACCCGATTACCTTACACGCCTGCGGACCTTTCTCATTCGGCATCGTGTTCCAGATCCGTGGGCAGGCACAAGCGAGATTGTTATGAGCAACATGGCCTCAATCCCTTTTCATGACGGACACTCCATCCCGCAGCTTGGCTTCGGCATTTGGCAAGTCCCGCAAGAAAAAGCCGCCGTCGCTGTGGAAAGCGCGCTTCGCACCGGATACCGGCTGATCGACGGCGCCTACATCTATGGCAACGAAGTCGGGCTGGGCGAGGGGCTCAAGCGATCCGGCGTTCCCCGTGAAGAAGTCTTTATCACCACCAAGGTCTGGAACGCAGATCACGGTCGCGACAAGGCCCGCGCCTCGGTTGAACGAAGCCTGAAGAATATCGGCGTGGATCAGCTTGACTTGATGCTGATCCACTGGCCGGTGCCGAGTCAGGATCTCTATGTCGAGACCTGGAAGGCGTTGATCGAGATGCGCAATGAAGGGCTTACGCGTTCCGTCGGCGTGTCGAATTTCAACGCCGATCATCTGGCCCGGATCATTGAAGCGACCGGCGAGGCACCGGTGCTCAACCAGATCGAGATCAATCCGCAACTGCAGCAACCGGAATTGCGGGCCGTGTGCGAAGCGCACAAGATCGTGCCGCAGGCCTGGACTCCATTGGGTGGTGGGCACTCCTTCGATGCCAAGCAAATTCAGGCGGCGGCGCAGCGGACCGGCAAGAGCCCGGCGCAAATCATCCTGCGCTGGCACATCCAGCTTGGATATGCGGTGATCACGCGCTCGGTCAATCCCGGCCGTCAGGCCGAAAATCTCGATGTGTTTGATTTCACTCTCACCGACGACGAGATGAGCGCGATTTCGACGCTCGATGTGGGCCTGCGCTGCGGCCCCGATCCCTCGGTGTTCAAAATGATGTAGATCGACCCGTATCGTGACGAACAAACCAAGGCTGCCAAGGGAAGACCCCGATTGGCGGCCTTGATGCATTTTGGCCGGGTGAGTGATCACCGGTCATGTGGTGCAGCGGTTTATGCCGCGTCGACCGCTTGCGCCGGATTGTCGCTGCTTCAGCCCGGTTGCCAGGCCGCTTATTTACCCTTCTGCGCTTCGAGGATGAATTCCAGCAGCAAATTGACCAGGCTGCTGCGGCGGCTCGATGCGGGCCAGACGGCGTAGATGTTGAGCGTCGGCAGCGACCATTCCGGCAGAACCCGCACCAGACGCCCGGCGGCGAGGTCTTCACCGATTTCGCTTGCCGGCAACTTCTGCAAGCCAAGACCGGCCAGAACCGCGGACCGGGCGCCGCTGATCGAATTGACCAGAACCCGCGATTGGTCGGGCTGGATAGTGACTTCTTCCGTGCCCCGGGTGAGGACGAACTTGTCCGGCAACATATCGAGAAGCACGAAATCGCACCGCGCCAGATCCTGCGGAACTGACGGTTTTTCGATGGTCTCAAGGTAGGAGGGCGCAGCGACAAGCCAGCGTTCGAAGGTGCCTATCTTGCGGCTTCTCAGGGTGCTCTCTGGCATGGCCCCGAGGCGGATGGCCATATCGTAACCCTCGGCCACCAGGTTTATCTGCTCATCGCTGCCATGCAGCGTGATGGCCACATGCGGGTAGCGGCGCGCAAACTGCCAGATTGCGCTCTCCTGAAGGCTGTTTGTCAGGAATGCAGGCGCAGTCAGTTTCAGTGCGCCGGCGGGTTCGGCGCTGATATCGGCGATGGTGTCGAGACCTTCCTCCGCCGCCTCGACCATGCGCCTGGCCGACTGCAGAAGCCTTTGGCCGTCGGATGTAAGCGACAGTGCGCGGGTCGAGCGGTGGAGCAGGGTGACGCCGTGGCGGGTTTCAAGCGCTTTCACATGGTGGCTGACCACGGACGTCGACAGGCGAAGCGCGCGGCCGGCGGCGCTGAAACTGCCCGCTTCGGCAACCTTGACGAAAATGGCGAGCGCGCGCAAGTCATCAATCATGGATCACAGCTTTCGGTTTGATGAGATAGTTATTCAAATTTACCCCATCAAGTCAAACAATCGGAATACCCCTATCTTGCGGTGAGAAGAAAGGGAAACCCGATGACACAATCCATCAGCCGCGTTCAAACGCCAAAGGCGAGCCAGTACCTGCAACAACTCTGCAAGCATTTCGGCCACAAGGTGCCGGTTGAATTCGATCCCCTGAACGGCTCCATCAAGTTGCCATTCGGCATCTGCATGCTTGAGGCCCGGGGCGAGGAACTGATCCTGAGCGTCGAGGGCGATGATACCGGCAAGCTGGAGCAGGTAATCGGAAGCCACCTCGAGCGTTTCGCCTTCCGGGAATCGCTCAACGTGACCTGGAACAGTGCCGGCGGACTTTCGCATCCGGAGACAAGACAATGAACAAGCTGAAAACCCTTCTCAATTCGCCGTATGCCTTCTGGCTGCTGCTGGCCTTGCCGGCTTTCGGCCTGATCAACGGTGCGCTGTCGGGCGGGGACCTGGAGCCGTTGCTTCATCCCACCGGGGAATTTTCCGCCCGGTTCATGATCATCGCGATGATGCTCACCCCGTTGCGGATGCTGTTTCCGAAATCCGGCGCCGTGCTGTGGCTGATGCGCCGCCGCCGCTACCTTGGCGTGGCCGCCTTCGGCTATGCCGCGCTGCATACACTCTTTTACGTGATTGACCTGAGCACGCTGTCCGCCGTTGTCGCTGATATCACGAAATTCGGCATCTGGACCGGCTGGGTGGCCTTCGTCATTTTCGTGCCCCTGGCGCTGACATCCAACGATGCCTCCGTCCGCAAGCTTCGCCGCTCCTGGAAGACGTTGCAGCGCTTTGTCTATCCGGCGGCGGTCGCAACCCTGCTGCACTGGCTCTTCGTCCAGAACAGTTTCGGCCCGGCGCTGGTCCACTTCGTTCCGCTGGCAGCGCTGGAAGCCTACCGCATCTGGAAGGTCATGAGCGTCAATCGTCTGGCCGCAGCCGCTTCCGAAACCACTTCCTGACCTCATAGAAGGACCGTTACAATGGTTACCATTGCAGTTACTGCCGCCAGCGGCCATCTGGGCCACGCAATCGTCAAGGCTTTGATCGCCCGCGACGGCACCGATACCGTCATTGCGCTTGCCCGGACGCCGGAAAAGGCAAAGGATCTCGGGGTCGAGGTTCGCCCGGGAGACTATGACGACCGCGCAGGTCTCGAGCGTTCGCTCCGTGGCGTGGATGTCGTGTTGCTGGTCTCGGGCATGAGTGAACCGGATGAACGCATCGGGCAGCATCGAAATGTCATCGAGGCAGCCAAATCTGCCGGGGTGGGCAAGATTGTCTACACCAGCGTGCAGGGGCCTGCTGACGGCACCAGCTTCTCTCCGGTCGTCAAGAGCAACCGCCAGACCGAGCAGGACGTGCGCGAGAGCGGCCTTGAATGGGTCATCGGCCGCAACGGCATCTATATCGAGCCGGACATCGACTATATCGAAAGCTACAAGGCTGCCGGCGAAATCTCCAATTGTGCCGGTAACGGAAAGTGCGGTTACACCACCCGTGCCGAACTGGCCTATGCCTATGCGCAAATGCTGGTCAGCGACGCCCACAATGGCCAAACCTACAATCTGCATGGCGAAAGCCTGACACAGGCGCAACTGGCCTGTCACCTGAACCAGGCCTTTGGCACGTCGCTGGTGTATCGCGCCATGAGCGTCGAGGACTACAGGCAAGACCGGATTGCCGAACTCGGCGAGTTCATCGGCACGGTTATCACCGGCATATATTCGGGGATCCTGGAAGGGGGCTTCGACAACATCAGCAACTACGCCGAAGCAGCCGGCCGCCCGCATCAGGCATGGAGCGAGTACTTCTCCAGGATCAGGTCAGGCGCCCCAACCTGATCATCGCGGACGCTACGCGCAACAGGCAGGAATGGCGCTCAAGGAAACGGTCGAACATTGCCTTGAGCGGTTGCAGGCTTGCTGCGCATTCAAATCAGAACCGGCTTACAGCTTCCGGGCGATGAACAGATGCCCGGTGATCGGCGCGCCTTGTTCGTGGCGGACGATGATGTCGCCGGCCTCGATCAGCTCGAAGCCGGCGGTGTCGAGGGCGACGCGCACATAATCAAGCTGGTGAGCGAAGCGCTGGAAAGCGCCGACGGTATAGGGGCGGCCGTCGAATTCGATTTCTGGCAGGGTTTCGCTGGAAAAACAGAACAGGGCGCGCGGTGCCGAATTCTTCGCTGCGGCGGCAAACAAGGGTTCGAGCGCACCGAGATAGGGCAGCACATCGGTGGCAGCGATCAGGTCGAACGGCTCGTCGTCGTTGTCGTCGAGATAGTCGACCGCATCGGCGACATAGAGCGTGTCGTAAAGGCCCTTTTCATGGGCGATCTCGACCATGTTTTCGGCCAGGTCGATGCCGGTGGCGTCGTCGACCATCTCTTCCAGCGCGCCGCCGGTGAGCCCGGTGCCGCAGCCAAGATCGAGCATACGCTCGAAGCTGGTGTGGCCGAGTTCGATCAGCCGCTGCCTGAGCAGCATCGGCACATGATAGCCCAGATCCTCGACCAGCACCTTGTCAAAGACTTCGGCGTGCTGGTCAAACAGGGTGGTGACATAGGCTTCGGGCGCGCGTTCGGGCACTTCACCGCGCTTCATCGAGGCCAGTCGCACCGCAGCGCCGCCGTGATCTTCAGGATCAAGGATGAGAACTTCGGCGTAAGCCTTTGCCGCGGAATCGAAATCGCCGGCCTTTTCGAGCTTCAGCGCGCGATTGTAGGCCTCGGCAAGGACATCGTCTTCGGTCTTGGCCATCAAAGCCTCCTGTTGGGATTTGGCGCTGGTATCGGCCAAAGCCTGGCGCACCGCAAGCCCGAAATGGCCCGTGGTAGGGATGTCCGGCGTTACGCCCTACCGCTTGAGGTGGCGGGTCAGGCGCTGTTCGAGCACGTGCCAGATGTTGCGCAGTGCTTCGACGACGATGAGATAGAGTACCGCCGCCCAGATATAGGTCTGGAAATCGAAGGTGCGGGAATAGGCCCGCCGGGTTTCACCCATCAGGTCGAACACGGTAACGATGGCGACAATCGCCGACCCCTTGATCATCAGGATGATCTCGTTGCCGTAAGGCCTGAGTGCGACGATCATGGCCTGAGGCATGATGATCAGGCGAAAGGTCTGGAACTTGGTGAGGCCAAGGGCTGCAGCGCCCTCGTGCTGGCCACGCGAGACACTTTCGATGGCACCGCGCAGGATTTCCGCCTGATAGGCGGCAGTATTGAGCGTGAAAGCGAACAGCGCGCAGTTCCAGGCGTCCCGAAAAAAGCCCCAGAGCCCGACTGCCTCCAATTCTTCACGGAAGCTGCCGAAGCCATAATAGATCAGGAACAGTTGGGCGATCAGCGGAGTGCCGCGGAAGAAATAGACATAGCCATAGGCAAGCGAGGAGACGACCTTGTTCGATGACATCCGCCCGAACGCAATTGGCACCGACAGGAGTGCCCCCAGCGAGATTGAAATCCCCACCAGGATCAGTGTCGTGCCCAGCCCGGCGATGAATTTCGGGCCGTAGGTGGTGACCTTGTCGATGTCCCAGGCGTCGATCAGCCACAGCACCAGGGCAATGCCGCCGACGATCCAAAGACCCAGCATTGACGCGCCGAAGATCTGCATCCGGGTCCAGCGGAAGGCGCTGGCGGGGGGCGCCGGTTGCGGCGGAATCAACGTCTCGACGGCGCTCATTGGCTTACTCCGGAACGGCGAACGCGGGTTTCGATCTTGGAGAATGCAATCGACGAGACCATCGCCAGCGAGAGATAGAGTAGGCAGGCGATGCCGTAGAAGAAAAAGGCTTCCTTGGTGACCTTGGCGGCGACACCGGACCAGCGCAGCGTGTCGCCGAGCCCGATGACCGAGATTAGCGCTGTGTCCTTGAGCAGGATCATCCAGAGATTGCCGAGCCCGGGCAGGGCGATGCGCACAAGTTGCGGCAAGATGATCAGCCGCATGGTCTTGCCGCTGTGCAGGCCAAGAGCGTTGCCGGCCTCGTACTGGCCCTTGGGGATTGCCTTGAACGCCGATGACAGCACTTCCGAGGCATAGGCAGAAAACACCAGCGACAGCGCCACCGTGCCGGCGACAAAGGAATTGATGTCAAAGCCGCGCTCGTAGCCGAGCGCCAGCGCTACCTCGCGGACGGCAATCTGCAGCCCGAAATAGATCATGAAAATGGTCAGAAGCTCGGGCAGGCCGCGAAAGATGGTGGTGTAGATATTGGCGGCTATCTTGAGCGAGCGCACCGCGCTTTGCTGCGCCAGCGAGAGAAACAGGCCGATCATCAGCCCGATCGGTAGCGTGCACAAGGAGAGTGTCAGAGTGACGAAGAACCCTCTGGCCACCTCGTCGCCCCAGCCGGTGTCTCCGCACGACAGAAGCGAACTCTCTGGCAACAGGTTGAGAAAGCCCACCGGTCCGCAAAATGGATCGAGCAGGGATACCAGCGCATAAAGCTGTTCTCCCAGCGATACCGTTGATTCCATGCCATCCCCTGTTCATGCCGCGTTGATCGCGGTCTTGAAGCGAAAACGGCGGACGAAATTCGCCCGCCGTTTCGTCAGTTGATCATATCAGTGGATCAGGTCCGGTCATTCGCCGTAGACATCAACGTCAAAATACTTGTCGTTGATGGTCTTGTAGGTTCCGTTCTCACGGATTGCGACGATTGCGGTATTGAACATGTCGCGCAATTCGGTCTCGCCCTTGCGGATGGCGATGCCTGCGCCTTCGCCATTGATCACCAGATCCGGAGTCAGTGTGCCGAGCAGCTTGCAGCAGGCGCCGTCATCGGTTTTCAGCCATTCGCCAAGCACGATAACGTCGTCGATGACCGCGTCAATGCGGCCCGAGCCGATGTCCAGCTTGTACTCGTCGGGTGTCGGGTAAAGCTTGAGTTCGGCGGAGGGGAGCTTTTCCTCGGCATAATTGGAGTGTGTGGTCGATGACTGCGCGCCCAGCATCTTGCCCGCGAGTGCCGCATCGGTGGCCTCGGTGATCGTGCTGTCCTTCGGCACGGCGATGGCTGGCGGGGTGTTGTAGTACTTGTTGGTGAAGTCGACCTTTTCCTTGCGCTCTTCGGTGATCGACATCGAGGCGATGATGGCGTCGAACTTGCCCGAAAGCAGCGCCGGAATGATGCCATCCCAATCCTGGGTGACAAATTCACATTCGACCTTCATCTCGTCACACAGCGCCTTGGCGATATCGATGTCGAAGCCGACCAGGCTGCCATCGGATTCGAGATTGTTGAATGGCGGGTAAGCGCCTTCCGTGCCGATGATGACCTTTTTGATTTCGCTGTGGCTGGCGGCGTGTGCCGCGCCCATCGAAACGGCCAATGCGACGGCCGAGACTGCCAGGGCGATACGTCTGGAAATATGCATAAGAGTCCTCTCTGTTGACGGGCTTGCGGATTATTGTTCCGCATTCCGCTTGCTCGCGGGTGTTGCATTCCGCGCTGGAGGGATACTCCCACTGTTTTGTCGACCATTGCAATAGGAAATGGAGGCTTACCAAAGGTCAGGGCAGGTAAGGCTGTTGATATCATTCCGGCAACCGCCCAAACGCGCCGATCTGCATGGTGCCGCGGGTGAAATCAGCGGACAAATTGATTTTCAACAATGGACCGAACCCGCTGGATTCGGGGCAAGTGAATTCTGCGAAGTTTACTTTCTCAGCAAGGAGCCATCATGCTCAGCTCGTCAGAGCCGGCAAGCATGCGGCGACACTCTTTATGCGGTTGGTTCGACTGCAGGGGCCGCAGCCGCAACACTGCGTTCCACCTTTAGCACGTAAAGGGCTGCGAAAATGCCGAATATGGAAGATACCAGCATCACCAGGATGAGCGGGTAGGGGCCGGTCTCCGCTGACAGGATGGCACCTGCCAGCGAAGCCATCGCCGCACCGCCGCCGATGATCATCGCGCCGCCCATTCCCGAAGCAGAGCCAGCCAGCTGCGGCCGGACACTGACAATGCCGGCGTTGGCACTGGGCAGGGTGATGCCGTTGCCGAGGCCGACCAGCAGGATCGGGCCAAAGAACGAGAACGGATGCCATAGGCCCGCCAGAAACAGAACAAGCGACAATATCATCCCGGAGGTGGCAATCAGGCCGCCGCTGACCATCATTCGATTGATGCCGATACGGCTGGCATAGCGGCCGGATATGAAGTTGCCGCCCATGTAGCCGACCGCGACAAACACCAGATAGAAGCCCAATTCGCTTGGTGTCATGCCGAGAATTTCGGTGGCGACAAACGGGCCGCCGCCGAGAAAGGAAAAGAATGCCCCGGAGGCGAAGGTCGCGGTCAGCGTGTAACCCCAGAACCTGCGCGAACGGGCCAGTTCCGGATAAGCGCCAAACTGCCTGAGCATGCTTTTCGAGCGGTGCTGATTGGTCTCGCCCAGGTCGGCGGCGGCGAGCGCCAGCACGGCAAGACCGGCCAGAAACAGCGCCACGAAGGTCGACTGCCAGCCGAACATCTCGTCCAGCACGCCGCCGAGCGCCGGCCCGAGCATCGGCGCAATCGTCATTCCCATGGTTACATAACCGATCATCGACGCCGCCTGGTCGGTGTCGACCACATCGCGGATGATGGCGCGCGACAGCACCAGGCCGGAAACCACGCTGGCCTGGAGCATGCGGATGACAAGAAAGCTCTCGACTGTCGGCGCAAGCGGGATCAAGGCCGTGGCGACAAGGAAAATCACCAGGCTGATCAGCATCACCGGGCGCCGGCCATAGCGGTCGGACAACGGCCCGATCAGCAGTTGCAGGATGGCGGTAAACCCGAGATAGCCGGAGACCGCCAGCTGTACCAGCGCGTAATCCGTGTGGTAGTGGGTGGCGATTCCGGGCAGGGACGGCAAGAACAGGTTCATGTTCAACGCGCTCAGTCCGGATATCACCACCAGGGTAACAATATGCGGCGGCGTCGCGCGGTCGAGAAATTTGGAATTGTTCATGGGAATCGTCTTGTGTCCTCATGCACCGCGTTGCAAATGTAATCAGGAATGTCGAGATCGCCAATTCTTTGGGCCCGTGTGGCCTATGCGATGATATTGGTTCGAGCTTGACTTGGGCATTACTTGTCTTGTTGCGGCTTGGATTTAGTATTGTCAAAATTTACATGTAATTTCTAATATGATACGTTTTTACCGTTAGCGGAGGAACTTATGTTGGGCGATGAGATCATCGATCAATGCCCATTCTGCAATGCCCCATGGGGTGTATGCGGTCATGCGTTGCTGCTTGCCGAGTGGGAAGCCGACGCGCTTGCCCGCGAATTGCAAGCCTCTGGCGAACAGCCTCAAGCCCGCGCGGTCGGGGATAGCGACAAGATGGTCAAGCCGACGAATGCCAGAGGCACCGGGCAAGCCCGCTAGCGGCACGAATCTGCCTTTGGTTGCCGAATTCACGGTGAATGGCGCGGTGGCGCGCGGCTTGCCGGCATGTCGCTGCTTTTTTTGACGTGTTCCCGGTAAAGTGTGTAGAGCCCGGATCCGATGACAATGATGCCGCCGATAGCCATGTAAATATCCGGAACTTCGCCAAACACCAGATAGCCAAGCATCACGGCCCAGATCAGGCCGGTGTAGCGGAAGGGCGCGATGAAGGAGATGTCGCCTTCACGCATGGCCATGATGATGCATTGGTAGCCGACCAACACCAGGCAGGCGGCGGTCGAGATCAGCCCCAATTGCAGTGCATCAACCGGCTCCCAGCCGCCCATCGGCCAGATCAGCACCAGTCCGGCCAGACAGACGGCCCCGGCCGTTACAGTTGACAGGAACAGCGACGGAATTGCCGGGTCTACCTTGCGGGTGGCGATATCGCGGGCGGAGGCGAAGATGACGGTTCCGATGATCATCAGCGAGTAGGGCGAAAACCCTTCAACGCCGGGCCGGACGATGATCAACACACCGGTAAAACCAACCAGAATTGCGCCCCACCGGCGCCAACCGACCGGTTCTGACAGGAACATTGCCGCGCCCATGGTGACCGCCAGCGGCAACGCCTGCAGAATTGCCGACGCATTGGCAAGCGGCACATTGGCCAGCCCGATGAGGAAAGTCACGGTGCCGCCCAGTTCGCCCACCACCCGCAGCGCTATCCAAGGATTGAGCAGCAGTCTAAGCGGGCGAAGCGCGCGCTTGTGGCGGGCCAGCAGATAGATCAGCAAGGTGGCAACGACACCGCGCAGAAACATCACCTGGGCGACGCTGAGATCGCTGGTCAGCAGCTTGACGATCGAATCGTTGCAAGTGAAGCCGGCCATCGACAGGGTCATCAATACGGCGCCGCGAATATTCGGTGACAAGGCCATGGGGTATCCGGAAATGGTCTGCGCGGAATCGCGTATCAAAAATTGATGCTATCATCGCTGGCAGGGTGAACACAGTCAAACAACGTGGGCGATTGATCACGTATATTGATCAGTCGCGCGCCTCGATCCAGCGATAGAGTGCAGGATCATCGCCATCAAGCAGGCTTCTGGCAACGCGCCGGCCGACGGCTGCGCCGAATTTGTAGCCATGGCCGGAGCAGGCGGAGACAATCGTGGATTTGCCGATACGCCGGGCCAGGAAATGCTCATCACGGGTAAAGGTATAGGCGCAGGACACCACATCGGTGACACGGTATTCATCAAGCCGGGCAAATGTCGGTGCGAAATAGCCCAGAATCTGCCGGGCTTCATTGGCGGCAACCTCGCGGTTCTGATCGGGCGGGCTCTTGATCCTGTGCCGACCGGTGCCGAATTTCAGGCCCGCGCCGCGTGCCGGCGGCAGCACATAGCCGTCGGACTCGCCACCGGTTTCAAGAATTACCGGGGAACCGGCCCAGCAATCGACCAGACCTGCCGGCGGTTCGAGATAGGCCACGGCCGTGCGCCATGGCGTGAGCTCCGATTCCAGCGCGGGAACAAGGTCGAGCACCCAGGCGCCGGCGGCAATGACAATGCGGTCAAACTGGTGAATTTCGCCGTCACCGGTCCGGACTTCGCCGGTTTCATGATCGACTGAGCTGATCTGGGTATGGTCTCGGACGCTGCAGCCATGATCTGTCAGCCATTTTGCCAGATCCGCGGCAATGTGCCGGCACATCAGTGTGCCCCCCTCGGGGCTGAAGGTGACATCGCGCACATTTTTGGCATTGAGGTAGGGATAGCGCCTCACGGCTTCGGCGCCGGACATGGTTTCATGCGGGTCGTTCTGGTCGGCAAGCCCCTGGCGCATGGTGTCGCCCATGTCGCCTTCGTAAAGCGAAACCAGCAGGAAGCCGCTGGCCAGAAGGTGGCTGCGTCCGAGATCGTCCCACATTTCATCCCAGGCTTCATAGGCCTCGGTGATCCGGCGCTGATAGCCGCCCTGGCTGCCATAGGCGCGGCGGATGATGCGATGGTGATCGCCCGATGCGCCCAGCGGATTGGGAATGGCGCCGCGCTCGAACAGGGTCGTTTCGATACCTGCCTTGGTCAACGACCAAGCGGTGGAGAGGCCGGCGATTCCGCCACCAATCACGGCAACACGCATGAAAACTCCAGTAAAATCAGCCGCCGGTCACGCTCATGTGGCGCGAGACAGCCGGCTGCCTGGTGGTGCGATCGATGATGAAATCATGGCCCTTTGGCTTGCGGCCGATGGCTTCATCAATAGCGTCCGACAGCAGTTCATTGCCTTCGGAGGCGCGCAGCGGCGCGCGCAGATCGGCGGCGTCGTTCTGGCCCAGACACATGTACAGCGTGCCGGTGCACGTGAGCCGGACGCGGTTGCAGCTTTCGCAAAAATTATGCGTCATTGGGGTGATGAAGCCGAGCTTGCCGCCGGTTTCGGCTACCTTCACATAACGGGCGGGGCCGCCGGTGTTGAAGGGAATATCTTCAAGCGTGAACTGGCGTTCGAGGTTGGCGCGAAGCAGCGAAAGCGGCAGATACTGGTCGGTCCTGTCCTCGTCGATCTCGCCCATCGGCATGGTTTCGATCACGGTCATGTCCATGCCCTGGCCGTGGGCCCATTTGAGCATTTCAGGGATCTCGGTGTCGTTGAAGCCCTTGAGCGCCACCGCGTTGATCTTGATGCCGAGGCCGGCCTGTTGCGCCGCCTTGATGCCCTCGAGAACCTTGCCGAGTTCGCCCCAGCGGGTGATCTTGCGGAACTTGTCGGGATCAAGCGTGTCGATCGAAACGTTGATGCGGCGCACACCGCAGTCATACAGTTCGGAGGCAAAGCGGGTGAGCTGCGAGCCGTTGGTGGTCAGTGTCAGCTCATCCATGCGGCCTTCATCGATGTGGCGGCCGATCTGGCGGACCAGTTGCATGATGTTCTTGCGCACCAGCGGCTCGCCACCGGTCAGGCGGATCTTGCGTACGCCCTTGTCGACAAACGCGGTGCACATGCGGTCGAGCTCTTCCAGCGTCAAAAGATCTTTCTTGGGCAGGAAGGTCATATTTTCCGCCATGCAATAGGTGCAGCGGAAATCGCACCGGTCGGTTACCGAGACCCGCAAATAATTCACCGTCCGGCCAAACGGGTCGATCATGGTCGGAGCTGCGGCTGAGGCGTCAGACATTCGCATTGATCCTTTGCAATGTTGTCATCACTGTCGTCATCCATCGCGCTTACGTCAAGTCAAAGCGTGCGGACGGGGTGGGCATTTCGCCGCTCCACCTTGTGCAGTCCTCTGATCCCTTCTAGATCAGGCAAGATGACCGAGGGAAGGTGGGCAAAATGAGCGAACATGACAAAGTCTGGCCGAAGGAGTTGCGGGTTTCGCCAGATCGCAGAACCCTGACTGTCAGCTTTACCGATGGGCGGTCCTATGCGATCGAAGCCGAATTGCTGAGGGTGCGTTCACCATCGGCCGAAGTGCAGGGCCATTCGCCCGCGCAACGGACAACGGTTGGCGGCAAATCCGAAGTGACGATCACCAAGGTGCACCCGGTCGGCAATTACGCGGCACGGCTGGCGTTTGACGATGGCCACGACACCGGCATCTTTACCTGGGATTTCCTGTCCGAGCTTGGTGAAGCCAAAGACGAGCGCTGGGCCGAATATATCGCCGAGCTGGCCGACAAGGGCATGTCGCGGATTTTCTGACCGCTGCGCCAATGTGCGCGGCATGCATCAGCTCTTACCTGACGCGGTTATGCGTTGCGGGTTTTGATCCGAGGCAATCGATCCGGCTTCGTCAGGTGCGGTCAGTTCATTGACTATCCGGGACATGACGTCGCCGATCAGGTGGCATTCCTCGGCAGTGGCGTTCGTCATGGTGCGGTCGATCAGTTCTGATTGAATGGCAATCGCGTTTTTTGTCAGCTCTTTTCCTTCTTCGGTGAGTTCAAGCCGCAGCACTCGCCGGTCTTGCGGATCGCCGCGGCGCACCAGCAGCCCTCGTTTTTGCATTTGCGGCAACAGCATCGACAGGTTCGAGCGTCCAACCAACAGCTTGTCGGCGAGGTCCTGCTGGGAAATCCCGGGCGTCCGGAACAGGTTGATCAGGATATCGAGATGTGGCGGCTTGATATCAAGCGGTTGCAGTTCGCGCGCCAGGGTCTGCCCCATCACGTGGCAGGCGCGGGCAACGGCCACCCAGTTACGAAACCGTGGATTTTCCCAGGGGTAGGCTTGCTTTTTGTTCATAGTTGTACAATTCTGTTCATGGATGAACTAAACGAGGTTCTCACTATGGCATCTCTTTTCGAAAAGGTCACCCGCACCGGTTTCCGGGTGCTGGGGGCGCAATCGCCTGAAAAGGCGGGGGAACTTGCGTTCTGGTTGTTCTGTCGGACGCCGCCGGTCAACCCGAGACGCAAGAAGGAACGCGCGGCAATTGCCAAGGCTCGGGGCCGTATGGCTGAAGCGGAAATGACTCGGCTGACGACTTCGAGCGGATCTGTCGCCACGCATATGTTCAGACCTGCGGCCGACCGGGCCGATGGCAAGCGGGTGCTGATCGTCCACGGTTACGGGTCTCGGTCCGATCACATGGTGGCGATGGCAGATGCGTTGGTGGCGACCGGCAAGACGGCGATATGTCTCGACCTGCCCGGACACGGGGCGTCATCGGGGCGCAGGTTGCATCTGGGCACGGCGGTGGAGGCAATCGACGCGGCCTGGCGCCAGCATGGTCCGTTTGCAGCTTTCGTCGGCCATTCATTCGGCGGGCCATCGGTGATGGCGGCAGCAGCCGGTGCGATTCTGCATGTGCCGGCGCGAGTACCCGACCGGATTGTCACCATCGCCGCGCCATCGGACATGGGCGATGTGTTCATCTGGCTTGGCAAACGGCTCGGACTTGGCGCGGCTGCTCAGCGGGCTTTCGAGCGTCAGGTTTTCCGTGTTTCGGGCCGTCCGTTGTCGGAGTTCCGGGTCGACCGGATGCTGCATGATGTGCGGCTGCCAATGCTTGCGATCCATGCCGAGGACGACAAGGAAGTGGCTTTTTCCAACGCCGAAGCGATTGCGGCAATCGGACCGCACGTGCAACTCGTCAAGGCCAACGGGTTCGGGCACCGGCGCATTGTTTCGGCCAAGCCGGTGATTGCGGCGGTGGCGGAGTTTGTCAGTTCAGGACGCCCGGGCGCGGAGATTGTCGATTTACCGCTCTGCGGCGGGGAGGGCACCAATACTGCATCCGCGGCACAAAGCCCGACCAAGAGAAAATGTGCATGACTGTCATCGGCTGATATCAGTTGATGCCGACCGCCCAAGTGCTGGTCGTTGGGCTAACAAAAAAACCGGCCAGTGGCCGGTTTTTAAGTGTCCCTTTGTCGTCCGTTTAGTTGCGAACGACCACCTTGGTGCCGATCTTGACCTGATCGTAGAGATGGGTGACGTCGTCATTGGCCATGCGGATGCAACCCGATGACATTGCCTTGCCGATGGTCCAGGGCTGGTTGGTGCCGTGAATCCGGTAGATCGTCGAGCCGATATACAAGGCGCGGGCGCCTAGAGGATTGTCCGGGCCGCCCTTCATGTGGGCGGGAAGCACCCGGCCTTCCTGGCGCTTGACGCGATCACGCATCACCTGCGGCGGAGTCCAGCCCGGCCATTCGGCCTTGCGGGTCACGCGGTTCTTGCCCTGCCAAGTGAAGCCGTCGCGACCGACGCCGATGCCGTAAGCCATCGCCTTGCCCTTTTTGACAACGTGATAGAGCCGGCGATCAGACGTATCGATGACAATGGTGCCGACCGGATGGTTTTCCTTGAAGGAAACCATTTTGCGCTTGATCGGGGACTTATCCGAGCGGCGGTGCTTGTTGTAATTTTCCGAGGGTGGAAACAGGATCTGCAGCAACGACCTCGATTCCGTGGTCGTCTGGCTGGCAGGTTGGGCTTGCACGGCTGCGGGCACCATCAGGCTCAAGGCGAGGAATGCGGAGGAAATCAGGCGTTTCATGTCGAGATCCAGGGCTGGTGTTGCAAAAATCTACTGCGGTCTCACACCAGCCTGTAAACCGGCAGTCCAACCGTCTGCGACAATCGGTAGCTGCTTCGCGTCCATCTGTCCAGCATAGTGGCGAAAATGTGGCGGAAGTTTTCGGTCATTACGCGCTTAAATCGAGGATGAACAGAGTGACTCGGCCTGCGCCCCAGCCAGTGATCGAGCCAGTATCAGCCCTTGTAGAGCATCCAGTTTTTTTCAAATTCCTGGTTCAGTTCCGGTCTGTAGACCTGGAAGCAGTTGCGGCCGGAATTCTTGGCGGCGTAAAGCGCGACGTCGGCCTTGTTGTAAAGTTCTTCGGCGCTTTCGGCGTCGCTGGCCATGCAGATTCCGAGCGACAGGGTGACCGGACCGTAGTCAACGCCGGTCTTCTGGTTCTTCAGCGGTGTCGTCTTGACCGCGTGACGGATGCGTTCGGCGATCTCCATTGTCACGTCGAGGCTGGTATCATGCAGCACCACGGCAAATTCTTCGCCGCCGGTGCGGGAGATGAATACGTCTTTGCGCAACGTGCTCTTCATGACCGCGGCAACGACGCCTAAAACCCGGTCGCCGACTGGGTGGCCGAAAGTGTCGTTGAATTTCTTGAAGTGGTCGATATCGGCGACGATCAGCGCCTGATACATGGCGCCGCGCCGATCATCATAGATCCGTGCCAGCATCTCATCAAATGCCCGGCGGTTGGCCAGGCGGGTGAGGGGGTCGGTGTTGGCAATGCGCTTGTATTCGTCGAGTTCGAGCTTGACCTGCTCCATCTCCTGGGCGCGCTCGACCATGTGTTCGACCACGACCTTGCCCTTTTCCATCGTGTCGCCAGTGGCGTTGGTGAGCATGCCTATGACATTCGAAAGGATGTCGGCGCTGGACGCGCTCTTGGTGGATATCCGGTGGTAGGTTTCACCCAGTAACTTGGAATAGCTTTCCAGCGATGACTGTTCCTGCCTGAGCAGGCGCAGCATGGCTTCCAGTTCACCGGTGATCTTGGTGTGGGCGCCTTCAACAACATTTGTGCGGTGATGATGCGGAAAGTGCTTCTTTCCTATTGCGTCAAGTTGATCCTGACCGGGTGCGCGTCCCAGCGCATCGAATTCCCGGCTCAGTGATACATTGGAAGCATTGAGCGCTTCATAAACGAGCTCGTAGTTCCTTGGTAGGCCCGAGATCCCGCGCCGTCGCATGGTCGCAAGGACCATTGTCGCTGTGTCCAGCGTCTGAACCTTCTTTGCTGCGGTTGCAAGCATGTTTTGTCCCCAAGCAATGCTTTCTAGCACTTCGTGGATTATTATTACGGGACAAATGTTCGTGAATTGTTAATCGCAATCCGACAGACGCGCAGCCTGCGGAGGCCCGGTCGGGCCTGCGCTGCGGTTATAATCGGGGGGTGGTTACCCCAGGTTGAGTTCCTTGAAGAAGTCGTTGCCCTTGTTGTCGATGACGATGAAGGCCGGGAAATCCTCGACCTCGATGCGCCAGATTGCTTCCATGCCCAGTTCCTCGTATTCGACGACTTCGACATTCTTGATGCAATCCTGGGCGAGACGGGCAGCCGGTCCACCGATTGAGCCGAGATAAAAGCCGCCGTGCCGGGCGCAGGCCTCGCGGACTGACCGCGAGCGGTTTCCTTTCGCCAGCATGATCATCGAGCCTCCGAAAGACTGGAATTGGTCGACATAGGAATCCATACGACCGGCGGTGGTCGGACCGAAGGAGCCTGAGGCGTAACCCTCGGGCGTCTTGGCGGGGCCGGCGTAATACACCGGATGGTTCTTGAAATAGTCAGGCATCGGCTCGCCGGCTTCCAGCCGTGCCCTGATCTTGGCGTGAGCGAGATCGCGGGCCACGATGATGGTGCCGCTGAGTGACAGCTGGGTCTTGATCGGATGCTGCGACAGATCGGCCAGCACGTCGGCCATTGGCCGATTGAGGTCGATCTTGACGACGTGGGCTGAAAGCTTGGCTTCATCGATTTCAGGCAGGTATTTTGACGGATCGGTTTCCAGTTGTTCGATGAAGACGCCGTCGCGGGTGATCTTGCCCTTGGCCTGGCGGTCGGCCGAGCAGGATACGCCGAGACCGATCGGCAGCGAGGCGCCGTGGCGGGGCAGGCGCACAACCCTGACGTCATGGCAGAAATACTTGCCGCCGAACTGAGCGCCAACTCCCATCTGCTGAGTCAGCTTGTGAATCTCGGCCTCCATTTCCAGATCGCGGAACGCGTGGCCTGCTTCCGAGCCCTGGGTCGGCAGTGCATCGAGATATTTGGTGGAGGCGAGCTTGACGGTCTTCAGGTTCATTTCGGCGGAGGTGCCGCCGATGACGATCGCCAGATGGTAGGGCGGGCAGGCGGCGGTGCCGAGCGTGAGGATTTTCTCGCGCAGGAATTCGATCATCCGGTCATGGGTCAGCAGTGACGGGGTGCCCTGATAGAAGAAGGTCTTGTTGGCCGATCCCCCACCCTTGGCGACGAACAGGAATTCGTAGCTGTCGGAGCCTTCCTCATAGATGTCGATCTGGGCCGGCAAATTGGTGCCGGTATTCTTCTCTTCAAACATCGATAGCGCGGCAAGCTGTGAATAGCGCAGGTTCCTGCGCTCATAGGCATCCCTGATGCCAGCAGCCATTGCTTCGTAGTCGCCGCCCTCGGTCCAGACCCTGCGGCCCTTCTTGGCCATGATGATTGCCGTGCCCGTGTCCTGGCACATCGGCAGCACACCGCCGGCGGCGATATTGGCGTTCTTGAGAAGGTCGAGCGCGACAAAACGGTCGTTCTCTGTGGCTTCGGGATCTTCGAGGATCTTTGCCAGTTGCTCAAGGTGGGCAGGGCGCAACAAATGATTGATGTCGCCAAAAGCCTGCTCGGCCAGCATCCGCAGCGCTTCCGGTTCGACGGTCAGGATGTCCTGGCCGCGGAATTTTTCAAGGCCGACGTGTCCATCGGACAGCTGCCGCCATTGTGTTGTGTCGGGTCCAAGGGGGTAGAGATCGTTTGCCACGAGATGCCTTTCGGGTCGTCCTGCTGATGCCGGGGTAGGGGTTGGGTATTAAGGTCTACACCGCCCGAATGCAATTGCCACATGGACCGAACCGGCTCGCCCGGCTTCATACGCAGCTCGCTGCATGCGCGAGTGATGTCTTCAGCCTGTGACGCGCGGTGATATCAACGACGCGGCAATTGCCTTGATTGATGCGCCCCCGCATTCTTTATTTCGTAACCATGATTTGTTAGGTTCGCCACGATTTGATTTAAACGCCCGGATATTTGTCCGGCACAGGGATTTGGGTTGGGCATGACTTTCAGGATGCGTGCGGGCGTGGCGATGATCGCCGTTGCGGTTACTTTCACCGGCGTTGTGGCGTCAACACCGCCGGTTCAGGCGCAAGGACTGCTCGACGTCCTGTTCAAGAGCCCGGCCCAGCGCCAGCGCGAAAAAATGGCGCGGCAACGGGCCAGGCAAGAGGCCGCTACACCAGCTCCGGTTCCTGTCAAACCCGTCGCCAGGATCAGCGGTCCCAGCTACCGCACCTATCGTGCCGACAAGATCGTGCAGGTTGATTTCAGCAAGATGGCCGATCCGGTGGTCACCGGTGCAATCGGCGATATGACGCTCTCGCCGCTGGGTCTGGACCCATTTGCAGAGGGACGCGCGGCGCTGGCGGATCTTTCGATCAAGGCTCTGCCAGAGGCGGCCAAAGCGGTGGTGGCGCATTATTCCGAGCATCCCGCCTATATGTGGGTGTCTGGTACAGCGGTGACCGACCATGCCCGTGCCGTCGTTGAAGTCCTCAACAATGCCGATGCCGTTGGCCTGTCGGCGGCGGACTACAAGGTGGAATTGCCCGACGATGCGTTTGACGTGGCGCAAGGCGGGGCGCGCCAGCGCCAGCTGATGACTTTCGAAATGCAGCTGTCGACGGCGGTCGCTAATTACATTCTCGATGCCAGCCGTGGCCGCGTCGATCCCAACCGGATTTCCGGATATCATGATTTCAAGCGCAAGAGCCCTGACCTGACGGCCCGGCTCGAGGCCCTGTCCAAGTCCGCCGATCCCGCCGAAGCGCTGTTGGCGCACAATCCGCAGGGCGCGCATTTTGAAGCGCTTGCAGCCGAGCTGAAACGGTTGCAGGATCTTGATGAGGGAGATCGTATCGAGATCTCCGAGAATTTATTGCTCAAGCCGGGCCAGTCAAACCCGGAGCTTTCCAATGTGATGGCGGCGATCGCCAAGAAGGCCAGTGACGCACTCAAGGTAGACCACGCGCTGGTGCTTGCGAGCTACGCCGGCAAACCCGGCTACGATAATGAGATCGTCGACCTGGTCAAAGGTTTCCAGAAAGAAGCCGGCCTCAAGCCCGATGGCGTGGTCGGTCCGGTAACGCGGCGGGCGCTGGTGGGCATCTCCAATGCCGACAAGATCGAAAAGGTCCGGCTGGCGATGGAGCGGGCGCGCTGGCTGCCAGGTGTGCTGGCCTCGCGCCGGGTGTTCATCAACCAGCCGGCCTATACCGCGACCTATTACAATGGCGGCAAGAGCGAGCTTTCGATGCGGGTGGTGGTCGGCAAGAAGTCCAACCAGACCAACTTTTTCGATGACGAGATCGAGCTTGTCGAGTTCAACCCCTATTGGGGCGTGCCGCAGTCGATTATCATCAACGAGATGTTGCCGAAGCTGAGGCGCGATGCGTCCTATCTTGACCGTCTCGGCTATGAGGTGACAGTCGGGGGCCGGGCGGTGTCGTCAAGCTCGATCAACTGGAACGGAGTGGGCCGCGGCAGCGGTATCGGCGTGCGTCAGCCGCCAAGCAACGGCAACGCGCTCGGACAGTTGAAAATCCTGTTTCCCAACAGCCATGCCATCTACATGCATGATACCCCAAGCAAGTCGCTGTTTGACCGCGATACCCGCGCATTCTCCCATGGCTGCATCCGGCTGCAGGATCCGCGCGCCATGGCCGCCAAGGTGCTCGGCACCTCCGTCGACCAGGTTGGCAGCTATATTGCCGCGGGCCAGAACAAGCAGGTTCAGGTGCCTGAGAAGTTCCCGGTGCATGTGGCCTATTTCACGGCATGGCCGGATGATGCGGGCACCGTGCATTATTATGCCGACATCTATGGCCGTGATGGCTATCTGCGCAAGGCGATCGATACCACCGAAAAGGTGCGTGCCGGCGTCTAAGGAAATCAGCTTTTGGCCGACGACATCGCAAGCGCCATGGATGGTGCTGCGTGGGCGGAGCTTTGGGCTCTATTCCGATTTTGTATCTGAAGTCCCGGCGTTGCATGACTCGCCGCTGGGGTCGGGACCGTCCATCAGGATGTCGGGAGCAGCCACCTTTTCCAGTTTGGCGCGGTTGGTGATGATCACCCGGGTGCCGTCAATGGTGACGCCATCGTCGTGCAACGACTTGATGGCGCGTGAAAAACTCTCCGGCGTCATGCCGAGATAGGACGCCAGCAGCCGTTTTTCCACCGGAAGAACAAAGCTTGCCGTGTTTCCTGCCACGCGTACCTGACGGGCGATGTAAGCGGCGACGCGCTCGCGTGAACTGCGCAGCTTGATGCCCTTGGCATGGCGCACGACCGCGCGGTAGCAATCGGCCAGTTCGTTGATGGTTGCCAGCGCGAATTCCTGATCCTGTCGGAACGCAGCGCGCAGATCCTGGGCGGGAACCAGAATGATGCTCGATTTTTCCACGGTCCGTGCCGACATCAGATAGGGAGCGTCCCTGATGCAGGCGGCGAGGATGAAGGTGGAAACCGGCCGCACCACTGCCAGCGTGGTCTCGCGGTCCTGCCACCGCGCGTAAAGCTCGACCGTTCCATCCATGACGATGTGCAGAAAGTCGGCCGAATCGCCTTGGTGAATGAGATCAAGCTGCGCCGGGAAAGCCTGCGCATAGGCTGCCTGCATCAATGCGTCGAAGTGCGGCTGGGCCATCGTCCGGAACAGCGGAAGCTCGCGAATCTCTGGTTTGTCTTGATCGCGCATGGGCCGTTCTCCCGTGTGACGTGGCTGCCAGAATTGTTGTCGGAACCAGTCATTTGCTCACAATAGAGTTGATATTTGTCAGGTGTGCAACTGATATTATCGTTCTCCAATTTCGATAAAATACAATTCCGGGTCGATTGTGCATCGCGTCATTGGAGCGATTGATCTGTATCAAATCCGTGCGGTGATTGCCGTGGATTTTATCCTTCAACCGGCCCCAGGGCCGTTGTCGGAAACAATCCTGCGCAGGTTTTTCCTGCGCCGCCCCGCGGAGACAATCAATGCTGGACAAGGTGAAAGTATCGGACACGGAGCGCACACGAGCGCTTGGATTGAGCACGGTCGCCTTTACCGCCTGTTTTGCGGTGTGGACGATCTTCTCGATCATCGGCATCGAGATAAAGGCAGAGCTTGGGCTCAGCGAGTTCCAGTTCGGTTTGCTGGTCGCAACGCCAATTCTCACCGGATCGTTGACCCGTCTGATCCTCGGGGTCTGGACCGAACAATATGGCGGGCGCATCGTCTTTACGGCGCAGATGCTGCTGACAGCGGCGGCGACCTGGATGCTCACCTGGGCCTCGTCCTACACGATGTATCTCATCGCAGCCCTTGGCATCGGTCTGGCCGGTGGTTCCTTCATCATCGGCGTGGCTTATGTGTCGCGCTGGTATGATGCAGGAAAACAAGGCACCGCGCTCGGCATCTTCGGCGCCGGCAATGTCGGCGCGGCGGTAACCAAGTTCGTCGCCCCGTTCGTTATGGTTGCCTATGGCTGGCAGGGAGTTGCCCATGTCTGGGCCGCAGCGCTGGCGCTGATGGCAGTGGTGTTCTACGTCTTTGCCAAGGACGATCCGGCGCTGGTGGCGCAACGCATATCCGGTCGCAAGTCACCCTCGCTGGCTGAGCAGTTCGCGCCGCTTAAAAACCTTCAGGTGTGGCGTTTCTCGCTCTACTATTTCTTCGTTTTCGGCGCCTTCGTGGCACTGGCGCTGTGGATGCCGCATTACCTTGTTGACGTCTATCATCTCGACATCCGCACCGCGGGCATGTCGGCGGCGGCGTTCTCGCTGTCGGCGTCCCTGTTCCGGGCCTATGGCGGGCACCTGTCTGACCGGTTCGGCGCGCGCTCGGTGATGTACTGGACCTTCGGTTTCTCGCTGGTGCTGCTGTTCATGCTGTCCTACCCGCCAACCGACTACGTGATCCAGGGCAAGGACGGCCCGATCGCCTTCTCGACGCAGATGGGGCAGTGGCCGTTTGTCATCACCCTGTTCGTCCTCGGCTTCTTCATGAGCCTCGGCAAGGCGGCGGTGTTCAAGCACATCCCGGTCTACTACCCCAACCATGTTGGCGCCGTCGGTGGACTGGTCGGCATGATCGGCGGACTCGGCGGTTTCGTCTTGCCGATCAGCTTTGGCGCGTTGCTCGACCTGTCAGGTATCTACACCAGCTGCTTCGTCTTGCTGTTCGTCATCGTCGCCATTTCGCTGGCCTGGATGCACCTGACCGTGCGGGCCATGGAGCGTGCGGCGCAGGGAGCCGAACTCGACCGGCTGCCGCAACTGCCCGAAATGCAGGATATCCACGATCCCGAGGCGCAAGGACAGACGCGCGTGCTGCAGGAGTGGAAGCCCGAGGACCCCAATTTCTGGGAGCAGAAGGGCCGTCGCATTGCGCGGCGCAACCTGTGGATCTCGATCCCGGCGCTGTTGTTGGCGTTCTCGGTCTGGATGGTCTGGTCGGTCGTGGTGGCACGGCTGCCGGCAATCGGCTTTAACTTCACGCAAGGCCAACTGTTCTGGCTGGCTGCGCTGCCGGGCCTGTCAGGCGCGACCCTGCGGATCTTCTACAGCTTCATGGTGCCGATCTTCGGCGGCAGACTGTGGACGACGCTGTCGACTGCATCGCTGCTGCTGCCAGCCATGGGCATCGGCTACGCCGTGCAAAATCCTGAAACACCCTATCTGATCTTCCTGGTTCTGGCGCTGCTCTGCGGCTTTGGTGGCGGCAACTTCGCCTCGTCGATGGCCAATATCGCCTTCTTCTATCCGAAGGCGGAAAAGGGCAATGCGCTGGCGCTGAATGCGGGGCTCGGTAATCTCGGCGTCTCGGTGATGCAGTTCGCAGTGCCGATTGCGATTACCACAAGCGTCTTCGGCGCGCTCGGCGGTCAGCCGCAAACCATGTCGGATGGCGGCCAATTGTGGATGCAGAACGCCGGCTTCATCTGGGTGCCGCTGATCATCGCCGCCACTATCGCTGCCTGGATCGGCATGAACGACATTGCCGACGCGCGGGCTTCGATCAAGGAACAGTCGATCATCTTCAGCCGCAAGCACAACTGGATCATGTGCGTGCTCTACACCGGTACCTTCGGCAGCTTCATCGGTTATTCTGCGGGCTTCCCGCTGCTGACCAAGCTGCAGTTTCCTGAAGTCAACGCGCTGCAGCTGGTCTTCCTCGGGCCGCTTGTGGGTGCCTTGTCGCGCGCCGGCACCGGCTGGATCTCCGACAAGTTCGGCGGCGGGCGGGTCACCTTCTGGACCTTCCTGGCAATGATCGTGGCTGTGTTCGGGGTGATCTTCTTTATCGGCATCAAGGAACAGCCAGGCGCGTTCTGGGGCTTCTTCGCCTCGTTCATGGCGTTGTTCTTCCTCACCGGTGTCGGCAATGCGTCGACCTTCCAGATGATCCCGGTGATCATGGCGCGCGAAGTGCCGCGCCTGATGAAGGGGCTGTCGAAAGACGAGGTGCTCAAGCAGGCCGGACGGGAAAGTGCGGCAATCATCGCCTTTACCTCGGCGATTGCCGCCTATGGCGCCTTCTTCATCCCCAAGGCTTACGGCACCTCGATTGCGCTGACCGGCGGACCGGCCGCGGCGCTCTGGGGATTCCTCGCCTTCTACGTGATCTGTGCGGTGCTGACCTGGGCCTACTACACCCGGCGCGGCGGGCTTCTGTTCGAAGTCGAGCGCAATGTTTCAGCCGCACCCTTAGCAGCCTGACCTGAAAGGAACCCGCAAGATGAGCCATCTTCTTGATCGCCTCAACTTCTTCGCCAGCAAGCGTGTCGACACATTTTCCGACCGTCACGGCGAGACCACCAACGAAAGCCGCGATTGGGAAGATACCTATCGCAACCGCTGGCGGCACGACAAGATCGTCCGCTCCACCCACGGGGTGAACTGCACCGGGTCATGTTCCTGGAAGATCTATGTCAAATCCGGCATCGTCACGTGGGAAACACAACAGACCGATTACCCGCGCACCCGGCCGGAACTGCCCAACCACGAACCGCGCGGTTGCGCCCGCGGCGCCAGCTACAGCTGGTATCTGTACTCGGCCAACCGGGTGAAGACCCCGCTGGTTCGCGCCCGGCTGATGAAGATCTGGCGCAAGCTTCGCGAGACCCAGTCGCCAATCCAGGCCTGGACGACGATCCAGTCGGACCCGGCATTGCGCGCCGAGTATGTCACCAAGCGCGGCAAGGGCGGGTTCGTGCGCGCCACTTGGGATGAGGCCACGGAAATCACCGCCGCAGCCAACGCCTATACAGTCAAGAAACACGGCCCGGACCGGGTGTTCGGGTTCTCGCCGATCCCGGCGATGTCGATGGTCTCCTATGCAGCAGGCACCCGCTACCTGAGCCTGCTCGGCGGCACCTGCATGTCTTTTTACGACTGGTATTGCGATCTGCCGCCGGCCTCGCCACAGACCTGGGGCGAGCAGACCGATGTGCCTGAATCGGCTGACTGGTATAATTCCGGGTTCCTGATCCTATGGGGCTCGAACGTGCCGCAGACGCGCACACCAGACGCGCATTTTTACACCGAAGCACGTTATCGCGGCACCAAGTCCGCGGTCATCTGCCCAGACTATTCGGAAGCTGCAAAATTCTCCGACATCTGGCTCAACGCCAAGCAGGGCACCGATGCAGCGATGGGCATGGCCTTCGGCCACGTCATCCTGCGCGAGTTCCACCTCGACCGGCAGGCCGAGTATTTCGAGGATTATTGCCGCAAATATTCCGACATGCCGATGCTGGTCCAACTCGACAAGCGTGGCGGTTCCTACATTCCCGGCCGGCAATTGCGCGCGTCGGACTTTGCCAAGAAACTTGGCCAGAACAACAATCCCGAATGGAAGACCGTCGGCATTGATGACACCACCGGTGATGTTGTGGTCCCCAATGGCTCGATCGGCTTCCGCTGGGGCGAAGAGGGCAATTGGAACCTTGAGGAAAAGGCCGGTGACGCTGCGATCAAGCTGCGCATGAGCCAGATCCTCGACAGCGACCATGACGACGTGGTCGGCGTCGAATTTCCTTATTTCGGCGGGGCCGCAACCAACGGCTTCGCGGTCTGCGATCATCCTGATGTGCTAACCCGCAACGTGCCGGTCAAGAAGATCAAGCTGGCCAATGGCAAGACCGCCATGGTCGCAACCGTGTTCGACCTGTTGTGCGCCAATTACAGCCTCGACCGCGGTCTGGGCGGTGCCAATGTCGCCAAGTCCTACGACGAGGATGTGCCGTTCACCCCGGCCTGGGCCGAGAAGATCACCGGCGTTCGCCGTGACAAGATCATCCAGGTGGCGCGCGAATTTGCCGACAATGCCGAGAAGACCAACGGCAAGTCGATGGTCATCATCGGGGCAGGGACCAACCACTGGTACCACATGGACATGACCTACCGTGCGGTCATCAACATGCTGGTGCTGTGCGGCTGTGTGGGCCAGTCCGGCGGCGGCTGGGCGCATTATGTCGGTCAGGAAAAGCTGCGCCCGCAGACCGGTTGGACACCGCTGGCGTTTGCGCTCGACTGGGCACGTCCGCCGCGGCACATGAACGCGACATCGGCCTGGTACGCGCATACCGACCAGTGGCGCTACGAGACGGTGACTGCGGCGGAAATTCTCTCGCCAACGGCACCCGAGGGTGACTGGAAGACGCTGAGCCTGATCGACTACAATATCCGTGCCGAACGGATGGGCTGGCTGCCCTCGGCACCACAGCTTAAGACCAATCCGCTGGAAGTTGCCAAAACGGCCAAGGCAGTGGGCAAGGATGTGGCGGCCTATGTTGCCGAGCAGCTCAAGTCGGGCGGGCTGGAAATGTCCTGCGAGGATCCGGATGCCCCGGAAAACTGGCCGCGCAACCTGTTCGTCTGGCGTTCAAACCTGCTTGGTTCGTCGGGCAAGGGGCACGAGTATTTCCTCAAGCATCTGCTTGGCACCGATCACGGCGTGCAGGGCAAGGATCTTGGCGTTGAGGGCCGGCAGAAGCCGACCGAGGCGAAGTGGCACGAAGAGGCTCCGGAAGGCAAACTCGATCTGCTGGTGACCATCGACTTCCGCATGTCGACCACATGCGTCTATTCCGACATCGTGCTGCCGACGGCCAGCTGGTACGAAAAGGACGACATGAACACGTCCGACATGCACCCGTTCATCCACCCGCTGCAGGCGGCGGTGGACCCGGCCTATGAAAGCAAGACGGACTGGGAAATCTTCAAGGCGATCGCCAAGAAGTTCTCCGAGATCGCGCCGGAAATCCTCGGTGTTGAAACCGATGTTGTGCAGCTCGCGCTGCACCACGACACGCCGTCGGAACTGGCACAGCCTTCGGTGCTCGACTGGAAGCAGGGTCAATGCGACCTCATTCCGGGCAAGACAGCGCCGGCTTATGTCACCGTCGAGCGGGATTACCCCAATATCTACAAGCGCTATACCGCGCTTGGCCCGCTGATGGACAAGGTCGGCAATGGCGGCAAGGGGATTACCTGGGACACCAAGACCGAGGTTCATCACCTTAAAGAGCTCAACGGCACAGTCACGGAGGAGGGCGTCACCAAGGGGCTTGCGAAAATCGACACCGCGATCGACGCCTGTGAAGTGATCCTGATGCTGGCGCCGGAGACCAATGGCGAGGTGGCGGTCAAGGCCTGGGACGCGCTTGGCAAGCACACAGGCATCAGCCACCGGCATCTGGCCGAGGCCAAGGAAGACGAGAAGATCCGCTTCCGCGACATCGCCGCCCAACCGCGCAAGATCATCTCGTCACCGACCTGGTCGGGGATCGAAAGCGAGGAGGTCTGCTACAATGCCGGCTATACCAATGTCCATGAGCTGATCCCCTGGCGCACGGTGACCGGTCGTCAGCAAATCTATCAGGATCATGAATGGATGCGCGCCTTTGGCGAGGCATTCGTGACCTGGCGACCACCGGTGGACACCAAGTCGACCGGAGCGGAGATCAACATCTCCGGTCGTGACAGCGAGCCACATGTGGTGCTCAACTTCATCACCCCGCACCAGAAATGGGGCATTCACTCGACCTATTCCGACAACCTGCTGATGCTGACGCTCAACCGCGGCGGCCCGGTGGTGTGGATTTCCGAGGTGGATGCCCGCAAGGCAGGTCTGGTCGATAATGATTGGGTCGAGGTCTACAACTCGAACGGCGTTCTCACGGCGCGTGCGGTGGTCAGCCAGCGCATCAAGGAAGGCACGCTGTTCATGTATCACGCGCAGGAAAAGATCGTGAACACGCCGGGATCGCAGATCACCGGCAAACGCGGTGGCATCCACAATTCGGTGACCCGCACCACGCTCAAGCCGACCCACATGATCGGCGGGTACGCGCAGCTCTCCTACGGCTTCAACTACTACGGAACCGTGGGCTCCAATCGCGATGAATTCGTCATCGTACGCAAAATGACAAAGGTCGACTGGCTGGATCGCCCGGCCGCCAAGGTGGAGGCAGCAGAATGAAAGTCCGCGCACAAATCGGCATGGTGCTCAATCTCGACAAGTGTATCGGCTGTCACACCTGTTCGGTCACCTGCAAGAATGTCTGGACCAGCCGCGAAGGCGTCGAATACGCCTGGTTCAACAATGTCGAAACCAAGCCCGGCATCGGCTATCCCAAAGATTGGGAAAACCAGAAACGCTGGAATGGCGGCTGGACCCGGACCAAGGGCGGCAAGCTGCATCCCAAGCAGGGCGGCAAATGGCGGATCCTGGCCAACATCTTCGCCAACCCGGATCTGCCCGAAATCGACGATTTCTACGAGCCGTTCGATTTTGATTACGACCATCTGAAATCAGCACCGGAAATGGAGGCGTTTCCGACCGCGCGCCCGCGCTCGAAAATCTCCGGCGAGCGGATGGAAAAGATCGAATGGGGTCCGAACTGGGAAGAAATTCTGGGCGGCGAATTCGCCAAGCGCAGCCAGGACTACAATTTCGAGGGCATCCAGAAGGAAATCTACGGCGAGTATGAAAACACCTTCATGATGTACCTGCCGCGGCTGTGCGAGCATTGCCTCAACCCGTCTTGCGTGGCCTCGTGCCCATCCGGTGCGATCTACAAGCGCGAAGATGACGGCGTGGTGCTGATCGACCAGGAAAAATGCCGCGGCTGGCGCATGTGCGTCTCGGGCTGTCCCTACAAGAAGATCTACTACAACTGGGAAAGCGGCAAATCGGAGAAATGCACCCTGTGCTATCCGCGGCTGGAATCGGGCCTGCCGACGGTCTGTTCGGAAACCTGCGTCGGCCGCATCCGCTATCTCGGCGTCATGCTTTATGACGCAGACAAGATCGCTCAAGCCGCTGCCACCGAGAACGAGAAGGATCTCTATGACGCCCAGCTTGGCGTTTTCCTTGATCCCAACGACCCCGAGGTGATCAAGGCGGCACGCGCGGAGGGTGTGCCCGAGGACTGGATCAAGGGCGCGCAGAATTCGCCGATCTGGAAGATGGCGATGGAATGGAAGATCGCCTTCCCGCTGCATCCCGAATACCGCACGCTGCCGATGGTCTGGTACGTGCCGCCGCTGTCACCGATCCAGAACGCAGCGGAAGCCGGCGCGATTGGCTCGATCGACAACATGCCGGATGTGCGTTCGCTCCGGATCCCGGTGCGCTACCTCGCCAACATGCTGACGGCGGGTGACGAGGAGCCGGTGATTGCAGCACTTGAGCGGATGATGGCGATGCGCGCCTACATGCGCTCCAAGACTGTCGATGGCGTCGTCAATCTCGGCGTCGCCAAGCGGGTCGGGCTGACACCGCAGCAGATCGACGAGATGTACCAGCTGATGGCAATTGCCAATTACGAAGACCGTTTCGTCATTCCCACCACGCACCGGGAAATGGTCGAGGACGCCTATGACCTGAAGGGCGGCTGCGGCTTTACCGACGGCAATGGCTGCTCCACCGGCACTTCGACCGGCAAGCTTTTCGGCGGCGGAAAAACCTTCCGCTCACCCACGGAGTTCATCGCATGACCCGCACTTTCAAAGCCCTGTCAGCGCTGCTGACCTATCCATCGACCGAATTGCAGGAAGCAATCCCTGCCATTCGCGAGGTGTTCGCATCCGAACCGATCCTGACAGCCGACGCGGTGGCGGCAATCGAGCCACTGCTGGCCGAGTTCGAGAGCCGCGACATCTACGATCTGCAGGAGCGCTATGTGTTGCTGTTTGACCGGTCGCGGACGCTGTCGCTCAACCTGTTCGAGCACATCCATGGAGAGGGTCGCGATCGCGGCGGCGCCATGGTCGACCTGCTCGAGACCTACCGGGCCGAAGGCTTCGATCTGGTCGGTACCGAGTTGCCGGACCACCTGCCGGTGCTGCTCGAATTCGCTTCGACCCTGCCGCTGCCGGCGGCGCGCGAAATCCTTGCCGACGCCGGCCACATCATCGCGGTGCTGGCCGAGCGGCTGACGCGGCGGGAAACGCCCTATGCGGCGGTGCTGACAGGCCTGTCGCAAGTGGCGCAGGCCTCGACCGAGACCGAAGTGGCGCAGGCGCTGTTGTCCGAGCAGGACGATGATCCGGAGGATCTGGAAGCGCTCGACGCGGTCTATGAGGAGGCGATGGTTACCTTCGGCCCAGATCCCAACGCCGGCTGCCCGATCACCCGTGACATTCTTGCCCGTATGGACGTGCCCGCGCGGCCCGCCAACGCCTGAGGCGAAAGGACGAACATCATGAACTACTTTCTTTTCGGAGTTCTTCCCTATCTGGCGCTCACCGTGCTGATCATCGGCTCGATTGCGCGTTACGAGCGTGATCCGTTTACCTGGAAATCATCGTCGAGCCAGCTGTTGCGGCGCAAGCAACTGGTGTGGGGCTCGGTGCTGTTTCATGTCGGCGTGCTGATCGTGTTCTTCGGCCATCTGGTCGGCATGCTGACCCCGGTGGAAATCTTCCATCTTCTCGGCATGAGCTATGGCTTCAAGCAGGTGCTGGCAATTGTCGTCGGCGGCATTGCCGGCGTCATGGCGCTGGTGGGCGGCGCAATGCTGTTGCACCGGCGGCTGTTTGACCCGCGCATCCGGGCCAATTCATCCTTCGCCGACACCGGCATTCTGGTGCTGCTGGTGGCTCAGCTGGTGCTCGGCATGGGCACCATTCTGGCGTCGATCCAGCATCTTGATGGCAGCGAGATGGTCAAGTTCATGATGTGGGCGCAGGGCATCTTCACCTTCCGTGCCGGCGCCTGGGAACTGGTGGCCGATGTGAACTGGATCTACAAGCTGCATATCCTTCTCGGGCTGACAATCTTCATTCTGTTTCCGTTCACCCGGCTGGTGCACATGTTCTCGGTGCCGGTGCGCTACGTGCTCAGGCCCGGCTACCAGATTGTCCGCACCCGCAAGTACAAGACACAGATGGGACCCAAGGCATGAAACAGACATTTACCGATATCAGCGTCAATGGCGAGCCCATCTCTCCGAAGCTGATCGCCACCGAGGCGCAGAACCATCCGGCGCCGAAGGGCAAGCCGGGCAGGGCCTGGATGGCGGCGGCGCGGGCGCTAGCTGTCAAGACCATGATCCTGCAGGAAGCCCGCCGTCGCGAAATCGTCGCCGAGCCGCTGGAACTGGCGCCGGGGCAATGGGAAACCGATGACGAAGCGCTGGTGCGGCAGTTGCTGGAGGTCGCGGTGGTGCCCGAGGTACCAACCGAAGCGGCACTGCGCGCCGTCTACGAAGCCAATCCGGAACGGCACCGCGCCCCCTCGCTCTATGAAGCGGCGCACATCCTGTTTTCGGCACGGCCCAAAGATGTGGTGGCGCGCAAGATTGCAAAGGATAAGGCTACCGCGGTTCTGGCCGATATCCTTGCCAAGCCGAAGAGCTTCGACGGTCTGGCGCGCGACCATTCAGCGTGTTCGTCGAAAGCCAATGGTGGCCGCCTCGGCCAGATCGCGGCCGGCGATACCGTGGCCGAGTTCGAAGCGGCGCTGAAGCTGCTGTCGGAAGGCGAGATCGCGCGTGAGCCGGTGGAAAGCCGCTACGGCTTTCACATCATCCGGCTTGATGCTAAGGCCGAGGGCAAGGTGCTGCCGTTTGAGGCGGTGGAACCGGCGCTGAGGACTGCGGCGGAGAAAGCGGCCTGGGTGCGGGCCAGCCGCGCTCTTGTCGAAAGCCTTGCCGCGCAGGCCGAGGTGACCGGGATAAATCTCAGGGCGGCGTAAATGTCGCGCTGGGTATCGGTAGGTATAATGGGTGCGGGGTGAACCCCGCGCCGCCGCCCGTCCGGGCGCGCAAGGAGATATGACGATGGTGATTGGCTTTGTCCGAACCCCTGATCGTGGTCTGGCTGACCAGTTGCTGCACACATTTGCCGACCGGCTGCTGGCCGATGGCCTCAAACTGGCCGGCGTGGTGCAAACCAACTCTGAACGGCCTTGTTCGCATCTCTGCGACATGGATGTGCGGGTGCTGCCCGACGGACCGGTGTTTCGCATCAGTCAGGTGCTGGGCGAGGAATCTCGCGGCTGCCGGCTCGATCCGGCCGCACTTGAAGAGGCGGTGGTAAGGGTCGAGGCAGGGCTTGAGCTGTCGCCAGATCTCCTGATCCTCAACAAGTTCGGCAGGCACGAGGCCGAAGGCAAGGGATTTCGGCCGCTGATCGCCGAAGCGCTGGCGCGCGACATCCCGGTGCTTCTTGGCGTCAACGGGCTCAATCTTGAGGCTTTCGAGGCCTTTGCCGGTGATTATGCCGAGGAGGTTGCAGCCGACGCCGCTAGCCTGGCGACCTGGTTTGACCAGCTGCAACGCCGCGCTGCCTGAAGGGTGTCCCGCGCCGGTTTGATGTCTGTCACAGTAAAGGCTGATGTTCTCTGCTAGAAATATCGGGGTCGCCGGGCCGGCGGTCGGATAAATCGCGGAGCAATACCCAGATGAAAATTGGAATCGTCGGAACCGGAATGGTCGGCAGTGCGGCGGGCTACGCCATGGCTTTGCTGGGCGTTGGCACCGAAATCGTGCTGGTTGACGCCAATCCCGCCTTGGCCCGCGCCCAGGCGCAAGACATCGCCCACGCCACGCCGTTTGCGACCACGGTGGCGGTGCGCGCCGGAGAGTATGCGGACCTCAAGAATGCCGCGGTGGTGATCATTGCCGCCGGCGTCAGCCAGAAACCCGGTGAAAGCCGGCTGGCGCTGCTCGAGCGCAATGTCGCGGTGTTCCGCTCGGTTATTTCAGGCGTCATGCAGGCCGCCCCCGAGGCGATCCTGCTGATTGCCACCAATCCGCTCGACGTGATGACCGTTGCCGCCCAGCGTATCTCTGGCCTGTCGCCGGAACGGGTGATCGGCTCGGGCACCATTCTCGACACCGCCCGGCTCCGGAGCCTGCTTGGCGACCACCTGGGCATCGCGCCAAATTCGGTGCACGCCTATGTGCTCGGCGAGCATGGAGACAGTGAAGTGCCGGTGTGGTCGAGCGCGATGGCCGGCAGTGTGCCGATCGTCTCGTTTGCCCGGCAAATCGGCCGGCCGCTCGATGAGGCTACGCGTACCCGGATCGCCGATCAGGTGCGTGGCGCCGCCTACACCATCATCGAGGGCAAGGGGGCTACCTGGTACGGCATCGGCGCGGGGCTCGCCCGCATTGTCCGCTCGATCATCGATAACGAACGCACGGTCTTGAGCGTCTCGCAGGTGAGTGATGAGATCGAAGGCGTCAGGGACATCGCCCTGTCGCTGCCGCGCATCATTGGCCGCGAGGGCGTGCTGGCAACGCTGATGCCGGAGCTCGACGAGACCGAACGTGCGGCGCTGAAACGCAGCGCCGAGGTAATTTCGGGATTTACGTCGAAGCTTGAGTTTTGACGCGGGGTCAGATCTCGCTCGTCACAACCTTCTCCAAAAATGCGGCCGCAGTTTCTTTCGAGCACAGTTCCGTGGCTGGCGTCAGTACGGCCGATCCTGCGGCCGCGACGCCGTGGCGGACGGCGTCGCGGAAGCTGCCGCCGCGCGACAGTTCAAGCGCGATGGCTGCGACCATGCTGTCGCCGGCGCCGATGGCGCTCAGCGTTTCGATCTTCGGTGGCTGGCAGAAGAAGCGCTCGTTGGCCGATACGCCGACGGTGCCTTTTGAGCCCATCGACATGACCAGGCGCTCGGCAACGCCGGCGCGCACCAGTTCAAGGCCGTAACCGGCCAGTTCAGCAGGCGTCGCGAAAGTGCGACCCGACACGTCGGTGGCTTCGGCGCCGTCCATCCTCAGCAGCGCAAAAGGCGGGCCGGAATTGACGGCGGCGGCTTCAAGCGCTGCGCCGGAGGTGTCGAGGATCAGTTGCGCGCCGTTTTTCACCGCGGTGCGGTTGATGGTCGAGGCAATGTGGGCGGGCACGCCTGGAGGAACGCTGCCGGACAGAACGATGATGCCGTGTGCAGCTAGATGCGATCCTATTTCAGCGAGCAGGGCAGTTGTCTGCTCGGACGGCCAGGGCGGGCTGGGGAGCTGGAAGCGATACTGCTTCCGGCTGGTTTCCTCAAGCACGGCGAAGGACTGTCGGGTGTTGCCGGCCACGGCAAGGGCCACCACGTCGATGGCTTCGGATTCTAGCATCGCCTTGAATGTACTGCCGGTGTCGCCGCCCAGCGCCACAAAGGCTTTCGACTGGCCACCGAGCCGCGAGATGGCGCGGCTGACATTGACGCCGCCGCCACCGGGATCGTAGCGCGGCGGCTCGCAGCGCAATTTCGGACCGGGGACCACATGGTCGACCGAGGTCGACACATCGAGGGCCGGGTTGAGCGTGATGGTGAGGATGTCGGTCATGTTCGGACCATCACATGGAGGGCGGGATGTGTTCAATCCCGACGATGGCGGGCCGGCAATTATTGCCCGGTTTTTTCCGCCTCCGCCACGTTTTCCTTGACCGCGACAAAACTGTCGGGTGAGACCGAAATGCTGTCGATGCCGGCCTGCACCAGCAGTTTGGCAAAGGCGGGGTTATTGGACGGCGCCTGGCCGCAAAGCCCGACCTTTGCGCCGGCCTCATGGGCACGCGCAATCAGTGTTTCGATCATCCAGATCACCGCTGGATCGCTTTCGCTGAACAGATCGGCCAGTTCGCCGGAATCGCGATCGACGCCAAGTGTGAGCTGGGTCAGGTCGTTGGAGCCGATGGAGAAACCATCAAAGCTTTCGGCGAATTCGGCGGCGCGGATGACGTTGGCCGGGATCTCGCCCATGACATAGACTTCAAGCCCGTTTTCGCCGCGCTTGAGGCCATTCTCGGCCATCACGGCGAGCACCTTGCTGGCCTCGTCGGGCGAGCGGCAGAACGGGATCATGACCACGACATTGTCAAAGCCCATCTCCTCGCGCAGCATCTTGATGGCTTTGCATTCGAGCGCGAAGCCCGCCCGGTAGCGCTCGTTGTAATAGCGCGAGGCGCCGCGAAAGCCGATCATCGGGTTTTCTTCGTTGGGCTCGAAGGCGCGGCCGCCCAACAGCTCGGCATATTCATTGGTCTTGAAATCGCTCATCCGCACGATCGCCGGTTTTGGGTAGGCGACGGCGGCGATGCGCGACAAGCCGCGTGCGAGCGTCTCGACGAAATAGTTGCTCTTGTTCTCGTAGCGCCGGGTCAGCTCGGCGATTTTTGCCTTGGCGTCCTCGTCTTTCAGCGTGTCGTAATGCACCAGCGCCATCGGGTGGACCTGAACGGCGGAGTTGACCACGAATTCCATCCGCGCCAGCCCAACGCCATCGGCGGGCAGACGCCACCAGCGAAACGCTGCTGACGGATCGGCGAGATTGAGCATGATACGGGTCTTGGTGGCTGGCACGTGATCGAGCCGCACATCCTCGACTTCATACTCGGCGATGCCCTCATAGACCACGCCATCCTCGCCACCGGCGCAGGAAATGGTGACTTCCTGCTGGTCGTGCAGGATCTGGGTGGCGTTGCCGGTGCCGACGATCGCGGGAAGGCCGAGTTCGCGGCTGACGATGGCCGCATGCGAGGTGCGACCACCGTGGTCGGTGACGATCGCCGCCGCGCGTTTCATGATCGGCACCCAGTCCGGGTCGGTGGTCGATGTCACCAGGATCGAGCCGTCGACAAACTTGTCGATGTCCTTGACGTTCTCGATCAGGCAGACCCGGCCGGCCTTGACTGCGGCACCGACGCTGAGGCCGGTAATCAGGGTCTTTCCGGTCTTCTTGATGGTGTAGGATTTGAGTGCGGTGACATCGGCGCGCGATTGCACGGTCTCTGGCCGCGCCTGAACGATGTAGAGCTTGCCGGTGTCACCATCCTTGGCCCATTCCATGTCCATCGGCTGACCGTAATGTTTTTCGATGGTCGCCGCCTGACGGGCGAGTTCGAGAATTTCCTCGTCCGAGAGTACATAGGCGCCGCGTTCAGCCTTCGAGGTTGGCACATTCTTGGTTTCGCCCCCCTCGGTGCCGGCGTAGATCATCTTGATCTCCTTGGCGCCGCAGGTCTTCTCGACAATCGGCTTGAGGCCGGGCTTGTCGAGCAGCGGCTTGAACACCTCGTACTCATCAGGCGTCACGGCACCTTGCACGACGTTCTCGCCCAGACCCCAGGCGGCGTTGATCAGCACCACCTTGTCGAAACCGGATTCTGTGTCGATGGAAAACATCACGCCGGAGCCGCTGATGTCGGAGCGGACCATCAGCTGAACGCCGATCGACAGTGCTACCTGATTGTGGTCGAATCCCTGGATCTTGCGGTAGGTGATTGCCCGGTCGGTAAACAGCGAGGCATAGCAGCGCCGGCAAGTGGACAGCAGCGCCGTTTCACCACGGACATTGAGAAAGGTTTCCTGCTGGCCGGCGAAACTGGCGTCGGGCAGATCTTCGGCAGTGGCGCTGGAGCGGACAGCGACGGAAAGCTCGGCCTTGCCGGTGCGCTCGCCCAGTTCGCGGTAGGCCGAGAGGATCGCGTCGCGGATGTCGTCGGGAAAATCACCCTCGGCAATTGCCGCGCGAACGGCCTTGCCGGTTTCGGCCAGCGTACGCTTGCCGCTTTCGAGCTTCTCCATCGCCTCGGCGATTACGTCATTGAGATTGTTGGCCTTGATGAAGGCGCGGAAAGCATCCGACGTGGTGGCGAAACCAGGCGGCACGTCAATGCCTTTGCTGCCCAACTGCTGCACCATTTCGCCCAGCGAGGAATTCTTGCCCCCCACCAGAGCGACATCGCCGCGTGAGAGATCTTCGAACCAGATGACGTGTCTGTTGGCTTTCGACATGAGACGCTCCCGCAAGATTTCTGGACAAGACTGAACCAGACCTTCTTGTAGGCACGCGCAATGCTTCCCGCGTTGACGTGGGTCAATTGATTGAAAATCGGATGGGGGACGTACTCCGAACCAGGGATTTCCAGCTGTGGATAACCGGTTGCAGACGACCTACTGCTCAGGGACGTTCGAGGATGAAATCCGGAATGATGCCTGACCGGGCGATAAAATCTGCCGGATCATGGCCGTCGAAAAAGCCATACCCCTGGATCAGCGCGGTGCGGAAACCTGCGGCCTGGCCACCGAGAATGTCGGTGTGCAGCGTGTCGCCGACCATCACCACGCGTTCGTCAGGCGTGCCAGGACGGATGCGCTCGCGCGCCAGGTCGAAGATCGCCGGGAACGGCTTGCCGTAAAATACCGGCTCCGCGCCGGTAGCGTCGGCCAGGCGGTGGGCGTAATGACCGGGCTCGCGCGACAGCCCGTTTTCCACCGGGGCAACAATATCAGGATTGCCGACCAGGATCTGGCGTGGATGATCCTTCATCGCCTGTTCGAACAGCGCCTGCCGGGCCTCGCTCCAGGCCGATGCACCGAGCATCAGAAAGCCTTCGGCCTGGGCGTAGGCGAGGGCGTCGTCCTCAAGAAAATGCGCGCCTTCTGGGAGTTCTTCGGGGCCGAATTTCGGGGCAGCCACCATTCCCCATTTATGGGCGGGATGGGCGCCGAGGCCCGCGAGCAACGCCATCCGGCTCGACACCACGTCGGCCTCATCGAAAGTGTAGCCCAGGCGTTCGTAGCGGGCGTGAAGCACGCTTGAGGGATAGCCGGCGGCGTTGGTGACCACCATCACCTGCTTGCCGCGCTGGCGCAGACCGGCAACGCGGTCGACGACACCGGGAATGGCGGTTTCGCCGATATTGAGCACACCGAAAGCATCGAGCAGGAACACGTCGAACTGATCGGCGATGGCGTCGAGATCGGCTGCACGCTCGGATGAAGCGGGCGGACGGGTTGAGGGCAGCCGGTGGCGTACCGCTTCATATTCGCGGAATGCCAGATCGGGGCCCTGGTCGCGGATGACATTGGCGCCGGTGCTCAAATGATGGCTCCACGTACTTTTGCCGAGATCCATTCGCCGATCACCACGGCACCCAGGATAACCAGCAGGATCAGGGTTACCTGCGGCCAGGCCAGCGTATTGAGCGAGGACTGCAATTGCAGACCGATGCCGCCGGCGCCGACGAGGCCCAGCACGGTGGATTCACGGATGTTGATATCCCATCGGAACACGCTGATGCCGGCGAATGCGGGCATGATCTGCGGCACGATACCGTAAGCCATCACTTGCCAGCGGCTGGCGCCGGTGGCGGTGATCGCCTCGACCTGTTTTTCGTCGATTTCCTCGATTGCCTCATACAGAAGCTTGGCGCAAAAACCGATCGAGCGGAAGGCGATCGCCATCAGACCGGCAAATACCCCGGGTCCGATCACGGCGACCAGCAGCAGCGCCCAGATCAGCGAGTTGATCGAGCGGGTGGCGACAATGATGAACAGCGCTACCGGCCTGATGAACAGCGCGCTTGGCGTGGTGTTGCGCGCTGCCAGGAAGGCCACCGGCACCGCCATCACCAGCGCCAGCATGGTGCCGAGCGTGGCCATGTTGAGCGTATCCCACAGCGGGCCCCACAATTTGTCCATGTAGGACCAGCGCGGAGGCATGGCGCGGCCACCGATATCGGCGGCAATGCGCGGCGCATCCCAGACGAAGAACCAGGTGGTGGCCTCGGAAATCCGCTGCCAGCACCACATGAAGATGGCGACGGCGGCGAGATAGGCAGCCCAACGGGAAATCGTCTGGTTGCGATTGCGCAATTGCCAGACCTTGGCGCCCTTTGCGTCAGTTGATACCGGCATTATTGCACCTTTGCCCGGATGACGCCGGAAAGGTATTCCAGCACCATCACCGTCACGATGATGATCAGCAGGATAGCCGCGGCGGTATCGAATTCATAACGGTCGAAAGCGGTGTTGAGCGTTGCGCCGATGCCGCCGGCGCCGACCAGGCCCAGCACCGCGGATTCGCGGAAATTGATGTCGAGTCGGTACATCGACAAGCCGATCAGCCGCGGCATTACCTGTGGCTGGACGCCATAATTGATCCATTGCAGCCAGGATGAGCCTGTGGCTCGGATTGCTTCACCCTGCACCTTGTCCATCTCCTCGATGTCTTCAGCCAGCAATTTCGACAGGAAGCCGATGGTGGCAAACGACAGCGTGAGGAAGCCGGCCAGCGGGCCAAAGCCGAAGATCGCCACCAGCAGGATGGCGACAATGATCTCGTTGAGTGCGCGCGACAGCGCAACGATCCCGCGGCAGACCAGGTAGACCGGCAGCGGCGCGATATTGCGCGCCGCACCAAGCCCGATCGGGATCGAAATGGCGATGCCGACCACGGTCGAGGTGATGGTAATGATGATGCTTTCGAGGATGCCGTCCCAGATGTCGCCGCCGCGGGAAACGAAATCGGGATTGAAGAACGCTGTCACGAACGCCCAGCCACGGCTCATGCCTTCGGCAACGCGCGACCAGTTGACGTCGATGGAGCTGACCGCCAGCACGATATAGATCAGCGCGCCAATCAGCAGGCCCCAGCGCAGGGCCGGGTTGGGGATCAGCGGCGGTTTGGTCCAGCCGGTGCCGAGCCGTTCGTCCAGCGTCACCGTCGTCATAGCACCGGTTCCACGGGGTCGGCGTCCTCGTCATCGACGTTGCGGATGGTCGCATGCCAGTCTTCTTCGCCGTAGATGCTGGTGAGTACGTCTTCGGTCATGTCGGTGGGCTTGCCGTCAAACGCCAGTTCACCGGCCTTGAGCCCGACAATGCGCTCGACGAACATCTGCGCCAGCGCCACGTCGTGAATGTTGATGACGGCGGCAAGGTCGCGCTCGGCGCACAATTCGCAGATCAGCCGCATGATTTGCCGAGAGGTCTTGGGATCGAGCGAAGCGGTTGGTTCGTCAACCAGGAGAAGCCGCGGATCCTGGATCAAGGCGCGGGCGATGCCGACGCGCTGGCGTTGGCCGCCGGAAAGCTCATCAGCGCGTTTGTCGGCCATCGCCAGCAACCCGACGCGGTCGAGCAGGCGAAACGCCTCGTCGATGTCGGATTGCGGGTATTTGCGCAGGAACGAGCGCCAGAAGCCGACATAACCAAGCCGGCCCGACAACACGTTCTCCATCACGGTGAGCCGCTCTACCAGCGCGTATTCCTGGAAGATCATGCCCATCTTGCGGCGCATCTTTCGCAAGCCGGTCGATCCCAGCGCGGTCACATCGACACCGTCGAGGATGACGCTGCCGGAAGTTGGCGGCACCAAGCGGTTGATGCAGCGAATGAGGGTCGACTTGCCGGCGCCTGAGGGACCGATCAGAGCCAGCACCTGACCCTTGGGGATGGTCAGGTCAACCTCGTGGAGGGCCTTGTCGCCGGTGCGATAGGTCTTGGTTAGTTTCTTGAGTTCGAGCATGAGGCCCCGTCATATCAGGTAAAAAGACGCCGCGCCGGGGGTGGCGCGGCGTCGAGGGCAGGGATCAACCGCAGGTGTATTGCACACCATTGGCGGTATCGATCTTGCGGACCACGTTCCAGAAATCCTTGTAGTTCATTTCCAGGAACTGGCCTTCGTTGGACTTTTCGAATTCCTTCTGCAGTGACGAACCTTCCCAAGGGAAGGTGAAGAAGGCTTCCTTGATCTTTTCCTGCAGTTCCGGCTTGAGATTGTAGACAACGCCGAAACCGGTGGTTGGGAAGGTTTCCGACTTGTAGATGGTCTTGACCTGGTCAGCCTTGATCACATCACGCTCAATCATCCGGCTCATCACCGAGTTGGCAATGGCTGCGGCCGGGTAATCCTTGTTGGCGACGCCGAGGATCGAATTGTCGTGCTTGCCCGAAAACGCCGGTTCAAAATCGCGGCCTGATTCCATGCCATATTCGGCCTTGAGCAGTGCGGACGGCGCCTTGAAGCCCGAATTCGATGTTTCGGCGGTAAAGGCCATGGTCTTGCCCTTGATGTCCTCAACCTTTTCGATGCCCGAACCGGGATAGGTGATGATCTCCATCTCGTAGCCGAAATTGCCGTCAAGCGAGGCCATGATGGTGAAAGGGTGGAAGCCGGCGCAGTTGACGGCGAGCGGATTGGAGCCGGTGTTGAAGCCGGCGATGTGCAGACGGCCCGAGCGCATGGCTTCGATCTGGGCAGCGTTGGACTGCACCGGGAAGAACACCGTCTTTTTGCCGGTGACCTTTTCCATGTGGACCAGGAAATCCGACCAGGCTTCCTTGTAGACGGCGGGGTCTTCCACCGGCGTATAGGCAAAAATCAACGTGTCCGGATCGATCAGTTCAGCCGGATCGGTCGGGGTGTCGGCGACCAGATCGCCATCGACATCGCAATAGCGCACATCCAGCGTGCCGCGCTCGCAATCCTGTGCGGATGCGGCCAGCGGAGCGGCGATGGTAAAGGCCAGGCCGGCAATGGTGCTCAGCAATACAGATTTCAGGTTCATGATCTTCCTCCGGTTTCGCGTCAAGTTTCGTTTTGTTTCGTTCCCACGCAGACTATTCTGTGTGAAGCCTCAAATGGCAAGGCCCCATGTCACCTGTGTGACACCCAAGGACTAGTTTCGGTGGAAAAAGTGGTCCCAGTGCTCGATCCGGCGGGAAGTCGCAGCCATATGTTTCGGAATGCCGAACAACCGGCCCTGATCCGTCAAAAAAAGGCGCCCCCTGACAGCACGCCTCTGAATGAGCTGGGCTATTGGAAGCTAAAAATCAGACGGTGCCGCCGAGTGAGCCTTCCAGCGCCACCATTTCCTGACCACCAGCCATCAGGTCCTGCAGTTCATCCGGCGTGATCTGGCCGCGCTGGGCGGTGCCGAGCGTCTTGCCGCGGTTGAGCACGGTGAAACGGTCGCCCACGGCCATGGCATGGCGGACATTGTGGGTGATAAAGACCACGGCGATGCCCTGTTTGCGCACCTTGTCGATGGTGGCCAGCACATTGGCCGTCTGGCGTACACCGAGCGCCGAGGTCGGCTCATCGAGAATCAGCACCTTGGCGCCGAAATGCACCGCACGGGCAATTGCCACGGTCTGGCGTTCGCCGCCCGAGAGCGTGCCGACGGCTTGGTCGGGGCCGCGCAAATTGATGCCCATCTTGCCCATTTCTTCCATGGTGATGCGGTTGGCATACTCATGGTCGAACAGCTTGAGCGGGCCGAAGCGTTTTTCCGGCTCATTGCCCATGAAGAAATTGCGGCTGACCGACATCAACGGAATCATCGCCAGATCCTGATAGACGGTGGCAATGCCTGCCGAGATCGCATCGCGCGGATCTTCGAAATGCATCGGCTTGCCTTCAAACAGGATATCGCCCCTGGTCGGCTTGTGGACGCCGGACATCGTCTTGATGAAGGTCGATTTGCCGGCGCCGTTGTCGCCGAGCAGGCAATGGCATTCGCCGGGAAAGATATCGAGCGAGACGCCGGCGAGCGCGATCACCGAGCCGAAATGCTTCTCGATGTTCTTCATCTCGATGAGGGGAGCGTGGTCTGTGGTCATGTCATCTCTCCCCTGTGATCATGCGGCGGATATAAGTGTTGAGCACCACGGCAAACAGCAGGATGACGCCCAGGAACACCCGGAACAGCGAGCTTTCGACATTGGCGAAGAACAGACCTTGCTGAACCACGCCAAAGATCAGCGCGCCAAGCGCTGCGCCGATCACCGAGCCGTAACCGCCGGTCAGCAGCGCGCCGCCGATGACCACCGCGATGATCGCCTCGAATTCCTTGAGCAGGCCGCGGTCGGCGCCGGCGGAGCCGAATTCCATCACCTGGCAGGTAGCAAACACGCAGGCGCAGAAGGCAGTGAACATGAACATCAGGATTTTGACGCGGTTGACCGGCACGCCGACATAACGCGCGGCTTGGGCGTCGCCGCCTGATGCGAAGATCCAGTTGCCGAATTTGGTGCGGGTGAGCACGAAATGGCCGAACGCCACCAGCGCCAGAGCCCAGATGATCAACATCGGAATGCCGTCGACCACCGGCTGACCGGCGCGGTTGCCGCGTTCGAACACGGCGATGATGCCGGCATCACCTAGCCATGTGAACAGGCTCGAGAGGATTTTGCCGCCAAACACCGGCGCCAGCCAGTCGCCCACGGCCGCCTTGTCGATGCCGCCGATGATGGTTTTGCGCTCAATCAATTGCGGCAGGTAGATGGTGAAGCCGCGCAGGATGAACAAAAACGCCAGCGTGACGATGAAGCTCGGCAGGCCGGTGCGCACGACAATGAAGCCGTTGAGTGCGCCAATGGCGATGCACAGCGCGAAGGTGACGACGATGGCCTGCCAGACAGGCCAGTCCAGGGTGATCGTGAATATCGCGATCATCATCCCGGCAAAGCCGATCATCGAGCCGACCGAGAGGTCGAATTCGCCGGCAATCATCAACAGGCAGGCGCCGACGGCGATGATCATGAACTGGGCGGAGACGACCGACCAGTTGAGAATACCCTGAGAATTGAACATGCCGCTGTCGCCGGCAAAAATGGCGAACAACACAAAAACGATCACCGTACCGCAGATGCCACCCAGTTCGGGGCGGATCAGCGCCTTGCGCCAGGCCGGGGTCTGTTTGATGCGTTCGTCTGCTGCAGGTACTTCAGCCGTATCGGACATGAGACCTCACATGGTTTGGACGAATGGAAGGTGGGCAGCGGCGTCAGAGTGAGCGCCACCGCCCCCGGAGGAAAACCTAGCGGTATTCGCCCGCGTATTTTTCAACCATCTCAAGACCATCGGCGGTGACGAAGCCGGGGCCGGAGTTGATGTTGTTGCCCGGCAGCACGCCGTAACGGTGATAATTTGTCATCACGATTACAGGCAGGTAGGCCTGCAGGAACGGCTGCTGGTCGATGCCCCATTTGATGGTGCCGGCCTTGATGCCTTCAACGATGTTGGCGCCGAGATCGAAGGTGCCGAAGTAAATGTCGCCGGCCATGCCGTTTTCTTCCAGCGCCAGCAGCGTCGGGTCGGCGCTGGTCGGGCCGAGGGTCAGCACCGCGTCGGTGTCGGGATTGGCATTGAGATAGGCCATCACGCGGCTTTTGATTTCCGCCGGGTCCTGGCCGGCGTCGATCATCTGATTGCCGAGTTCGATGCCGAGACCATCGGCAAAACCCTTGCACCGTTCGGTCGAGGACGGCGAGGAGATATAGTGGTTGACGCACAGGAAGCTGCCGACGCCATCGCCCTTGGCGCGCAGGCCGGCGGCGTAGCCGGCATCATATTCGGGCTGGCCGACATACATCAGCGCGCCCAGTTCGCGGGCCTGATCGGGCGTGCCGGAATTGATGATGATGACATCGATACCGCCGTCAACCGCGGCCTTGATCGGGCCGGAGAGTACGTCGTAATCCGCCAGTGTGGTGATGATGCCGGTCGGTCCTGATGCCGCGGCCTGATCGATGATGCGAGCCATGTCGGCAAGGTCACCGGTCGGCGGGTTGCGGTACTCGACTTCCACGTCCATCTGCTTGCCGGCAAGGGCCAGGCCATTCTTGATGGTGTTCCACCAGCTGTCGCTGTCAGGCGCATGGCTGACGAGCACGTAGCGCTCGCCGTCCGCCGATGCGGTGGTGGCGGCCAGAACCGGCGCCGCGAGCACCGCAACAGCCAATGCGAGCTTCTTTGTCAATGACATCATGATCTCCTCCCAGAGTTTCAAAATTGGCAGAAAGGCCGGCCTCCTGCCGTCTCTCGATGATCAGGAAACCACGAATCAATGATTTTTGCAACCGGTTGCAAAATGAAATCTGAAATTCTTGCTTTCGTGCGTTTTTTTGCGCAGTAATGCGGGGTAATGCCGGGTGCCACCGACCAGGTCAGAGTTAAAAGAGGTATCAATGCCGCCAACGCTCAAGGATGTAGCCGAACGCGCCGGCGTGTCGCGCGCCGCGGTTTCCCGCACCTTCACCGATGGTGCGTCGGTGTCGCTGAAAATGCGCAAAAAGGTCGAAAAGGCTGCCAAAGAGCTGGGTTACAGCCCGAATGCGCTGGCTTCGAGCCTGACAACGGGCCGCACAAAGCTGATCGGTCTGGTGTCTAACAATTTTCACAACCCGATCTTTCTCGAGGTATTCGACCTGTTTACCCGCGGGCTGCAGGACCGGGGGTTACGGCCGCTGCTGGTCAACCTGTCGGATGAAACCGATCCCGCCAATTCGGTACGGATGCTCAGGCAATACTCCGTTGACGGGGTGGTGGTGGCGTCCTCGACGCTGCCGCCGGGGTTCGCCAAGGCGTTCCGCGATGCCGGCGTTCCGGTGGTTCACAGTTTCGGCCGCCACGCCAGTTCACCCGAAGTCCATGTGGTCGGCATCGACAATGTCGAATGCGGACGGATGGCAGCGCGCGAACTGGCGCGGCGCGGCTATACCGACGTGGCGTTTCTGGGCGGCCCGGAGGCTGCCACATCGACACAGGACCGGTTCAAGGGCTTTGCCGAGGAGTTGTCCCGCCATCCCGAGATCACCCTGCGGCATTCGTTTGCCGAGGCCTATTCCTTCGAGGCAGGGCGGGCGGAGATGCTCAGGCGGCTCAAGAACAAGCCGGCGCAGGCCTATTTCTGCGGCGATGATGTGCTTTCCATCGGTGCGCTCAGCGCGATCACCGGTTCGGGGCTCGCCGTGCCCGACGACATCGGCCTGATCGGGCTCAACGACATGGAGATGGCCGGTTGGGAAAACATCAACCTGACCACCATCCGCCAGCCGATCAAGCAGATCATCGATTCCTCGATCGAACTGATCGTCTCAATGCTGGTGGCCCCCGATCGCTATCCCGAGGCCCGGCTGTTTCCCTGCCGGGTGATCGAGCGGGGAACCTTGAAGCCGGTTACTTGAAGCTGTCTCAGGGGCGCCTCACAGCATCTGCGCCTTGTTCACCAGATCCTGCTTGCCGGGATATTTCGCGGTGTCGACGCCATGCTCGGCAAGCGCCTCCCGCAATTCTTCTTCCGTCAGCGCCTCGATCGCCTCGGTGGTCATTTTCATGAAATTGAGCTTGCGCTTGACCGGCGGATTGGTGGCGCCGAAGAAACTTTTGTTTTCAAAATCAAATTCCTGGGCGTATTTTCCCATAAAGTGAGTCAGGAAGGTGTTGAGGGCAGTGCGCACGCGCGGATCGCCGGTCATGTGGTGGGCGCACGCATCCAGGGTCTGCAACATCAGTTTGGTCCAAAGGGCCGCGCCCTTGTCGTTCATTACCTGAATGGCGTTGTGGGTATGGTGGAAGTTCAGCCGGAAATCGCCGCCATGATAGGCGGGACCGCCGCCCATGACGTCGACCCACATCGCTGACTGTGTGTTGATGTGGTGTTCGATGCCGCCGATGCGGGCAAACGCGGATGCAAACCAGTCCTCGTCGGCAAACACGCGGGTGTAAAAATCGCTCACAATGGCAACGATCCGCTCCGGGCCCAGCACGGAATACAACTGCCAGAACTGGATCGGTTTGGTGATGTCGTTGGAGGCTTCAAGCGAGATGATCTGCGCCATCCGATGCGCATCGACCGGAAGCACTTTCTTCTCGATTGCGGCGAGAATGTAAGCACGCTGGATCTGTTCGGTCATGTAGCCATGCCGCGTCGGGTAGGTGGGATAGTTGAACTTGGTCACACGTTGGGTCCTTCACCCGCACAGGGTTTTGCAATTCGGCTCCAACGGCATATCTAGGAACCGGGCTTGCGCTGCGCAATTGCGGTACGGTGGACGGTCTTTCCACAAAAGAGAGAGATGATCTTATCTCTTGAATCTCTAGCCACTGGAGAGATTAAGCCTATGAGTCACTGAAATCAGCCCACAGACAGGACAACAGCATGGCAGGCCATCATCATCACGTAGACCGCAATGCCGGCGACGCGCGGGTTTTCTGGGCGGTGGTCGTCAACCTTGGGCTGACGGTGGCACAGATCATCGGCGGCATCCTGTCGGGCAGCCTGGCGATGATCGCCGACGCGATCCACAATCTTTCCGATGCGCTGTCGCTGGTGATCGCGTTTCTGGCTCGCAAGATTGCGCGGCGACCGGCGGATTCGACCATGACGTTCGGCTATGGCCGTGCCGAAGTGGTTGCCGCGTTGATCAATTACACCACGCTGATCGTCATCGGGCTCTACCTGATCTACGAGGCGGTGATGCGGTTCATCGAACCGGAAGGTGTCGATGGCTGGCTGGTGGTGATCATCGCCGGCGTCGCCCTCATCGTCGATGCGGCGACAGCGCTGCTGACCTATTCGCTGTCGAAGGAAAGCGTCAATATCCGGGCTGCATTCGTGCATAATGTCGCCGATGCGCTTGGTTCGATCGCGGTGATTGTCGCAGGCACGCTGATCATTCTGTACGACTGGCGCTGGATCGATCCGCTCGTCACGCTGCTGATCGCCGGTTATATTTTGTGGATGTCGTATTCCGAGATCGGCGATGTCATCCGCATCCTGATGCTGGGAAGTCCGGTCGACCTGAACACCGAGAAAGTGCTGGATGCGATGCAGCGGATGGACGGGGTCACCGGCGTGCATCATTTCCATCTGTGGCAAATGCAGGAACACGACAATGCGGTGCAGGCGCATCTGGTTGTCGCCGCCGGGCGCTGGAACGATGCCGACGCGATCAAGGCGGAGGTCAAATGTGTTCTCAAGGATGAATTCAGCATTGCCCATTCGACGCTGGAACTGGAATGCTCCGCCCATGCCTGTATCGATCCCGAACAGATCGGCGATGAACGACAGCCGCTACCAGGATCTGACCAAGGCCATGACCACGATCACGGCGCGGGAGAGGAGCACGAGCACCAGGACAAGCACTGACCCGCCCTCGCGATTTCCGGGTGGCCGTTGTCGCTGAAATTTTCGCCCAAGCCGGGCGCGTGCCGGCAGGCGCTGCGGATTTCATGGGGGAGATCGTGAAGTGCGCGAGATCACATGGAACCTATCGCTGCTTGATACATTAAGAAATTGAAATATATTCGATCATGTCCCGGTAAACTCGAGGAGCAATCATGGCCTTGTCACGCACCAGCCCGTCGCACGGACCAGGATCCGCGGATGTCACCGGTTTTTATGACGCTGATAGCGGCAGCATCCAGTATTTGGTGGTCGACCCCAGCACCAAAAAGGGCGCGCTGATTGACGTGGTGATGGGGTTTGATCCGGCCAGCGCCTCCCTCAATCCCGCGAGCGTCGAGGAAATCCTGCGCTTTATCAGCTCCGAACAGGTCGAGATCGAGTGGGTACTCGACACCCATCCGCATGCTGATCATTTGATGGCTTCGTATTTTCTCGGTCAGCGACTGGGCGCCCCCAACGCCATTGGTACCAAAATTAGGGAGATCGCCGAGCTATGGCGCGGGCTTTATCACTTGCCCCATGCGTTTGATCCAGACCGGGATTTTGCGCGGCTGTTTGCCGATGGTGATCGTTTCAGTATCGGATCGCTGCCGGTGCGGGTGATGCTGTCGCCCGGGCACACGCTCGGATCGATCACCTATGTGGTGGGCGAAGATGCGGCCTTTGTCCATGACACCTTCATGCAGCCCGATGTCGGCACCGCGCGGGCGGATTTTCCGGGCGGTTCGGCAGCCGAATTGTACCAGTCGCTGCAGGCGATCCTGGCGCTGCCGGAGCAGACCCGGTTGTTTGTCGGCCATGACTATGGCACCGATTACCGCAAAGAGCCCGCCTGGGAATCCACTGTCATTGAGCAACGCCGGCACAATGCCCATATTGGTGGTGGCTTCGGCCAGGATGCCTATGTGGAACGGCGAGAGGCGCGCGACAAGTCGTTGAGCCTGCCTGACAGGATGCTGCATGTGCTGCAGATGAACCTGCGTGCAGGCCGTGCGCCCGATCCCGAGGCCGACGGGGAAAGCTATCTCAAGATTCCACTCAACAAGTTCTGAAAAGGAGCCATCATGAAAACTGAATCCGCCCACAACGGCACGCTGGAAACGTGGACGCCACAGGAGGTCGCCGAGGCATTCGACCGTGACGAAATTGTGCTGATCGACGTGCGCACGCCACAGGAATACAGTTTCGAGCGCATCAATGGTGCGTTGCTGGCGCCGATGCAGGCGTTTGACCCCGGGCACATGCCGGGACAAGCCGAAAAACGGATCGTGTTTCACTGCGGCTCGGGGGTGCGATCAAAGATGGTGGCCGAAAAATGCCTGGCTGCGGGAATCGATCGTATTGCTCATATGGAGGGCGGGTTCGGTGCCTGGAAGGAAGCGGGGCTTGAATATACTGGCACCGACATGGCCACCGGTGCGCCGAAGCCGATGAAGAAATCCGGCTGACTGCTCTGACACTTGACCGCCACAGCCCGCGCCATGATCGGCGCGGGCTGTGCCTTGCAGCTTTCAGCCGGCCAATACCCAAAGGCCGGTTGCCGTCAGTGCCGCCCCGGCAAGCCGAGAGAATGCCTTGCCACCCGGCACGGTCTTTTCGATCAGCACATAGAGCGTGATGGCGAGGATCCAGGCCGTGTTCATGACGCCGGTGACAAACAGCAGCGCCATCAGCGCCCAGCAGCAGCCGATGCAGAACAGGCCATGGCGCCAGCCCATATGCAGCGCACCAATTTTTCCGTCGTGCCATTCAGTCATCAAAAAATGCAACGGCGTGCGGCACAGGCTGAGGCAGGCCTGCTTGAGCGGAGTGAACTGGTAGAGTCCCGCGGCAATCAGGATGGTGCCCGCAAGCGGCCCCGATCCGACCTTCATCATCATCGGCGACATCAAGGCGAGATGTGTGAGACCTGCCTGCAACAGTGTGGCGGCGAGGCTGAAACCTGCCCAGGCCACGACATATCCGCCTGAAAACATCCACACCGGCTGCCAGCCGGCGCCGCGTGCCCGGTCCAGCGCCTGCATGCGCGCATAGGCCATGATCATCGGTGCGGCCGTCGGCAGCATCATCGCCGCCATCATTACCGCCCACATCAGGAACAGCCCTGCCAGCGGCGCCGGGGTGAACATCATCCCGGGCATCATCATTTCCTTCATGCCGGGGATGATCGACATGTCGCCGATCATCATGCCGAGGTAGATCCAGCTTGCCAGCGCGAGCACGGTCGGGCCGCCGAGCAGCACCGCAATCCGCGCGGGGGTGAGATGCGCCCCAGCGCCCATTCCGGCGCCGGGGGTGATGCCTTGCGGGGCTGTCATTGTTCGCTCTGATAGGCAAAAGGCGAGAACACACCGGTCTTTCCGGTCAGGCCCCATTCCATGCCGTGATCCTGGTAGACGTTCTTGCTGGCTCGCGCCACGGTTCCGTCAAAGCCCGGGGCGATGCACAACGGGTGGCCGGAGATGGTCACCGGGCCGTCGCCCTGGCCGGTGATCGCCTCAATTTCGACATCGGCGATCTTGGGGATCTTGAGCCCGTATTTGCCGTTGCTGGCAGTAAACTCGATCGGCACCGAGCGGACACCGAGGATCTTGCCGATATGGCTGGCGAGCCGCGCCGGGTGGCCGCCGCCCTGGCCGCCAAAGATCTTCATCAGGCTGCCGTTCTGGGCCTCGTCGGCGCGTGCGTCGACATAGACGGCGACATTCCACTGGGTGGTGGCCATCGGTCCGGGCGAATGCACGGCGAGGGCAACATTGAGATCCGACAACGACACACCCTCGTCGGTGCCCTCATCGATATGCCAGCCGACCAGCGCCGTGCAGTCGTCTTCGGTGGGCGGGCTTAAAAACATGCAAGGGCAGGCGGTTTCGCAATTGCAGCTTTCAAAATAGGTGCCTTTGAGTGACCAGGTCATGAAATATTCCTTCCAGGTTCAAGTGCATCAGGCGAGCCTAGGGGAAATTGCCATTGTTGCTTGACGAAGGGATTGAGATTACATTTGGAAACCTGCGATTTTCCGTCAGGAATAGATTGGACATCAATGATTTACCGGTTTGGCGCCTTTGCCATCGATCCGTCGATCTTTGAGCTGCGCCAGCACGGCAAGCCGGTTCCGATCGAGCCGCAGGTGTTCAATGTTCTGCTGCACCTGATACAAAATCGCGACCATGTCGTCAGCCGCGACGAACTGATCGCTGCGGTCTGGGATGGCCGTGCGGTTTCCGATACGACGCTGTCGAGCCGTATCTTTGCGGCGCGGCGCGCGGTCGGCGACAGCGGCGAGGCGCAGCAGGTCATCCGCACCATTTCGCGCCGCGGTTTCCGTTTTGTGGCCGAACTCAACTGCGATGGCGAGGATAGTGAAGATGCCGGGGCTACTTCTCAAACCGAGGCCGGGCAGAGTGGTGCCGCCGACCCGCACGCCGATCCTGGTCCCGCACGCGTCTTGATCGCCGATATGCCGCCACCGGCTGCCGCCACCGATACGCGCCAGGCCGCGGTGATGCCGGTGCTGGCGGTGTTGCCGTTCAAGATTGCCAGCGCCGGTCTGGACGAATATTTCTGCGACGGACTGACCGAAGACATCATCTCCAACCTCACGCATTTCCGCGAGCTCAGGGTGATTGCCAGCGGCTCTTCGTTTCACTTCAAGAGCCGCGATGTGCCGCTGCCGGAAATCGCCGCCCGGCTTGGCGCCGATTACATCGTTGATGGCAGCGTGCGCCGCGAGGGCGATCGGCTCAGAGTTGCGGTGGAACTGATCGAGGCTGCCACCGGCGTGTCGATCTGGGCCGACCGCTACGACCGGCCGATGGGCGATATCTTTGCTGTCCAGGACGCGGTGACACAGATGATCGCCGCCTCACTCGGCGTCAGGATGCAGGATACCGCGCTCACCCGCGCGCTGCGAAAAAGCCCCGCCGAACTCGACGCCTATGATTGCCTTTTGCACGCGCGGCGCTACACCGCCACGCTCGACGAGGCGATGCATGCCGAGGCGCGCGATCTCTTGGAAAAGGCGATCGCGCTCGATCCGAATTACGCCGAGGCGCATGCGCTGCTTGCCAATGTCTATCTCGCCGAACACCGGTTTGCCGCCAATCCGCGGCCCGAGCCGATCGAACGGGCGCTCGAGATGGCGCTGAAAGCGGTGCAGCTTGATCCACACAGCGCCTATGCCCATTGCTGGCTGGCGATCGTGCATTATTTCCGCAAGGACATCGGCAAGTTCGAGGCCGAGGCTGCGCGGGCGCTCGACCTCAACCCGACCGACCCGGAAATTCTGGCCGAAGTCGGCCACTACCTTTCCTTCATGGGTGCATTCGACCGCGGGGTGCCGCTGTCGCGGCGGGCGCAGGCGCTCAATCCACTGCATCCGGGCTGGTATCATTTCAGCTTCGCGCGGCTGCATTACCGCGAGCGCGATTACGAGGAAACGCTGATTGACGTGCAGCGCATCTCGATGCCGGATTTCTTCTGGACCCACCTGATCAGCGCCGCAGCCCTGGGCCAGCTTGGACGCGCCGAAGCGCCCGATGCGCTGGCACGCATGCACGAGGTCCGCCCCGGCGTCTCGGCGGCAGCCGAAATGGATAAATGGAACGTACCCGCCGAAGACCAGGCCCACATCCTCGAAGGCCTTCGCAGGGCCGGACTCGAAGGGTGAGGCGACGTTGGGCCGGGACTGCAGTTGAAGATGATCGCGCCTGACGGAATCCGCGTCGTCAAACAGATATGACACAGAGACTTAGGACCGGGTTTCGTTCCGCTGTGCTCGTCTCATATCTGCAAATCAAAAAGAGGCCCGAAAACAATTTTCGGGCCTCCAGACATTTTTGCAGTCCACAATATTAGTAGGGTGAATGGCACTGTCTGCGGCGGCCTTCGTATGGCTGAAAGGTATTGTCGCTTTCCCGATATGACCTGTAACGGTCATAGCACCAGTCCACATGGCTATCAGCGCGGATATGGCGGCGTTCACGGCGATCACGGCGGTTGTTGGCCTCATTGGCAATTATCGCCCCGCCGATGATGGCTCCGAAAATTCCAACGGCTGCTTCTGCACCGTGGTTTCTTCCTCGATTGCCTCTCCGTCGATTGTGTCTCTTGCGATTCCTGACCTGTATAACTGTTGCTTCGCTTTTAGCATCCGCACCGGTCACTGCACCTTGAATCAAAGGAGCATGACCTGGAAATTGTGCGTTAGCTCCAGTAGAAGCCAATGTTGCTGCTCCAAAACTGAGCAACGCAATGGCTGAAATCATTCGTAAATTTCGCATATCAATCGTCCCTATTTTAATTTACCGGTGAAATTAATGCACGGATTGAGCGTTATATCAAATTTTGTAGTGAATACTCCTTAATGGTGTAAGTAGAATGACTTGCATCAGCGACGACACGAATGTGGCCGACGCGTGATGCTTAATGGTATCCACGGAATACGGGGCTGATTTAGTAAGTGTCGGTCCGGAAAGAAGTTGAATGATATGAATCGTTTGTGATTCCATGCCGTTGATTTGATTCGACGATGGGATGGAGGCTATGTGGACGAAAGCGAACCGTGGGAAATACAATCGGGATGGTCTGCGCTATCCCAGCGATCTGACGGATGCGGAATGGGCGCTGGTCGAGCCTTTGATACCTCCTGCCAAGCGGGGTGGCCGCAGGCGTGAGGTCAATGTGCGCGAGGTTCTTAACGGCCTGCTTTATGTTCTCAGCACCGGCTGCCAATGGCGGGCTGTTCCGAAGGACTTGCCGCCGAAGAGCACCCTGTTCAGCTATTTCGACCTTTGGAACTGGGACGGCACACTCGGCAGTATTCATCAGGAGCTTTATGTGAAATGCCGCGAGGCGATGGGACGCGAGGCTAGCCCGACAGCGGCGGTCATCGACAGCCAGAGCGTCAAAGGCGCGGAAAAAGGGGGCTTGTATCGACCCGAGCGGGTATGATGCGGGGAAGAAGGTCAAGGGTAAGAAGCGGCATATCCTTGTCGACACGGTAGGTCTGCTGCTGCATGCGCTGGTTCATCCAGCCGACATCCAGGACCGCGACGGCGGCCTGCTGGTCATCAAGACGTTGTTCGGGCGCTATCCGTTTTTGAAGAAACTCTTTGCGGACGGTGGCTATCAGGGACCTGTCTTCGCCAAGGGTCAGAAGAAGGCCATGCCCGGGCTGGCGATCAAGATCATCAAGCGATCCGACATCGTCAAGGGTTTTGAGGTTCTGCGGAGACGCTGGGTGGTCGAACGGACTTTCGCGTGGCTTGGGCGATGCCGCAGGCTGGCAAAGGACTTCGAGAACCTTTCGCGCAACGCGCTCGCCTTTCTCAAACTCGCGTCTATCCGCCTCATGCTGCGAAGGCTCTGTTCAAAATGAACAACTTTCCGGACCGACTCTAAGACTCTGAACGGCGGAAAAGTCCGGCATTGCAGACCTCAGTGGGCATCACAGCGACGGCAGGTTTTTTGTCCCCGTCTTCTTGCTCCTGCCAACGGGAATGCAGGTTTGCCAAGGGCCGGAGTTCGGCCCTGGCGCATAGAGAAGACCATTCAAGTTGCCGGTCTCTGCCTACCTGAACATCGGCGGGCGGGCGTCGACCCATTCTCCGTCTGCCTTGCCCGACGCCGCCACGGCGAACACGGCGGCCATCGAGCGCAGACCGTCTTCGGCGCGGGGATAGAGATTGGCAGCGGGATCGATGGCGCGGCCCTGCTTTTCGGCGCGTATCGCTTCGCTGAGGTCGTTATAGATATTGGCAAAGGCCAGCGGCATGCCTTCGGCGTGGCCGATGGTGACGCGGGAGGTTCGGTCGGCCTCGGGCGAAAGGTTTGCCTCGCCACGTTCGATGGTCTGCAAGCGTTCGCCGAGCGGCATCCAGTAAAGCTGGTTGGGCTGTTCCTGAGCCCAGCGTAGCCCGCCTTTTTCACCAAATACCTGCAGCGTCAGCCCGTGCTGGCGGCCGATGGCGATGGACGAGGTCCAGAGCCGTCCGACCGTGCCGCCATCCATGCGGAAATTGACCATGGCGTCGTCTTCAAGCACCCGGCTTTGAATGCAGGAGACGGTGTCGGCGGAAAGTTTTGTGACTTCCTGGCCGGTGACGAAGCTCGCCATGTGCAGCGCGTGAATGCCGCAATCGGCAAATTGTGCCGAGACGCCCGCCTGGGCCGGATCATAGCGCCAGCGCACGCGCGGATTGTCTGCATCTGCCGCATCGGCATGATGGCCATGGGCGAACTCGGCCTTGACCAGCCGGATCTTGCCGAGATCGCCGCGCGTCACCATCGCCTTCATGTGGCGGACCAACGAATAGCCGGAATAGCCGTAATTGACGGCGCAGATCTTTCCAGTTGCCTTGGCAGTGCGGACAATGTCCTCGCCTTGTTCAATCGTCATGGTCATCGGCTTTTCACAGAGCACGTGAAAACCCGCTTCAAGATAGGCCTTGGTGATTTCGTAGTGGGTGGCGTTAGGTGTGGCGACAGTGACCAGATCGACGCGATCGGAGCGGTTTCGTTCGCCCTCCAGCATCTCGCGCCAGTCGCCATAGGCGCGGTCGGGCGCAAGCCCCAGCCGCTGGCCATAGTCGCGGCCCGCCTCAGGCCGATGGTCGAGCGCGCCGGCCGAAAATTCGAACTCGCCGTCAAGTCCGGCGCCGAGCCGGTGTGCCGGTCCGATCTGGCTGCCTTCACCGCCACCGATCATTCCCCATTTGAGTTTTGTCATGGCCGTATCCTCAGAATCCGATGGATTGCAGATAGTCGCGGTTGGCTTTGGCATCACCGACCGGATCGGGGTCGAGCAGCGGATCGCAATCCTGTTCGACCGTGCACCAGCCTTCAAAGCCATGATCGAGAAGGATCTGCCGCACGGACGGGAAATCGACATCGCCATCGCCGAGATTGCAGAAAATGCCCTGGCCACAGGCGTCGTAGAAACCGGTGCCGTTGTCGAGCACGCTGGCTTTGACAACCGGATCGATGTCCTTGAAATGCATGTAGGAAATGCGGTCGACATGGCGCTTCATGAAGCTCACCGGATCAAATCCCGCATAGGAATGGTGGCCGGTGTCGAAGCAGATCTTCAGGATATTCTCGTCAACTTCGTCGAGCAACCGCTCGAGTTCGGGCTCGAAATCCATGAAGCCCGCGGCGTGGGCGTGGATGCCGACGGTGAGGCCATATTCCTCCGCCCCGAGTTTTGCCACGGTGGCGATGCGCTCGCGGAAGGCCGTCCATTCAGCCTTGTCCATCTGCTCGGCTTCGGTGGCGCGACCGGCGGTCGGCGCGCGGCGCGGCGAGATCGAGTCGATCAGCACCAGATGTTGCGCGCCATGGGCGGTGAGCGCCTTGCAGGTGCGCACGGCGCCATCCATCACGTCGTCCCATTGGTCTGCGTCGTGAAAGGCGCGAAACACGACGCCGCCGATCAGTTCCAGCCCGTTTTCATCAAGCGCTTCGGCCAGCACCGCCGGGTCTTCCGGCATGAAGCCGACGGGACCGAGTTCGATGCCGGTATAGCCGGCCTCGGCGCATTGGCTCAGCACCGTGCGCCAAGCCGGATTGCGCGGATCGCTTGCGAATTCCACACCCCAGGAGCAGGGTGCATTGCCAATTCTGATAGTCATCGAGGATGTCCTTCCTGCTCGTATTTCTGGCCTGCCCGAATTCTGGGGCTGCCTGTGTTTTCGGCCTATGTGCACAGGGGCCTAGGCGTCGAGTGTCTGCCATGATCTGGATTTGGATGAGGCCATCGCCGTTGCGACAATTTCGTTGACCGCAAGCCCGTCGCGAAAGGTCGGCCACACCGGCTTGCCAGTTTCGATGGCGTGAAGAAAATCCTTCGCCTCGATAATGATCTGGTCCTGATAGCCGGTGCCATGGCCGGGGCCCTGGCAGAACGGCAGGTAATCTGGATGCGCAGGGCCGGTGAGGATCTTGCAAAAGCCGCGGGTGGCTTCCGGTTCGTCCGTTGTGTAGAGCCAGAGCGCGTTCTGGTCTTCCTGGTCGAAGCGGATCGCGCCCTTGGTGCCGGTAATTTCGTAGGCGTAGCCCATCTTGCGGCCGGTGGCGATGCGGCTGAAATGCATCTGTCCCATTGCACCGCCACCCGCTCCGTTGACAAAACGACACATCATCTGCCCCTGGTCGTCATTGCTGACGGCGCCGCCGGGGCGGCTGGAGTGAACGGTCTCGACCTCGGCAATGAGCGAGCGGATCGGCCCGACCAGCGCCAGGGCAGCGTTGATCATGTGCGGGGCGAGGTCGCCCATCGTGCCGTTGGCGTCGCCTGTCGTGCGCCAGTTGGCAGGCGTTTCGGGGTCGGCCAGGAAATCTTCAGTGTGCTCGCCGCGAAACCAGGTGATTTCGCCAATCGCACCTTCGGCAATCAATTGCCGGGCGAACTGGCTTGCCGGGGTGCGGATATAGTTGAAGCCGACCATATTGGCCGCGCCGCTCTTCTCCGCTGCCGCCACCATAGCGCGGCTGTCTTCCAGCGAGGCGCCCATCGGCTTTTCGCACAGTACCGGTTTTTGGAGCGCAAAGGCTGCTTCGGCAATGGCGCGGTGGGTTGCTTGCGGCGAGGCGATGATGATGGCTTCGACCTTCGGGTCGGCAACCAGTTCCTGCCAGTCGCCCGCGGCGCGGTTGAACCCGTAGGCAGCCCGATAGCGCTCGGCGCTCTCTGCAGAGCCGGACGAGACCATTTCCAGCCGGGGTCGCAGCGCCGTGTCAAATACCGCGCCGACGCTCGCCATGGCCACCGCATGGGCCTTGCCCATGTAGCCGCCGCCTATGATGCCAATGCCGATTTCGCTCATAACAGGGCCCGTCTCGAGATTCAGTTTGCAACCGGTTGCAAATTTTGTATCCTTGGACTCGCAGTTTCGCAAGCGGCATTTTCGGACCCGGTGAAAAACCGGCTTGGTATGCCCGGCATGAGGGAGGTCTCGTTGCCCATGACCCAGGACACCATCCGCCTGACCACGGCGCAGGCAATCATTGGCTATCTTGCCAACCAGTTCATCGAGATCGATGGCGAGGAGATGCGGCTGTGCGGCGGCGGCTTTGGCATTTTCGGCCATGGCAATGTCACTTGCCTGGGTGAGGCGCTTTATGACCATCGCGATGTGCTGCCGCTTTATCGCGGCCAGAACGAGCAGAGCATGGGCTTTGCCGCTGCCGCCTATTCCAAGCAATGGCTGAGGCAGCGCTTCATGTTCTGCACCGCGTCTGCGGGGCCGGGGACCGCCAACCTGCTCACCTCCGCAGCGCTTGCCCATGCCAACCGGTTGCCGGTGCTGATGCTGTGCGGCGATCTCTTCATCACCCGTCTGCCCGATCCGGTGCTGCAGCAGCTCGAGCATTACGGCAATCCCACGCTCGGCGTGAACGACGCCTTCAAGGCGGTCACCCGCTTCTGGGACCGCATCACCCATCCCGCGCAGATCATCCAGTCGCTGCCGGCGGCAATTGCCACCATGCTCGATCCGGCCGATTGCGGCCCGGCGTTTCTGGGCCTGCCGCAGGATGTGCAGGGCTGGGCCTATGATTACCCGGTGGAAATGTTTGCCAAAAAGATCCACCGGATCCGTCGCCAGGCGCCCGATGTGGCGGAAATTGCCGAGGCGACCGCCATTCTCAAATCCGCCGAACGACCGGTGATCATTGCCGGCGGCGGGGTGCAGTATTCGCGCGCCACGGCTGAGCTGACGGCCTTTGCCGAAGCCCACCAGATCCCGGTGATCGAAACCATTTCCGGGCGCGCCAACCTTCTCAACGATCATCCGCTCAATATCGGCCCGGTCGGCGTCACCGGCTCCGACAGCGCCAATGCGGTTGCCGAAAAGGCCGATGTGATCCTGGCCATCGGCACCCGCATGCAGGATTTCACCACCGGTTCCTGGACCGCGTTCGACAAATCCGCCCGCATCATCTCGCTCAATGCCGCCCGCCACGATGCCGCCAAGCACCTGTCGTTGCCGGTTGTGGGCGACGCGAAACTCGGCATTAAGGCGCTCGCCACGGCGCTCGAAGGCTACAGCGCGCCGGCGGAGTGGACCAAGTTGGCTCAGGACAAGCGCAAGGTCTGGAACGATTACGTGGCCGACAATGTCGCCTATGGCAATGGTCCCAATTCCTATGCCCAGGCTATCGGCGTGGTCAACGCGCTGTGCGACCCGCGCGACCGGGTGGTGACCGCCTCGGGCGGGCTGCCGGCCGAAGTCACCGCCAACTGGCGGACGCTGTCATTGGGCACCGTCGATGTCGAATTCGGCTTTTCCTGCATGGGCTACGAGATCGCCGGCGGCTGGGGCGCGCGCATCGCCCAATGTGAACGCGAGCCCGATAACGATACCATCGTGCTGGTCGGCGACGGCGCCTATCTGCTGATGAATTCCGACATCTATTCCTCGGTGTTGAGCCAGAAGAAGCTGATCATCCTGGTGCTCGACAATGGCGGTTTCGCCGTCATCAACAAGCTGCAAAACAACACCGGCAATGAGAGCTTTAACAATCTGATTGTCGATTGTCCGACGGTTGCCGAACCGTTCGCCGTCGATTTCGAAGCCCATGCCGCTTCGTTGGGAGCGATTGCCGAAACCGTCGACAGCCCGGCTGATCTGGGCGAAGCATTCAAGCGCGCCAAGGCCAGCGAGCGCACCTACGTGATATGCATGAAGGTCGCAGCCCATGATGCCTGGACTGATCAGGGCCACACCTGGTGGGAGGTTGGTACCCCGCATGTCACCGATAATCCCAAGGTCCGGGCCGCCCATGAAGAACAGGAATCCACCCGCGCCAAACAGCGCAAGGGTGTTTGAGATGAAACGCTTTACTGCCGAAAACGCCGACCCCGAGACCATCATCGAAGAACTGCTGCATGGCGGCGGTGCGGTGGCCATTTCCGGGCTGTTCACGCCCGAGGAAGTTGCCGAGGCCCGCGCCATCGTCATGGCGCATTCGGAAAATGAAACCGAGAAGGTCACGCATTTCCAGGGTGCAGCGGCGGAAGCGGGCAAGATCAACCTGCAGCGCCGGGTCTGGAACCTGTTGGCCAAGGGCGAGGTTTTCTCGCGCATGGCGGCGCATCCGGTGCTGATGGATATCCTGCGCAAGTTTTTGGGCAGCGAATTCATCATGGGTTCGATTGCCGCCAACCGGATCTTGCCGGGCGGGCCGGGGCAGGAGCCGCATGTCGATTATCCCTATTGGGACTTCCACAAACCCGAAACCCACCCGATTGGCCTGAACGGCTCGTTTCCGATGAACGCCCAGGTGTCGGTGATCCTCGACCCGTTTACCGAGGAGAGCGGCGCCACCGCCTATCTGCCGGGCAGCCAGAAAGATCTGCGCTATCCCACGGAAGCTGACCGGTTTCACGAGCGCAGCGAGCGGATGCTGGGCGAGCCGGGCGACGTGGCGCTGTTTTATGGCGTGACCTGGCACTGCGCGATGCCCAACAGGTCCGATCACGACCGCAGTGCGATTCTGATCCAGTACCTGCCCAAATGGGTCAAGCCGATGGAAGACATGCCGGCCGCCCTGCCGCAATCCTTCATCGATGCCGCCAGCGCCGACATGCGGCAATTGCTGGGGCTGAATTATCCCTATCCGGAAGTGCTGGACGCAGCCCGGGCCGGCAATGCGGAAGGTCGCGCATGACCGTGCTCGATGGCATCAAGACGCGCAATTTCCTGGTCATCGGCCGGGTCGGCATGGACCTGTCGCCAGATCCCGCCGGCACCCGTACCCGCGACGCGCAATCGATGATGGTGGCGATGGGCGGTTCAAGCGCCAACATCGCGGCAGGCTTGGTCAAACTCGGCTGCAAGGCAGCGCTGGTCACGTGCGTCTCGGACGACGCGGTCGGCTGGTATTGTCTCAATCAGCTCGATCATTACGGCGTTGATCGCCGCCATGTGAAGGCGATCAGCGGTGAATCCCGTACTTCGCTGGCGGTCTACGAGACCCGCGTCGATGAGCACCAGAGCGTGATCTACCGCAACAATGCCGCCGATTTCCAGATGAGCATCGCCGATGTCGAGGCGGTGAACTACAGCGCCTATGGCGCGTTGATCACCGCAGGCACAGTATTTGCCGCCGAACCCTCGCGCTCGGCCACATTTCGGGCGTTCGAGCTGGCCCGCGCCGCAGGCCTGCCGATCATTTTCGATGTCGATTACCGACCCTATTCCTGGCCGTCTCCCGACGTGGCTGCCGATGTGCTCTCACGCGCGGGCGCGATGGCCGATGTGATTGTCGGCAATGACGAGGAATTCGGCTTCATGGCCGGCGGCATCGACAAGGGGCTCGAAAAGGCCCGCGAACTGGCTGGCTCCAGCGCCACAATCGTCGTCTACAAGAAAGGCCCCGAAGGCGCCGTCACCTTTGCCGATGGCGACGAACTGCGCACCGGGATTTATCCGGTCGAGGCGCTCAAGCCGACCGGCGCCGGCGACAGTTTCATGGCCGGTTTGCTGGCTTCCCTGTCGGAAGGCCGCGACATCAGGGATGCAGTGCTGCGCGGCTCTGCCTGCGCCTCCATCGTCGTCTCCAAGCCCGGCTGCGCTCCGGCGATGCCGACAGCAATTCGGCTCCAGGCGTTTCTCGATACCCATCCCGGCCCGACGCCCGTCTGAGCCCACCTCTTCTGAAAGGACCAGAACCATGCATATCGCGCCCTACGACAACCACAACAAGCCGATCGTCGATGTCGACAGCGCCTGCGTTCCGCTGAACTATTTCAACATCGTCAAATTGAAGAAGGGCCAAGCGTTCGAATATCAGGTGCCCGGCTACGAGACCTGCATCGTGCCCGCCACTGGCACCGTTGATGTCGATGTCGAGGGTATTTCCTATGCCAAGCTCGGCAACCGCGGCGTCGATGTCTGGGATGGAGAACCTGAGGGCGTGTATGTGCCGGTCGGTGCCAAAGTGACGATGGTCTGTGTTTCCGATCAGGCCGAAGTGTTTGTTGCAGGTGCCAAATACGACAAGGTGCTCGAGCCGTTCGACGTGCGGGCTGACGGGCTTGATCTGGTGCAGTACGGCTCCGACGACACCAAGACCCACCGCAAGATCAAGCACATTCTTGGCCAGAAACATCATGGCAAGGTCGGCAGGCTGCTGGTCAGCGAACTGTTCACCGTCGGTCAGGGTGGCTGGTCTGGGTTTCCGAGTCACAAGCATGATACTGACCGGCTGCCGGACGAGACCCGTCACGACGAGACCTACAATTTCCGCTTCCGCCCGAATTATGGCTCCGGCGTGCAGATGCTGCAGCGCGAGGACAACAAGCCCGGCGACGCCTACCACATCGTTGACGGCTCGACGATCTGTCTCGACAAGGGTTATCACCCCTGCGCAGTACTACCGGGCTACGAGATGTATTATTTCACGATTCTCGGCGGCCTGAGCCAGCGCTCACTGGTGCAGTATTTCCAGCCGACGCACGCCTACCAGATCGAAACCATCCCGGGGATCAAGGACATGGTGGCTAAGTTCAAATGAGTATCGCAACGCTCGCCGAAGTGCTTCAGCCGGCGCTCAAGCATGGCTATGCGGTGGCCGGGCTGGTGACGCTCGGCTGGGAGGACATGCGTGCCTATGTCGCCGCCGCCGAGGCCGAAGGCGCGCCGGTGATCCTGCAGGCGGGGCCGTCGTGCCGGGCGCACACGCCGTTGCCGATCCTGGGCAAGATGTTTCGCTACCTGGCTGAGAACGCCAGCGTGCCGGTGGTCGCCCACCTCGACCACGGCTACACGTTTGATGAATGCAAGGAAGCACTTGAGAGCGGTTTTACCTCGCTGATGTATGACGGTTCGCGCAAGCCGATCGAACAGAACATTGATGAGACCGCGGCAATTGCCGAAATGGCGCACAAGGCTGGCATTTCCTGCGAGGGCGAGATCGGCTTTGTCGGCTATTCCGGCGGCGAGAACTCAGCCGGAACCGATCCCGAGGATGCGGCACGGTTCGCCCGCGAAACGCAAGTTGACGCGATGGCGATTTCGGTCGGCAATGTGCATCTGCAAGAAGACAAGCAGGGCGGTCTCGACGAGCCGCGGATCCGCGCCATCGAGGCGGTAACAACTGTGCCGCTGGTCATTCACGGTGGTTCCGGGGTGCCGCTCAAGCAGCGCATGGCACTCGCCACCGGATCGAATATCTGCAAGTTCAACATCGGCACCGAATTACGCATGGCTTTTGGTGCGGCGCTGCGCGAGGCAGTCAACCGTGATCCGGACCGGTTCGACCGGGTGACGATCCTGAAGGAAACCCACGACCCGGTGATGGCCGCAGCCCGCACTGTCATCCGCGCATTTGGCGCGCCAGCAAGGAAAGTCTGAAGCCATGATCTCTATCGGAATTCTCGGCTGCGGCCGTATCGGTCAGGTTCATGCGGCAAGCCTGCAAAGGCTTGAAAACGCCCGGGTGGCAGCCGTCGCCGACGCCTTTCCTGAAGCAGCCGAGAAACTAGCGGCAAAGACCGGCGCGCAGGTGCGCTCGGCTGACGAGATCATCGCCAGTCCTGATATCGACGCGGTGGTGATCGGCACGCCGACGGATACACATTTCGACCTGATCGAAAAAAGTGCCAAGGCCGGAAAGGCGATTTTCTGCGAAAAGCCCGTCGACATGTCGGCCGACCGGATTCGCGATCTCATCAAGATTGTCGATGCGGCGTGCGTTCCGTTCCTGACCGGCTTCAATCGGCGTTTTGATTCGGGGTTCGCGACCATCCGGGAACGCATCGCTGCAGGAGAGATCGGCGACGTAGAACTGGTCACCATTCTGTCGCGCGACCCGTCACCGCCGCCGGTCGCCTATATCAAAAGTTCAGGCGGGCTGTTTCGCGACATGATGATTCACGATTTCGACATGGCGCGGTTTCTGCTTGGCGAAGAGATTGTCCGGGTCTTTGCCACCGGTTCGGCGCTGGTCGATCCGGCCATCGGCGAAGCTGGCGATGTCGATACTGCGGTCGCGGTTCTGACGACCGCGTCCGGTCGGATCTGCCAGATCTCCAATTCCCGCCGCGCCACCTACGGCTACGACCAGCGCGCCGAGGTGCATGGCTCGCGCGGCCTCCTCAAGGCCAACAATGTGCCTGAAAACAATGTCGAGATTGCCAGCGGCGCAGGGTTTTGCGCAGCGCCTGCGCAGCACTTCTTTCTCGAGCGGTATGCCGGGGCCTATCTGGCTGAAATGGCGCATTTCATCGCCTGCCTGCAATCAGGGCAGGTGCCGTCTCCCGGCATTCGAGATGGCCTTGCCGCACAGGTCATTGCCGACGCGGCGGCGACTTCGCTTGTCACCGGGGTGCCTGTGGATTTGGGTTGAGCGATTAAGCAGCCTGCCGGGTGAACAATAATCGTCGATAGGATCGTATACCTTTGGTTTATGCGCCTCGACCCGGGGGTTGATGACCCCTCAAACCATCCTTTGGCAGATGGCTCGCTCGGGCTGAGCGTTGCATTTCTTTCTCACCGGACCAGCGAACACATCAACGTTCGTCTGCCGGACAACCGAGAAGGAAAGTCACATGTTGAAGAAGAACTCATTTGCCACTGCGTTTGCCGGCCTGTTGTTTCTGTCCGCCCCCGCTGCGGCGGTCGCCCAGGAAGCGGAAACAGGCTTTACGTTCAGCGACACGCTGCAAGCATCCTTTGAATCGCTCAGAGCATCCAGCGATGCCTTCCGCTCGGGGATGGAAACTGCCCTTGACGGACTGACCGGCGACGATCGCCGGGATGCGTTGGAAGCCAATGCGGATGAAGCCCGTGCCCTGCAGGATGCCGAGCGCGCGTTGCGTGACATGGGCGCAGCGGAAATGGAAGCGGCCGGAATCGACGTTGCCAGTCTTGAAAGTGGACGCCCCGGTCGAGCGGGTGATGAGGCTGAAGGGTCTGCCGGCCCCGAAGGTGGGCCGGAAGCCCGCGGCGGTGAAGGTCCTGGCGGTGAAGGCCGGGGCGGTGAGGGGCGCGGTGGTGAAGGCCCGGGCGGCGAAGGCCATGGAGGCCGTCCGTAACACGCCATTCAAGCTTTGATTGAACCAGGTGCCGGGGCTTTTTTCATGACTGGGCTTTGGCACCTGACTTGCCCCACCGGATTCCGGCGCGGCGCTCTCCCAAGGAACTGAACAATGTTGCGATTTCTAAATCCGGACTTTTTGCAGTTTGCAGCGGTGCTGATCTTCCCGGCCGGCATGGTTGCGAGCGAATTGATCATGAACGCACAAATAATCTGTAACGTCTTTATCTGAACCGGACCAAGGCAGATGCCGAAGCCCTTGTCACTTGAGGTGACGCTTCGGCATCTGACGCTTCCGCGCCGGGACATTGTTCCAGCGCCTCCAGAAAGGAACTCACCCAATGAAACGTTTTTTCCACCCGGCCTGTCTGCAATTAGCGGTCGTTCTGATGTTTCCCGTTTTCATGATTGCCACCGCTCAAATGGCCAATGGCGATATCATTGTCGAGCGGCCGCCGGCATCTGACGTTGCAGGGGGTGAACCGCTGCGCTCGGCGTTGCCGATCAGCCATCGTGCTGTTTTATCTGCACCCAATCGTGTATGGACGCACCAACAATGACGAGCGCCTGTCCACAGATCTGGTTGCCTGGGCTGTATGGGAGAAGTGATATGAAACGATCCTGTTTATTTGGCGTCGCCTTCACCATCTGCCTTGCCGGCCCCGTGCAGGCGCAGACCTTGAGCGAGGGATTTTCCGAGCAATTGGCAGAGCAGGGCTTCGTCGTGCTGTCGAAGCGCTACACGTGGCTCGGTCGCGTGGTGGTTTACGTGTCCAACGGTGTCTACGAGCGCGAAATACTGCTTACCCGTGGCTCCAGCCAGATACTGCAGGACAACTGGACCCAAATCGAAACCGAGACGACGAAAAGTCCGGCGCGCAAGCCCGTAATAGGTGGCAGGGAAGGGAACCGGGGGCCTGGTGGTCCCGGTGGCCCGGGCAGCCCCGGCGGTCCTGGTGGCCCGGGCGGTCCCGGCGGGGGGCAGGGCGGTCCGGGTGGCCAGCCTTGACATTGATCTATGATGCTCTTCAACCGCCGTCCTGGCCGCAGTTCGAGTTAACGATGATTCCGACGAGATTGAAGTCGTGAGACAGTCAAACATCCTGCTCTGGATATTCGTGGCAATTCAGGTTCTGTGTGCGGGCGCGTTCGTCGCAAGTCTGGCCATGTCGGTCCTCGGGCTGCAGCGCAGCGGTACCAGTTGGCAATTGCGCGAGGCGCTGGAAATTTCCGCAAGCATGGGGTTGGTCATCGGATCCGTGTTCGGGATGCGATCCGTGCTGGTAGCGCGCCGCAGCCAACGACAGGCTGAAGAGGCGCTGCGTTCGGCATCGGGGGCTTTTGCTTCCGTGGTCAACGAGAAATTCGAGCGCTGGAAGCTGACAAAGGCGGAATTCGAGGTGGCCTGGCTGGTGATCAAGGGATTTTCGACCCGTGAGACTGCAGAGCTTCGCGGCACGTCGGAGGGAACGATCAAATCCCAATGCAATTCAATCTACCGAAAGGTCGGGGTCACCGGCCGCGCGCAATTGCTGTCGCTGATTGTTGAAGACCTGCTGCTTGATTAAAGCAATGCACGTCCGTTCGGACGCGCAAAGAATGCCCTGATCCTGATCGTTCGCCGTTGTCAAATGCAAGTCCTGGTCGGGCCCAGGAACCAAAACCGCCCCCGAAAAGACAAGCTTGGCGGAGGCGGACAGGGTGCTGAAAACACGGTGAGGTGGAGAGGCTGGTTCAGGCCGCCTTCATCGGCTGGACCTGCTGGCCACTCATGGTCTTGCCGACGGCGTCAAATGCCCATTTCTTGATCTGGGCTTCAAGTTCCTCATTGCGCTGGCGCAGGGCTTCGATTTCGCTGTCGACCTTGTCGCGTTCAACCTGATGGATCTCGTCAAGCTGTGCCTGGAGTTCGGCATTGCGGGCCTTGAGGGTTTCGTTGTCCTGGCTGCTGAGCGAATCGAGCTGGTCCTGCAGGGTGATGATCTGCGAGGTGATCTTGGAACGGAACTCGTTCAGCGTTGCAATCTGCTGAGCCTGAGCCTCGGCGTCAGTGGCGGATGCAGAGCTCATGAACACGGCGGCAAGCGCCAGCATGGCAAACAGCGGCACCAGCGCGATGGCAAGGCCTTGGACGGTCTGCATCAGCCCGATGTGGCCGAGATCGAAGGCGGCGGCAAAAAACAGCGCGCCAAGCACCACGGCGGTGACAGAGCAGACCTTCGAGATCATGCCGTTCATGTCGTTGCCGGATTTATTGTTCTGGGCGTTGCCCTTGTCTGATTTCTGGACTGCCACGACGAACTCCTTACGCGAAAACAAAGCGAGTGCTGATGGTGTCGGCACCAGGCTGACCACATTCCTGCGAATATGTAAAAAGGTGCTGTGCCGCTCAATAAGAACTTGAAACATGCCACGATCGGACTGGGCCGGGCGGGCTGGGCGAGAGTGCATCATGCGTTCCCAACCGGGAATCTCGTTCTGGCAAGACTATCCAAACGGTTTTAAGGAAATGTGAAAACCGACACGACAATTCAATGCGTTGGTCATGTAACAGCGCCTGCCGTGACCCGACAGGGCTGGCCACGGGATGGCGACGCCTCCGGGTCATTCAGCGCTTTGACAGCCCTGAGTTCGGTCAAGCCGCAGGCTTCCTGTCAGTAGCGGTCCATGCCGTCATTGTCCTCGCCGCAGTCATCACTCTCAGACTCGGGGTCAAATGGCGAATTCGCCTCCATCCTGGCCATCTTGATAAGGTAAGACAGGAAATCGTGTTTGGTGTGACGGGAGATGTCATAGGCGGCGGCCAACAACCCCTGAATTTTAAGGAGCGCCACCGTCTGTTCGGTCGTCAGGGTCTTGTTGTTCATGAGGTCGCCGCCAGCGTAGGAGAGGGAAGGAAAGGGTTGATGAACGGGTGTTGGGCGCCTTTGCGCACGATAAGCGGCCGGTTGACGGCGGCGCGAGCGCGGCCCGTGCGCAATGCTTTTTCGCCGACTTCGACGTAAGCCACCAGGCACCAGTCACCAGAGAGAACCCGCGGGATCCCGGCGGGGATCACTTTCCAGCCGAGGTCTAGCCAGCGCTTGAGCACGAATTGCTGCAGTACGCCGCCGGTGTGGGAGATTCCCTCATCAAGGCAATACTCCATTACCGCGCAAAACATCTGGCCGGGAATGCCGGCAGCGCCTGCGTCGCGGTATTCGGGCAGAACATGGGTCCGGGTCCACACAGCCCAGTCGGGCCGGCGTGGAAGATCCAGGTTCCCGCACATGTCGCGAAATTCCTCGGACACCGGGTTGGCAACCGAGGTGGGCACCAATCGTGCCGAGGTGACCACGCGGTCTTCGAGCATCCCGAGCAGATAGATCGCCTGAGGCGTGTCGAACGGGTCGCAATCCAGGTCGTCATCGCCGGCAGCCGGACGATTGGCGAGCGTGCAGCAGTCATGGCGATGGCGGCGGAATTTCTCGAAGGCGTGCGCGTAGAGGTGTTTGTTGTGTGTGTTTACGACATGAGCTTCGATCACACCTTGTCCTTCCCCCGCGCCAAAGGGAAAAGCATAGGTGGCTGCGCTAGTGGGTGTCGCCTAGCGATTCCGACAGTTGACCAAGATTGATTTCGCCCTGCTGCAGTGCCCGCACCACGGCATGAGTGGTGTTGTTGGCGTTGAGCTTGTGGCGGATCTGGGCGGTGTGGTAGCGCACGGTCTGCTCGCTGATACCCAGGATAACCGACACATCCCAGCAGGATTTTCCCGCCGAAGTCCACAGCAGTACTTCGCGCTCGCGCTCGCTCAAGCGCTTGGGCGATGGCCGCCGCCGCTGATGCCGTTCGATTGCCGAGGAGGCGTAGATTGCCATCAGGTTGATTGCGCCGCGTTCGCGGTTGTTCAGCTCCAGCCGGTTCGACCCGCCAAAGGAAATCGCTGAAAGCCATTCATCTTGTGAGAACACCGGGACGATATAGCCATCGGCCAATCCGTGCTCATTGGCTTCACCGACGATCCGGGCTGCGCCCTCCAAATGTGCGAAATGCTCGCCCGCCTCATGCCATACGAACGGTTTGACCGTGACGAAAACCTGCTGGCACACCGGATCGGACCGGCTGTAATCCAACTCGACATAGCGCTGCCACCAGTCTTGCGGAAGCCGGTTGGATTTGACCAGCGGTTCGATCTTGTTGTCGCCGACCGGCAGCCCGGTATAGATCATATGCTGGAACCCGTAGATGGCAACTACCTGCAGCAGGTCATCGAGCAGATCGTCGATTTGAGCATGCGTATCGGCCCGTTCGATGAATTCAAAAACCGCTGTTTCCTGCGTGCTCATCATACCGCCTGATCGGACCGAAACTCATGGTCATGTCAATTTCCGGAAGTCTCGGATCTCATTCTGTCCCGCAGGATTGCGTGACATGTTTTACGAGAAGGCCGCACATCTACCATTACCGGCCGAGACGCGCAGGACAACCACAGGGATATTTGTGGCGACGTAGAGCGGATTGAAACCGAGACATCCGCGGCAGCATGCCGCCGTTCGATCACAAGGTCAACCAAGCTGCGGCCACCGCAAATTTGTCGGCGCTCAGCATTTGCGAGAATCGATATGTCATTGCAATGAGATAGCTTCAGATTGCGGCTTCAAGTCGCGCTCATACCCGTGATCTTGCGGCGCTGGCAGTGCCGGGTGCGCGCGACAGCGTTGTCGCGGATATCTGCCCAATCCCGGTGCCGAACAGCGCCTTGCCTGACTGTCGGTACCGTTGCGAGCAGGCGGGCTTTCCACTTGCTGGATGCGGCAGCCTTTCCAGAACAATAACAAGATCAAGAGGATAAAATGGTGGGCGCGACAGGGATTGAACCTGTGACCCCTGCCGTGTGAAGGCAGTGCTCTCCCGCTGAGCTACGCGCCCGTCGCTGGCCCGCAAATAGCGGAACGAACGGTTGTGCGGCGGTATAAGCGGAGGGCCGGGCCAACGTCAAGCGTCAGATTGGCCGCTGGTGCGATTGACCACAAATCCTTGGCTGGCAAACACATTCAATGGTACCGCGCAAGCGCCTGTTTCCGGCATAAATCCGGCAGGCTCGGGGCAGGGCAGGGCAGGTTGCCGGTCTGTTTCATGCAGCCGGACTATCCCCACGTCTGTTGTGTCGAAATGCTGATGCGCAAACCGCGATGTCCAGTATCCAGGCTGGACGGGCTACAGATTAAGACCGGTGAAAAGGAATAGAATTCGATTTATTCCATCTTAATGCGGCTTATTCTATTTGTCGGGACGAGTTTTTTCCGGGGGCTTCATGTTTCATCCAAGCGGCAAATCGATTTCCATTGGAATTTTGACGTTCTGTGTAGCCTTGTCCTCCGGTCTGGCGATCGCGCATGCCGACACCCTGCGTATGGGCGGAACCGGCGCAGCCACGGAACTGATGAAGGTTCTGGGGGCTGCTTTCGAAGCTGGCGCGGATGACGTCACCGTCGAGGTCATAGCCGGCCTTGGCAGTTCAGGCTCCATCGCAGCGGCGACTGACAGCGCGCTTGATATCGCGGTCTCGGCGCGGCCGCTCAAGCCGGCGGAAGTTGAAACGGGACTGACCCAATCGGTCTTTGCGCAGACGCCCTATGGTCTCGTCAGTTCAAACCCGAATCCCGGCGATATCGCCGCCAGCGAGCTGGCCGCGTTTTATGCGTCAACCACGTCGACATGGCCTGACGGTACGCCAGTGCGGGTTATCCTGCGCCCGAACCGCGAGAGCGACACGGCGCTGCTGGGCGGCATGTTTGCCGGCATGGCCGAGGCGATCGACGCGGTGCGTTTGCGGATCGACGTTCCGATTGCGGCCACCGATCAGGACAATCTCGAACTGGCGTCCAGCCTCGATGGATCGCTGGTCGGCACAAGTTTGGCGCAGGTCGTGACCGAACACCGGCAGCTGCACTTCATGACCATAGATGGATATCAACCGACGCTGGAAAACCTGGAGAACGGAAGCTACCCCTTCGCCAAGTCGTTCTACCTGGTGGTGTCGGGCACACCCACCCCGCTTGCACAGCGCTTTACCGCATTCCTTCAGTCGGTCGACGGCAAGCGCATTCTGAGTGCGGCGGCCTGTCGCCCGGTCGTCAATTGATCGGCACTGTCAAGCTATCGTCGGCCTTGAAAAGGGCGGCTGTCGTCGGCACTCTCGTGGCTGTGGGCCCGCCAACCGCCTATACGGCAATTTCCTACACCCATCTGGCCAACCAGGTTGCATTTGTAGCGCAGTTGCAGGCGGGCAGGCTCTCCAAATACATATATACGCACGAAGCCATGTGGCAGTATCAAAGGGTCCGGATGGCCGAGATCCTCGAACTCGATGGCGCCCAGTCCGACGTTACCATGCAGACCGTGTTCGATCAGGACAGCGATGAGATCCTCTCCGTCGGTCGCGATCCCGGCCGTTTGCGCCTGTCGCAAAGTTCCGACCTGATCGTTGGCGGCAAACCAATCGGCCGGGTGGAGGTGAGTATTCCACTTTTTGCGCTGGCGTTGCAGACCACGATCATCGCCATCGTCAGTCTGCTGATGGGGGTCGCTGCCTATTTCGCCCGGGCCTTGCCTCTCCGGTCGTTGCACGGCGCGGTCAAGAAGCTCAGAGATTCCAGCAAGGAAATCAGTCACCGGACAGAACGATTGGCTGAAGCGCAGACCATCGGCAGGATCGGCGACTGGAGCTATGATTTCGGCACCGGCAAGGTCTGGTGGGCGGACGAAATCTACGCGCTGCTGCGCTATGATCCGAATTTTGCCATTACCTATGAGCGGGTCATGTCGCTGTATGTCGATGGCGGTGGGCAAAGGCTGCTCGACATGCAGAGAGAGGCATTCCGCAGCGGCAAGATCAGCGTAGTCGATCTCAAGGTCCGGCGTGGGGACGGAACCACCGGGTATTTCGCCAT